>NZ_JBZEEN010000001.1:0-1107217 GCF_058309975.1 Flavobacterium sp. ST-158 | reverse complement strand
ATGATAATTAAAGCAATCGCAGCAATCCACTCGTAAGCGGCAACAGCAATTCCTAAGAAGAAACCTTCTCCACTCATCCCAATAAACTGCTCAGCTGAAATATTAGAAGCAATAAGTGATGCTCCAATAGCCCACCATGTTAAGGTTCCTTCCGCTAAGAAATACGCCTTAGCATCGTGTTCGTTTTTTTCGCGCTTGCGATAAACAATATATCCATAAATAGATACAATTAGAAAATAGATTATAAAGACTGCATAATCTGCAAATTCGAGACTTGAGCTCATAGTTTATTATTATTTATAAATTTATTAATTGTTTTAACAGCTATCCTTAAAAGACTAACTTCTTATTTTTTGTTCCCATTTCCACGCACTTTCCATCGCTTCTTCCAGTGTAGATTGGGTTTTCCATCCCAATACATCATTAGCTTTAGTGGTATCGGCATAAGCCAAGGTAACATCACCTTCTCTTCTGTCTACAATACGATACGCTAATTTTTGACCGCTTACTTTTTCAAAAGCTTGGATTACTTCTAAAACAGAACTTCCTACCCCTGTTCCAAGGTTAAAAGTCTCTACTTTATCCTGATTCTTTTTATTCAATAAACGCTGTAGAGCCACTACGTGCGCCTTAGCCAAATCCACCACATGAATGTAATCACGAATACAAGTCCCGTCCGGAGTTGGATAATCATTTCCATAAACCAGTAATTCTTTACGCAATCCAATTCCGGTTTGTGTAATGAATGGCACTAAATTTTGTGGAACTCCTAAAGGCAATTCGCCAATTTCGGTAGAAGGATGCGCTCCAATTGGGTTAAAATAACGCAACAAAATAGCATTAATTCCACTTACTTTAGCGACATCAGTAATAATTTCTTCCCCTATTTGTTTGGTGTTTCCATAAGGTGACATGGCTGGTTGTACTGCAGAATTTTCATTAATAGGCATTGTTTCGGCTTGACCATAAACCGTACAAGATGAACTAAAAATAAAGTTAGCATTTTCCTTTTTCTCCAATTCCTGCAATATATACACAAGGGCACTGATGTTGTTTTCATAATACAACAACGGATTTCCTACGCTTTCTCCGACTGCTTTGGAAGCCGCAAAATGAATCACACCATTTACATCAGCATGTCTTTTGAAGAAATCCTGAACCGATGCTTTTTCTCTTAAATCCAATTTTTCAAAAAGTGGTTTTTTGCCTGTTATAGCTTCAATTCCTTTTAAAACATCTTCCGATGAATTGGATAAATTATCTACAACAACTACCTCAAAACCTTCATTTTGCAATTCGACTACCGTATGCGAACCTATGAAACCTAAACCTCCCGTAACAAGTATTTTCATAATTTTAAGTTTTATTAAAAATGTTTTTTGTCAGTCTGAGCCTGTCGAAGACCTTTGTTTAAAAATAAACACTTCGACAAGCTCAGTGTGACAATAAAACAAAATCTTAGTTATTTTTGTTTGTAATGTACTTCAGATAAATTTCGTAACATTTCAGCACTTTTCTCTGGAGTAATATCTCTTTGAGATTCTCCCATCATTTCATAACCTACCATGAATTTTTTTACTGAAGCCGAACGCAACAATGGCGGATAAAAATGCATGTGAAATTGCCATTCCGGATGGGCTTCACCGTCTGTTGGGGCTTGGTGAATTCCGGATGAATAAGGAAATGATGTTTCGAAAAGATTATCATATTTTGAAGTTAATTGCTTCAAAATAACAGCAAAAGAAGCTACTTCAGCCGCAGTAAAATCAGTGATTTTAGTAATATGACGTTTGCTGATAATCATCGTTTCAAAAGGCCAGATTGCCCAGAAAGGAACAATCGCAGCAAAATGATCATTTTCGACAACCACACGCTCTTTTTTCAATAATTCTTGTTGCAAATAATCCTGTAAAAGATTGGTTCCGTTTTTATCGAAATAAGCCTTCAAGCTATCTTGTGTTTTTTGAACCTGTGTTGGCAATGAAGACTGTGCCCAGATTTGTCCGTGCGGGTGCGGATTACTACATCCCATTACGCTTCCTTTATTCTCAAAAATCTGTACGTGATTGATGTAATCAATGTTACCCAAATCAGTATATTCTCTTTGCCAAGTTTGAATAATATTTACAATACCATCTACTTCCATTTCAGGTAAAGTCAAATCATGTCTTGGTGAAAAACACACTACTCTTGAAATTCCTCTTTCTGGTTGCGCTTTAAAGAAACTTCCTTCTTCATTTCCTTCAAAAGCAATTGGTTCTTGTTTTAAAGCAGCAAAGTCATTTTCGAAAACAAAACTACCTTTGTAATCTGGGTTTTTTTCGCCATTCATACGAACATTTCCAGCACACAAATAACATTCTGGATCGTATTCTGGTAACGCAACAGTATTCACCGCTTCTTTTTGTCCTTGCCAAGGTCTTTTAGCTCTGTGTGGTGAAACTAAAACCCATTCGTTTATTAAAGGGTTATATCTTCTATGCGGATCTTCATTGATATCAAACTGTCTCATAGTCATTATTTAGTGTATAGTGATGTTCCGTTACTTACTTTCACGTCATAAATTTTCAATTCGATTCCGAAAGCTTCGGTATATAATTTTGAGAATTTATCTTTAATTTCCTGCTCGTGTCCTTTTTTAACTAAGTTGATTGTACAACCTCCGAAACCACCTCCCATTAATCGGGAACCAATAACTGCAGCTTCTACTTTAGCTAGATCCACTAATAAATCCAACTCTTCACAGCTTACTTCGTAATCTTTAGATAAACCGTCGTGCGTTGCAAACATCAATTCACCTAAGAATTCAATATTTCCATTATCCAAAGCTTCACAAGCCTGAATCACGCGGTTGATTTCTTTTACCACAAAAAGAGAACGTCTGAAAACGTCATGACTCATTTTGTCTTTCAAGTCAATAATGGTTTGCTCTGTACAATCTCTGAAACTTTTTATTTCCGGGAAATTCGCTTTTACAATAGCAATTCCTTCTTCACATTGTTGTCTTCTTTCATTATAAGCCGAAGTCATTAGCGAATGTTTTACATTCGAATCAAACAAAATCAACGAATAATCAGCAAAGTTGGCATCATGATAGGTATATTCTAATGTGCGGCAATCAATCTTGATCACTTTGTCTTCCTGCCCCATAACGCTGGAAAACTGATCCATAATTCCGCATTTGATTCCTACCCAATGTTCTGATTTTTGGCCCAACAAGGCAATATCGATTGGTTTGATATTCAAATTAAACAAATCGTTCATCCCGAATAAGAAACCACATTCTAAAGCCGCCGAAGAAGATAACCCAGAACCAACAGGAATATTACTGCTGAAAACACAGTTTACACCTTCAAATTTAAATCCGTTTATTTTTAACTGATTAATAATTCCTCTGATGTAGTTTGTCCATTCGTTTTTGTCTAAACTTACCTCAGCCGTAACATCAATTTCAAACTCATCGTTAAGATCTAAAGCTACTACTCTGGAAGTATTGCTATTGTTTTTTGCAAAAGCAAAGCAAATAATCTTATCGATAGCCGCAGGCAAAACATAACCGTCATTATAATCAATATGTTCTCCAATAATATTAATCCTTCCTGGAGAAAGAACTATTTTATCCGGCTCATTACCAAAGATTTCTTTAAAAGAAGCCGCAGTTTTGTTAATTAAAATATCATTCATTAGTTAAAAATTGGTATAGTGTTACTTTTATTTTGATAAAAACTCTTTACAGAGATTCGAATTTATAAGCAGTTTTTTGCGTGTAAACATCGCCTTTTTTCAAAATAGCACTTGGGAAATTAGGATGATTAGGCGCGTCAGGGAAATTTTGCGTTTCAAAACAAATTCCGCTTAAAGCATGATAACTTGCATTTTCTTTCCCTTTTAAATCAGGACCGCAATTTCCGCCCACATAAATATGAACTCCAGGCTGATCGGTATAAACGTCCATTTTTAAATTAGTTTTTGGACTAAACAGCGTCGCTTTTACTTCGTCATTGTTCTCCACTACAAAAGTGTTATCGATATTTTGAGGACATTTTTTAGCTGTTCGGTAATCAAAAACCGTATTAGCCACCTCCAGAATAGTTCCTGTAGGAATACAATCTTCTCTGGTTTCTACCACTTTTTGTGCATGTACCACCAAATCCTGTCCAGTTACATCCGATTGATGTCCGTCCAAATTAAAATAGCTGTGATGTGTTAAGTTGATAACGGTATCTTCAGTAGTTGTGGCTTTGTAATCCAGAATCAATTCATTTTCTTCGGTCAAAGTATATGTTAAACTTACCGAAAGTTCGCCTGGATAACTTTCTTCGTTAGCAGCACTTATATAACTTAAGGTAATCGAAGGATTTTCCCCTTCATTCACTGCGTCTACTTTCCAGTTTTTTTGACTAAAATTGTCAATTCCACCGTGTAAAGAATTAATTCCATTATTAATGGCTAATTGATACGATTTTCCGTTTAATTCAAATTTTCCTTCACTAATTCTACCAGCATAACGGCCCACAGTAGCTCCCAAATAAGGTTTTCCTTCTAATTGAAATGATTTTTCATAAGCTTCTACGGTATCAAACCCTAAGACCACGTCAATCAACTCTCCATTCTTAGTTGGAATTTTTAATGAGGTAACAGTCGCACCAAAAGGAATTACTGTAAGTTGTGCCCCTTTTTTATTAGTTAATACATAAGAACTTGCAACGGCAGATTGTAATTGAGAATTATTTTCAGATGTTGACATACAAATATTGGTTTATTTTTATTTATGTTGGTTGAGAAAGCAAAAATAGAAATAAACCTCAATAAACTATACCACTACCTACCAGTTTTTAAAAATAGCCACTAGATAAAATAGAGAAAGCATAAACACAGCACCTTATTTTTTGAATAAAGGACTGAACTTATGCTTTGAATTAAATATAAGAATCTTGCTATAGATTAACCTTAATTACTAGGCATACCATCTGTTTTCATACCTTGCACTATTAAGGCATTCATGATATAAAGAGAATCAGAACCGTCATCTTCCCATGAACCGTTAATACCATAGGGCCAAAAATGTGTATTATCTCCTTTTACATAAGCGAGTGGATCATTTGTCATCATTTGTAAAATTTCATTAGCGCGCTTACCTTGCCATTTACCATTAACCATTAATTCCCAATATTTAGCATGTTGACCAACACCTACCGTATGTGCCATTTCATGCATAGCCGTTCCTGCTTTTTGATAAGCTGCATTTGAACCCATATTAATCCAACCAGCAAAAGTAGCATCGGCGGTTGGAGTTCCTGGAGAATAATTTACGGTTACATGTTTTACAATTGACGTAAAATTATTATAGTAAGCTGTAGCCAAATCAAATGCCGCTTTAATTCTATCTATTGTTGCCTGATCTGCACCATTTGCATTAAAAGAATAAGTAAAATTTCCTTTTTTTATTGTCTTAATTTCAAATTCTTCGCCATATAAAATACCATTAGGAGTTACAGCATATGGTCTGACATAATACAAAGTCTCAGGAATTAGATTAGTAATTCTTTGTTTAAATTTAGATTCCACATCAACTCTAGCTATTTTATTATTAGCTACAGTAGGTTCTTTCGTTGTATTATATACTAATCCTATTTCTTGAATAGTTAAATCTCCGTGTTCTTTCAACTCAACATCAAGAAACAAATCTTGAGCTCCAGCTACTTTTATAGCTCCTAAAACCAACAATGGAGAAGCTAAATCTTTAGTCTTAAAATTAATTTGATTACCATAAGCAACCCCTTTTTTATTTACCGCATAAGCTCTTGCATAATATACCGTAGCTCCTTCTAAATCCGTTAAATCTACTTTAAACTCCCCAGACCCTTTAGTTACACTAGCAATTTTCTTGGTTCCTTCATAAGTAGGATTAGTAGTTGTTCCATAACATACCCCACGCTCTGTAACACTACTTCCTCCATTATCTTCAAGCATACCCCAAACAACAGCTTGTCTTGCAGCAATATCTTCAGCCTCGTTTGTTTTTAATGTTGCCAATATTCCAACATTATTATTATTTTCTTCTATAACTGAGTCATCGCCTGAGGAACTTCCAGAAGAGCAAGAAAATACTATGAGTAACATCAGTACAAACAAATCAATACTTTTTTTCATATTTATAATTTTATTTATTCATTAAAAAATCTAAATTTCATTAACAGAAGCATTACCGAGAACCCTATCAGTAATTTTAATTATTCCTTTTTTTGATACACTCTAACGTAATCAATCATGTATTTTGAAGGTAAATTATCACTTGTAAAATCACCTCCATTCATCCCTCCCACTGCCAGATTTAATAAGATGTAATGCGGTTGCTGAAATGGAAGAATCTTTTGATTGACAGAATATACTGTTTCTTTTAAATCAGTTTCATTAAGCAATTCATCATCTACATATAATTTAATAGCCTGAGCATCCCAATCCATTCTCCAAACATGAAATTTATCTGCCCAAAATTCATCTTTGAAATGGTTTAGCATAACTGTTTGGCTATCCCAAGCGGTATCAGATTTCTTTGATTTCCATGCAGTATTTGCTAAAATTTTCCCAGTATAATACTCCATTATATCTATCTCTCCATTAGCTGGCCAATTTCCTTGCACACCCAAAGTCCAAAAGGCTGGCCACATTCCTTTTTTGATTGGAATTTTAGCACGCATTTCAAATCGTCCATATTGCCAAGAGTGCTTTCCTTGGGTGATTAAACAAGAAGAAGTAACCTTTATTGAATCTCTTCTTTTTGCCCAATCACGATGATTTTTAGAAACAAAACTAGGATTAACTCTATTTTCATTTCTAGCTTCAATAATTAAAAAACCATCTTGACAATAGGCATTTTCTTTTTGATACCATTGTGCCTCTTGATTCCGTACAAAACCAATTTCATAATTCCAATTTTTTGTATCAGGAACTCCATGTACATTAAATTCATCACTCCAAACTAATTTATACCCCTTATACTTAGGGATTTTTTGGTTTTTACAAACAAAACCAGATAGCAGTACTAAAGCAACTACTAAAACCAAAAATTTAAAAGTGATGGACTTCATGTTAAATAAATTTTCTATCAAAATTCCTCCTTTAATTAGCAAAAAAGATGTTATTATTTTTAACTAATTCGTTTTAAAATTCCATACCTGACCAACAGTAGCCCCTCCTTTACCATCTTTAACCACAACTTTCCAATAATAAGTAGTAGCCGTTGTTGTATTTACAGAAAAGGAATTTGAGGTAATTGCTGTAGCTACCTTAGCTGTTGGCGGATTGGTTGTTCCAAAATAAACATCATACACCAAAGCATCAGCTGCATCAGCATCTACGGCAGTCCAACTTAAATTTACACTTGCATTTGTTTGAACAGTATTTAATACCGGTGCAACTAAAACTGGTGCAAATGGAACATGATTTACAACACCTTCACCTTCGGTATAAAAGTTATAGATTGTTGAATAGCTACTGGAAGCATTTTTACTATCTGTAGCTTTAACTCTCCAATAGTAGAGCTTGCCCTTGTTTAAAGTAAGTTGTTTGCTTAAAGTTGTAGCATTGGAAGAACTTAAATTCTGCGTAAAAGCATTATCAGTTGCCACTTGTAACTGATAAGTAATAGCATCATTTTGAGCATCTGTTGCTGCATTCCATTCAAAATTGATTGTATTACTAATACATACTAAATTATTAGTAGGATAACTCAAAGTTGGAGTCGTTGGAGCAGTATTATTAACAGGTGTTGAAGGATCATCTGACCCTCCGTCACCACCACTACTACAAGAAGAAAAAACAACTAAACTAAATATAAATAGACTTATCTTTTTCATCATATTACTCTTTATTTCTTTATAATTTGAATGGTTTCCTCAGGATTGGATTGAATTTTTACAAAATAAATTCCTGATGGTTGATTCTCTAAATTCAAACGAACTTTGCCGTTTTCGATAGGATAATTCGATATAGAAATCAACTTAGCATCAACCGTATAAATCCCTATGGTAACGGTAGTATCATTGGTAGGTAAATCAATTTCAAATTGTCCTGTAGTTGGATTTGGAAAAGCGCTAACAACATCAAAAAGTGTTATTTTCTTAGCAAAAACTCCTTCGCAATCTTTGGCTGTTTTTACCTCCAGTAAATCACCTGTAGCCACTTTCACTTCAAAATTTGTCTTGTTTGTTTCAAATTGTACCACACCATTTACCACAACTTGATAAGGTGCTGTTCCGGATTGAATTTCGACTAAGACTTTGTCCGAATTAGACACTGTTTTTCCAGTTATAGCAGTACTCTCAGGAATTTCTATAGAATAACATTGTTCAAATGTTCGTCCTTGAATAGTAATACATACTGGATAAACACCTGGTGCTAAATCAGAAATAGTCAAGCTATTATTAGTAAAATTTTTAGTGACATTATTTATTGTTGCAACATAAGTATGTGAAGCTTTAGCACTTACTATTATCTGACCATTATTTTTATCTGGACAAGTTTCTCCTATTTGAGTGATTGTAAAATTATCTGTTGGAAGTACAAAACAACCATTAGCATTTACTGAATCACCACTAGCTGTATTTGGACATAAATCCAGACTATTAGGCACACCATCATTATCATCATCCAGTTGACTACCTGAACAACCATTTTCGTTTACACCTTGCCCTAACGGAGTATTGGGACATTGATCTACATTATCCTTAATTCCATCTTTATCTGAGTCTTTTTGCGAACTTGAACATCCATTAGCGTCAGCGATTTCACCCACTGGTGTATTTGGACATAAATCCAAACTATTAGGAACACCATCATTATCATCATCTAAAACAGCTGGAACTGTATTGAATAATGCTGTGATTTCAGTTGCATCTAAAGCCTTATTATAAATTCTAAAATCATCGACAATTCCTTTTAGATAAGGATCGCTAAATTGAGATTTCCCGATATAATTTTGCGTAGTTAAACCAAGCATTGATGGATTTAAAGTCATAGTGTTGTTACGTCCAGCTTCTACACCATTGATATAAAGAATACCTACAGAACCGTTTAGCGTTATTGCAACATGTGTCCAAACTGCCGTTTGAGCAACAACTGAAGTGTTGATTTGCTGCTCATCACCTCCATTTTTAATTGCAAAACGCACCATACCATTAGCTCCGTTTTTATTTGTTAAAAACATATAAGCATTCGTTCCTGTACCAAAATCAAAAATACGAGACCAATTATTACTCTCATCCAGTTTAAACCAAGTACTAATGGTAAAATTGGTTAAATCTTTAACATTACCGGCTTCAATATTAAGATACGCATTAGCAGAACCATCTAAAAACAAGCCATTTCCAAACTTTCCTGCTTTTAAAGAAGCATTTCCGTTTAATGTTGCCGTATGAAACCCCCATTGATCTAGTGGGCTTTGAAGTCCACTTTCATTAAAATCATAATAACTATGCTGACCCGTATTTGGTTTTGCAACCAAGGCATCAGACTCTGCTCCTTCTCCAGCATCATTAAAAGCTACAATCTTATAATAATACGTTGTACCATTAGCAGATGTAGCATCAGTATAACTATTTGAATCTGATGTAGCAATAGTTGTATATGGACCTAATTGAGAAGTAGCCCGTTTAACATAAAACTGAGCATCATACATCATATCCCATTTTAATTTCACTTGTGCATCTCCTGAAGCTAACATAAGATTTGCCGTTTTTTCAGGAACAATTAAATCCAAAGTTTTTGCCATTACAGCAGCTGAATTATCGCTTTCGCCACCTGAATTTAATGCGGCTATTTTATAATAATAAGTCGTATTCTTTGTCAAGTTAGCATCTTGAAAACTGGTTTCAGTTAGATTTTCAGCAATATTTTCATAAACACCATCAATTGTAGTGGCTCTTTTTAAATTATAAGCTTCTGCTGTATTTACTGCCGACCAAGATAAATTTATTAAAGTTGTAGAAATTGCTTCAGCCTTTAAATCATTTGGGGTCGATGGAATTGTAGCTTGTATAAAAGTAATTATTGGAGAGTACGCTGAAGCCACATCATCCTTACCTATTACTTTAATTCTATATTCCGCTTTGGAGTGAACAACATCATTTGTTTTAATTACTGAATATTGTGATGACTCATAAAAAACAGAAAAATTGGTCTCCCCATCTAATCTTCTTTCCAGTATATATTTATTGACTAAATCTTGATTAACTCCAGGCCACTTGATTGTAATATTTTTATAATCTGATGTTAATTCATAGCTCAAGGTTTCTGCAATAGGTGTCCAGGTAGGCACATATTCTTTAGCCGGATTATAAGCTTTTGCAGAAGCATTTTTCGCATAATAGTCACCTGCAGGAGTTAAAACATCATAACTACCGCTTTCTACAGAACCTGAAATTATTGTTGCTGTTTTAAGCCACTGATAATTAGCCCAATTAGGATTTCTTGATTTAAATGCATCATTTATGGTTACATACATCGCTCTGGCGTCCTCTACCCAATTGTAAATAGAATAACGTTCCACATAATCAGATGTTTCCAAAACATTCAAAACGGCTGCTAAGTCATTTTTATGCTTCGTTGCATTGGCATCGGTAAGCAGGGTTGGACCATCTGGAAAACTATTCCCGGTCCAGTTTGCTCCAATATTCCATTCAGTAATCCAAATAGGCCTGTGATACCTATTGTATATGTTTAGCAAATCAGCTTGCCATTGCGAGGCCGATTTATACCAATAACAATGAAGTGCTACATAATCAATTCTGTAATTCTTAGTCTCAGCTTTAGCCATAAAATCTCCCATCCAAGGATTAAACGGATCTGACGTAGCCGGAGAACCTAATCGCAACCCTGATTTTAAAAGACCGGGCCAGGTATCAATAGCAGGTTGAACAGCCAAATTGGCTTGGTCTGGACGGTCTGGCTCATTAAAACCTAAATAATGTGTATATCCTTCTTTTGTATATGCGGCTTCAAATCCTGGCCAAAATTGCGTTTGTCTTATAGGAACATATTCTTTATTAGGAGTTGAATCGAGTCCGGAATTCCAATTGTAAAACCAAGAAATATTTAATGCATCATGTGATTCATTACTGCCGCTGGCAAATCCTTTTTTTGAGACCTCATGCCATTTCATGGTTCTGACAAACGAAATCGTTCCGTTTAAATAAGGAGGCATAACTGAAACTTCTAAATCTTGATTTTCAGCCACATAAACCCTACTATACCCCGTTCCATCTGCATTAGAAGCAAAGGTAGCCATATAGCCTTTTTTTAATTTAAAAGACTTAATGGTATTATCAAATGAACCTAAATCATATTGAGGAGTAACTGTTGCATATTGCTTAGAAGTTCCTCCAAAATTTTCTTCAGTAAAAACTTCTAATGGCATATAATCAGCTGAATAAGGAGTAACAATAGTCCCTGAACCACTTCTGGAAACATCTACATTAACACCATTACTTGCTGCAGCATCTTTTACTGTAATATATTTTAGATATGTATTTACAACATCGGATGGTTTTATATTTTCAAAATATATACTAGCATCCGTTGAATTTAAATCTATTGTTGAATTAATTAATGGACTATAAACATTCTTTAAACGTAAAGAACCTGATCCATTTAAAACGACTTTTGATTTTGCTAATGCAGCAAAACTTTTATTATCTGAAATTTCTAAAATGGTAGTTGAGGGAGCAACAATTTTTTCTGGTGCATAAGCCTTATCATCAAAAGTGATTGAATTAACAATCATATCAACTGCTCCGTTAACATAATTTTTCCCAACAACTATTTGTGCCATTATAGCTTCTTTAACTCCTAATCTTCCAATTGCAAATGATGCGGCATTTCCTGTTAGAGTAATGTAATACGTTCCATCACTGTCAGGTTTAAATAAAAACTCACCTAATCTTAGTTTATTTATATCCCCCGTTGTAAAGGATTTAGTTGCTATTGGAGAGCTTCCATCTTGATTAGCCGAAACCCCTACGGTCATAGTAGCACCTGAAGTTCCAGCTAATAATTCATAAATCCAGGAAAAATTATAATTTACATTTGCTTTAAGTGTAGCTGGAAAGGCATAGACAGAATTTTGATATGCTGTATTGTCCCAATCCAAATATAATAGACGTCCATTGAAAGTGGAACCATCAGATTCATAAGAATGTCCTGAAGTAACATCCATATAACGAACACCAGAAGTTGCGTTTAAAGTTGTCCAAGGCAGAGCATTATAAGTATTTGTCCAGCCATATGTTGAAGGAGTTGCTGAATTATCGTTTTCAAAACCATCCCAGGTATTCATTAAATTGGATGATTTTAATTTTAATTCTCCAATTCCAAAAAGAGCAGCATCACCAGTAATAGTTAAATAGTAAGTTCCTTGTACCTGAGAAACAAAAGATAAATCTCCTTTTCGCAATTTAGTAGCATTTCCGGTAACAAAAGTCTTAGAAGCTATAACACCAGAACCATCAGGAGACGATGCTATTGCAACATTCATTTTGGCTCCAGGAGCTGCATTTGAAACATATTCATATATCCAGGAAAACTCATATTGAAATCCCGATTCTAATTGTATTGGATAACTATAGGTTGACGAAGAATAAGCTCCGTTATCCCAACGGATATACATAATTCTTCCGTTATAGGCAGTTCCATCAGATTCAAAAGTATGTCCCGAAGTCACATCTAAATATCGTACTCCACTACCTGAATTTGATGTATTCCAAGGAATACTCGTTGAAGTATTGGACCAGCCATAATCATTTGGTTTTCCCGAATTGTTTCCAACAGTACCTGCCCATTTACCTAAAAAATTATCACTTCCGTATACCAGAGTATTATTCATAGCATTATTATTTAGAAAGACTAAACTCTTTGTCGCTAAATAATAACCATCCTGATACATACTTACAGCTCCATCTTTTACAGCATATCGATACGTTTGTTCCTGACTATTATCAACTGACATACTTAAATTTTCAAAAGCTGTCAATGAAGACGAATTATTGAAACTCGTTTTATCTAAAGAAGTCCTTGATCCAAGTCCTAAAGAATTTTGAAATTCAACATCCAATCCTCTACCCTGCGCTGCATTTATTATCGCTTTTAACTCTAACGTAAATTCATTTTGGGTAGTTAACGGGAATGTTAACACATCCAAATTTGAACCATTATTATAAGTCTTGGTACCACTCAATATCGAACTTAGACTGCCTTTGACAGGAAAATTTGGAGCCTGAGCATGAATTTTAAATGCTAAAACTAATAAGTTGAATAATAAAAATGTGTATTTTTTTTTCATACAAAATTTATTTAGATTAATATTTTTACCAAATTACAATTACCTACTTTTAGATATTTAGCAACAAAAATCAACAGTAACGCTCACTAATTGACAAGTATATTAATACAAATCTAGGCTATCGCATTAGGCTAAAAGGGGGGTATTCTAATATTTTAAAAGGGGATTATTAGTATGTAAATGAATTATTCGCCTTCTTATTACACTTTAAATTTATTGCGATTGTAAATATTTCATTTCTCAAAAAAAGATAATACATTAAAGGTTATAACAAACTATAAAAGTATAGTCATCTACAAAATTCTAAATAGTGACTCAATATATTCTTGTAAAAAACATAGAATTTACACCAATATTTATTGAGGGTAAATATTTACACTGATATAGTAAAGAAAGAGAATGAAGAGGCAGTATAGTATCGTAAAATACTATACTACCTCTATATTTTTTAGACTTTTATTATGTAAATTAAAAATTTGTAATTAATTATAACTTAGCCTGTAAAAGTTTAACGTTGTCTACAAAAAGAATTGGACTACTGCCTCCACCTGTATTAGCAGTTTTCTTATATCCCATTCTAATTTTCACAGTCTTAGGTGTTGTAACCTTAAATACTAAACTATGATTTTTCCATGTATCTGTAGTTGAAGGAAAACCATCATAAATACCCAAACCATCCATCTCATACCCCATCATACTAGATGCACTAGATGTAGTTTGCTTTACAAATGACTCCCAAGTAATTGTATATGTTCCAACAGGAAGAGTTAAAGTTTGTTCTACATAAGTATCAGCCGGTCCCCAATGCTTCTTAACCCCCAAAAGAGCCATACCTCCTGTTGCTGTTGCTTTGGGAGCTGTATCTAAACCAGCTGTAACACTTCCATAGAGTACAGTAGCCACCTTCTGAAAATCATTTGTGGTACCTGCAACAGGAACCTCAGTCCATCCTGGTACATCATAAATCATAGTACCTATATCGGCACCAGTAGGATTTGTCTCAAAATCAGCATTAACTAAATAGGTATTGGTCACATCAATCTGAGTAGAAAAAGATTTTTCAGGTGTAAAGAAAACATCTATGGCGCCTTCTTCTGGTTTATAAGCAGTCTTATAGTGAATATCAGTACCTGATTTAAAATCAGTTATAGTAAAAACACTCTGGGTTGACGGAATAATTAATTGCTTTTGCGTATCATTAGTAGCTGTATAAGTAAGAATAGAATATGATGCTTTTTCAGTATAATCATTTAAACTTTCAAGACTTCCATTAAGCGTTGTACCTGTGCTAATCCCTGTGCTAATATTTCTATTCATTATGTCTGCCAATAAAGTAGCTTCATAGCGTTCACCATATGCACTACCAACCATAAACACAGGAATTGATTTATTCCCTAATTTATCATAGGTACGAACTTCAAAATTATAAATATTCTCATCCAAACCATTAATAGTAACATCCAGAACATCTATACCTGATGTTCTGTTAACAAGCTCTACTATAGAATCTTTTCCCGTATTCCAAAAAATGCGTGCTTCAGTCACTTTTGGATCAGAAATAATTAATCCTTTTACATTTACTCTATTTTTCCCACCATAGATGTGCAAGGAATCTATTTTTCCTGTATAAGAGACTTCACCATCTTTAATAAAATCTTTATACCCATCGTCCATACTCGAACAAGACCACAAACCAGCTAATAAAATTACTAGCATTATGGTTTGTAAACCATATTTTTTTATTTTGTTCATAACAATTGTTTTTTCGAATTAAACATTAATTAGCACCATAAACCTGAATTTCACCAATAGCCATAGTTCCAATTCCTCCCCAGTTTTTAAGAGAAATAATTCTCAAATATCTAATAGGTGGCGCTGTTGGATCAAAATCCCAACTGAATCCAGCTACAGCAGTATTATAATCCTCTGCTGTCTGTTCACCGAAAGGAAGACCAGAAGGTTTAACTGCATTATAGTTCCCTAATTTAACCCAAGTTTCATCCAGACTACCGTCTGGATTTGGATTTGCTGAACCCCAAATTTCAAATTCTTTCAAATCTCCTGTATAATAATAAGTTCTACCATTGAAATATTCTGGATAATCCCAAATTACGATACGACTCATTCTTTTCAATGCTCCTGTATCAAAAGTTACCACATGTTGTCCTGGTACGGCACCATCTGTTAGAAATACTTTTGGCCAGTCCATAATATTTCCATCCCACATACCTGAAGGAATAGCTGTTGGATGTGTTTTTGTATCACCAGGTAAAGGAAAGTGCTTATAACCTGATTTAGGCAAGGCAAATTCTTCTAAAGGTGTTATACTTGTAAATATGGTATCAGTAGTATTTAACCATCTGTCTCTAACTGTAATTGCAAACTCCTGATCTACAGGCTGAAATCCTCTCACTGTTTTATTAATTACATCAGTTGACGTATAAATACTTTTGGGATTAACAACCCAATCTCCCTGTACATCTTTTTGCATCACCAAGATAGAAAGATTCTCACGCGTAACATTATTCCCTGTAACATAAATACCTCCGAAAGCAGCACCAGTTTGAATACTTCTATAAACATTCCAAATTGGGGCTTCCAATGGTTTAATTTTTACTACAACCGGTTTTGAGGCTGTTTCACTTCTATTTACAGCATATACTTTAACATCATGTTCCTCTGTATCTGCAAAACCTTCAACGGTAAGTGTATTATTATAATAAGAAGATTTTACTTCCATTTTTCGCCCGGTGGCAAGAGTATATTCTGCTTTCACATACAATAAATCTTGGTCTGAAGGTAATGAGTAAGTTAATTTAGCCTTACCCTGCAAATTTTCAACAGTAACATTCTCAACCTGTCCAGGAGGCGTTGAGTTATATTCTAAAGGCTCTAAATTATTTTGTTCGCAACCAATAACTAACAGCGTTATCATTATTGCAAAAATGCTTCTATGTACTATTTTCCAATTCATAACTATATATTTTTAAATTACCACCCTAAATTTTGAACCAAGTTTGGATTTTGAATCATTGCACTTTCAGGGATTGGCCAGAAATAATCTCTAGGTGCAACGAACTGTTGTTGAGAAACCGTTAATTCTTGATAATATGAAGTCTGATCAGTACCTTTTATATTCCAACCTGTAATAGGTGCATTTAAATTTTGAGTAGCTAATTTCCATCTTTTCAAATCCCAGAAACGATGCCCTTCAAATGCCAATTCAATTAATCGTTCTTGATGAATAATATCTCTAAGACCTGCTTGAGTAGTAGGTTTAGATGGATTTGAAGAAAAATTCGTCCAAGATTCAACTACTCCTGCTAACCCAGCTCTTGTTCTAACGCGATCTAAATATTGATAGACAATTGCAGAAGGTCCTTCAGATTCATTCAATGCCTCAGCGTACATCAAATACAAATCAGCCAAACGAATTTCTGGCCAAGCATACCCTTTATAAAACGAACCACCAGTTGTATACGTAATCTGATTCCAATCCACTAATTTCTTTATAAAATAACCTGTTACGTTCATATGAAAAGAATGTGTAGCTCCGGCTGGATCACCAAACTTAGCTTTTAATCCCCAAACTGTTCCATCATCTGATTTTGAAGGACTATCATATTTATACCATACTCCTCCATCAAAACCTAAATCAGCATAAAAACGTGGCTCTCTATCAAAATTAATTCTTGCGGTAACAAAATCCTCTTTTATATTAAATCTTTCTGCATTTGTTGCAACACGTAATTTTGTGTCATTTGAAAAATCTAATGTTTTATCTTCACTAATTGGTACACCATTTTTAGAATAAAACATTCTGGCAATTTTAAGTGGAGGAGAAAGAATTTTTCTGGCATCGTTATGATTATGTGCAGGGTCCAAAGGAGGCATCGCTAATCTCTGTATATCGGAAGTCTGACTATTAGAATTACCCCAAATGATTTCAGAATTCCATCTTTCACACACTGCCTGACGAATACTCATTTGGGTCATAGTACCCGCTGAAAGAGTAAATGGTGATTGAGGAAAAACATATAAACTTTTTCCATTCTCTTCGGCCGATTCAATTGCAGCTAAAGCAGCATCAGCAGCTAATTTCCATTTATTTGCATCATATGTTACATTAAATAATGGTGTCTCATCATTATTGACTAAAGTAGCGTAATCATTGTTCCCATTAAACAATGGACTGGCAGCCATCAGCAATAATTTGGCTTTAACACTTAAAGCAATTGTTTTTGTTATTCTTCCTGCTTCTGTTGTTGGTACAAGCGCATTATCTTCTGGCAGCTTTGCAGTAGCAGCATCTAATAAATCAGCTATATAAGAAACACATTCATCTATTGATTCTCTTTTTACATTAATTTGATCTTCAGGAGCATCAATAGGAATATTGGTTCTCATAAGAGGAATAGGCCCATACATTCTTAACAAATAAAAATGATAATACGCCTTCAAAAACTCTACTTCTCCAATCCATCGTTTTCTCTCAACAGCATTCAAATCAGGTATTTTAGACTCATCACTTACATTTTCTAAAAAAATATTACAATTACGTATCCCTGTAAACAATCGATAATTATCACCAGGACCTCCTCCTGAATAATTCCCATCCCATACATTAAAATAAGGATTTGCTCTTCTTTGACTTCCTCTAGCAATTTCAAAAACATCACTTGTAATAGACGTTTTATATGGAATCCAAATTTCATCCCCACCTAAAAATCCGGGATTATTATAAATACTTCCATCTTTAGGCAAGTAAGAATAACAGGTAAACAAATATTTCTCTGCTTCATTTCTTAGCTTAAAAGCATTATCAATTGTAGGTACATTATCAGGAATAACATCCAAGAAATCACTTGAACATGCACCTATAGTAAATAAAGTAATAAGTGATAATACTATTGGCGTAATAGATTTTCTTGATCTATTTTTTATGGTTTTATTTTCTTTCATGATTAATTTTTTTTATGCCTTTATCATATTCTCTCATTACAAATCAAGTAATATCCCAAAATTGTAGGTTACCTGAATAGGGTACCCTAAACCATTTCCCCCCATTTCAGGATCCCATAACTTAAATTTACTAAACACGACAGGGTTCGTTGTATTTGCGTATAATCTCAAACTGGAAATTTTAAATTTATCTAAAATTTCTTTTGACACATTATAACCTAACTCAATGCTTTTAAGTCTTAAGAAAGCCCCATTTCTCATCCACCAGGTAGAAGTTTGATTATTATTCTCAATAAAAGTATCACTCAATCTTGGCCAAAACGCATATAAGTTTCTATTATCTTCAGACCAGTGACTATCAGCAATAACCTTTAATAATCCGTTTTGAGCACCTCCATTAACAACATAAGGTGAGATATTTTGTGGATTGATAAAAAAAGACGAAAGAGCAGAACCTTGAAAGAAAACACTAAAATCAAATTTTTTATAACCTAATGTACCTCCAAAACCATAAATAATTTCAGGAGAAGTTGGATATCCGATAGGTACTCTGTCTAATGAGGAAATCACCCCGTCACCATTTACATCTCTATATTTGATATCTCCTCCTCCATAAACCCCAAATTGTTTTGGCGAATTAGCTGCTTCCTGATCATCAACAAATAGTCTTTCGGCAATATATCCATAATTTTGAGCAATCGAATTTCCTTTTCGGTACAAATAACTTAATTCTGGCGGATAATAATTTTCATCATACTTTAATATTTTACTGGTTGAATACGTTAGATTTCCTCTTAAATTTGTAAACCAATTTTCCCCAAAGTGTTTGTTATAATTGATAGACATATCTAAACCTTTACTTTCTGCAGCCCCAAAATTGGTCGCAGGTGTTACAGCAAGCCCTAAAGTAGAACCAATATTAGAACGATTTTGTAAAATATTAGAACGGGTTTGTTTGAATGCATCTATAACAATATTAATGGAATTAAATAATGTCAAATCCATTCCGATATTGATTTGTTTGGAACGTTCCCAACTAATTTTATCATTTGCATATCTTGAAATAGAAACACCATTACGGTAATAACCATTTAGATCCCCAAAACTGGCTCCATAAGTACCATCATTCAAATTAACATTTGATAAATAAAAGAATCTATCACCTGCATTTCCTATTTGATCATTACCAACCCATCCATAACTAGCTCTGAATTTTAAATTACTCACTACATCAAGTAAGGGTTCGAAAAATTTCTCTTCAGAAACTACATATCCCAATGCTATTGAAGGAAAGAAACCATATCTATTATTTTTAGCAAAACGTTCTGATCCATTATAACCAAAATTAAACTCGGCTAAATATTTCCTATCATAACCATAAGTAAAACGTCCGGAAAGACCAAAGTTTCTGGAAGGCAATGAAGCTTGAAGGCTTCCTGGATTACCTGATTCAACATTTTGCAGAATATTAATTAACATTCCCGAAACATCGTGTTTCTCATTAAAGGTTCTATTATAATTAATAGCCGTTTGAAGATAAATTTCTGACTTAAGAGTTTTATTCCCTTCACTATAATTTAGATATTCTGTTCCTGGAATTCCTATTGAACCTTCACCTCCCGGATTTAGTAAGTTTAAAAATATCTCATCGGTATCAGGATTAATTGTTGCATTATAGAAAAAAGGATTGTACTGTCTGGAAACATTATAGGAAGAATATCTTCTCACATAAGCCATCGCTCTTGCACTTAATCCCTGAGTAATCCCCTTAAGATCTTGTTTCAATTCCAACTGGGTTTGAATAGTGGACGCTTTAGTAACCATATATCCTCTTACCATTTCAGCATAAGGATTAGTCAATAAAGTAGTACTTCCATTTCCTGTAACCGCACCTCCAAATAACGGATGTTCAATATATGGAAGCAATTCTCTTGGGTATTTAGCTGGAAAAGCTACAGGATTAGACCAAACAGCTTTATTAAAAATATTGGCACCTCCGCCAACCCAATTTCCATTATTATCAATACCTCCTAATGGTCCAGTATAATCATCAAACTGACCATAGAATCTAATAATTCCTTCTGTAGTAGGCGTTAACTTAAGATTAACATTAGATCTAAAAGAATAATTACGAAGCTTAATATTAGAATTAAAATTATTCAAATTGTCTACTTTCAACACTCCATTATCAATATTATAGGTACTCGCTACAAAATATTGCACCTTATCAGATCCACCACTTAGATTTATATTAAACCCCTGATTGTATGTATAATCTTTTATTAATTGATCAATCCAATTATTATTTGGATATAAAATAGGATCAGCTCCTGCAGCCGTTCTGTCTATCTTAATCTGTGAATATGGCAAAATACCAATTGGATCACGAGTCAATACAGCCTCATTAGCTAAATTCATGTACGTAATATTGTCTGCAAACTTAAAATTTCGGGTATTACTGGAAATTTTATTCTCTTGACGAAACCTAACTTTTAATTTACCGGACTTACCTGATTTAGTAGTAATCAAAACTACCCCATTAGCACCACGAGCACCATAAATAGCTGCAGCTGAAGCATCTTTCAAAACAGAAAAAGTCTCTATATCATCTGGTTGCAAACGAGCCATATCTGTAGTAGTAGATTCAATCCCATCTATCAAAATCAATGGATTTACTTTTCCGGCACCAAAGGATCCTAAACCACGAATAAAGAAATCTGAATTATCTGATCCCGGCTCACCACTTCTTTGATAAGCTATCATACCAGAAACCCTTCCAGCCATCATTGTTGTAAGATTACTTGAAGGACCTTTAATCTCACCTACTGGAATAGTAGTTATGGCACTTACTAAGCTAGTTTTCTTTTGTGTACCATAACCTACCACAACTACCTCATCTAATCCCTCCGAACTAGGTTTCAACTGTACTTTAAATTCAGTTTTATTTCCTATTTGCAATTCAACAGTTTGATATCCAATGGAACTAACCACTAACCACTTTGAATCAGCATCTAGCTTCAAAGTGAATTTCCCGTCAAAATCAGTTATTGTTCCTAATTTTGTATCTCTGATAGAAACTGTAGCTCCTGGAAGCGGCATTCCATTTTCATCATTTACTTGCCCTGAAATACTTTTTTGCTGTTGTACATTTTCAAGCCCTGAAATACTTGTATAACTAATACTGTACGCATGTACTTGAGACAAAGAAACCAAGACACAAAATAGTGTGAGTTTCTTTTTCAAATCAAATCCAGATACATAATCAGGAGCTTTTTTCATCCTAATAAAGTTTGTCATGTTTGGTTGTAATTTTGGTTAATTAATAATTAGTTAGTTTGAAAACAATATGTTCATTAGATGTTTCAATTGTATTGATTAAAATCAAAACAAAAAATTAACATAATATTCACATTACAAATCTAAGTGAAGACATATAGTTTAAAGGGGGGAATTACAATATTAAAGAAGGGGCAAATCCGTATTTACAAGCAAAAACACATTAATTTTATTAGTTTTATAAAAAAAGCTACTTAAAAAAAAACACTAAATAATTAAATACCCAAAACATTAAAAAAAAACAAACACACAAAACCGTAACTCTTTTATAACTTTAGCAAAATCAACAATTATTTCAACTTAAACTAAGCCGTTTTTGAGACTAAAAACACAAGCTAATTTACATTTACAATACTGGCATCTTCAAAATCCTTAATCAAAATTTCAGACCTTATTCATTAACATTTTTTTATAAAAAACGGAACTCATATACAACTAAAAAGGGGCGTAAAATAAATTTACGCCCCTTTTTTTCCTATTTAATAAACAAACTAAAAACATTATTCAATTTTATCCTCGTCTGCAACAGCATCTTCCCAGTTTTCCCAAACTTTAACATTCGCATCATAACCATCGTATCCATAATTCTGACTTAACTGTCCCTTAATATTTGCTGTTATAGCGCTATTAGGAATAGGCCAGAAAGCATTACGTTTGTCCATTGTATATTTTTTTGTACCATTAGGTACCACAATCCCATTAGGATATTTGTTATAAAGTGTATAATGCACTATTCGTTGCCACCAGTAACTACCTCCTGTATTATCAGTCCCCGCTTGTTTATCCCAATTACTTAAACTATAAGTATTCCCCCATTCATCAAGTTTCCCACTTATAGCTAAACAGTGAGAAATTCGCTTTAACTCCACATTTCTCCATTCTTCCAGATAGAGTTCTCTCCCTCTTTCAGCACAAATATCACCAATAGTCACAGTACTATACATTTGAGAAGCACCAGCTCTTTGACGAATCACATTTACATCCTGAGTTGCCCCTACAACATTCCCTTGATAAAAACGTGCTTCAGCACGTAATAAATACGTTTCAGCCAAACGGTACAAATACATATGAGCTACACTTCCGGTAGTAGCACCCTGAAAATCAGTCGAACTTGGATTCGCTTCCTGTACAACATCATGCAGATAAATTTTATACAAAGGAAAATCAAAATAATCGCGAATGGTGTCTTTTGCTAACAAGGTTGTTCCTTCTTTTATTCTAAAATTTTGACCAAAATAAGTAGACGACTTATCATTATATTTTAAATTTTCCATATTTACCCAATTCCCCATGGTACTGTTATGTCTCAAATCCTGCTTATCTTCAACACCATTTACTACCCACATAGGAACTTGTGAATAATAAGAAGCACTAATGGTCGCAATACCGCGTCCAAATGCCTTATTATAATCATACAACGGATTGTAATTAGCATTATTAGAAGCAATACGCAAACCTGCCTGTTTACCGTCCGGAGTTCTTAGATTTCCTGAAGCCCAAAGCGGTCCAAAAATACGCATTGAAGCAAACCCTAAAAACGACTGCGCTCCGCTATTAGGCATAATCATAATAGCCTCTTTATTAGCCGCAATAACTTTATTTTGAGGTCTATGTAAATCCCAAATTACATTTCTGGTAATAGGCCATGTCTCAGGTTTACCTCCCGGATCAAAAGTTCCAAAAGAACTCTGCATCAATGAATAACCTGATTGATTAATTAAAATATCCGCTTGCGCCTCGGCTTCTGCAAATCTACCAGATGCTAAATAGCATTTGATTAACAACTGACGACATGCCCCCTTATTAACCAATCCATAATATGGTAATGCTGATTGTTCCGGAACCCATTCTACCGCCTTTTCCATGTCGGCTGTTATCATTTCAATGATAGCCTCCTTTTTAGTAGAATAATAATTTTGCTTTGGAACTGATAAAATTTTAGTAATTAAAGGAATATCTCCAAATTGATATACCAGATTTAAATAACGGTAAGCCCTATGAAAATAAGCTTGTCCTATATACTTATTCTTAACTGCTTCTGACAAGTTCTGAACTTTATCTATATATGTTAATACAGTATTAGCATATTTAATTCCATTATAACCTTCATCCCAATAATAACCTAAATAAATTCCATCATTGGTTCCTGTAGCAAAAGAACCAGTAGGAACAATAATATTCGCATAATCAGCAGCCGTTGTACTGGCATCCGTTTTTCCATATTTAGCCATATCAGAAAAAACATACTCTGTACCAATTGGAACACTATTATTAGCATAATTATAGTGAATATAATTCCCTCTCAAAGCTCTGTCTGCAATGGCTAAAGTAGCTTGTAAACCAGACTCTGTAGAAAAAGTGGTTCCTGGTTCATAAAAAGAAAGTGGATCCGGTTCCAAAAAATCTTTGGAACAAGAAGTTAACAAAGTTCCCAAAACAACCAAAGGAACTAGTTTCGTTATTTTATTTTTTATATATTGATTCATGACGATAAATTATTAAAGCGTTAAGTTAAAACCTAAATTAAACATTCGCGTAGCTAAACCTCCTGTTTCGGGATCTCCAAAATACTTCCAGTTCTTATCAGCTGACCAAGTAGCTACATTACGAATAGAACCATAAATTTTTACAGTTTTCATTTTTAAACGATTTGTAAACTCTTTAGGAAATGTATAGGCTATAGAAATTTGATCTAAACGAATAAAACTTCGGTTATACAATTTGTTAGTTCCAGCCCCAGCTGGCCCTCTGGCATCCAAACGCGCCCAATCATTAGTTGGATTATCAATTGTCCAATAAGGATTTACAAACGGATTATAATTATTGGTATATAAACTTCCTGAATTATAATTATTCATATAATTCCCATCCAATGATTTGTGTCCCATGTAAGAATACATATTAATAGCTACATCCCAATTTTTATAAATCTTGAATTCATTTCTTAATGACCAGTTAATAGGAGGAGCAGTCTGACCTAAGAAAACTTTATCTTTATCATTATAAGTAGGTTTGCCATTCACATCATCAGCTGTATAATTATTAGCTACTTTCGGGTCACCCGGACGTTGCCCATAAACTGCAGCTTCTGCAGCTTCATCTTTTTGCCAAATTCCTATAACCTGATAATCCCAAATTTCAGAAATAGATTTACCTATAAACCACCCGTTGCTTTTATCATCTGATTCTTTTTGTCCAATAACATTCCCTCCTTCATCCAATATAGCTTCCATATTTCCGTACAATTTTTTTATTTTATTTTTATTGTATGAAAACGCAGCTGATGTACGCCATTCAAAATTTGGTTGATTAATATTAGTTGAACTAATGCTCAACTCCAAACCTTTATTCTCAACTTCTCCAAGATTGGTAGCTATAGATCCAAAACCTGAAAAACCAGGTAAACGTTGACTCATAATCATATCATGAGTCGCTGACTTATATATGTCAATAGCTCCTGTTATTCTATCATTTAAGAATCCAAAATCTAATCCAATATTATTCGATGTTGTTTTCTCCCATTGTAAATTAGGATTTGCTAATCTATCTATTGCTAAATATTTAACATCAACTATATTCCCTGAAGAATCAACATATCCCATTGTTGCTCCTGTTCCTGAGCCTAAATTAGCCAAAGAAATATAAGGATCAGCTAATGATCTGTTTCCATTTTTACCCCATGACAAACGTAATTTACCACTACTCATTGCACCCCATTTGAACCAATTTTCTTTAGTAAAATTCCAAGCTACGGCCACAGAAGGAAAAGTAGCATAGGGATTAGAAGCCCCAAAAGCTGAATATCCATCACGACGAACTGTACCGGTAATCATATAACGATTATCAAAAGAATAAAACAATCTTGCCATTAAAGCATCTGCTGTTTGATGGGTATCAGAAGTTGAAAACGAACTATTAGCAAGAGTTGCATTAGATGTATTATGGAATCCCAATGCATCTGAAGGTTGAATATTTCGAGCATTTATTTCATCAAACCAGGAACGACGTTCCTCAACCTCCTGCACAAAAGTAGCTATAACATGATGTTTTTTATTAAATGTATAATCCCAAGTAATGTTATTATTCATGTTCCAATCAAAATTTTTACCATTATCCCTATCTACTCCAATATTAGCTGGATTCAAACCAACATTTCCGGCTGATTGAAAAAAACGATTATGATAAAACTGATAACGTGGCGAAATGTTGAAGGAATAGGTTATCCCCAATGGCAAACTTACTTTAGCATTAAAAATGGTATTGAAAATAGTATAACCACGTTCTAATTCCTGAAATTGACGATCATAATAATAATTATAACCTCCAATTGTGGAACCCATTGGCTGTCTTTCATAATTACCGTTTTCATCTTTAAAAACTGAATAAGGACTATTACGCATCATATTTGCGTCCCAATAATTCGTACCGGTACCTACGCTAATGTCACCATCAGTACGATCCTGAAAATTGACATTTCCACCAAATTCAAGCCAATCAGTAACTTTACCATTAAGTTTCATATTAGCACGAACTGCCGAATAATCATTCCCTTTTATAGCCCCTTCTGCATCTAAATATCCTAAAGACATATAGTAATTTACCTTATCACTTGCCCCAGAAATATTTACATTATAATCACGATTAATACCGGTTCTAAACGTACTATCATACCAATCATGAGTTTTTCCTGCAACAAAATTATTCAATAACAGCCCATTTTGAATACCTAAACGAAGTCCCCAAACTTCAGCTAAACTTTTACCCTGAGTTTGAGATGTTGGCTGATAAGCTAACCATTGTTCCTGAGTAATTCCATATTTACTCAAATCATTCGGATTAGAAAAATACCCCACTTGACCTGCCTGAGCAGCAACATAAGCTTCATATTGACCTGTTGCAGAATTAACACCATAAGTTTTAGCAGTCTCCCAATCTTCACGGTATTTATTATAGCCTTCTGGTGAATACACATCCCGATAAGCACTTTTAGTGTTTGCCGTAACATTAGAAGTAACACTAATAAGAGTCTTACCTGATTTTCCTTTTTTAGTTGTAATAATGATAACTCCTGCCGCAGCCTTAGATCCATAAACAGCCGTAGCTGAAGCATCTTTTAAAATATCGATTTGACCAATATCCTGAGGATTAATTTCAGAAAGTTCTCCATAAAACTGCATCCCATCCAAAATAATCAAGGGGGAATTATGTCCTCCACCTGTATACACCGATGTTTGACCACGAACCTGTAAAGATCCTCCTCCTTTCGCATCAGAAGAATATCCTACTTGTAGTCCAGGAACTCCTCTCAGGACATCTTGAACTGTTTGCGGATTTTGATTGGCCAAATTATCCGGTTTCACCTGAACTACCGAGCCTGTTAAATCAGTTTTCTTCATTTTTCCGTAACCCACTACCACAACCTCTTCTAATGAAGCGGCATCATTTTGTAATTTAACATTAATTGTACTTTTATCTTTTACAGCTACTTCCATTGTCTGATAACCTATAAAAGAAATGGACAAAACAGAATTTGATTCTACCTGCAAAGTAAACCTACCATCAAAATCGGTCACTGTACTTATCTTAGTTCCTTTTACCAATACTGTAGCTCCGGGAAGAGGCATCCCGTTTTCGTCATTAACCTGACCGCTAATACTTTTTTGTTGTTGTACATTTTCAAGCCCTGAAATACTTATATAACTAATACTGTACGCATGTACTTGAGACAAAGAAACCAAGGCACAAAATAGTGTGAGTTTCTTTTTCAAATCAAATCCAGATACATAATCAGGAGCTTTTTTCATCCTCATAAAGTTTGTCATGTTTGGTTGTAATTTTAATTAATTAATAATTTGTTAGTTAGCAAATAAAATGTTTAGCAGATGCTCTTTATTTTGGAAAAAACAAAGCAACAAAAAATTAACATAATATTCACATTACAAATCTAGCCAAAGCATGATATTCCATAGGGGAGATTATGGTATTTATAAAGGGGTAAAATCGCATTTACAGTAAATAAAAGCTTGTATTTTTACATCCTATTAAAAAAAATAAGAATAATTATATATAATATACAATTAATTAAGAATTGAAAAACATCAACAAAAATCCTGAACATTCTCTATATCTTAAACATAAGTTAAAAAAAAGCTAGTGCTTTTTTTTAAAAAACACTAGCTTTTTATAACTTTATAAAATCTATTATTCAAATCATTTCACAAAACGATACATCTCTGAAGCAGCTAATAAAAATGCTCCTACTCCAAAATCAGCTGTGAAATTTTTATCAAAAAATCACTTTTTCATCAATTAAGTTACTAATTAATTACACTAAATATTCTTATTTTTTTATTAATTCAATCCCTTTAAGAATATATTGATCCTCAGTGAAATTTGAAGTGGTTTCTTTAACATAGTGATCTATTTTCAATCCTTTTCTTTGAACTCCTGTTCCATCTGGATAAAATCCACCCAGAACAGTGAATCGAAACTCTGTCCCATCAGGTAGTTTAAAAATGGCAATATTCATTACAGAACCAGCTGTGTTTTCACCTACAGTTATACAAGTAGGAGATGCTTGAATAGCCATTCCAATATACTCAGCCTTACTTTGAGTGGTATGATCTACTAATAAAACAATCTTTTTATTATAGTATTTTGAGTTTTTACCACCACTTTTAAAAGGATCTATGATAATACTAATTGAAGGCTTACCAAAGCTTGCCAATGAAGGTCTATTTCCTAATGGCGATAGAACCTTAATAAATTCTTCCCTATCTGGATAAGTGTATTTTGTAATATCATCTCCTGAAATATTTTTAGGATAATTTCTTAAATCTATTATAATTCCATTTGTGTTAGAAAATGCTTCAAAAGCTTTTTTAATATCCTCTTTAGAAATTGTTTTTAAATTTATATAACCAATATTATCATCAATAAGTTGCCATTCTTTTTTATAAAAAAATAAAGGAAGCGAAGAATGATCCTTGTCGTCAAAAGTCTTATAGAGATGAATATATTTTGTAGTAACAGAATCTTTTCTTTTTATTTTCACCTTAATACTATCTTTGGTATTTCGCATTAGCCATCTGTTGGCCCACTTTTTTAAATAAGAATCATTTGATGAAGAAAACTTTGCCCCTATCTTTTGCTTCTGAAATGATTTAATGTCCATATCATTAACTTCCACTATCAAATCCCCTAATTTCAAATTATCTTTTTTTCCTAATTTATTTAATATGCCAGTAATTACTAAAGTGTCATTGACAATCTTGATTTCAAATGGCGGCTTAAATTTTAATAGAGAATCTGAAACCGGTTTGGCAAAATAATAGGAATGAGAATCATTTAGAGATACAATTAATTTAGTTTTTGCCAGCTCGTACTCAAGATTTGTCTTGGCGTTTGAAAAATCATCCACAAAATATTCTAACTGACTAAACCAGTTTTTGTCCATCAAATATTTATTTACATAATAATATTGGATGACGTTCCAAAAACTGAATAACTCTAATAGCCTATGGCTTTTTATTTTATAGTCAAATGCTTTAAATCCTTTCTCATTTTCGAAAGTCAGGATTCCACTTTTTGAAGTGTAATAGCTACCTATACTTGTATTGTTTTCTAATTTTTTTAACTTGGTATAAAGTTCTTTATTGCCCGAATACTGTTCTATCCACTTATAATCAAAATTTTTGGCGAATACATTATCCATATTAGTATCGGTCTTTATTTTACTTTCTTTGACTGATACAACAAAATTTAATAAAAAAGAATCAAGATTTGTTTGTGTCTGTACTCCTTCTAGCTTGTCAATATTTTCAACGAAAATGTCGTCCCAATTGTAATTTCCTTTACTTACTTCAGAATGATGGTACTTTATAAGTCCCCATACCAAACCAAATTGTTTGTATTTTTCGACGTTACTAAGCACCGTTTTCTCCTGAGATATCATTTGAAGAATACCACAAAAACAAATTATAATTACTAAGATGAATTTTCTATTCATAAAAATATTTTTTAAAAAATTTAAAACAATCTAAACTCAATAGAGTTGATTATTAAAAACAGTAGATAAAATGACAATTTTCAAATCATAAACTTTATTTCACAAAACGATACATCTCTGAAGCAGCTAATAAAAATGCTCCTACTCCAAAATCAGCTGTGGAATTTTTATCGACTACTTGTCCTGGAATGGCTTTTTCACCAATAGGTTGAACATAAGCTACAGTACCATCTGCTTGAAGTGCAAAATGAGTCAAGTAATTCCATGATTTCTCCACTACTGGCAAATAAGCTGCTTTATCTAAAATACCATTATTAATTCCCCATAAAAATCCATAGGTAAAAAATGCTGTTCCACTGGTTTCCGGTCCTGGAGCATGTTCCGGATCTAAAATACTTCTAGTCCAATAACCCTCTTTCTGTTGGGCGCTAGCCAAGGCTGTTGCCATGTCTTTAAATCTATTGATGTATTCTTTTTTATGTTTAGCACTATCAGGTAAGTCTTGAATAATTTTAGCATAACCTGCAAAAATCCATCCGTCTCCTCTGGCCCAAAAATCTTTTTTGCCATTCACACTTTTATGTTTTGGATAAATATACTTTGCATCTCTAAAATATAGCTTCGCCTCATCATCATACATAATAGAATTTGCATAACTTAAATATTCATGCAATTTTTCCAAATACAATTCATTTCCCGTAACTTTATACAACTTAGTCATTACGGGCATAACCATATACAAACCATCAACCCACCACCAATAATCATTAGCAGCAGTACTCATTTCATATTCCATAACTTCTCTAGCGCGGGCAATCTTATAAGCATCTTTTCCCCCCATAAAATTGTATAAATCAATATAGGTTTGAAAACATATTTGCCAATCGCCAAACAATACATGTTTGTCATTTTCCCCATAATTGTATTTCCACTCCGATTTATTAGTTGATTTGGCTCCCATCCACTGATTTTTTTCGGCCCAAGCCAAAGAATAATCCAAGTACTTTTTGTTTTTAGTAACCTTATACGCTTCCATATTCCCCGTATGATAAGCCGCAACATTCCAAAAAGCATTACCCAATTCAGGATGTGTATCTTGCCAACGACTGTTTACTTTATCAATAATAGCAAGAACTTCTTTTTTAGATTCTTTTATAGCATTTTCTTTCTTAACAGCGCTGCTTTTACAACTAACAAACATCAAAGAAAGAGATATGATTAGGATAAAAATTGAGTTTTTAAAATTCATAATTATAATAGTTAATTTGGTTTTTTAATTATTTTGAAGCATGATCAATTGGAATAACCTGTCCTGACCATATTTTCTTTTGGGTCCAAGGCTCATATTTGTCACTCCAGAATGCATCTGTAGCTGGTAAACCAAGTACTAAAAAGGCTTCTGAACACAAGTACAAACTTCCGGTTGAAATATAACCTTCACCAATGTTAGGTTGATGACCATACAATCCAATCTGAAGCCAGCCATTTTTATCAAAAGTTCCCGGCGCTTTCAATTGATTCTGAATCATGGTATATAGAGCCGAACGCACTTGAGCAGGAGCGACTTCCTTAGGTAATTCTTTCCAAAGTGCAATTTGAGACAGCAATTGAAAAGCACCAAAACGATAGGCTAATGAACGTCCAATAGGAGGATAAGTACCATCAGGAGATATTAATCGTTCTTGAATAGCCGCATAACGCCTGGCTCTATCCAATTCAGTTTTAAAATCGGCTTTAAAATTAGCCTCTTTTTCGTTGAGTGTTTTTAAAATATCCAATTGCATAGGATGAATCACAAAACTATTGTAATAATCCCAATGAAAATCGGGACCATCACCATACATTCCATCACCTAAATACCATTTTTTATGTTCATCTAAGGCATACATTAATCGTTTTTGGTCTTCATCTTTATCAAACTTAAGTATTGCAGCTTCTATCATACTGGCAAAAAGAAGCCAATTACTATGATACGGCTCTATTTTTCTAGACGACTTAAAAGCTTTTATCACATTTTCTTTAGTGGTAACGTCCAGTGGTTCCCACAATTGTTTTGGCGCCCTAAGTAAGGCTTGCGCCAAAAAAGCAGCATCTACCAATGGCTGCCGGTCTACTACAAAATTCATGAAGTCCGGAGAAGCAGGATCAGTTGCATTGTGAATGGATTTTTGCGCTAAATCAATATACTTAGCTCTTAATTTTCCTTCAGCTGTTGTATCAGGACCTAATTCTAACCAAGGTGCCATTCCTGATAACAATCGACCAAATGCTTCTAAATAAGTCACATGTTTTCTATCATCCCAGGCGCCAGGTGATCTTTCTACAGGCATGTTCTTTTTTAATTCATTTTTACTCAGCGCTTCTAAAACAGGATCACCAATAGTAATTAATGAGGACACAAAGAATTCACGAACTTTTTCTGGCGAATCTTTCTCTATTTTTTTGTGCTGCGCTTGCACCATATTAACTCCTAAAAGCAACAACAGCAATAGAACTGTTTTTCTGGTATTAAAATTCATAGTTTTTTAATTTTTAAAGTTTGAAAAACACAATTAAGTGGATTTCCAAAAACTCTCGTTCAAAATATATTTATTGTCTTTTACGTTTTGATATTTCTTTTTAAAATCAGAAGGATTCATTTCATAGAATTGCTGAAACTGTTTTCTAAAATACTTAATATCACCAAAACCGGCCATCGAAGCAGCCTGACTAATTTGCAAATCGGTTGTTATTAACAAAGTTGCCACTTTTCGCAAACGCACATTTCTGGTAAATTCAGAAACCGATTTACCCGTGATTTTTTTAATTTTTTTATAAACTAAGGAATGACTCATTCCTAATTCAATTGCCAAATCTTTGACATTAAAACTTTCGACATCCAGATTAGCGTCAATTATTTCTACTATTTTATCAATTAGTTTTTTATCCTCATCAGACAATTTAGGACTTGCTACATTTTTAGTAACGGAATTCAGCAAGTAATTCTGGACACTATCGCGTCGGGTAAGAATTCCATTAATTCGCGCTAACAAATAGTCGTTATCAAATGGTTTGGTTATGTAATCATCGGCGCCAACTTCAGCACCTTTAAGCTTTACATCTTCCGAAGTACCTCCTGTTAACAATATTACAGGAATATGTTTTAACTCATCATCTGATTTGATTTGCTTACAAAAAGCAACTCCATTCATATCACCCATTACCACATCCGAAATAATTAAATCGGGTTGTAGTTTTCTAATTATTGTCAATGCATTTTCAGCACTTTCAGCAGTAGTAACTTTATATTTTGATGCTAATATACGCTTCAAATAATTTCTTATTTGAGGATTATCATCTACAACCAAAATACTTTTAGCGTCTTTAACTAAATCCGCATCAATATTGTTTTCTTCTATGGCTTCTAATACATTTTCCTGTATTACTTTATCTTCTAAAGCTTCTTCTAAAAACAAGGTTCTATCACTTAAATCTTCTCTTATTTCTATATCACCAAAGTGTTCTTTTCCTAAAGGCAATTTAATTTCAAAAGTTGCGCCACCGTTTTCATTATCATAACAATATACTTCGCCATGATGTTGATTGACAAATTGTTTTACCAAATACAAACCAATTCCAAATCCTTTTCGGTTGTTTTTAATATTCTTATTAGATTGATAAAACAAATTGAATATTTTTTCTTTATCGGCATTTGAAACACCTTCACCATTATCAACCACATTAATAATTACTTCATTACCTATACAACGCAGGTTGACAGCTACAGTTCCATTTTCTTTTTCGGTAAATTTTAAAGCATTTGAAATCAAATTAAACAAAGCCATTTCAATCTTTTCACGATCAACATAGACCAATAATTTTTCTTCGGAAATACTAAAAGTGTAATCTATCTTTTTGGTTTTAGCATGATGAACAAAACAGCTAAAAACCTCTTTAGCTAATTCAACAATATCAATGTGTGCAATTTTTAATTTACCTGTTTCTGTCTCTGTCTTTCTAAAAAGTAGTAATTGGTCTACTAAGCTTAACAATCTTCTGGAATTACTATATACCATTTCTATAGCACTTGGTTCTATTTGTTGCTTATCACCATAAATAATATCCTTGAGAGGATTAATAATCATCGTTAAAGGCGATCTAAACTCATGAGAAATATTAGTAAAAAAAGTTAATTTTTTCTCATTCAGCTCTTTTTCCTGTTTGGCTAAATCTTGCGAAAGCTGTACTTCATATTTAAGTTGTGCTTGTTTACGTTGGTATTTATCAACAATAAAAATTCCAAAAGCAATGGCTAAAACATAAATAAAATAAGCAAATCCACTTCGATACCAAGGAGGTAAAATAGTAATAGGCAACGAAATAGTTTTTGAATTCCAGACACCTTCTGCATTAGTCGATTTAATTTTTAAAACATAATTCCCTTCTGTCAATCTAGAATAATTAGCCGTTCTTATATGATCAACATAATGCCATTGCGAATCCCAACCTTCTAAAAAATAAGCATAGGATATTTTTTCAGGCAAACTATACTCTAAAGCAGCAAATTCAATATTTAACATTGATTCGTCATAGGGTAATTTTAATTTCTCAATACCAAAACTAGTTAAACCCGATTCACTGTACACCTTATTATTAACTTTAATACTACTAATAATCAGTTTAGGAAAAGCATGAACAGCATTGTTTATTTTAGTATCAATAATATTAAAACCCTTAATCCCACCAAATACTATTTCTCCTGTAGAAAGTTTGAGTCCGGCATTGTAATTAAATTGATTACTCTGAAGCCCATCTGCATCATAATAAGTGGTAATTTTTTCACTAGTTTGATTGTACACAAAAATACCATTGTAAGTACTGCACCAATAAAGCCCTTGATTATCTCTAACAATATTCAAAACTGAATTATTTGGAAGTCCGTTTGTCTGAGTCAAAAAACGCATTTGTAGCGTTTGAGGATTAAAAACCATCAAGCCGGCTCCTTCTGTCCCTATTAGCATTTTAGAACCCGAAATAGCAACAATGGAACGTACCGGATATTTAACTTCAATGCTTTGACTTTGTAATGTCTTTGGGTTAAGTTTAATTAACTTAGTAAAAGTTCCTAACCAAATATTGCCCTGAGCATCTTCGGCCATAGAAATAATCCCACTAATTTTAGCATCCACAAAGTCAAATTGATCAAGCACTTCATTATAACGATACAAGCCCTCTTCGTCAGGAGACGCAGCCCATAAAACCCCTTCTTTACTCTTAAAAAGCACCCAGATATTTTTTTGAACAATATTATAAGTAAGATTAAAAAGTCCATACCTCTTAAAACTATTTGTTTGTTGATTAAAAACACAAACTCCGCCTCCATAAGACCCAAACCAAGTTCCGTGACTGTCCTTTATAATTGATGTAACAAAATTATTTGACAAGGAATTAGGATTAGTAGCATTATAGGAATAATTAGTAAACTGATTATTTTTTCTGTCCCACAAACTGGCTCCTCCTCCATCGGTACCAATCCAAAGATGATTAGCATCTTGCTCACATAAGGAAAGAATAAAATCACTTGGTAAGGTGTTACTAATTTTTTCATTTCTAGAAATGGTGGTAAAAGGGCTTTTCCTATTTTCCACTTTATTAACACCTCCTCTTAAGGTTCCAATCCAAACTCTATTATCACTATCTAAGCATAAAGAGGAAATAGCATTGCTATTGAGTTTTTCTTCCCCTAGATAATTACTTAATAAAGAAAATGAATCTGAAGTAAAATTATACTTCACAACTCCATTCCCATTTGTAGCAATCCAAATTTCTTTTGTATCCGGCTTATAAATTAAATCAGCAATAGGATATTGAATTTGCTGATTATTATAAACACGATACGATTTATCTACAATATTGTATTTTAACAAGCCTAATTCGGTAGCTACCCAAACATTTGAAAATCCGTCATAAAAGACAGTCGTTCCAGTCAAAATATCTGATAAAACTACCGATAGTTTATTGGTTTTGGTATCCATACTCACAATTCCAACCCCCTGAACAAAACCCCATAATCTGCCCGATTTGTCAAAATCGATTCCCTGCATATGATAATCCCATTGCAATTTTCCGTTTACATAAAGAGGTATCTCAGTAATATCACCTCCTTTATTGGAACCATATAGCAATCCCGTACCTGCCGTAGCAATATAAATTCCTTTTTTTCCCTCTTTTAAATCATTGATTGCATAAGCAATCAACTCTTTTTTAGACGTTATAGGATTTACATAATTCCTGGTACTAAACTGATTTGTCAAATAACTATAAACGCTTATTCCTGATTTTGTACCAATCCAAATTTCATTTTGAGTTCCACAAATAGCTACAACTCTATTATTAATTAATGAATTTGCATCATTAGGCTGATTTCTATAATTGGAAAAATTATATCCATCGTACCTACTAATTCCATCATAAGTACCGAACCACATTAAACCTCGCTTATCTTTATAAACTGAAGTAACAGCATTATTTGCTAATCCGTTTTCAATTCCTATATAACCTATTGTATATTTTTCTTGATTAGAATTTGGCACAAGCAATCCTTTTACAACTTGTGGATTAGTCGTAAAACAGATTAGAAACATAAAAAACAAAAAAGATATATTTCTCAAAATACAATGTATTTTTGGTTAGCTAAAAACTACTTCAATCAAATATAATTCATTTATCAAATACCATTAAAAATCAAAAAACAATTAAAAAAAGAACTGAAATCTTTAAAATTAGAAAAACCTATGAATAAACATCATAGGTTTTCTCCTAATAACACAAAAAAACCACTAAATTAATTAACCAATGAGATTAAATAAGAATAACTGTATCTTTTATCCAACAAACGATAAGCCTCATGCGGCAAAGCACCCCAGCTATCATCTCCACCAAGTCCTCTTTGTTTGTAATCCAAATGCAAATACACTGCTTCTTTAGAATCTAAATCCAAATCGGAAGGATGACGTTGATCTTTATGTTTTCCTGGATCTAAATCTTCTGTTGAAACATTCAACGCACTAAAACCAAGACTTTGCTTTCCTTCAATTTTCAAACCTTGCCCTTTATCATTTTTTAGAGTCAACCAGCGAACATCTGTTTTATAACCCGATTCTTGTGGACGAATGTATGTTCGGGTAAATTGATTGATTACTTTATCTGAATATTCACCGATGAAAGATGCTGATTTTCTATCAGAATAATTTTCCCATGGTCCTCTTCCGTAATAATTCAAATTATCATAAGATCCATTCAATTTCAATCGCATTCCAAAACGAGGTAATTCAGGCAAATCTTTACCTTCCATATCAATGGCAGCAGTTACTTGAATCGCTCCATTATTTTGAATCAAATAATTTACAGTATAAGGAACTTTTACTTCTGCTAATTGATAAATCACTTTAATTAACAAACCTTGAGAAGATTTTTTATCCAAATCGACACTGATTACTGTTGGATTTTGAGAAGCCTCTTTCCAAACCTCTGATTTATTTTGCATTCCATTTCCAAAATCATTATCGGTTGGTGCACGCCAAAAATAAGGCGTTGGGAAATTTGTAATCATAGTATCAGCAGCGTTTTTCAATGCATATTTTACAATTTCGCCTTTTTTCAAATCAAATACTCCTGCTACACTTTCCGTTTCAAAAGAAAGCAACTCATTTTTTACTTTGTATTTTAATTTTTTAGCCGTTTTATCAAGCGTATTATTATCAAAATAACTTCCTTTTCCAATTGCAAATTGTGCTCTCGCAAATTCATGCCCTTTAGCAACCAAAGGCTCGGCGTATTTTGAAACGGCGTAAACATTCAAGAAATATTCTGAATTAGCCTCTATAGTTCCTAAGTCTAAAACAATAGATTTACTTTCTTCCGGATTTACTTCAACATTAAATTCGCCTGATTTAGCAATCTTTCCATTTTTTACTAACTCCCATTTGAAATTATATTTAGAAAGATTGGTAAAATTATAATTATTAGTCACTACTAAATCCTTATCATTTTTTAACTGAAACTGAATGTTTTGATAACTCTTTTTCACTTCAAATAAACCTGGATGCGGAATTCTATTAGCCGAAACTAATCCATTAGCACAGAAATTCTCATCATTTTGTAAATTTTTCCCACCTAAATCACCTCCATAAGCCCAAAAAATAATTCCTTTTTCATTTTTAGTTTTCAAACCTTGGTCTACCCAATCCCAGATAAACCCACCCTGCATGTGTTTACTACTGTTGATAATATCCCAATATTCTTGAAAATTCCCGTTACTATTCCCCATTGCATGTGAATATTCACACATAATATAAGGACGCTTTTTATCGGCACTAGCATAGGCTTTCATACTTTTAATTCCGGGATACATTGGACACACAATATCTGTATCAGGATTTTCTCCCGCCTGTTCAAACTGAACCATACGGCTGGTATCATTTTTCTTCAACCAATTGTAAGCTTCATAAAAAACAGGACCATTTCCACACTCATTACCCATAGACCAAATAATAATCGAAGGATGATTTTTATCTACAGCAAACATTCTTTTAATTCTATCCAAATGTGCTGCTGCCCATTCCGACAAATAAGCGGGATGTTTTGATTTATCAAATGAGCCTTGCCATTCAGCTCCCATAGCATGCGTTTCTATATTAGCTTCGTCTACCACATAAAATCCGTACTCATCGCATAATTCATAAAAATGCGTATCATGAGGATAATGACTCATTCTAATTGCATTAATATTATTTTCCTTCATTAACTGAAGGTCTTTCAACATCAATTCAGTATCAGGAGTATGACCTTTTGTATCACTGTGTTCATGAATATTAACCCCTTTTACCAAAATGGCTTTTCCATTAACCAATAACTGCGCATCTTTAATTTCTACTTTTCTGAAACCTGTTTTTTTAGAAATTATTTCCAAAGTATTCCCTTTAGCATCAACTAATGTAATAGTATAGCGATATAAATTTGGCGTTTCGGCACTCCATTGTTTTACGTTTTCAATTGTTGTGCTAAAACTTACTTTTTGAGTTTTTACATCTACCTTTCTGTTCTCAGAAAAAACATTTTTTCCTTTATTATCAAACAATTCTACTTTTACTGAAGGATTCTTGATTTTAGTGTTTTGGAAACTCTTCAAACTAACTTCTAGATTGAAAATTCCGTTTTTATATTGATTATCTAAATCACTTTTTACAAAATAATCCCAAACAGTAGTTTTAGGCATAGCTTGTAAATACACATCGCGCTCAATACCACTTAATCTCCAGAAATCCTGATCTTCTAAATAACTTCCATCATGCCAGCGAAACACTTGAACCGCTAATAAGTTTTCGCCTTTTTTCAAGAAAGAAGTAATATTAAATTCAGCCGGCGTTTTAGAAGCCTTAGTCATCCCTACTTCTTTTCCGTTCAAGAAAACTCTTGCATAACCCGAAATAGAAGCAAAATGAAGGATAATTTCCTTATCATTCCATGAATCAGAAACAGAAAAAGTACGTCTATAACTTCCTACTGGATTATAATCGCCACCTATAAAGGGAGGGTTTTTTGGAAACGGATAAGTTATATTAGTATAAATAGGGATATCAAAACCTTGAATTTCCCAGTTTGAAGGTACCTTAATAGTTTTCCAATTAGAGTCATCTAAAGCAGTAGAATAAAAATCTACAGGACGTTGCAGTGGATTTTTAACTATGTTAAATTTCCAATTCCCATTCAGGCTTTGATACAATGCTGATTTTTGAGGTTCATTATCTTTCAATTCTGATTCATTACTAAACAAAAGAAAAGAACTTCTTCCCGCTTCTTTTCCTCTATCTAAAATTTGTGGGGCTTCCCATTCGTTAGTTTGTGCAAAACTATTTTGCAAACTCAAAAACAAAGCAAATGCTACTACAATATTTCTCATTTAATCTTCTTTAATAAACTCGTATTTTAAAATTGGACAACTTTTAGAAATTATTTTCTAAAAAACTTTATAGGTATCATTGGGAAATACATAGAATTCAAAACAAAACAAAAAGTCAAATAAGAAATAAAAATCTAGTTTACAAATTTAGACAACAACACAAAAGACAAGAGGGGTATTACAATACATTAGCGGGGGTATTTTGACATAAACGCTTATAAAACCAATATTTTTAAGGGTTTTTTATTATTCAATAGCAACATGAATAAAAAATAACGGTAAAAAAACTAAATCATAGTTTCTATAAAAAAGAAAATAATAAGCATAAAAAAAGCCCCTTCGAAAGAAGGGGCTTTAGTACCCAGGACCGGGATCGAACCGGTACTCCTAAGAACTGGTGTTTGAGACCAGCGCGTCTACCAATTCCGCCACCTGGGCTTTTAAACTAAAGAAAGACAAAATATCTTTTCTTTAACAACGGTGCAAATGTAAAAAATTTTATTAAAGTTTCTAATAAATTTTCTGAAAATTTTACTTTCACAGTCAAATTAATTTTCTAAATTTGCAGCTCGTTAAAACAGCATATACTAACTAACTCCATCCGAGGCATTTAAACACATTCTGTCTTTAAAAAAAGACAAAAACAAGATTGTAATTGAGCGCAGCGGAATAAAAACAACAAATTAAATGTCACAAAAAGAACCAGAAGCTAAAATTTTTGCTTGTTCACAAAGTGTCTATCTAGCTGAAAAAATTTCCGAAGCATACGGAATTCCATTAGGTAAAGTATCTATGTCACATTATAGTGATGGAGAATTTCAACCGTCTTACGAAGAGTCAATCAGAGGATTACGTGTTTTTATTGTTTGCTCTACTTTCCCTAATACGGATAATTTAATGGAGTTATTATTGATGATTGATGCTGCTAAACGCGCTTCAGCAAGACATATAACTGCTGTTATGCCTTATTTTGGTTGGGCAAGACAAGACAGAAAAGACAAACCCAGAGTCCCAATTGGAGCTAAGTTAATAGCTAAAATGCTGGAAACAGCAGGAGCAACAAGAATTATGACTATGGATTTACACGCTGACCAAATCCAAGGATTCTTTGAAAAACCAGTAGATCACCTTTTTGCTTCTACTATATTTTTACCATACGTAGAAAGCCTTAAGTTAGATAACCTAACAATTGCTTCTCCAGACATGGGAGGCTCGAAAAGAGCTTATGCTTATTCTAAATTCTTAGAATCTGATGTGGTAATTTGTTACAAACAAAGAAAACAAGCTAACGTTATTGACACCATGGAATTAATTGGTGATGTAAAGGGACGCAATGTTATCCTGGTTGACGACATGATTGATACCGGAGGTACATTAGCAAAAGCAGCTGACCTAATGATAGAAAGAGGAGCCTTAAGCGTTAGAGCAATCTGTACACATCCTATTTTATCTGGTAAAGCATACGAAAGAATAGAAGAATCTAAATTGAGCGAATTAATCGTAACAGATTCTATTCCATTAAAGAAAGCTTCAAACAAAATCAGAGTAGTAAGTTGTGCGCCTCTTTTTGCTGAAGTAATGCACATGGTACAAAACAACAATTCCATCAGCGGAAAGTTTATCATGTAAAAAACACCTGATTAGCGTCAAATAGTAGCTAATAACTAGTCACTAATCACTAAATAAGAGTTTAATTAATAACTATATAAATATTTAAAATGAAATCGATTACAATTAAAGGATCAGAAAGAGAAAGCGTGGGCAAAGTAGCTACTAAAGCCTTACGTAATGCTGGAGCGGTTCCTTGCGTGTTATACGGAGGAGATCAACCAGTTCATTTTTCAGCAGAAGAAAAAGCATTCAAAAACTTGGTTTACACTCCAAACGCTCACACAGTTGTGATCGAATTGGGTAATGGAAAATCATTCAACGCTATCTTACAAGATATCCAAGTTCACCCAGTTTCTGACAGAATCTTACACATTGACTTCTTCCAGTTATACGATAACAAAGAAATCACTATTGAAGTTCCTGTAAAAATCACTGGTAACTCTAAAGGAGTTATGGCTGGTGGAGATTTACGTATCAACAACCGTAAATTAAAAGTTAAAGCTTTACCTAAAAATCTTCCTGATTTTGTTGAAGCAGATATCACTCCATTAGACATGGGTAACAAGTTATATGTAACTAAAGTACCTACACCTGATTTCAAAATCATGCACCCAGACAACACTGTTATTTGTCAAGTGAAGATGTCTCGTGCTGCTATGAAAGCGGCTCAAGAAGCTGCAAAAGCTGCAAAAGCACCAGCAAAAGGAAAGAAAAAATAATCTTTTTTCAATCATATTTAAAAGCATCAATCGAAAGGTTGATGCTTTTTTTTGGAGCAAACTATTCCGTAACACAACAACAGCCGTCCCGCTGTCCTTCCAATCTTTTATTTTTTAAAGAAAAAAATAAAAGGATTTTCCCTCCCATCGGGGCTAAAAAAGAATATTATGCATTAAAAACAATTCGTCCTCACACTTTATTCTTTTCTCTTTTTACTCTATTTTTGCAGCATGTTACAATGGATAAAGAGTCTGTTTCCCACAGCAGCAAAAGAAGATTACAGCAACAACATGAAACCGGAGGTTCACGAACACCCAAAAAACAATATAGAAAGCGTGAGTAAAAAATATTTAATTGTAGGATTAGGCAATATTGGCACCGAATATGTAAACACACGACACAATATCGGCTTTAAAGTATTAGATTTTTTAGCCAAAAAAGAAAGCCTTGACTTTCAAACCGTAAAATTAGGATCTCTGGCTGAATACAAATTCAAAGGAAGAACTTTTTTACTTTTAAAACCCAACACCTACATGAATTTAAGTGGAAAAGCGGTTCAATATTGGATGGAAAAAGAAAAAATTCCATTAGAGAATATATTAGTAATTACGGATGACTTAAATATTGCTTTCGGAACTATTCGCATTAGAAAAAAAGGCAGCGATGGCGGACACAATGGTTTGAAAAACATTCAGGCCGTATTAAACACAACCGAATACGCTCGTTTCCGTTTTGGAATCAGCGACGAATTCAAAAAAGGAAAACAAGTAGATTACGTTTTAGGAGAATGGAGTACTGCCGAAAACGAAACACTTCCTGAACGATTGGAAACAGCTGCCGAAATCATCAAATCTTTTGGAACTGCAGGCTTAGAAAACACCATGTCAGCTTTCAACGGAAAATAAAAAAAGGAGCAAATTGCTCCTTTTTTCATACCTATTTTATTATCATTTTAAATGTTTTTTCGGCACTACCATCTATCAGATGTACAAAATAAATACCTGCACGAGGTCTATTTAATAATTGAATATCCTCATTAAACCCTCCATTATTAGGGTACTTTTTATCAAAAATTCTAGTTCCAGCAACATCATAAACCAAAATTTCAATCTCAGCATTTGAAGAAGTACTTATATATTGTACTTTAAAATTGCCATCATTGGGATTAGAACTCACTATCAAATCCTTAGAAATATCGTCATAAGGCACTAAAGTATATTTTTGCGTACAAATAGCAATTGATGCCGAATTTATTGTTCCTGTATCCGTTGTATAAATATCCCTGTAACGCAACGTCCATGTTCCTTGAGGATTCTCACCATTAAAATCACTCAACACCCCTAAAGGCACCACAGTTTGCAAAGCGCTATTCCCGCAAGACAAATCTGCTCCTGCATCATCAAAAACCAAGTCTAAAGTACCATTAGTAGTACTACATCCATTATAAAAAAGCTTTACAACTGTTCCTTTTGGACTTACAAGCTCCATTTGTACATCAGAAAAATACTGATGTGTAACATTAATACTAAAATTAACATCCGAAATAAATTCAGTTGTAGCAGGCACAACTATCGATTTAGTAGCAAAATTTCCTTGCTCAGGAATTGCAAAAGGAGTATTTGGTACTGAATACGTTTGACAACTAGATTCAGTTGTATAACCTATTGCAAATGTTTTGCTATTAACAGCATAAAAAATATTATCGGTTGGCTCTATTAAAACTCTACAAAATTGGGATGAAACATTGGGCACAGTTATCGTTTCGGAACCATCATTTGCAACAGCTGAAGCTAAGATAATTGGAAAAGTTGCACCGTTATCCGTAGAAAGCTTGATGTTTACTTTGGAAGAACCCGGCAAACCATTCGTCTCATTTACATTCCAAGTTATAGTTTGTTTAGTACTTTGAAACCAACTTAAATTAGCAATATTCTGAGAAGTAATTTCAAATGGATCAGCAGCAGCACTTACATTGACAATCATTTCATCCGACAGCGTTTGAGCCAATCCTTCGGCAGCATTATCTCTAGCCGTAAGAACAAAATGAAGTGTGCGAGCTACATCTGAAACCGATTCCCATCTGCTTCGCAACCTTCCAGCTAAAACATTTTTAAAATCTGGCATATATCTAGTTGTAGAAGTCACAGGAGGAAAAGACCTAAAAAGTGGTCCATTCGTTTTAGTACTCAACGCTACACTAGAATCATCACTTGCCGAAGTAGCTGAATCATTTTCTTCCCAAACGTAAGTAACACCTGCAGCTGTATTCTCGTTTCCTTTTAAAACAAAAGCAGTCCCTTTTGGAATCGTATAATCAGCTCCTGCAGAAACCGTTGGTGAAGCAGCATTTATAGTTGTGGTTACCGGACAACTTTTTGTTGCCAAATTAGCTTGAATTTGACCTATACTAATAAATGAAAAATAATCATCCGAATATTGCTGCACATCATAATCCGTTGTAATTCCTGCATACCCCATTATCGTGGATCCACTTCCAGGCTCCACACTTACACCAGTCCCTTCTATATCATAAGAAAAAGTATGATTAGCACCTAATTGATGTCCCATTTCATGAGCTACAAAATCAATATCAAAACTATCCCCTTTAGGAACATTATTTGATGGTGAAGTATAAGCACTTCCCTTCCCGGTATCACAAACACAACCAATACAACCTGCATTTCCACCACCACCAGAAGCTCCAAACAAATGCCCAATATCATAATTAGCACTTCCTATAACAGAAGTTAAATTATTTTGCAATTCAGTCCCCCAACTACCTGGAACATCATTTGTTCCAACTCCTGCAGCAGCATCAGAATACGGATCCGTTGCAGCATTAGTATATATTATCTGATCATTATTAGCTATAAGTAGTAATTTAACCGCTAAATCCCGATTAAAAATACTATTCACTCTAGTTAAGGTTGCATTCATAGCAGCCAGAGCTATTGCAATAGTAGGAGTAGCAGATCCACTATGATATTTAGCATATTCACCCGTACAAGACAAAGCAAGCCTTAACGTTCTAAATTTTTTATCACTGGAAACAATTTTAGCTGTTTGAGCATTTTTTTTACTCAAATTAGATTCACTAACAGTATTACAACTAAAAGGCATACTTTCTTTTAATTTATTTTTAGAATCCAAAACAACATAAATATTGCTATTTTCAGTATCTTTTTCAATAAATTCCATTTGATTTCCTTTTCTGGTAATCATCGTTTGAATACCCAATGGAGACATACTAAAATTTATAACAGCAGCAGCATCCGTAATTCCAATACCCGAGTACGAACGAATATCTGGATATTTAGCCTGAAGTTCGGCCTCAAAATTAGAATCTTCATGTATAGAAAATTTTTCTAAAATACCATCCGTATTTGGAATTGTAATATCAATCGTAGTCTTTAAAGCCGACTTATCCTGAACTGCCTTAAGCTTCGTTTTTAGAAATTCTTCATCTAATTGAAACAAAACAGCATTAGCTGCCTCTGTCTTTCCTAAAAGTCTAGCCGAAGTTTGAATCCCAGATGCATTGATTCTTTTCCAAGGCTCGGAGTCTTGAGCATGAACAACCGAAAACCACAATAAAAGAAATACGAATAGACTATTTATTTTCATGACTAGCTTATATTAATGTTTCAAAAATAAAGCATTTATATCAAAATATATCCAACAAAACTGTTTAATTAACTCCATAAAACATTCCAAATAATTAAATAATAATTGTCATTTTGTTAGAATCAGCTAAAATCCATCAAAAAATAGAATGAGCATACCTTTAAATTTAAATTAGATAGTATAAATTTGCACTACTATAAAATAATTGCTTTGAAGATTTTTCATTCTATAAAAGATTTTAGTTCTCCCAAAAAAACAATCCTTACTCTAGGCACCTTTGATGGGGTACATATTGGACATAAAAAAATACTTGAAAAAGTAATCCAAAACACTCTTGATGAAAAATATGAAAGTCTGGTACTGACTTTTTTTCCGCATCCAAGAATGATTTTACAGGAACGTTCGGAAATAAAATTACTCAATACAATTCCGGAAAAAATCAATCTATTAAAACAAATAGGAATTGAAAATCTTGTTATCCATCCTTTTGACGAAAGTTTCTCAAGATTAACAGCCGAACAATTTGTAAAAACAGTACTGGTTGAACAATTTAAAATTCACAAAATAATCATTGGCTACGATCACCGATTTGGAAGAAACAGAACTGCCGATATTAATAATTTGATTGAATTTGGAGAAAAATACAACTTTGAAGTCGAACAAATATCTGCTCAGGAAATCAATGATATTTCTGTAAGTTCTACAAAAATTAGAAATGCCATTCTTGATGGAAACATGTATTTGGCTAATAAATATTTAGGTTATCATTATTTTCTAAGCGGAACCGTTATAAAAGGCAAACAATTAGGAAGAACAATTGGTTTTCCTACTGCTAACCTCGACATCGAGGAAGACTACAAACTCATCCCTCTTAAAGGTGTTTATGTTGTTTACAGCCAAATTGACAACCAAAAAGTTTATGGAATGATGAACATTGGTCACAATCCAACTGTTGGCGGTGACAAACTTTCGGTTGAAGTTCATTATCTAAATTTTGATGGCGATTTGTATGACCAAAAAATAACGGTTTCGATACTAAAACGCATTCGTGGAGAAGAAAAATTTGATTCTATTACATTGTTGAAAGCACAAATTGAAAAAGACAAAACTCAAAGCCTTTCTTATATTGATTCTCTTTAGAATATAACAAAAAACCTCAGCGTTTTTTAAAATAACTCCTATATTTTACGTAAATTTGATAGACAATTCTCTGTTTATCAAACCATTATTTTTTAACCTTAAAAAATTAAGCGTATGAAACTGTCAAAAGAATTATTCAATGGAGTTATTATTTTTATAGGTATAGCTCTTTATTTTTTGTTAATGGAAGCCCTACATCTTTCTAATGTTTTTTTCTTAAGATTATTCAACATCGTTTTCATTTATTATGGTGTCAATAGAACCTTAAAAACTAATTTCATAGAAGGCAAAACTAATTTGGCCGATAATGCCATTTCAGCATTAGTAACTTCATTAACTGGTGTAATTTTGAGTATTATGGGCTTGGTAGCTTATATTTATTCTAAAGGAGGAGATAACTACATTAAAACACTATCTGAATCTTTATTGTTTGTAGGAAGCCCTTCTGTGATGACTTATAACATTTCTTTGCTTTTTGAAGGAATCGTTTCTGCTGTTATTGTAACTTTCTCACTTATGCTCTTTTGGAAAAAGAAATATCCAACCGATTAATCAATTGGAACCAAACTTACTCACAAAATTGAATTATTATTTAAGAATTAATTATTAATTTCAATACAACCAAAATGAAACCACCTAAAGAAATTACCAATGGATTTATCATATTCATTGCAATTGGCATTTACTTTTTATTAATGGAAGCATTAGATCTGGCTGCTTTATTTTATTTGCGTTTTCTCAATGTGCTTTTTGTTTTTTACGGAGTAAACAAAACTATCCAAATGAACCTTAAGGAAGGTAAAAAAAAGTTTGTTACAAATGCTGTTTCTGCTTTATTCACATCGGTAGTTGGTGTTGTTTTAAGCATTATAGCATTAGTTATTTACAGCTATTTACAAGGAGGAGATGCATTTGTACAATCCTTATCTGAAACCTTTCTATTTGGAGGAAATCCTTCTATAGATGCCTATTCCATTTCATTGTTGTTTGAAGGACTTGCTTCCTCAGTAATTGTCACCCTCTTACTTATGTTATATTGGAACAATCAATTTTCAACTGATTAAGCTATTCTTCTTCTATTCAATCCATTCCTTTTTAAGACTATTGTATTGCCATTTTGAACAATTTGACTACTTTTGAGCCATCAAAAAACACGATACAATGAGTATTACAAAACACGATTGGACAAAAGAAGAAATTATAGCTATATATAACAAACCTATGATGGATTTGCTTTTTGAAGCAGCTTCTATTCATAGAGAGCATCATGACCCAAATGTGGTTCAAGTCTCTACTTTATTATCTATAAAAACAGGTGGATGTCCAGAAGATTGTGGATACTGTCCACAAGCAGCACGCTATCATACTGGTGTTGAAGGAAATGATTTAATGTCGGTTAACCAAGTAAAAGCACAAGCCTTACGCGCTAAAGAATCCGGTTCTTCACGTGTGTGTATGGGAGCAGCTTGGAGAAATGTAAAAGACGGACCAGAATTTGACCAAGTACTGGAAATGGTTCGTACTATTAACAAACTAGACATGGAAGTTTGTTGTACACTTGGTATGATTACTGAAAACCAAGCACAACGTTTAGCCGAAGCTGGACTTTATGCCTACAACCACAACCTTGATACATCTGAAGAATATTATAAAGAAGTTATCTCTACCAGAGGCTTTGAAGATCGTTTAGAAACTATCGAAAATGTTCGTAAAACCAATGTTACTGTTTGTAGTGGCGGAATTATTGGAATGGGAGAAAGTATCGAAGACCGCGCTGGAATGCTTGTTGCTCTTTCTACGTTAAACCCACAACCAGAATCAGTTCCTATTAACGCGCTTGTAGCTGTTGAAGGAACTCCAATGGAAGAAGAAAAACCAGTTGAAATCTGGGAAATGATTCGTATGGTAGCTACTACACGTATTGTAATGCCAGAAACTCAGGTACGCCTTTCAGCAGGAAGAACCAATATGAGTCGCGAAGGTCAAGCAATGTGTTTCTTTGCTGGTGCCAATTCTATTTTTGCTGGAGACAAACTTTTAACAACTCCAAATCCAGACGTAAACGAAGACATGAAAATGTTTGAAATGTTAGGTTTAAATCCGCAAAAACCATTTACAAAGGTTTCTCAACCAAAAACGGTTGAAGCTGCCGATTCTCAATTTGCTCCATTGGGCGAAAAACCAAAATGGTCACGTCCTGGACACACCATTGAACGTAATGTGGAAGCTTCAATTAAAGGAAAATAAAAACACAAATTATAGCATAAAAAAATCCATTAGATACATTTCTAATGGATTTTTTTATTAGCAAAATATTATTAATAAATTATCTTTTTTACTGCTTTTTTACCGTTTTCTAACTGAACTTTTACCAATAAAGGCACATGACTAACAGCCAAATCACTAATGGTTGTGGTTACAGCATTAACAGTATGTTTAGTCTTAATTAAATCACCTGAAAAATTATAAATTAAAACACTATCAATTATACTGTTGGCTGTATTAATAGTTATTACTTTGTTATTTGTAGAAACTAATACCGTTTCTACTGACACATCCGATGCATCATCAACATCCTCAACAACAACAGATTTATCATGGTAATGCAAAACAAAACGATCATTGAAAATTCCTTTTTCGGTAGTAAATAAATATGGTTCTTTTAAATCGTGATAAACCTGCAAAACTTTATCTTCTAAGAAGACTTTTTGCGAAGCTAAACTACCATCAGCATGATCAATGCTAATTTTAAAATCACCCGCTATAGTTGATTTATACCCCAAAGCTACAGTATCATTTTGCTGAAAAGGCAAAGCACGGCCTTGAATTGTTAAATTTAAATCCTGATTGACACTATAAAAATCTATATATTGATTGCCATCATAACTTATACCATCAAAACGCCCTTCGTAATCATTAGTTGCACCAGTAATATAACCAATTAAAGTTTGTTTAAAAGCCCCTTGTGCATTTGTCAAATTTAACCACAATCTATTCTTCTCGATTTTCACAGTTGATTTATCCGATTTTCCTAATTTAAAAAACTGCGAATTATCTCTTACCTCACCATAATCACCAGCATCATCCATTACTTCTCCATCCAAAAGTCGCATACTATTATTGAAAACTATAGTTCCTCCTTCGTCACTTGTTGGCGCAAAAAAACCTTGAGCCGCAGCAATATTTCCAGTAGGAATATCAAAATTATTATTGTCATTTGGATCATTCTCATCCTCATCTTCAACAGCAGCAGCATGAGTTGCTACACCTCCTGTAAGATTATAAGTTGCATAATCATTAGTAGTATAATTATAAATAGCATCTCCGTCAACATTGATACTAGGAGGCGAATTATGCGCCCAGAAATACAATGTTCCTTCTAATTTGCTATCATTTTCATTTAAAAATGCATCTGCACTTAAAGCCGATGGATAAGGATTCCCCAAAAGACAAACTGATGCTCCCGGTAATTCCTTAGAAACTTCTCCATTATTAGGTTCTCCTTCAAACTGAGGACTATAATCAATCGCAGCTGTGGTAGTACTAAAAGTTTGTGGCGCTCTAATTATATAGCCTTCTCCAGGTATCATTTCTTTATTTCCATTGTAATGAATTACCCATCCCAAACTGGGATCATAACTATAATATTTATCTCCTAAAGTATTTGGAGATAAATTTTTTAAAGTTTGCCCCACTACTGGTGAAGACCAATACGTATAATCATATCGTTTCACATAATTGGTGTACCGTTTATATATAATATCTCCTGAGTTTACACTTTCATCGTTTATTTGAACCAAACTGGCATTATTTTCAAAAGTCAATGAACCATTTGAATCAACTTCCAATTCGTTTCTTATTTTTAAATATCGTCCCGTTTTAAAAATCACATGAGCCCCTGAATTTACTTGACAGGAACAGGCTTCAACATTATCATTCTCATCATAACTTGTTTCAAAAACAACTTTGTTTTCAATAGTAGGAACCACATCCCATGCACCATTCCAGGTTCTCGTAGGAGGTGGATCATTAATAACAACCGTAAAAGGAACAGAAACTGTTTGAGAACTACAATCTCCATTAGAAACAACAAAATTCTGTGTTCCTGGAGCTAATCCTGAAATGGTAGCTGTAGAGCCTGTCCCGGTATATCCCCCGGGACTAATAGTCCAAGAACCGCTAGGCAAATCACTCAGTTCCACACTTCCTGTTGGCTCCGCACATGTAGGATGTGTTATTGTTCCTTGAACAGGAACAGTAGGGCGGTCAAAAACAATTGAAGCATTCACTGCTGTAGAACAATCAACAGAGCTAAGGTGGGTTATAGTAACTGTAGTTACACCTACAGTACGTAAATCCTGAACTTCAATAGCTCCTGTTCCAGCTGTTTCAACAACCATCGTAGCTGGAGGTGGAGGCACAACCCCTCCATCAATGGTATAAGTTACCGCATAAGTCCCTATTGGTAATCCTTCAGGGGTAGAATGCAATGTAATAGTAGAGCTTTGTTCGCAATCGGTATCAGCAGTAAGGTTCGAAATACTATAGGTAGGACAAGTATAAGTTACTTTTATTAATCCATCTCCACCATTTCCACCATTACTAGCTTTTTGATTACCCGGAGCTAATATATCTAAAAGACCATTTACAATACCTACTCCAACAGCTCCACCTCCACCCCCTCCTGGCATACTACCAGCAGCACCAGGTCTATCTGGAGACAATAATGCCTGGGTTAAAGTTTGAGAATGACCAGAACCTCCGGCTCCACCTGTTTCAGATCCAGTTCCACCAGAACCTCCAGCTTGAGATGCTAAACTACCATTTCCATTTCCACCTGTACCACTTGGACCTGAATCAGCTCCCCCACCACCACCGCCACTAATATTAGTTTCTACTTGAAGAGGTATAACACTAGCCGCTACAACAAAAGCACTAGCACCATTTCCTCCATTAAAATCACCGCCTAAACCGCCTAAACCACCAGAACCTGCTCTAACCAATAGAGTCCCTCCTTGCCCACCTTGTCCTCCATTAGCACTAACAGTTGAAAAAATAGAGGTCCCTCCTACTGAACCGTCAATATTAGTATCTCCCCCTCCAGCTCCGCCTTGGCCAACAGTATAATCAATTTTAGCATTATTTTTGTCTGGTGCTATATAAAGATTATCATTTTTCTTATAAGCTCCGCCACCGCCGCCACCGCCTGCTGCTCCAAGACTAAGAAGTTCTAATAATTTATTAGAACCACCACCTCCACCGCCGGCACCCCAGGCCTGAACGGACAAACTGGTGACACCGGCAGGAATTTCAAGCGTACCGGAACTTGTTAAAGTGTTTGTAGTTTGACTATAAGAAGAATTTGAAAATAAAAAACAAATTACCAATAAAAAACAGCTGGTTTTTAGCGATTTTACCGATACAAGACAAGTAAAGTAATTTTTATTCATAGCCCTACATTAAAAAATTATATCGTCCGCCCGATACCAAATGTATCAGGTAAACACAATTTTTTAGGGGGTCTAAAAATCTTACGTAAAATTATTAAAAAAAACGTTTAAACGAACGTTTTTACCGACAAAAAACATAATTTAACAATAAACTAAACCTAAATCAGTAAAACAGCTAACTCCCAAGACTTTAAAAACTAAAAAAAATCCCGATTACTCAAAAAGCAATCGGGATTGTTTATAAATCAATTTTTAAACTAATAAACTATTTTTCTACTTAGTTCAGTTCCATCAGAAAGCAAAATAGTAACGACCAATACTTGATGACTTGAAGTCAATTGAGGAACAACATAAACATTAGCCTCTATTTTATCTTTTAGATATATTAATTTTCCTGAAGCATCATAGATATTAATCTTATCTAATAATGCTGTTTGAGCATTTATAGTAATTGCACCATTTAAAACAGAAACCAAAACCTCATTATCAACAAATACTTCCGGTGTTTCTGGCTCAATCACTTCTTCTACTGCATTTTTATCTACATAACGTAACACAAAACGATTATTGAACACTCCTTTTTCAGTACTAAAAGTATAAGGTTCTTTTTTAAGATCGTGTAAAACTTGTAAATCTTTATCTTCTAAAAAGATATTCTGAGTAGCTAAGGCTCCATCTGTATGGTCAATACTAATTTGAAATTCTCCTTTAATAGTTGATTTATATCCTAAAGTAACACTGTCTTTTTTTACAAAAGGTAATGCTCGCGCTTGTATCGTTAAATTTACATCATTATTGATACTATAAAAATCAATATATGCATTACCATCATAAGATTCTCCATCAAAACCATTATCATAATTATTGGTTGCTCCTGTAATGTAACCAATCAAAGTCTGCTTAAAAGCACCCTGAGTATTGGTTAAATTCAACCAAACACGATTTTTCTCTCTTGTTGTAGTAGCAGTAGTACTTTCTTTAGCAGTAGTACTCAATTTAAAAAACTGCGAATTATTAGTTCCAGAAACCCCTCCTTCAACTCGCATACTGTTATTAAACAATAACGTTCCTCCTCCTGTAGATGGTGCAAAGAAGGCTTGTCCAGCAGCAATTTTACCTGTTGGAACAGCTCCTTCTGTAGCAGCAGCTTCAGCAGTAGAAACACGAGTCCCTACTCCACCTGTTCTATTATAAGTTGCATAATCATTAGTAGTATAATTATAAATAGCATCTCCGGCTACCGCATTACTTGGCGGCGAATTATGCGTCCAGAAGTAAAGTGTTCCCTCTAATACTGTTGAATTTGCATCCAAAAACGCATCTGCATCAATAGCCGATGGATAAGGATTCCCTAAAAGATAAGCTTTATCTCCTGTTATTGACATATTAATTACACCATTATTAGGTACCCCAATAAACGTAGGGTTAGTATCAATTGAAGCTACAGTAGTACTAAATGTTTGTGGCGCTCTGATAATATAACCATTACCTGCAACCATATTAGCTGCTCCATTGTACTCAATTTTCCAACCCGTATTTGGGTTATAACTATAATATTTATCTCCTAAAGTATTAGGCGACAAAGCCTTTAAAGTTTGCGGTGCAACCGGCGAAGACCAATAGGTAAAATCATAGCGTTTTACCGGAGCAGTATGACGTTTATAATTAATATTTCCTGTATTTTCAGCATCATCATTAATTTGAACCAAACTCGCATCATTTTCAAAAGTTAAAGAAGCTGTATTTGCAACATCAACTCCATTTTCAATTTTTAAAGTACGACCTGATTTTATGGTAACAGCTACTGAACCTGTAACCTGACAAGAACAACCTACTAAATCAACATCATTAGCATTTGTATAATCTGAAGCAAAAACTAATCTTTGATTAATAGTTGGTGTTCCATTACTCCAAGATCCAGATGACCATGTATTATTTTCTGGAGTCGCAATAATAACACTTACTGTAGCTGAAGTACAACTTCCATTATCAACTGCAAAATAGTAATTACCAGGTAAAAGATCTGTTATTATATTAGTTCCTCCAGCTGTAATAGCATAACTAGCATTATGATCTCCTGTTTGAATAATTGTCCCAGAATCTGGCAAACCACTTAATGGCACACTTCCTGTTGGTACTTTACAAGTTGGATTTGTCGGTGTACCCGCCGTAGGAATAGCAATAGAAGCCACATTTATTGTCGCTACTGTAGAATTTACAGTAGAACACGAACCATTTTGAACCACAGCTCTATATGATGTTGTAGCATTCAAATTAGTAGCCATCAATGTTAAACCAGTATTACTAATTATTGTCCCAGCTGTTGCAAAATTATCTAACGAAGATTCCCATCTTATAACATTACCCGTTTGGCCAGACAAAGTTAAAACAGTACTATTAGTACCTGAACAAACTGTTGTGCTGCCTGTTACTGACCCTCCAACAGATCCAATAACAAATGAAACCACATTAGAACTTGCAGTTGTACCACAACTATTGTAAGCTCTAATTCTGTAATAATAAGTTATCCCTGAAGAAAGTCCACTTGCATAAAAACTGCTTGTTTGATAACCTACATTATATCCATTATAACCCGAAACAAAACTTGAAAAACTATTATTTGTAGAAATATCTAAATAATATCCTGTAGCATTAGCAACCTGATTCCAATCTAGTTGTAAACCATTTGAACAATTAGAATTTGAAGTTCCTATTACTACTGGCGCGGAAGACGGCACTGGAGAAGTTGTGTAATTCATTGTACCAGAACTAACACTTGTACTACAACCTGACGCTCTCACTCTGTAATAATAAGTTGTAGCAGGATTGAGCCCTGTTATTACATAACTCAAAACATTACCAACACTCAAATTATTATAACCAGAAACTATGTTAGTAAAACCTGAATCTGTTGCTACATCTAATATATAATTAGTAGCATTAGATGAATATCCCCATTGTGCCGTAAAACCATTACAAGTTGGACTATATGGACTAGCTGTACCAGGAACAGAAACTGTTGAAGTAGTTATACTCATTGTGCCTGAACTCGCACTTGTACTACAACCTGACGCTCTCACTCTGTAATAATAAGTTGTAGCAGGATTGAGCCCTGTTATTACATAACTCAAAACATTACCAACACTCAAATTATTATAACCAGAAACTATATTAGTAAAACCTGAATCTGTTGCTACATCTAATATATAATTAGTAGCATTAGATGAGTACCCCCATTGTGCCGTAAAACCATTACAAGTTGGACTATATGGGCTAGCTGTACCAGGAACAGAAACTGTTGAAGTAGTTATACTCATTGTGCCTGAACTTGCACTAGTCCCACACCCAGAATAAGATCTTACTCTGTAATAATAAGTAGCGGCTGGATTAAGCCCAGATACTGTATAACTTGTAACATTATTTACATCTAAATTATTATACCCAGAAACAATACTCGTGAAACCACTGTCTGTTGCAACATCTAAATAATATTTTGTTGCATTAGCAGTCCATGCCCAAGCAGCTGTAAACCCACTGCAAGTTGCGCCATAAGGACTTGATGTTCCAGGTGTCGAAGGAGTAGCTGAAACCGAAACAGTCACATCTAATCTTGAAGAACTCTCACATCCAGATACCGTTTGAGACGCATAATAATGAGTTCCATTAGTCAAAACTGTAGTTGATGCTAAAGCAGAACCACCGCTTGAAGCAGCGTACCATTTTACATCTGACCCTATAACAGACAAGTTTGCAATAGTAGCTCCTGAACAAAATGACTGTGAAGCTGTCCCTGTAGGAGCCGCTGTATTGGTAACCGTTGCGATTACAGTTTTTCTTGGCAATGTATTTCCGCTATAGCTAAGCTCAACATAATAAGTAGATGTAGTACTTAAAGTTGGAGTATAAGTATCTGTGCCTGAAGTACTAGTTCTAAAAGCTGTCCCGCCTGTCGAAGTAGTATACCATTTAATAGTCGAACCCGAAGTTGGAAAAGCAGTTGCTGTAAAAGAAAATGTATTAGTTCCACAAGAAGAATCAGATTCAGGGGTCACATTTAAAACATAATAACCGCCATTATTCATTATGTCTGAAAAAGTAGTTCCCCCACCTGAGCAATAAGCAATTACTGTTGAACCTATATAAATTTCCTGATTATGACTACAATCCCCTTTAAGACCATCATCGCTCACTGAAATAGGTGTATTAGCAGGTAATTTGAAGTTAACTTTTTGATCAAAATAAATATTAGCAACAGGACTCAAGCCTGCTGTCACAGTAAGTGTCCCTACGTTGATATTATAATTAATACCCCCAGAAGCATTAGTCCCATCTAAATATAAAGTACCACTAACAGTAAGTGAACTCATAGTTTGAGTTGTAATACCGCTATTACCTATAGTAATTGTGTGACCAGCCTGAATTAAAACGGCACCAGTACCAGTATACTGTCCTGGATATCCTTGCGGTGAAGTTCCTGATGGAGTTACCCAAGAAGTCCCATTGTAATATTGCCAACTTGAAAGAGTTGTCCAGTTTCCAGTTCCTGCAGAGCGATAATCTCCCGTTGTTTGAGAAAATGCAGTAATTGCAAAAAATAAAACTACAAAAAGGGTTAAAAAAAATCTATTTAAAGTAAAATTCAGTTTCATATTTTTCTGATTTGGGGCGGGCAAGCCTTTAATTCTTAAATCCTTAATTATGAAACAAGATTAAACCTATTTTATTTCCTGTAAAACTAAAAACGTTGATGTACCTGTTTTTTCGTTGAAGTGCATTTTCTACCCACAACTCCTTTATACATAGAGCATTCAAAGAAAAAACACCTTTAAAAAACGTTACTTTTAAAGGTGTTTTTAATCTTAAAAAACTGCCGTTCATCGGTGATTTTGAAACAAAAAAATCCCGATTACTTTTGCAATTGGGAAGATAAATTTAAAAAACAGATTGCCTTAGTAAACAATCTTTGTTACAAAGCTTTTTTTATTTGCCAAAACCACATTTACAAACAAGACCTGATGCGCCAACGCCAAATGTTGGATGATAAAATTATTGGCCGCTATATCAGCTTTTTGATAGAGTAGTTTTTTTGAAACATCATACAAACTAACTTTAGAAATAAATACTTTCGAAGAACTCAATTTTATTTTATGATCAAATACCGAAACTAAAACAGCTTTGTCGGTTAATGTTTTTATTATCTTTTCACCAAACTCATTTTTAGGGACATAATACAACACAAACCGATCCTCAAAAGTCCCTTTTTCAGTAGTAAATGTATAAGGTTCTTTTTTCAAATCGTGCTGTAAACACAGGACTTTATCTTCAAGAAAAACTTGCTGATTATCTAGCATCCCATCTGTATGATCGATGCTAATTTGAAAATCTCCCTTTATAGCCGACTTGTAACCTAAAATCACGCTATCCTGCTCTACAAAAGGCAAAGACCTTCCTTGTATAACTAAATTCATTCCTTTATTTATGCTGTAAAAATCAACAAACTGATTTCCATCAAAAGTTTTTCCATCAAACCCATTATCAAAATCATTTGTTGCCCCTACAAGATACCCTATCAAAGTCTGTTTAAAAGCCCCCTGCATATTGGTTAAATTTAACCAAATCCGATTTTTCTCTGCCGCAGCTGTTGAATTTCCCTTTGAGCTAGGATTCTTTTTAAAAAACTGTGAATTATTCATCTCAGAAAGTCCACCAGAAACTCGCATAGTGTTATTAAAAATCAAAGAACCTCCAGTAGCACTTGCCGGTGCAAAAAAGCCCTGACCAGCTGCAATTTTACCCAATGGAGCAGATTCTCCGGAAACTGCAGAAATACTAGTACTCACTCCGCCTGTCCTATTATAAGTTGCATAATCATCTGAAGTATAATTATAAATCTCATCACCCGAAATAGTATTTTTTGGAGGCGTATTATGTGTCCAAAAATACAATGTCCCTTCTAACACAGCTGTATTAGTATCTAAAAAAGCATTTGCATCAATCGCCGATGGATAAGGATTTCCCAATAAACAAGCCTGATTAGCAGGCAATATCAATGTAACTGTTCCATTATTAGGAATTCCTTCAAAAGCGCAATCATAATCAATTTCAGCATCAGTAATACTAAAAGTTTGTGGCGCCCTAATACTATATCCTTTTCCGGCTTCCATAGTTGTCAGCCCTTGATATGAAATTTTCCAACCATTATCATAACTATAATATTTATCATAAAGTGTATTGGGTGACAAATCATTCATTATTTGTCCTGCAACCGGCGAAGACCAATAGGTAAAATCATAGCGTCTTACTGGAGCGGTATAGCGTTTGTATTTAATATTTCCCGAATTAGCTTCCGTATCATTAATCTGTAATAATGAGGCATTATTTTCGAATACTAAAGCGCCACTCAAAACACTAACGGAATGATCAACTTTTAAAGTATGCTCGCTATTGATGTGCACCTCTGCATTATTTATTAGCCGACAGGAACAAGCTTCAATATCAGCTACCGAATTAAAATCTGATGCAAAAACAGCAGCTCTACTACTATCCGGATCACCATTTAACCAATTAGCCCCATCCCACTCAGAGGCAGGTCCTGCATCAATAAGCTCGCAAATAACAGTAGGAGAAACACATCCTGCACTATTTTTTATAATTACATTATAAAAACCCGCTTCTAAACCTGATTTTTTATTTTCGGACTGAAAAATCAAACCATTATCAAAACTATAGGAATCAGTAATACTTTGAACTTTTACACTAATAGTTCCAGTACTTACAATACAACCAGGCTGTATAATTGTTGTTTCCGGACTAGTTAATAAGGGTAAAAAAGTAATTTTACGATTTCTGCTGGTACTGGTTACATTGCAATCAGCACCCGAAGATGTAAAAGTAATGTAAACACGGTATTCACCACTTTCAGCCGGTGTTCCTCCTGTAATATTTAATGTTGCCGTTGTGGCTCCTGAATAAACTCCTCCATCACTAATTTCATTCCAAACCCCAGATTCAACGGATTTTTTCCATCGATAAGAAACTACATTAGCAGGATAAGAAGTTGTAACGCTGTATGAATAATTAGTACCAAAACACTGAGTAACATTGGTCGCTCCGCTAACATTGGTTATTTCATTTACAGTAAGCGTAGCTATATTAGAAGTCACACTAGAACTCACATCAGAAACCACAACCTGAAACTGAGTCCCATTTGGAAACTTAGCACTGCCCACATTTGAAACTTTAATTTCATTCGTTGAAGTTCCTTCTATGGTATTGAGTTCATCCGTAATAGTTACAAAATCAGCATCTGTGGGTTTTTTACGCTGCCAGCTATACGTTAATCCCGAACCGGAAGCAATTACTTTAAAACGAACCGAATTTCCTTCGCATTCTAACTGACTCAAAGGTTGAGTTGTAATAATGGGGTCTAAATCTAATTTTGTATTACTAATGCATTTAGCATTTCCATTTGGAGTAAATAACAAAAATATAACGAGTTGAAGTAAAAATAGCCTCATAAAATTCGATGTATAAAATGAAACAATTCTGTGTTTTCTAAAAAAATCATTTAAAAATACAAATGCAAAATTATTCTCACAATACCCAGATTTAGTGATTTTAACACATTCTAAAACAAAACATTACAATAAAAACCAAAGAACAGAATTATTTGTTCACTATTTATAAAAAACAAGCTAAAAAAGTTAATGCATTAGAAAAAAACAATTTTAAAATGGTATTTTTGATTTTGAAATGAAAGACATTTATACTATAAAACAAGTAATCCAAAAACTAGAGCATTATTGTGCCTACCAAGACCGTTGCCACGAAGAAGTAGTACAAAAATTGCGAAACATGAAAATGGATTCGGAAGAAATTGACCAGATTATAACCCATCTTATCAGTGAAAATTTTCTAAACGAAGAACGCTTTGCCTGTAGTTTTGCCAGAGGAAAACACCGCATCAAACATTGGGGAAAAATCAGAATTACCAATGAATTAAAATTCAGGAATATCAATCAAACCTTAATCAATATCGCTTTAAAAGAAATTAGCCCAGAAGAATATTTTGAAACTTTTGAAACTTTAGCAAACAGAAATTGGGAATCCATTCGCGAAACCAATTCGCTAAAAAAAAGAAAGAAGTTTTGTGATTATATGCTCCGACGAGGATTTGAGAGCAACCTAGTTTATGAAAAAGTTCGAGATTTGGAAAACAGCAATCATTGATCAGTATTCAGTAGTCCTAAAAATTTTAAAAGAAACTTTTTTTAACCATAAGGCTTGAGAATATTTACGTTAAGAAACACCACAAATAATCCTTGAGTCTGTAAAAAAACTGTGGACTTAGTGCCTTCTTTGTGAGCTTAGCGGTTAAACACTCAACAATACGCTCACTGCATTTCCACCAAAACCTACTGCATTTACCAATACTTTTTTAATGGGTTTAATTTGTTGTTGCGCTTTCGCAAATGGGACTCCAATGAATTGATTGTGTTGCATCATTAGAATAGCCAACTCCACACTCAACATTCCCGAAGCACCGAAAGTATGTCCGATTTTCCACTTGTTTGTAGTTAACAAAGGGAGATTTTCTCCAAAGATTTTCTGAATGGCTTTATACTCGGTCAAATCACCTGCTTTTGTTCCCGGAGCATGCATCACAATGGCATCAACATCTTCTAAATTAGTATTAACCAAAGCCATTTTCATTGACTTTTGGAAACAAGTGGCTTCTGCCGAAATGGAAATATTATGTTCTAAAATCTCCGTAGCATAACCTATTCCTTCAATAAAGGCCAAAGCACTTTCCTTTTTCCCTATTTCGAGACAACAAACTGCAGCACCTTCACCCAAAATCATCGAATTCAATTTTTTTTCTAAATTTAATGCTTGATTTGGGTATTCATCTTCACTATGAGAATAGATTTTCAAAGCTCGCATTTGAGCAATCGTAAAATCAGTTAAAGGCGCCTCACTTCCACCTATCAGAAATTTATCGACCATACCAGCACGCAACCAGGCAACCCCATTTAAAAGCGCATGTAAGGCCGTCGAACAGGTAATAGAATGGGAGATTTCAGGTCCTGTACATTGCAAATCGTGTCCTACCCAGGAAGAAATATTTCCTAATGTTGTTGTTGGCGAAGCCAATGTTTGGCATTTTCCGTTATCTAAATATTCTTTGTAATGTTTTTCAAACAATTCCGTCGCACCACGTGAAGAACCAATATTAATTCCAAAAAGGGAATCCGAATTCCATCCTGCATCAGCAACTGCTTGTCGGGAAGCCACCATAGCATACAAAACCGATTTATCCAAGGATTTGTATTTGATATCAGATTCTTGCAATTCAGCTACCATTTGTTCCGAAAAAGCATCCAAAGGAGCTACCCAAGTTTCCTGATTATCCAAATGCCTTTTTGAAAAAAAAGGCGCATCAGAAAGATAATTTTTCCAAATGGTTTTGGAGTCATTTCCTAATGGAGAAATGGATGCTAGGGCTGTTATAGAGATTGTTTGTGACAAAATATTTAATTTTCTGCAAATGTCGTAAAGTTTTTAAAAACATCAGCTACTTAAACCATATCAATAGCTTTTTCCACCACTTCATACACTTTTTGCAAGTGAGTATCACTGATAAGATAAGGTGGTAAAATGTAGACAATATTCCCTACAGGACGCAGAATAATTCCGTTTTCGATAAAGAAATTATACAATTTAGTTCGCATAGTTCCATAATAGGATTCCTCTCCTTCTTTCTTTATTTCCAGTGCAAAAATAGTCCCTAAAACTCGAGTAGTAGTCACTTTTGGATGCTTTTCAATATGCTTCTGAAAAGTCAAATGATTGGTATTTACTCGAACCAAATTCGCTTGCATTTCTGGAGTTTGCAACAATTCAAAACTAGCTAATGCCGCCGCACAACCTGTAGGATTCGCTGTAAAAGTATGTCCGTGAAATAAAGCTTTGTTGATATCATCATCATAAAAAGCATCAAATATTTCCTGAGTAAAAGAGGTAATCGCCATCGGAATCGTTCCGCCAGTCAAGGCTTTAGACAAGCACATCATATCCGGTTTTTGCTGTGCATAATCCATGGCAAAGGTTTTTCCGGTTTTTCCAAAACCCGTCATCACTTCATCGGCAATGGTTAAAACATTATTTTCCTTGCAGATTTTAATTAACTCATCCAAGGCTTCCGCTTCATACATCACCATTCCTGCTGCTCCCTGTACCAAAGGTTCGAAAATAAATGCCGCACAATTATAATCCTGAATCACTTTTCGCAAAGCATCAAAACTCGTTTGTTCTTCTCCTGTAATCGGAACCGGAATTCGCACCACATCAATAAACATTCCCTGAAAAGCCTGGGTATAAAACGAAATACCACTTGCTGCCATTGCCGCAAAAGTATCGCCATGAAAAGCATCTTCCAATGCAATTATAGTCGTTCTTTTTTCGCCTTTATTATAAAAGAACTGCAAAGCCACTTTTATGGCTACTTCTACCGAAGTAGAACCATTATCCGAAAAGAATATTTTTTGCTGATTTTTTGGCAATAGTTTCATCAGTTGCTCGGCAACCTGAATAGCGGGTTCATGGGTAAAACCGCCAAAAAGCACATGCTCTAAAGTGGTTAATTGCTTATAAATTCTATCGGCTATAAATCGATTCGAATGTCCATAAGGATTCACCCACCAGGAAGCAATTGCATCAATGTATTCTTTTCCATTTTCGTCCCAAAGCAAAGCGCCTTCACCTTTGGTTATAGCAATCGGAGTTTGAGCTGTTTTATGTTGGGTATAAGGATGCCAAAGGTATTGGCTGTCTTTTTCAGTTAAAGTCATTTGTTTTTTTAGATAAAAGAGTAAAGATACAAGAAGAAAGATTAATACTTGATTTCAAACAAAAGTTCTCTTTCTTCTTTTTTCTTGCTTCTTTCCTCTTATAAATTAATTAATTTTTCACGAAACAAATCGGCATATTCACGAATTACATTTTGATCAAAATACGGTTCTTGACTGATTCTTCCAATGCATGGAATTCCTGTTTTTTTCAAAATAATGGATTCAGTGGCTAGATTCTCTTCTCCATTGAAAACAATTCCAGCAATAGCAATTTTTCTGTTTTGCAAAGCCTCAATGGTTAGCAAAGTATGATTAATACTTCCTAAATAATGGCGGGAAACCACGATTACCTTGTAATCCAGCTGAATCAAATCGACAATTGTTTCATTATCATTCAATGGCACAAAAATTCCGCCCGCACCTTCTATTACTAGATGATTCTCAGTTGAAGGTTCTATAATATTAGATTTATCAATTGTAATTCCATCTATTTCTGCCGCCAAATGAGGACTCGCTGGCGTATTTAAAGCATAGCTGTTTGGATGAATTACCGTCCTAGTATTTGATAAATAGGCTTTTATTTTATGACTATCAGAGGTTTCTAAATCTCCTGCTTGAATGGGTTTCCAATAATCGGCTTCTAGTGCTTCGGTTATAATGGCTGAGGCGATGGTTTTACCTACGTCGGTACCGATTCCTGTTATAAATAATTTCATAGTTTATTGTTTTGCCGCAAAGGCACAAAGTCATTTAATTAAATTCAAATTTACATTTTTCACATTTGTATTTATGTTTTGAATAAAAAGGCAATAAACCTAAAAACATGGAGAAGACAAATGCAAAGAGCGATTTAAAATCTTTTATAGAAGTAACCAAGTCAATTTGTTCAGCCCCACAATTTGGACATTTCATCAACTGACTTGCATCATCTAATGAATACTCAGAAATTTGAGAAATGATTTCCATTGCTTTTAAATAATTATCTCTATTTACAAAAAGCTTAACTCCGCCAATTGCATTGCTATACAAAGGATTTGCATCCACAATATGATTATCGCGCATAAATACAACTATTCCCTCGGCTTCTAATTTGCCCTTTATAATTAGTGCTTCAGAAGTATATTGATACCTTCCAATTAACTCAAAATGTTCTCCCATATTTTTAAAAAATAAAAGTACTCAACAAAGATAACACTTCCGTAATTTCCGCTTTAGTATTATACGAATGCAAACAAAAACGCAAACGTTCCTGACCTTCAGGAACTGTTGGTGAAAGTATTGGTTTTACATCAAATCCTCTTTCCTGAAGTTGTCTCGCAATCGCTTTTACTTTTTCATTTCCCGGAATTATTGCGCATTGAATAGCCGATTTACTATGCACAAAAAGCGGTTTTAATCCCAATAAATTCTTTTGCTGATTAAAATGAATGATGTTTTCTCTCAACAAATAAATGTTGCTTTTTTCGGTTTCCAAATGCTTATAACCGACCAAAATTGTAGCTACTGAATGTGGAGAAAGCCCCGTGGTATAAATAAAACTTCGGGCAAAATTGACCAAATACTGTTTTAATTCCTCGCTACCCAAAACAGCAGCACCATGACAGCCTAAACCTTTTCCAAAAGTCATAATTCGCGCGAAAACTTTGTCTCGTGCTTCAAATTCCTGAACCAAACCACTACCCTTTTCCCCAAAAACCCCCAAAGCATGTGCTTCGTCAACTACAAGATAACAGCCGTGCTTTTCAGAAACAACAATCAGCTCTTCCATATTAGGGCAATCGCCATCCATTGAAAAAACAGTTTCTGTAACAATGTAAATGGTTGCCGGTTGCTGGTTGCTGGTTGTTGGTTTGAATTTTAAAATTAATCTTTCTAAATCTTCAAAATCGTTATGTTTAAACTTATAGGATTTTGCATTTGAAAGTTGGATTCCGTCTCTGATGGAAGCATGACACAATTCGTCATAAAGTATCAAATCGCCTTTTTGCGGCACGGAACTAAAAAAACCAACATTGGCATCATAACCCGAATTAAAAATCAATGCCGACGCTCCCTGATAAAACTGAGCAATATAATTTTCTGCTTCTTGATATAAGACATGATTTCCTGATATTAATCGGGAACCAGTCGCTCCATTTTGAATAAAATTATTTTCCATCAAATATTGATGACTTGCCTTAAAAATCGACTCTGATTTAGAAAAACCAATATAATCATTGGAAGTAAAATCAACCAAATTATTGTACTCTGGCAATTGACGCAAAGCGTTATTTTGGGTTCTTACCTCTAGTTTTGCTATGAGATTTTTGGGTAAACTTTTCATAAATCAAAAATAAAAAAAAACGCCAAGCAAAAGCTTGACGTTTTTATATTAATGCAAATTGTCTTAGTCGGCTAAAACAATTACTTTATTGTCTTTCATTTCAATAGTCCCTGACTCAATAGCTAATGTATAAGTATGGTCATTTACTTTAGAGAACTTACTTGCTACCTCTTTAGAAAACTTGAAACTTGGCGCATCAATTTTCACAAGACCTTTTCCTAAAATAGAAACGATTGGTGCGTGATTGTTCAATATTTGGAAGCTTCCATTAACTCCAGGTAAAGTTACCGAAGTAACTTCTGCTGAAAATAATTTTGCTTCTGGTGATACTATTTCTAAAATCATGTCTTTTTTTAGTTAATAGTTGATGGTTGATGGTTGATGGTTGCTTTCTAACAACTGACAACTGACAACTAACAACCAAATTATTACGCTTCAGCTAACATTTTTTCTCCAGCTTCGATAGCTTCTTCAATAGTTCCTTTAAGGTTGAATGCTGATTCTGGTAAGTGATCTAATTCACCATCAATAATCATATTAAATCCTTTGATAGTATCTTTAATATCAACTAATACACCTGGAATACCTGTAAATTGCTCAGCAACGTGGAACGGTTGAGACAAGAAACGTTGTACACGACGTGCTCTAGATACCGCTAATTTATCTTCTTCAGATAACTCTTCCATACCTAAGATCGCGATGATATCTTGTAATTGTTTGTATTTTTGAAGAATCTCTTTTACTCTTTGTGCACAGTCATAGTGCTCGTTTCCTAAGATATGTGGAGTCAAGATACGAGAAGTAGAATCCAATGGATCTACCGCTGGATAAATACCTAACTCAGCAATTTTACGAGACAATACTGTTGTAGCATCTAAGTGAGCAAACGTTGTAGCTGGCGCAGGGTCAGTTAAGTCATCCGCAGGTACGTAAACCGCTTGTACAGATGTAATAGATCCTTTGTTTGTAGATGTAATACGCTCTTGCATAGCACCCATTTCAGTTGCTAATGTTGGTTGGTAACCTACCGCAGATGGCATACGCCCTAATAACGCTGACACCTCAGAACCTGCTTGTGTAAAACGGAAGATATTATCAACGAAGAATAATACGTCTTTACCTTGGTCAGAACCAGCTCCATCACGGAAATACTCAGCGATAGATAATCCAGAAAGTGCAACACGAGCACGTGCTCCTGGCGGCTCATTCATTTGTCCGAAAACGAAAGTAGCTTTAGACTCTCTCATTCCTGGTAAATCTACTTTAGACAAATCCCATCCTCCATTTTCCATAGAGTGCATGAATTCCTCACCGTATTTTATAATTCCTGACTCTAACATCTCACGAAGCAAGTCATTTCCTTCACGTGTTCTTTCACCTACTCCTGCGAATACAGAAAGTCCACCGTGACCTTTTGCGATATTGTTAATCAACTCCTGAATCAATACTGTTTTACCAACTCCGGCACCACCAAACAATCCAATTTTACCTCCTTTTGCATAAGGCTCAATCAAATCGATTACTTTGATACCTGTGAATAAAACTTCAGAAGATGTAGATAAATCTTCAAATTTTGGCGCTTGACGGTGAATTGACATTCCGTTCTCACCTGTTTTAGGCAATTCTGGTAAACCATCAATAGCATCTCCAACAACGTTAAATAAACGTCCGTAAACATCTGCTCCAATCGGCATTTGAATAGGACTTCCTGTTCCTACTACTTCATAACCTCTGCTCAAACCATCTGTTGAATCCATAGAAATGGTACGAACTGTATTTTCTCCAATGTGAGATTGCACTTCAAGGATTAATTTAGTACCATCTTTTTTAGTGATTTCTAATGAATCATAAATTTTTGGAAGTTCAACATCCTTACCGTTGAAAACAACGTCAACTACTGGGCCAATGATTTGGGCAACTTTTCCTATTACTTTAGACATTACTTATGTATTTATTAAACAGCTATTTAGGTTTACAAAACTTACCTTGTCAAAATTCAATGATTTAGGTGTTTTTTCAGAGCGCAAAGATAATTTTTTAAAATAAAAAATCAACAATTTTATTTAAAAAACATAAAAAAATAAAACATGAGGCAAAAACAGCATGAAAACCACCTTAAAAAAAGACAAATTCGCTAAAAAACAACAATTCATTTCTCTTCAAAACAACTATTTTTTTTACGATAATTTTTAAAACTATCACTATGGATTAATTGTCCAAGATGCAAAATACTGCTGCCCAATTAATCCTGCTCCTAAAACTTGCATGTATTCTTTTCCTCCAATATTAGAAGCTCCTATTTTTAATGTAGATTTAAGAGAAGGAATGCTATAATTAATTTGAGCATCGACCACAGTAGCTGATTTTACCATACCATCCACCATAGAAGATTCCCATTTATAATCGGTATTCCATCTTCCGCTAATATTAAATCCGAAATTTTTAAACAACTTCTCATTCCCTATTGAGGCTTTCACGCGATGCTTAGGTGTATTAAATCCTGCTTCAAAACTAGGATCCTTAGCTTGATCAAAACTAAATTCAGCGTAGTTATAATTGACACTCACCTCAAAATCTTGGTACACTTTTCTAGAAAGTCCCAATCCAAAACCAAAAGACTTGATTTCTACATCTGTATTCGTATACAATTGATATGCTCTATAATTATCATTTTGAAGTGCATGCAAAGTTTGAGCTCCTAAATCAGTTGGTCCAGCTAATGGATTTGGAGCATCCTGAGTGGTTCCATAATAAGGCGCCACTACATTCAAATTCCCTATAAAATCATTATAAATATTATAATACCCATTAACATCAATAGACATATTGCTCACATATGAACGATAACCCAATTCGAATGCTTTTACACGCTCAGGCTTTACATAATTCACATTTGTTTTTCGTAACAAAGCTGCAGCAGCAACCACATTTGTTGGAGCTAAAGCCGCAAATGCCTGAACTGAAGTAGCTGTATACGAATTGCCGTAAGCTTTTACACCATCCATAATTACTGTTGAACCTCCAGCCAAAAACTGCCCAGTAGCTGTATTAACTGGCAAGGTTTCCGAATATCTCGTTAAATTATCAGGTGCCGAACCTATTAAAACAGCATTACCAACATTAAATCCTATATATTGATCTTGAGTAGTAGGATTTCTAAATCCCGTTTGAAAAGATGCTCTAAAATTATGTCTTTTACTTTCTCCCCCTGCATACACGAAAGAAAGTCTTGGCGAATAACTTCCTTTAAAGTTTTGTGACTTATCATAACGAATAGACCCCGTAAACTTCAATCTTTCATCTACGAACTTTTTCATCAATTGAGTATAGGCTCCATATTCATTATAATGTATTGCCCCATTAGCATCTGTATAAATCCTACCATGGGAATTTAACTGATACTCTCTAAAAGAACCTCCTACTTGAATTTCTGCAAATTTGATCTGATCTTTAAAATTATAATTTGCATCCGAATGATATATCTTAGAATTATCAACTAGCCTAGATCCCGAAAGCACATCTGGCTCAGCAATAACACTATTAAAAGCCGATTTAAAAGCCGTTGTCCCTGGCATCAACCTACCCACATCTGCTTGTGATCTTGCATAAGCATGAGCTCCAGCCGAATTATTATACAAAGGGCTCGCAGGATTCCCATAAGACCCAGCATAATTAGCAGCATAAGTTGCAAACCATACGTCGTCTGATTTCCAAGCTCTATTTACATTTATTCCTGTAAAAAGCATATCATATGAATTACCCCCATCTTCAGAAGTAGTATAACCGCGTAGATAAAAGTTTTTCCCTTTAAACTCTAATTTATGTTGTTGCATGAAAAAATTATTCAAATAATACCGATTCGCTCCTTGATAAACTGCGTTTCCAAATCCGAATTTACTTAGCCAAATAATTTCAAAATTTTCATCACCGAATGGTCTAAAATGCAATGAAAAATCAATTTTTGTATTACTTGCTTTGTTATCAGTTAAATCCACCTCATTATACCCTGTTCTGGAAACATTTTCTTTAGGTAAAAATTCCGCAAAACTCTCCGGTAAAGAAGTTGCCGCCCAATTACCACTTGCAATCATTTTTTGTCCTACATTATATAAATTAGTACTTACTTCATCTCCATAGACATTAATCCCATCATAATTAGGATTTGTTCTATCTCTGCCTATTACTGTTTTATCATTATAATTGGTAGCATACCAATCTGTTCCATGCATGTACGTAAAGTTTACTTTGGCAGCAAAATGTTTATCAAAAGCATGCGCCATTCGAATACCATAATCCACAAAATCATTTGTTCCAGCTGCTTTTTGACTAGTTTGTCCATATTTGACATAAGCTGTAATCCCTTGATAAGTAAACGGACTTTTACTATTCATAAACAAAATACCATTAAAAGCATTTGCTCCATATAAAGCTGATGAAGCTCCAGGTAATAATTCTACACTTTGCACATCGATTTCAGAAATACCCACCATATTTCCTAAAACAAAGTTTAACAATGGAGAGGAATTATCCATTCCATCCACTAATTGCATAAAACGAGTATTTGCAACAGTAGCAAAACCACGTGTATTAATAGATTTAAAGGACAAACTACTGGTATTCATTTGTACTTCTTTCAAATTTTCTAAACCATCATAAAAACTTGGAGAAGCTGTTTTTTTTACATCAGCAATTCCCATCCGTTCAATAGTTACTGGTGATTCAAAAACCCTCTCGGGTGTTCTGGAAGCCGACACCACAATTTCATCAAGTACATTATGCTCTTCTTTAAGAACAACACTGACTACTTGTTTTTTAGAAGTGATTGTTATTTTTTTAGATTCGAAACCGACACTGCTGATTTCGATTTCATAAGGAAGCTCTAAAGAAGCATCCAAAAGAAACTTACCATCACTATCCGTTATCGTTCCTACCGAATCACCAATTACTTTGACATTAGCACCAATAATTGGCTGGTTATTACTTTCAACTACTATTCCTTGAATAGTATGCTGTGCATGAAACACAGTACAAAAAAGCAAAGAAAAAAGAATTAAATAGGTTCTCATATGATTCAGTTTTTACAATTTACACACTCAAAAAAACCATTAACTTTCACATCAGCCTTTTCATGAACAGAACAGCATAAAATCTTCAATCATTTCCAATTATTTAAATTTAAGCAAAAAAAATTATAGTTTAACAAAAATAAAGTCAGAAAATTCTATTTATCGACAAACTGCATCTTAGAGAACAATTTGCACAAACAAAAAAAGCAAGACGATTGTCTTGCTTTTTTACATAATAAAGAAATAAGTATATTATTCTACCGTAACTGATTTTGCCAAATTACGTGGTTGATCCACATTACAATCCCTGTAAACAGCAATATAATAAGACAACAACTGCAATGGTATAGTTGTAACCAACGGCGATAATGCATCTGAAGTTTCAGGAATTTCTATAACATAATCTGCCAATTCTCTCACCTGAGTATCTCCTTTAGTCACCACAGCAATAATTTTACCACTTCTGGATTTAATTTCCTGAATGTTACTCACAATCTTATCATAATGACCTTGTTTAGGTGCAATTACAATAACTGGCATTTGCTCATCAATCAATGCAATCGGACCGTGTTTCATTTCGGCAGCCGGATAACCTTCAGCATGAATATAAGAGATCTCTTTTAATTTTAAAGCTCCTTCTAAAGCTACCGGAAAATTATAACCACGACCTAGATACAAACAGTTTGACGCATCTTTAAATGCAGCCGCAATTTCTTTTGCTCTATCATTCGTTTCTAAAGCCTCTTTTACTTTCTCTGGAATCAATTCCAATTCTAACAAATATCTGTGAAAATCAGAATGAGACAAAGTTCCTTTTGCTTTAGCCAAACGCAATGCCAACATAGTCAACACTGTAATTTGAGTTGTAAAAGCTTTTGTAGAAGCTACCCCAATTTCTGGACCAGCATGTGTGTAAGCTCCTGCATGAGATTCTCTGGAAATGGAAGAACCCACCACATTACAAACTCCAAAAACAAAAGCGCCTTGTTCTTTAGCCAACTTAATAGCAGCCATAGTATCGGCAGTTTCACCCGATTGAGAAATAGCAATAACTACATCACGACTATTGATAATAGGATTTCTATATCTAAACTCAGATGCATACTCTACTTCTACCGAAATACGAGCAAACTCCTCAATAATATATTCTGCCACCAAACCTGCGTGCCAAGAAGTTCCACACGCTACAATAATAATTCTATCAGCATTTAAGAATTTCTCCAAATGATCTTCAACACCTGACATTTGAATAATCCCTTTATCAGCGAGTAATCTTCCTCTATAAGTATCCTTGATAACACTTGGTTGTTCGTAGATTTCTTTCAACATAAAATGATCGAAACCTCCTTTTTCAATTTGCTCCAAATTCATTTGAAGTTCTTGAATATAAGGATCAACTAAACTATCGTCTTTGATTTTTCTAATTTTGATAGGCTTTTTCAAACTAATATTAGCCATCTCTCCATCTTCAAGATAAACCGCATTTGAAGTATATTCAATAAAAGGCGAAGCATCTGAAGCGATGAAATATTCTCCTTCACCAACCCCAATAGCCAACGGACTTCCTAAACGTGCCGCTACTATTTCATTTGGATTTTTAGTATCAAAAACCGCAATAGCATAAGCACCTACTACTTGATTCAATGCTAACTGAACCGCTTTTCCTAATTTTAACTTTTCTTTTTTCTGAACTTCTTCAATCAAATTCACCAATACTTCAGTATCAGTATCAGAATGAAAAATATAGCCACGTTTTATTAACTCCTCTTTTAAAGGTGCATAATTTTCAATAATTCCGTTATGAACAATCGCCAATTCACCTGAATTAGAAAGATGCGGATGCGAATTTACATCATTTGGCACACCATGAGTAGCCCATCTAGTATGACCAATTCCAATAGTTCCAGTAGTACTCATTTCTTTCGCAACAAGTTCCTCAAGAGCTACTACCTTTCCTTTTGTTTTACAAACTTTAATTGCATCATCATAGACCATTACACCAGCACTATCATAACCTCGATACTCCAGTCTTTTCAAACCTTTAATAACAATAGGATAGGCTTCTCTATGCCCTATATAACCAACTATTCCACACATATAATTTTATATTAATTCGGTTTTGTGTAATAAATTTCTAATTTCAATTTTTTATCATCTGGAACATTAGTTGTCCCTCCATAAAGCACCACTCCTAAAGGACTCATTATTGAAGCCTGAGGAACTTTAGCAATAGTTGTCTCTCCTTCTTCGTTAGATATAACCACAGGAGTGCTTAATTTATTCATTGCACTGTTATTTATATCTTCAGTAACCACAATTCCCATTTTAACATTGGTAGAATCAGCATTCTTAACCAAACTTCTCATATGATTAGTAATTCTGATCTTATAGGTATTATCACCATTGGTGTTTTTATTCAACAAACCATTATAAATCAACAAACCGTTTTTAGCATTGGTACCTGTAGTACCATCATAAAGATAATCGACCACTGTAGTTGTATTAGTCAAATCATATAAATACACACGCATTGGCAATGTATTCTCTCCCATAGTTTCTTTATCGATATGAAAAACAAGATTCGCCTCATTAATCAATCGAGTTTTCCCCGTTACAGGGTCTTTACGTCTTAATTCATCTAAATCATCTCGAACACCATTAGGACCAGAAGTTAAGTTACCATTAGCATCATAACCCAATACATCTGTTTTAGCAAAAAGATCCAATACTGCCATGGAACCCTGCCCTCCTTTTAGATACAATTTATCATCACCTGAAGTACGATTTGGATTATTAACCGCATTGTCATAAGCAGCATTATTGGTATTAGACAACAAACTTACCGTGTTTCCTGTTAAGTTAAGTACAATTGACTTAGTAACCTTCACAGAATTATCTGTTGACGAATTCTCTTTATAATTAATAGTTATCGTTCCTCCTTTGAAATTCATCATTGCCAAACGACCCGGATTACCTCCTGACTTTTCTACTTTAAAATATAAACCTCTGAAATAATTTTTAAAAACATCATTGGTTACTAATTTCCCAGAAGCTACTTCACTAAAAAATTTTGTTTTGAAATAAGTTTTATTTAAAGCCAGGCGCATTTGAGGAGCGGTACGAACTAATGTTTTCACACCATCTACATACACACTGTCTTTATATTCGTTAGCCAAAAATACAAATTCATCATTCTGAGAAACAATGCTATCATTTAACTTATCCGAAACTAATAAACTCTCAAACTCACTTCCTTGATTAGTGTAATATTTCTGCGTTTCCAAAAAACCAGTCGTAGGATCCAAATCCCTCATAAAATAACCACTTTCATAAACACTTAATTTTATTTTCCCATTAGTATTTCCAAAAATTGAATCCAAAACATATGTACTATCACCTGTAGTAGCATCAACAGACTCTACATGACTAAAATACGGAATTGACAACACCACATTATCAATTTCCGGATTTAAACTTAAATCTATTGTTGGATTAACCGAAGCCAATACAACCTGAGTAGCAAAACTAGCCGTAGTTGTACCAAAAACAGGATCTTCATAAACCCCTAAAGGGTTTACAGGCAAATTATTAGATTGTACAGGACCTATATTTTGATTATAAGACAAAACATTATAAGACTCACCTGCTAATTCAAAATGTTCATTACCTATTAAATCTCCGCCAATGGAATTAAAATCTTTATCACAGGACACAAAAAAAACGACACTAATTGCTATTAGAATTATCTTAAAAAAAGAAGTTTTACGCATATTAAATACCAAAATATTGAGGGTTAAAGCATTTCTTTATAAAAATTGCTATACGCTTCCGCGAATGCATCTTTAGGGACGTAAGGTAAAAAAGGTTTCCCTGAACTTTCAATAAATTTTGTTAAACTTGAACTAACATTTGTTGAAGCAATAATCACAGCGTCCGAATGCATTACTGTAGCCTTAATAACATTCTCATAATCAGGAGTAGACAACATTTCAACATCTTCCTGAGGCACACCATCAAGCTTAACTTTATTAATCATTTCAACATCTAAAGTTCCATCAAAAGATTGTCCGTAAACAGAAGTAACAATTTTCGTATCTGAAAACAATGCTTCATTTTTATAAAAATGCTTCATATATACCGGCAACATAGCTGCCATCCATCCATGTACATGAATAATATCAGGTACCCAATTTAATTTTTTTACGGTTTCAACAACACCTTTGGCAAAAAAGATAGCACGCTCATCATTATCCGGATACAATACTCCGTCTTCATCAGCAAAAGTGGCTTTTCTTTTAAAATACTCGTCATTATCAATAAAATATACCTGAATTCTTTCTTTTGGAATCGATGCTACCTTAATAATCAAGGGCATATCTAAGTCATTTACTACCAAATTCATTCCTGAAAGACGAATAACTTCATGTAATTGGTGTCTTCTTTCATTAATATTGCCGTATCTTGGCATAAAAATCCTAATTTGCCCCCCTTGATCATTTACCATCTTTGGAACATCATAAGACATTAAAGAAACCTCATTTTCAGCCAAATAGGGCACCACTTCAGATGATACATATAATATCCTCTTATCTTTCATATTGTAATTTAGTTAGTTAAGTTGGTAATAAAAACCACGCAAAATTACGAAATTTTATGCAGTTATTAACTAATATATTATGTTTGCACTCAATTTTAATAAAATCATCATGCCTATTTTCTACGGAAAAGCTGCTTTAACCGAATTTTTAAATTCAGTTAAAACTCAAAATTCCACTATTGGTTTTGTCCCTACAATGGGTGCTTTACACCAAGGACATCTCTCGCTGATGCAACAATCTCTAGCAGAAAACAACAATACTGTGGTAAGTATTTTTGTTAATCCTACCCAATTTAACAATGCTGAAGATTTAGAAAAATACCCCAGAACTTTAGAAGAAGATACCCAAAAAATTTTCCAATTAAACACTAATATTATTGTCTATGCTCCGACCGTAGATGATATTTATGAAGGAAAAGTAATATCTCAAAATTTTGATTTTGATGGTTTAGAAAACCAAATGGAAGGCAAATTCAGACCAGGACATTTTAACGGAGTAGGAACTATTGTAAAACGTCTTTTCGAAATAGTTTCTCCAACCAATGCTTATTTTGGAGAAAAAGACTTCCAACAATTACAAATTGTAAAAAAAATGGTTCTTAAAAACCATTTGGACGTCAATATCACTGGATGTGAAATTTATAGAGAAGCTAATGGTTTAGCCATGAGTTCTAGAAATGAACGCCTCTCAGTTTCAGAAAGAGAACAAGCTTCCATCATATACCAAACTTTAATTCAAGCCAAAGAAAAATTCAAAACACAAGATTGCAAAGCAGTAAAACAATGGGTAAAAGAAGTCTTTGATACCAATACTATTTTTGAATTAGAATACTTTGAAATTGCCGATGAAGAAACACTTATCCCTTGTAAAGAGAAATTAAAAGATAAAAATTATCGTGCATTTATAGCCGTATTTGTTAATAATATTCGATTGATTGATACCATTTCACTAAAATAATTTACTTTTGCAACATGCAAATTCAAGTTTTAAAATCAAAAATACATCGGGTAAAAGTAACAGGAGCCGATTTAAATTATATTGGCAGCATTACCATCGATGAAACCTTATTAGAAGCATCTAATATTATTGAAGGAGAAAAAGTATCTATTGTTAACATCAACAATGGAGAACGTTTTGACACATACGCCATAAAAGGCGAGAGAAATTCTGGCGAAATCACCCTTAATGGTCCAGCAGCCAGAAAAGTACAAAAAGATGACATTATCATCATTATTTCTTATGCATCAATGGATTTTGAAGAAGCTAAAACCTTCAAACCATGGATTATTTTTCCAAATGAAAAAGACAACTCGTTAACATAAGTTTCAGTTTACAACAAAACAAGAAGCGTTTCCTAACAGAAACGCTTCTTGTTTTTATAGGCTTAATTTTACTTTCATTAAAAATTAGTATCTTGCTGTACTGTTTATCATTTTCATTTTAAACCGCCCCAATTATGAAACAAGCACTACTCTTTTTCTTTTTTTCTATTGTAGCATTTTCTCAAAAAACAACCGAACTAATCAAATCCAGTAAGCTGGGAGAAACACGAGAAATATTTGTTAGCCTGCCACCTTCTTACGAAAACAATCCAACCAAAAAATACCCAATCCTTCTACTTTTAGACGGCGATTATTTATTTGACGCTTTCCAAGGTGCATTAAGCTATGGCGAATATTGGGACGACTTACCTGAAACCATTATTATTGGGATCAAACAAAAAAACAGCCGAATGAACGACTGTGCCTTTGATGAAACCGAAGGTATGCCTACAAAAAAATCAGCCGCTTTTTTCAATTTTATTGGTGAAGAACTCATCCCTTTTGTCGAAAAAAAATACCGTGTTGCTCCTTTCAGAATTATTGCAGGACATGATACCACAGCAGGCTTTTTAAACTTTTTTCTTTACAAAGAAAATTCTTTTTTTAACGCCTACATTTCCCTAAGTCCTGAACTAGCTCCAGGCATGGAAAACCAAATTGCTACAGGATTAACAAATACCAAAAAAAATCTATTTTATTACCAATCCTCTGCTGATGGCGACATCAAACAATTGCGTGTACCAATAGAAGAACTAGATGGTAACATTAAAGCAATTGCCAATCCTTTAGTTAATTATCAATATGATAATTTCAAGAATGCTTCCCATTATTCTTTAGTTTTATATTCAATACCCAATGCATTATACCAAATTTTCGACAGTTACAAACCGATTTCTTCTACTGAATTTACCGAAAAAATTGTCGTTTTACCATCAGGTTATGTCGATTATCTAACTAAGAAATATGATAATACGACTGAAAAACTGGGATTAAACATCCCTATCAGAATCAACGATTTCAAAGCTATTGAAGCCGCTATTTTAAAAAACAAGGCTTATGACGAATTAGAAAAACTAGCACAATTAGCCAATAAAAATTATCCAAAAACCATGCTTGCTGATTATGAATTGGGTTTAATGTTTGAAAAAACAGGCGATGCTAAACGTGCTGCTCAAAAATACCAACGTGCTTCGCAACTGGAAGAAATTGGTAATTTGACCAAAGAAATGATGTACAACAAGTACGATGATATGAAAAGTTTAACCGTTAAAAGATAATGTCAAAAGTTAAAACCTCTTTTTTCTGTCAGAGTTGCGGAACATCCTATGCCAAATGGCAAGGCCAATGCAACGCCTGCAAAGAATGGAATACCATTGCCGAAGAAATCATTCAAAAACAAGATAAAGTTGCCTGGAAAAGTGAACCTACTCCGAGCAGTAGAGCGCCAAAACCATTAAAAATAACCGAAATAGATTCGACGGAAGAAATCCGGATGAATACTACGGATGCCGAATTGAATCGTGTCCTTGGTGGCGGAATCGTACCTGGTTCTTTAACGCTTTTAGGAGGTGAACCTGGAATTGGAAAAAGCACGCTTTTACTCCAAATTTCCTTAAAATTACCCTATAAAACCCTTTATGTTTCGGGCGAGGAAAGTCAGAAACAAATAAAAATGCGTGCCGAAAGAATTACACCAAGTAGCGACAATTGCTATATCCTAACGGAAACCAAAACACAAAATATCTTCAAACAAATTGAAGCTATCCAACCCGAAATCGTAATTATTGATTCGATTCAAACCTTGCATACCGATTACATCGAATCGACCGCAGGAAGCATTTCTCAAATTCGAGAAACCACGGCTGAGTTGATTAAATTTGCCAAAGAAACCAACATTCCGGTAATTCTTATTGGACATATTACCAAAGACGGTAACATTGCCGGACCCAAAATATTAGAACACATGGTCGATACCGTATTGCAATTTGAAGGCGACCGAAATCATGTGTACCGAATTCTCCGTTCTCTAAAAAACCGTTTTGGCTCCACTGCGGAAATCGGTATATACGAAATGCTCGGCAGCGGATTGCGTGAAGTTTCCAATCCGTCCGAAATATTGATATCGCACAAAGACGAAGAACTATCCGGAACTGCCATTGCCACCACTCTCGAAGGCATGCGCCCCCTAATGATTGAAATCCAATCTTTAGTGAGTACGGCAGTTTACGGAACGCCGCAACGCAGCACCACGGGTTACAATGCTAAAAGACTGAATATGATTTTGGCCGTTTTAGAAAAAAGAGCCGGTTTCAGACTTGGCGCCAAAGACGTTTTCCTGAATATCACCGGAGGAATTTCGGTAGATGATCCTGCGATTGATTTGGCTGTTGTAGCCGCCATTTTATCTTCCAATGAAGATATTCCCGTGAACAAAGATTTTTGCTTTGCCGGCGAAGTCGGACTTTCAGGTGAAATTCGTCCTGTAAATCGTGTGGACCAACGCATTCAGGAAGCTGAAAAACTGGGATTCTCTACAATTTTCGTATCCAAATACAATAAAATCGCCTTAAAAAATACAGGGATTAAAATTGAACTAGTCGCCAAAATTGAAGATGTAGCCAGTATGCTTTTTGGGTAATTTTATAATAAATAAACTATGCGATATCCATTTTTACATTACCTAGGAGGCTTTTTCTGGTGGATTTTAATTAAATTTTGCAAAACAGATTTAGAAATTGAACAAGGTGAAAATAACAGAATTAGAAACATTTTATTCTCATTGACGATAGGCATAATTACAGCCCTTCTATTTGCAAAATTCACTAAATAATTTATTAAAAACTAAACCCGACTGCTTTATCCCGATACTTTGGGACTGTCGGGTTTAATTAAATTCTTAAATCCCCATCCAATCCTTAATAGCATTATTATAACTCCTTCCAGAAGTAATACTGGATTTTCTATTGTTATTCAGCGTAATCACAAAACGACTATTAAAGTACTTTTGAACGTCCAAAACCTTATTTTTATTTAAAATCACAGCACGATGCACTCGTATAAATGCCTGTGGCAATTTCAATTCTAATTGGGAAAGCGATTGCTCAATCAAGTGATTTTCTTTATTAGTATAAACCGTAACATATTTTTCATCGGCTTCAAAATGAGTGACCTCTTCCAGTTTTATAAATAGGAGCTTATCTCCTTTTTTAACTGTTATTGAAGTCATCTTTTTTTCTTCTTTCTGACTGTAAAATTCTTTTAGAACTGACATGATAGTTGCCGAAGAAAGATTGTTTTTAAAATTGCTTAACTTTTCGACAGTTTGTTGCAAACGTTCCAATCGTACGGGTTTTAACAAATAATCAATGCTATTGGTTTCAAAAGCTTTCAAAGAATACTGGTCAAATGCCGTACAGAAAATTACAATAGGAATTTTCTCCAAACGCTCCAATAATTCAAATCCATTCAATCCTGGCATTTCGATGTCCAAAAAGATAACATCAGGTTTTAATTGATGAATTTTTTCCACCGCTTCTATTCCGTTTTTAGCTACATCCAATACCCGAAAAGTCTCCGGAAAATATTCCAGTAATTTTTGTAAACGAGCTCTTGCGGGCGGTTCGTCATCTATAATTAAGGTGGTGTAAGCTTGGTCTTTCATTATAAAATAGCATTTATATGAATTATAATTTCTTTTTGAGGTTCATTGTGCCAACTTATCTCGGCTTTTTCTCCATAAGTTAATTTAAGCAAATCATAAACGGTTTGCAATCCGTGACCACTGACCAATCCTTCCGGAAAATCAGCACCGTTATCCTGTACAGAAATAAAAATACCATTTTCTTTCTTACTTACTTTCAAGACAATTTTGCCTTGTCCTTCTATTTTTGAAATGCCGTGTTTGATGGCATTTTCGACCAAAGGTTGCAAAATAAACATCGGTATTTCTACGGTCAACAAATCTGGTTCGACATCAATGCTAAAATTCAATCGGTCACCAAAACGGATTTGTTCAATTTCTAAATAATTTTGAACCAAACTCAACTCATCACCTAAAGTATTAACTTTTTTACCTTTTCGATTAATACTGTGTCGAAATAAATCCGACAAGGACAACGCCATTTTTTCGGTTTTATCAGCATCCGTATGCGCTAAACTGGCAATGGAATTTAAAGCATTATACAAGAAATGCGGATTAATTTGCGATTGCAATACTTTGACCTCAGCTTCAGCTTTGGCTTCTTGTAAACGGCTCAATTCTACATCTTTTTCTTTAACCAAAGATGCTGAAAAATGATTCAAATACAACAACAATCCCCTACCAATTGCCAATGCTGTTGAGAAAAACAGATAAGAAAATGAGACAAGATTATATATATCTTTCCTACCCTGATTTAGAAAATAATAGAATATCATCGGAGCAGCAAAAGAAACGAAGGTAATAATCACTACCAAAACTAATTGATATGTAAATCTTTCACTCTGTTTAAAACATATTTTCTCAAATCCCCAAAGTAGAAAGGACACTATAAGAGAAGAAACAACTGTTAAAAATATTTGATTCAAAAAATCATACCAGAAAAAAATAGAACTATATTCCAATAAAGATTTATAGAGATTTGAAAAATTAAAAAAAACTAGAAAAATTAAAAAAACAGGAAACAAATAATTGAGATAAGAATACTTGTATTTTCTATCTTGAAAATAACTGAATATTAAAATACAAACTACTATACCAACACCAATAATAATTCCCCAAACTTTAAATTCATGCTCTTTTTTATTAACAAAACTGCTTGCATAACGCCAAGGATAATTGGCATACATATAGGTTCTAAATTGCTCTATAAAGTCATCAGAATATAGTTTTTGCAGTAAAAACTTATCTCGGTCGGTAAATTCAGAATTTACTGGTTGATGTACTGAAGTTTGAAAAATTGGGTCTATTCCATTCAGTCTAGTTTCATTTATAAAATTTCCATCATTAATGTAACAAAGTGATCTTAAGAATTCATATCGAATATATTTTTTTCTCTCATTGTGAGAAAGATATTTATTAATATTAAAATATATTGTATATGCTGAAGACCAACTGCTCGAATATACTGTTTTACTAAACTTGCGAGTGCTAGAAATATTTCCAATACTATCAGGTAAATCCACATTGACAAAATTTTGAGAAATTTGTTCTAAAGAATGTTTTAAATCCTGGTCAAACTCCATTATAATTGTTGAATTAATCAACTCTATAAATTCAATCCCTTTAACTTTAGCATAACGATCACTATTAGAATCTACATCAAAAGATTTCCCAGTAAAGCTTTTATAAAAAGCAATGGTTTTATTGGGAATAACAGTTCGTATTTCCTGCATAACTTCGTTAATAACAATACTATCTTGCTTGGAAGCATTTTTTAGTGAAATAAGAATAGGTCCTTTTATTTTATATACATTCTCTGTCTCTCCGTCAAACAATCGGTCTTTTACATATTCCCATTTGAAATTTTCAGAGTCTATTCTTTCTCTAATTTGATTTTCATTGAAAAACGATGGTTTATTTGAAACAACAACAAAACTGGTGATTACTAAAATCAGGATTAATGCGATTAGTTTTTTCATAATTTGTGGGTGGGTTTAATTATTTAGCAAATGAACTAAACCAAGTCATTTGAAAAAACATTTTTCCGACGAACTGCAATTAGGCATAATGAATTGCAATTTTAGTAAAAGACAATAACACATCAAAGTAGTATCCAATAAAACAGTGAAGAATTAATTTATACCCGGTGCTTCGGGGATTTTTATTTTCACTTTCATTTTTTTTAGCACCAATAAATAAGCCAAAAAAACTAGCTAAAAAAATCAATTAAATTACTTATCGCGTAGTATCAATTGGCGCATCAATAAGTTTCAAAGGTACTCTAGATTTTGGTTTTGGTCTTCTTTTTACAATTGGTTTATTGGATTCAGGAGGAGCAATTTCACTAACCATTTTCGTCTCTGGAGCCACTTGCTGAGCTGACATTACTTTGGTTTCTGGCACTGCCGTTAGCTCTACCGGAACAAAGCCTACACTCGGTTTGATTGTTTTTTTAATCACCACAGCATCATTCAACACAAATGGTGTTGGCATCATCCAATCGGCTCTTTTATTCATAGAAAACAATGGGTTTTGCATCAAGTCAAACGAACTTTCCAACAAAGTCATATCAAATTGGGTTGTGGCATTGATGTTAAATTCTAATACCAGCGGATCATTTTCTACCACATAATAACTCAAAAGACGCTTTCCATCTCTTTTGTAAATTTTTCCTTTTTGTTCCAAATGAGAAACGCCATTGGCTTTGATATTATAAAGTTTCATTTTTTCATTAGCAAAAATATCATAGCGATTCACTTTTCGATTGGGCGAAATACGAATCTTCAAATACCTTTGATTGTCCGCAATACTATCAGTTAAAAAATCAATTGTAGGTTGTGGAATATTTTTCATTTCCGCCTTAGCAGCAAATGTAAAATGAGTATCATATTTGCTAAAAAGTGGAACCTTGTCAAGACCTACAGGAGCTTGAGGGTTTTCACCCAAATACCTTTTGGTCCAAGAATCCAAATTTTTATCATACGTTAACCATTGAGCTAAATTTGTATCAGCATCATAGAGATAAACCAAACTATTGGATTTTGCTTTTCCTTTTTCGTAACCTGAATCCGAATGTGCTTTTGCAAAAAAGCCAATGGAAGCCAATAAAAAGAGAATAGACCAACTCCCTTTTTGAACAAAATTACCAAATGTTGGCAAAAGCAATCCAAAACACAAAGCAGTAAGAACAGCACTTCCATACATTATTTTTAAACCTAATCCTATGGGAAACATTTCGATAAAAGGAGCAATAATCAATAGCGCAGGAATACTAAAAATTAAGTTTAAGATAGGACTGTATCTCTGTGTGAGAATATAAAACCCAAACATAAAAATTCCGAAATAAACGGGAATAATTAAGAAACCAGCACCCTGCAAAGCAAAAGCAATTCCGGTGTTAATAAGCAACCAAATAAACAATGGTGCTACAAAATGATTAGCGCTGATTTTATTTGGCGTAAAAAAATGATAAAACGCAAAACAAATAGCTAAACTCAACAAGACAAATGCGGCTATATAAGCATGTCCGTTGTAGGTAAAACCATTAAGTAAATCATTGTATTGCGGATAGACTTGCAACAGAATCTTCCATCCCAAAAAGGTCAATAATCCTGCCGAAAAAAGCGAACCTAAAAACGGAATAAAGCCTTGAAACATTTTTTCTGTAGTTAAAATTCTTTTGGCTATGCCTAAGAAAATAAAAAACAAGAACAATACAAATGCAATAATTACCATAGGCAACACCCAACTGAATGGATAACTAATAAACTGAAATGGAATAGAAAAATACACATAATCCTCTACGGCTTGCGTAGTACTCAAATTAGCATTGGAAAAATAATGCAATAATGGCATCAAATAAGAACCTTGATGCGCTAGCGAATTGATGTCTAAATGCTGTACATCGTCTTGTGCTGTATGATAGTTGTAGTGTCCGTCAATAAAAGCAAAATTAAATCCTTGAATTTTACCTTGTTCTCTAAAAACAGTCAAATCGGTATCGTTAGGCAACATTTTGTAAATGCTATACATTAACGAATTGGACACTGGAAAAGTTGGATTTGCAGCAGCAAAATGCTGTACCATTCCTGCATTTCCATTGTTAGTTTCCATCAACATATAACTGGGACCAGAGGTGCCTCGGGCTTCAAAATTTAAAGCTAAGCCAACCTCTTTTGCCCATTGATGTCGAGTTACGAAAAGGGCTGCACCATTTAAACCTAATTCTTCCGCATCAGTAAAAAGAATAATTATATCATTTTTATGTGCCGTTTTAGTATGCAAAAAAGCCCGAACGCTTTCTAAAATAGTTGCCACTCCTACGGCATCATCACTAGCACCATGAGAAGCCGAATGCGGCGCACTATCATAATGCGAAAGCAATAACAAAGCTTTGCCATTTTGGCTTCCCTTTATTCGAGCCATAACATTATGCGATTGAACTAAATTCCCCCAATCAGTTAAGGTATATCCATCCTGGAAACTACTTTCCAAACCTAGTTTTGCTAGTTCGTATTGCAAATAATTAGCTACTTTATTATGGTTTTGGGAACCTACATAATGTGGATTTTGACTCATTGCTTTGATGTGTACCAAAGCTCTTTGGGTCGAAAATTCCGCAAGCGGTTTATTAACATTAGTAGTCCATTGTGGCATAATGCTGAAATATACAAAAGCAAGTACCGCTGCAAAAAACAGTACCGAAACAATGGAGGATAAATCTTTTTTCATTTTTTAGGTAAATTTGGGAGAGATTGCTAATTGTCTTTTTTTACAAGAATATACCAGTCATTTTCTAACAACATATACCCTTGGTCATACAAAAAATAGTATGTATTGCCTGTTTTTGTTTTTAGAACATTCGTAAAAAATTCAAAATCAAAACCTTTACTTAACAATTTAGTTCTAGTTGTTTTTGATTTTCCGTCAACGTTCAGTTCTGAAAGAATCCTATAATTTTTACGCAACTTGTTATTGATATTACGCATAATATTATTACTATCCTTGTTCATCTTATTATTATAGGCATTGCGACAACCATCGCTGCAAAACTTCTTGTCTTCTCGACCTACAATTTTTTCGCCACATTCTAAACAGTTTTTTTCCATAATTACTAAAATTGACCTTTGTAAAATAAGGCTTGTTCTATATGTGCTAAATGATGGTTACAATGCCAAGCATAAACTCCAATAGTTTCCTTTAAAGTTGAAATTTTATTAGTAGCAGGATGTATAAATTGTCGGTTTAATTGTTGTTCATCAAAGGATTTCAACAACAAAACCCAACGAGCGTGAACTCCTTCAATAATTTGAATCGATGCTGATAAATCATCGGAAAGTCCATCATGGAGTTCAGCCCATTTATCTTCTTCAAAAGGTTTTATTATAGGCATTTCTTCAGTTAGTGTTAATTTAAACCGAACAAAACTATTGATATGACTGTCGGCACAATGATGTACTACTTGTTTTATTTTCCAACCATCGGGTCTATAAATCCAATTTAATTCGTTTACCGAAAGATTTTCAGTTAGCATTTTTATCTTAGAAGGGAATTTTTCAATAGCTGTTATCCAATTATTCAAATGATCTTTAGATATCAAATCCGGTTTTTGAAATTCTCCAATTGGAAATTTTAATTGTTCTAAATCAAATAATTCACTGCTCATATTTAGCTTTTTAATTTCTTAATTTTATACAAATCATCACGTCGGTCTTTTAAAATCTTCACACTTCCGTGTTCGTGTAATTCTTTTAATAAATCTAGATCGACATCAACAATTAAGGTCATTTCAGTATTTGGAGTCGTTTCCGCTTTAATACCATTGCTTGGAAAAGCAAAATCAGATGGTGTAAAAACAGCCGATTGCGCATATTGAATATCCATATTATTCACTTTGGGTAAATTACCCACACAACCTGCAATAGCAACATAACATTCGTTTTCAATAGCTCTGGCTTGTGCACAATGTTTTACTCGAGTATAGGCATTTTGCGTATCGGTCAAGAAAGGAACAAACAAGATATCCATACCTTCATCGGCCATTAAGCGAGAAAGTTCTGGAAATTCAACATCATAACAAATAATAACTCCAATTTTCCCACAATCGGTATCAAAAGTTTGGATGTGATTCCCTCCAGTAATCCCCCAATGAAATACTTCGTTAGGCGTAATATGTATTTTGGTATAAGTCTCATACGTTCCATCTCTTCTGCATAAAAAACCACTATTATGAAGCACACCATCAACTAAAGTTGGCATACTTCCGGTAATGATGTTGATATTGTAGGAAATGGCTAATTCTTGAAATCTTTTTCGAATAGGTTCCGAATATTTAGCCAGTTCTCTAATAGCATCAGCCTCGGACAAATGATTGTAATCTGCCATTAATGGAGCAATGAACAACTCTGGAAAAACAGCAAAATCACTTCCATATCCCGATACAGCGTCAATAAAAAACTCTGATTGTTCAAATAAGGCTTCTAAATTGTTCAACGAACGCATTTGCCATTGAATCAACCCTAATCGAATGACACTTTTAGTTGTATTGATAATTTGCGGACTTTCGTCATAGTAAATATTATTCCACTCTAACAAAACGGCAAATTCCTTAGACTTTCTATCGCCTTCCAGATAATTTCTCATGACACGCATCACGTGAAACTCATTGCTCAATTGAAAAGACAATACCGGATCGTGAAGTTCTTTTCTTTTTACTTTATCAATATAACTTTTAGGAGTAAGTTCATTAGCATATTGCGCATAATTAGGAATTCTTCCTGCAAACACAATGGATTTTAAATTCAACTGTTCGCAAATTTCTTTCCTTGCATCATACAAACGACGTCCTAGACGCAATCCACGGTATTTAGGCACCACAAAAACATCAATTCCATACAATACTTCCCCCTTAGATGTATGTGTAGAAAAGGTATAATTTCCCGTGATTTTAGCATAATCATGGTTCTTTTCAACCAAATCTTCATTAACAATGAGCGACAATGCGGCACCTACCACAATATCATCGACCAATATAACCAATTGCCCTTCGGGAAATATTTTAAGTAATTTTTTAATATCTGATTCTTTCCAATAATCGTCTATCATTTCAGGATAGGATTCGATCATTGAATTTTTTAATTCTTTATAATCTTGAATTTTCAGATTTCGTAGTTCGACTTTATTGATTTCTGCTTGCATAAAATAATTGATTTACTGCAAGATACAAAAAAAATATCCGTTTACAAACGCTTACAAATATTTACAACCGAAAGTAAGTAACTATTAACCGAATAAATCATGGCGGTAGTTGCAACTTTGTACCATCGAAATGAAACAAACAACTTTCGATAGTATTAGCCAAAAAATCTGAAACGAGTTCAGATAGTAACGATTAAATTTTATACGCCATGAATGCATTAAGAAACAAAGTACAATTGATTGGTCATTTAGGAAATGAGCCAGAAATCAAAAATTTTGACGGAGGAAAAAAGTTAGCCAACTTTACCTTAGCTACCAACGAAAGTTACAAAAATGACAAAGGTGAAAAAGTAGAAGAAACCCAATGGCACCGTTTAGTAGCCTGGGGCAAAACTGCCGATATTATCGAAAAATATGTCACGAAAGGAAAAGAAATCGCCATTGAAGGCAAATTGACACACCGCACTTACGAAGATAAAAACGGCGAAAAACGATATGTTACCGAAGTGGCGGTTACAGAGATATTACTTTTAGGGAAATAGTTTAACATTTAATCGTTTCTAATGAATATCAAAGTTTTTAATATTCGCCTTAATAAAGAATTTTGTGAAGAAGACCAAAATCTAATGAATAGATTTCTTGACTCGGTTGAAGTTAAACTTACTTCTGCAAATTTTATAACTACTGAGACTGCAAATTTTTGGTCAGCCGTTGTTTTTTATGAATCTAAAAAAGAAAAGAAATCCACTGACAATTTTGATGAATTAACTTTGGAAGAAAAGAAAATTTATTCAGCTTTAAAAAAATGGAGAAGCGATTTATCAGAAAAACTAGGCTGGTCTGCCTTTAAAATTTGTCACAATTCTCATTTGGTCTCTATCTCTAAAGCAAAGCCAGAAACTTTAGAAGAATTAAAACTCATAAAAAGTTTTGGAAAAACCAGAACTGAAAATTATGGAGATGATATTATTTCGGTTTTGAATGCTCTTTAAAAATTCATAAACCTTCTATTTTTAAAATAATAACTATTTTATAAAACAATGCCCTCTCAATAGAAGGGCATTGTATTTTATTTAGGCTACTTTTTGAATCAAATCGTACATTGGGCAACGTTTGCAACGCTTGCTTTCGGATTTTTTGAATTTTTCACAACAAGAAGATTTACAACTTTCTACTTTCTTGATGACAACTAGAGCTTCGTTTTTCTTTTTGTCTTTCTTCTTCTTTTTCCTGTCTTTTTCTTTTTCTTTCTTGCCCATCTTGCCAGTAGTTTAAAACTGAGGCAAATATAAATGAAAAAATGTTATTTTTATGTATTCTAAATAAACTTTAACTTTTTTATTTTGGATTAATAGCAACAGAACTTGTTACTGTTAATTGTTGAATATCGCGATCAAACAAATACAAACCTCCTTTATCATCACCAATAAGGTTAATTTTGTCTAAAATTGTTTTAGCGGTAGCTTCTTCTTCTATTTGTTCAGACACATACCATTGTAAAAAATTGTGTGTTGCATAATCTTTCTCTGAAAAAGTAATATGAACCAATTCGTTAATCGAATCAGAAACAAAAACTTCGTGCTCATATAATGCTTCAAACATTTCTTTGAAAGTAGTGTAGCTTGTTTTAGGAGCTTTCAAATCGGTTATTTGTGCGTGTCCGCCACGTTCGTTTACGTAACAAATTAATTTAAGCATGTGAGCACGCTCCTCATCAGACTGTGCATACATAAATTGCGAAATCCCTTCTAAACCGTTGACTTCAGCCCAACAAGCCATTGCTAAATAGGTTTGAGAAGACTCCGCTTCAATTCGAATTTGTTTGTTTAATGCAGTTTCTATATTTTTTTTTAACATAAATCGAGTTTTTATTGGTTAGACTTCGAGTAAAGTTAGTAAAAATCGCATAAAATCCTTTGTTTGAAAAGCATTTTGATTTTTATTTAACGAACTATAGCAATTAGTATTTAATCTAAAAAGTCTAGAATCTCTCTAATTTTTTCAAAAGAACGAAAGTTTACATGTTTCACTTCATGATCAATTTTCTCATGTGCCCAGGTAGTGTGAAACGGAACATGTGCTGCATGTCCACCAATAGCTAAGACAGGCAAAACATCTGATTTTAGGGAATTTCCAATCATGTAAAATTCGGTTGGTTTGATTTCCAGACGCTTAATCAAATCCAGATAATCTTGTTCCTGCTTGTCAGACATGACTTCGATATGATGAAAATATTTACCCAAACCTGAATTATGCAATTTACGTCTTTGGTCTAGCAAATCGCCTTTTGTGGCAACCACTAATTTGTATTTTCCATACAAAGCTTCCAATGTTTCTTCGACTCCGTCTAAAAGAACAATTGGTTTGTCTAATAATTCTTTTCCGTATTGAATAATTTTGCCAACAACCTCAACCGGAATCGTATTGTTCGAAATGCTCATAGCCGCTTCAATCATCGAAAGAATATAGGCTTTAATTCCGTAACCATAGATGGCCAGATTTTTTATTTCAATTTGGAAAAGTTCCTGAGAAATACTTTTGTGTGATAGGTAATCGCTCATTAATTCACAAAATTTTTCTTCTGTTTCCAGAAAATAAGTTTCGTTAACAAATAAGGTATCGTCGGCATCGAAAGCAATAACTTTAAAAGGCATATAATTTGTTTTAATTTTTAAACCAAAGGGTTTGGTTGTAAAAAGTGATTCGTATTCCTAAAAGTAGAAAAATACCGCCAATAATCATATGCCAATTTATATTTTCATCTAAAAATAACCAAGCTAAAAAAGTAGCCAGTACTGCTTGTCCCAACAAACTCAGCGAAACTCTTGTGACTCGTAAATGTTGAGTAGCATAACTAATAAGCAACCAAGCAGTCAATTGACAAACACCACCTTGGACAAATAGAACTAACCAAGCAGTATTAGAAAAGCCACTAAACGTTTCTCCTGTGGCCCAACAAACAATTCCAAGAAACAAGCTAGAGGACAACAAAACAATACTCATAAAACTCAGTACATCCACTTGGGATAAGATATTTTTGCTGATGAGAATATAAGTGGCGTACAACATTCCAGAAAGTAAGGCTAAAACAAAGGCTAGATCAAAATTAAGTTGGCTAAAAGTATCAAAACCCACTAAGGTCAACATTCCAAAAAGCGCTATTGCTGTACCCATCCAAAAGTTCGAACTAGGTCTATTTTTCAAAAACACAAATGAGCCTATTCCCACCCAAACCGGCGAGAGATTAGCCAATAAAGTAGCTTGCGTAGCACTAGATTTTTGAATGGCAATATTCCAAATAGCGATATCTGTGGCAAAAACAACACCACTAATTATGGCAAGTATAAGAAGATTTGTTTGGAGGAGTTTAAATTTCTTAGTAACAATAATATAAGGTAACAACAAAACTGCCGCAATGAACATGCGATAGAATGCCGAAATCAATCCATTGGTAAAATGCAATCGTACCAAAATTGGAAATATCGAAATACAAAGTAATCCAAGCGCTAAAGCTAATTTAGGTTTTGCATTTGTCATTTGCCAAAAATAGCAATTGATACAATAAAAAGTATAGCAAATACATATTCTTAATTAAATTTTTTATTTTATAGAATTAAATGCAAATAATATTAATTTTCAAATTCAATAATGTTATACTTTTTATCTAAATCATTAAGATATGATAGATAAAATTTGTTATTATGTCTGTAAATGTTTTTAAGATTTAATCCCCATTCCAGTTTTTTTTCCTTTTCTATGAATTCTTCTTGTTCATGAATTTTGTCAAAAATATTTTTTTTAGCCACACCTTCTATATGATTGAAATTATCATCAAACAAGCAATCTATACGCGTAGATTTTGTATAAGAATAACTATTATATGCCCCCATAAACGGGTTAAATGAAGCCGCAAAAAACATCCCGCCACCCATAGCAAACCCACCTATTGGTATACCGCCCATAGGCATCATACCAAAACCTCCTCCTCTAGTTTGCTCAACACATCCGCCTACTGTAATTTGTTGAATATTATTATTAACAAAAGCAACAATACCGAGTCTTCCGTTACTCACTTTTCTTAAGAATTTTGATGATTTTTCTAGTTCTCTAACTCTTTTATTGTCTTTAAACCATATTGAACTATTTTCTTGAATAATAGACCCATTTTTAAAAGGAATGCTATCATTAGCATCCGAAATATATAGTTCTTTAATTAATATGTTGTCATTAAAGTTTTTTGCCGTTAATTTCATCTCTTTTGATGAACATACTGCTTGATACAAAACACCATTATTGTATAATGAATTATGTGATGCGGAACTATAAGGTAAATCTAATTTAGGTTTTTCAAAAACAATATCTTTTTTTGAAAAATCGGTCGTATTAACACTTACAACTGTTGTTTTATCATTTTGATTATCAAAACTAAAAATGAGTTCGTCATTAATTTGATATAATTTTACTTTTTTTGAAGTAGATTCGATAGCGCTAGGACTGTTGAGATCAATTTTTGTAAGTGAACCATTACTACCCCAAACATTTGAAGTCAATAATTTATAGGGAGTATCATTAATAACAACATCTCCAGAAAAATAATTATATGAAACTGTACTAAAATCAACCGCATGCTTTAATAATTGTTTACCTCTAGTAAATTCATAGAAGTTAACGTAATCTGTTTTTTTCTCGGAAGTCATTAAATAAAAAACATCATTATGGGTAATTGCTTCTACGTATTTCTCATCTTCAAGTTTAAAATCTAAAAGCAATTGTGTTACAGTTCCAGATTTAAAATTAAACTCTATGTATCCAAATTTTTTATCGGTATTATTTTTAAAAAAAACACAATAAGTATCACCTTGAATAGAGTAACCAATGAATGTTTTAAATTTTCGATCTAATTTTTCACCAGCTAATGTCCCTATTTGTTTAAATTGTTCATCTAGTAATATTAAAATGGTTTTGTCTTTATCTTCAATCAATAAAACTAACTCTTTAGTTTTATTATTTGAAATTGCAATAGATTCCTTGTCGCTGAAGAAATCACTTGAATACGAAACAGGAAAAGAGGCAACTTCCTTTTGAGCTTTAATAGACAAACTCATCAGTAAAATAAAGCTAAATAATAGGTTTTTCATGGTACAAAAATTACGAGCGAAATATAATACAATTTATAATATTCATGCATTTTTTATCAATATTTTTTTAACAGTAACACAAAAAAAACCAGCATTCAATAATACTGGTTTTATAATCAAACTATCTTAAATAAAATTTCAAAGAATCTTGATGCTAAGAAAACTAATTTATCGTTTCTCCATTCCCAACACCATCAGTATCTGGATTTACAAAAACTAATTTTCCTTCGGCATTATTAGTCATCAGAATCATTCCCTGACTTTCGACACCTCGTAATGCTCTTGGAGCCAGGTTGACTAAAACAGTTACTCGTTTTCCAATGATATCTTCTGGTTTAAAGCTCTCGGCAATTCCCGAAACAATCGTACGAACGTCAATTCCAGTATCTACTTTTAATACCAATAATTTATTGGCTTTTGGCATTTTCTCTGCTTCTAAAATCGTTCCTACACGCAAATCCATTTTAGCAAAATCCTCAAACTGAATCAAGTCTTTCTGAGGTTCCGCTTTCTTGTTTTCGGCAAGGTTCGCCGTTTTAGTTGCTTCCAGTTTGTCTATTTGTTTTTGAATTTCTTCATCTTCAATTTTAGCAAAAAGCAATTCGGCAGCACCAATTTGGTGTCCGGCTGCTAATAAGTCTGAAGTTTCAGTAATAGTATTCCAGCTTACTTTAGATTCTATATTTAAGATTCTGGATAATTTTGTTGCTGTAAACGGCAGGAAAGGTTCGCAAAGTGAACTTAAAGCAGCAGCAATTTGCAAAGCCACATACATCTGTGTTTGCACGCGTTCCGGATTGTCTTTAATTACTTTCCAAGGCTCTTCGTCAGCTAAATATTTATTTCCTAAACGAGCCGCATTCATCATTTCGCCCAAAGCTTCTCTAAAACGGTATCTTTCAATAGAACTCGAAATCACCGCTGGATAGGCTTTTAATTCGGCTAATGTTTGTTCATCTACTTCCGAAAATTCATTTGGAGCAGGAACAACACCGTTATAATATTTATTGGTTAACACCACCACACGATTGATGAAATTTCCAAAAATCGCTACTAATTCATTATTGTTTCTTGCTTGGAAGTCTTTCCAGGTAAAGTCATTGTCTTTAGTTTCCGGCGCGTTGGATGTCAATGCATAGCGCAACACATCTTGCTGATTTGGAAATTCTTCCAAATATTCGTGCAACCAAACCGCCCAGTTTTTAGAAGTCGATAATTTATTTCCTTCCAAGTTCAGGAACTCATTGGCAGGAACATTGTCTGGTAAAATATAACTTCCCTCGGCTTTTAACATTGCCGGGAAAATTACACAATGGAAAACAATATTATCTTTCCCGATGAAGTGAACCAATTTCGTTTTTTCGTCTTTCCAGTATGGCGTCCAATCTTTTCCTTCTTTCGCAGCCCATTCTTTGGTGGACGAAATGTACCCAATAGGTGCATCAAACCAAACGTATAATTTTTTTCCTTCAGCACCTTCCACCGGAACATCAATTCCCCAATCCAAATCACGAGTTACCGCACGAGGCTCTAATCCACCGTCGATCCAGGATTTTACCTGTCCGTAAACATTGTGTTTCCAGTCGTTTTTATGTCCTTCCAGAATCCATTCTCTCAGGAAAGCATCGTATCTGTCCAATGGCAAAAACCAGTGTTTCGTAGATTTCATGATAGGAGTTTCTCCCGTAATAGTCGATTTTGGATTAATCAAATCGGTAGCATTTAATGTCGAGCCACATTTTTCACATTGGTCACCATACGCTTCTTCGTTGCCGCATTTTGGACAAGTTCCCATCACAAAACGATCTGCCAGAAATTGATCCGCTTTTGCATCGTATAATTGTTCAGTTACTTCTTCAATAAAATCACCGTTATCATATAATTTCTTAAAAAATTCCTGAGCTGTATCATGATGAATTTGAGCCGAAGTTCGAGAATAATTATCAAATGCAATTCCAAAATCAGAGAACGATTTGCGGATAATACCATCGTATTTATCGATTACTTCCTGAGGTGTAATCCCCTCTTTTTTAGCTTTCATCGAAATGGCAACGCCGTGTTCGTCGCTTCCGCAAATAAACAAAACATCTCTTCCTTGCAAACGCAAATAACGCGAATAAATGTCCGCAGGAACATAAACTCCCGCCAAATGCCCAATATGTATGGGTCCGTTCGTATAAGGCAAAGCCGCCGTAATGGTATATCTTTCTGGATTCTGTATCATGATTCAAATAAATTGGCTGCAAAAATAAGGAATCCAATTTTATTTGGAGCAATTTAACTTCGTTGAATCTTCGAACTCTACTATAAATATTAAAGATAGGTGAAGATGCCCTTCCTTTTATTTAAGAAAAAAAATAATTTTTTTTTTTCACTTCTATCGGGGCTAAGAAATCCGAGTTTGTAAAAATGTTTCATCCCAACTTAACTATAATAATCAAATACAATATCTGAAACAGTTATAGACTTCTTAATTCGCTATAGACCACCCTTTAAGAATGTATTTTTCACGAAACAAAAACAAATTATTTTTACAGTTGTAATATTATTGTATACTATTCAGTAATAGCCTTTATAGCTTTTAATGAATATAAATCTATTTCTTTTTCTTCAACTAATTTAGCATGTTTGATTTTCTCTAATAACGAAAGAGCATGGTCATATTCTTTAAATAGAGATTTTGATTGAGGTCTACCAATTATTAAATCATATCGCAAATTATTTTTCTCAGCTTCATTTTCTAAATCAATAAATTGTCCCAAATTTTTATATGCTTTTTCTGCAATACTTTTCGATTCTTTAAGGTCAAAACTTATAGCTTTTACGAGGTTTAGAGTTCCATTTTGCCACCCATAATCAAATTTAAATTCATTACCAGTTTCGTTTTTTATAGTATAATCAACATAGAATTTTTTCTTACCTCTATTAATCATATTGAAATCTAATCCTTTTAGATTTTTATAAAATTTATTTAGAAGTTCAGGTTCCTTGGGCTGATTACTTTGGTGTTTTAAATCATCAATTAAAAATTTTTTTTGTAGAACATTTTCAATAAAATCATTTTCGAAATCAAGCTGAAAATCATCCTTATAATTTGAAAACTGTAAAACACTACCGTCAACAGGTAATAGATATTTTGAAACAAATGATGATAAGTCATCAATTTCTAATTTATGAAATACATCGTCATTCAGGGAAAATCTTTTTATTCTTTTTTCAATTTGTTTAAGATATTCTTTAATTGTTCTTTCTGGAACATTATCATAAATATATTTTATACGACTTAAATTTTTTGAATAATTAAATGAGAATTTACCAGTATTACTATAAAATATCAACAATCCAATATTCAAACTCTCATCCAAAAAAGGAGAGTGTTTGTATTTTAGAATGCAATATTTGTAAAAATCTGTTTTCATTTTACTATACTATTTAAATGTTTATAAATAGACTCTCTCTTCTCTTTTGCCCAAGCGAAAAAAGATAAATATTTTTCCCTTTCACCATAGTTGATGTTTAAAGAATCTAATTGATCAAAAATATAAATAAACTTTTCAATATTCAAATATTTTAACATCTCTAAAAATTCATCAAAAACACCATTTTTTAATCTCATACTCTTTAAATGAGTAATAACTAAATGGCGTTGATATGGGTAATTTTGTAGATAAGTAAAGTAATTAGGATCACTATATAAATTATTTATAAAAGGTAATGTTTGTTCATGATCAATTAATAAAATTTCGTCATCATTAACTAGTAAGTTTGGTTTATTTCTAAACCCACCTCTATCACTATTAATTATTACATTATCAAAAGCAAATAAATTTGCAATATCATATGATTTAATAAATTGCAATGAAACTAGAGGATTAAAGATAACAAATTGACCATTAAACTCACTACAAAATTTATAATTTTTATCTAACAAAGCTAGTTCCTCAGGCTCGAAATATTTTGACAACAATTCGTTTTCAATGTTTATTAGCGCATAATTAGGAACAGGTAAATTAAATTCCTTAGCAAGTTCACAAATTAAAATTTCTTTAGCAACAGAATAATTTTGTTCTACATAATTTGTTTTAAAAAGCTTCATCACGTATTGATTAGCTTTACCGGTATTGTCAACAGCAGTAATTAACAAAGGTTTTGAACTACCCCCATCAATAAATCCATCGATATGTACAAGTTTTAAAATCTGCATATAATATTTTTCGAGTTTGAAAAGTAATATTTTTCACTAACAAATCAATACATTTATACATTTTTTTTCTAAACTCTAGATTAGTTTTTAATAATATGTCATAATTTAAAAGCAGATTTTTTAAGTTAAAAAACCAATAAGAACAATCATTATTTTATATTGAAACGAATTAAATCCGTTTGAATCATTCCTTTCCTATCTTTGCAAAACAGATTTAAAGAAAATAAATCATGCCCAAAGGACCCGAAAAAAACACCAAAAACAAGGCTTTACATACCAAATTATTGAATCGGAAAAAGGCTAAACTACAAGAAGAAAAAGCAGCAAAAGCAGCACGAATGAAAGCTTTGGTTACCAAAATGAATCAGCAAAAGAAAAATGACGAATCTAATGCTGAATAAATTTTAGCTTTAAACAATCTGCGTAATTTGCGGTTAAAAATGTTTTAGCTAATACAATTCCAAAAAAAATCCGTGCTAATCTGTGAAATCCGTGGCAAAAAAAACGAAATTTGCTCACAAACTCCTTTAAAAAATCTCAAAAATGGAATTCGGAAGCATCATTATCTCAGAAAACGCAGCCAATAGCGAAAACCCTCAAGACGTTATCAACTCTAACATTTCGGTTATCAACCTGATGCGTGAGGAAAAAATTGACGACGAATTCATTCACGAAGATGCTTTAATGAGTTATTACCTGGATTATTATGTAGCGCAACATATCGAAGGCAACTTTGCACAATTTGTTTACAAATCGGGCTGGAATAAAGAACTGAACGAATTAATAGAAGAAGGCTTGCAGTTAATTGGTGCCGAAAAGCATTTGGAATTATTCCAACAACAAGCTAAAAAAGTCCGCTTGATGAGTAGCGTAAAGCTCAACAAATTCTTAAATGGAAAACTTGAAGGCGTAAATCCAACAAGAGATTTACTCAACACCGATACTTTCTTCGAACTGGAAGAAAACCTTATGGAACTTAATGCTGCATTTTTATTAAACCATCCCGACACTCAGGTACTTTCAGTGGATGCTATGTTTGAACTTTTAGAAGATTATTTAGGTCGCGAAATCAAGAGAATGTAATAGATTAAATTCGACGCTGTCTCCAAATATTGCAGTATTTGTTAGGATACTTTCAAAATAAGTATATTTTTGTAATACCTGTTAGTTATAAGTCCTATAGAAAAATGTAGTTGGTTATGGAGATTCTAAATCAATTTTTAAAATTATTTGCATTAGACATCCGCAATGTAATGGGATTGTTGTTTTGGGGAAATTTTGCTCTGGCAACACTTGTTTTTACTTTTCGATTCACACTCAGCAGTAAGGATACTAAAACCCATTTATTGGTATTTGGTTTTTCTAAAATTTTTCAGTCTTTTGCTTGGTTAGCATTTTTTCTCAGAACGGACACCGTTACATTCAATCCTGTAAATATTGTTATTCCCAATACTTTAGTTTTTGCAAGTTATTATCTGGAATCTATAGCAATGCTTATGATGGTAAATAGCTCTAAAAAAGCCTATCGGATACAAGCCGTACTTTTTGCTGTTATGTTGTCTGCTTTTTATTTGGCAGTATGGTGTGAGGCGGCAGCTAATATTCGGGTAGCTCTAGCTTCGTTTGTAATTTTTATAATGCTGATAATACCTGCTTTGCGATTTTTAACCGAAGCCAGAAGCAGTATGTTTAAAAAAATACTGGGTTTTAATTATTTTATTCTGTTAATTGCAGTGATTTTCAGAATCATTTATCCTTTTTTTAAAACCTCAACAAGCCTTTATTCTGTTGATCCCGCACAGCAGATTATATTTTTAATCATATTTCTGATGATGATTATAAGCGGAGTAGGATATTTGCTTTTACTTCAGGAAGAAAAAGAATTGCAGGTTAAGAAATTACTCGAGGATAAAAACAGATTTTTTTCAATTATTGCGCATGATTTAAAAGGCCCCTTTAATGGGATTATTGGACTTTCGGAATTATTATTAGAAGATGAGACCCATACTAATTATAAAGAAACCAATGAATATATAACGTTAATTCATCAGTCTTCCAAAAGTGTGTCTTCGTTGCTGGATAATCTTTTAACCTGGGCACAATCTCAAACAGGAAGTCTTGGATTTAATCCTCAAAGAATAGAAATCAGTCCAGTGGTTGATAAAGCAATCCATCTGCTGGCGAATGTTGCTAAGAATAAAAACATAACCATTCATTCTGAAATTACAGCTCGGGAATATTTTTTTGCTGATAAAAACATGTTAGAAACGATCTTTCGAAACCTAATTTCCAATGCTATAAAATTTACTGAAACTAATGGAGAAGTAGTGCTTTCCATGACAAAAGAAAATAACACGCTGGTATTTTCGGTCAGAGATAATGGTATTGGTATTGCTCCTGATAAAATGGCGTCTTTGTTTGCAGTTGATCATCTGCACACAACTGTAGGAACGAATGATGAAACCGGTACAGGATTAGGATTGATGTTGTGTAAAGATTTTATAGAAAAACATGGCGGTGTTATATGGGTGGAAAGTGAGCCAGGAAAAGGAAGTGATTTCAGGTTTAGCATCCCGGATTCCATTTAATTCTGCTAACGCTTTTTAATACTCCGGATACATACAAAGCCAAGTGAGACTTGGCGAATCTCAGCGAAAGGCTGGTCTGATTTTGAGAAATAGTTTTTTCGTCAAAACTTTGTCTTAGAAGTCTCAAACATTTCCTTAAATTTGCTACCGTTATTAGAAATTTTATAGTTATAAAAATCCAACTATGTTACAAATTGCATTTATTAGAGAGAATCAAGAAAAAGTAATCCAAGCTTTGGCCAAAAGAAATATGGATGCCAGAACAGTTGTGGAAGAAGTGGTAGAACTTGATGAGCGTCGTCGTGCTACGCAAGTAGAATTAGACAACATCTTAGCCGAATCTAATAAATTGTCCAAAGACATCGGGGAAATGATGAAAGCAGGTGAAAAAGCCAAAGCTGCCATCTTAAAAGAAAAAACGGTTACTAATAAAGAAAAAAGCAAAAAGCTAGCAGAAACAGCTGATGCTATCGCTGCCGAACTTACTGAAAAATTATACACTTTACCTAACCTACCGGCTGATATTGTTCCCGAAGGAAAATCAGCAGATGACAACCTGAATGTTTTTGAAGCAGGCGAAGTACCTGTTTTACACGAAGGAGCACAACCGCACTGGGAATTGGTAAAAAAATACGATATTATTGATTTTGAATTAGGAAATAAAATCACAGGTGCAGGATTTCCGGTTTACAAAGGAAAAGGAGCGCGCTTGCAACGAGCCTTAATCAATTATTTTTTAGACAAAAATACTGCTGCCGGTTATAATGAAGTACAGGTGCCTCATTTTGTAAACGAAGCTTCCGCTTACGGGACAGGACAATTGCCGGACAAAGAAGGGCAAATGTATCATGATGCTACCGATAATTTATATTTAATTCCAACGGCTGAAGTTCCGGTAACCAACTTGTTCAGAGATGTAATTTTGAACGAAAGTGAATTCCCGATTCTAACTACAGCTTACACGCCTTGTTTCCGTCGTGAAGCAGGTTCTTACGGAGCACATGTACGTGGATTGAATCGTTTGCACCAATTTGATAAAGTAGAAATTGTACGCATCGAACATCCGGAAAAATCATACGAAGCTTTAGATGGAATGGTAGAACACGTAAAAGATATTTTGAACGAATTGAAATTACCATACCGAATTTTACGTCTTTGTGGTGGCGATATGGGATTTGCTTCCGCTTTGACTTATGATTTTGAAGTGTATTCTACAGCGCAAGAACGTTGGTTAGAAATCAGTTCTGTTTCTAACTTTGAAACTTTTCAGTCTAATCGTCTAAAATTGCGTTTCAAAGACAAAGACGGAAAAAACCAATTAGCGCATACCTTAAACGGAAGTTCATTGGCTTTGCCTAGAGTTTTAGCAGGAATTATAGAAAACTACCAAACTCCAGAAGGAATTGTAATTCCTGAGGTTTTGCGTCCGTATTGCGGATTTGATATTATCAACTAATTTTAGTTCTGTTTACCGCAAATTCGCAAATTATTTTTTAAGTTTAATAAAAATAAAATTTGCGAATTTGCGGTAAAATATTTTCGAAATAAATCGAATAATGAAAAAACTATTTCTACATATTGCCTTATTTTTTTCATTGATTTGTTTTGCTCAAAACGAGCAATTAGCACAGTATTATTACGACAAAGGAGATTTTGAAAAAGCAAAAATCAGTTACGAGGAATTGTTAGAAAATGTTCCTCAGAACATGCAGTATTTTCTACGCACAATAGATTGCTACCAGCAATTACAACAATTTGATATTGCAGAAAAGGCAATCCAAAACCGATTGACTAAATACAATCAAGGCAGTCTTCTGGTCGAATTAGGCTATAATTACCAATTGCAAAAAAACGATGTTAAAGCCAAAAGCTATTACGAGCAAGCAATCGAACGCATTCGCAAAAACCCTAATGAAGTTTACGGAATTGCGAATTCTTTTGAAAAGAAAGTACAATTAGAATATGCCTTAAAAGCCTATCAGACAGCCACTGAAATTCAACCCAATTTTAATTTCAATTACCAGCAAGGTTTACTTTACGGACAATTAGGCAATTTCGATAAAATGATTGTTACATTTCTGGATGAAGCCTATGCTAATCCTCAAAATTCGATTGTGATTCAAAATCAATTGTCGCGTTTTATGACCGATGAAGCCGATGCTACTTTTAGCGATGCTTTGCGAAAAGCCTTGATTTTAAAGGTTCAAAAAAGTCAGGATTTATTTTGGAACCGGTATTTGAGTTGGTTTTACGTGCAACAAAAAGAGTTTTCGAAAGCATTCATTCAGGAAAAAGCCATTTACAAACGCAATCCCGAATCGCTTTCAACTATTTTAAATTTGGCAAACTTAACCATTGAAGAAGACAACCAAGACGTTGCTAAGGAAATCTTAGATTTTGTTATTGAAAACACTAAAGATTTAGGATTGTTGATTCAGGCACATAGCTATTTAATTGATTTAAAAATCAAGAAAGCTTCCGAAAAAGATTTTGCAAGCATCAATCAAGAAATTGAAGCTTTGTTGAAGGAATTTGAAATAAGTCCTTTTAGCTTATCTTTGCAGCTGATTCAGGCACATTTTGTATCATTTCAATTAAAAAAACCAGAGCAAGGAAAGGAAATTATAAAAAAGGCTTTGGAAATGCGACTAAACAATTACGAGGTGGCTCAAGCCAAAATGGAATTGGCAGATATTTTGCTTTTTGAAGAAAAGTTCAATCAGGCATTATTGTATTATTCGCAAATTGAAATGGATTTAAAAAATGATGCTGTAGCGCATGAAGCCAGTTTAAAAGCAGCTAAAACCAGCTATTTTAAAGGTGATTTTGTCTGGGCATTGAAACAATTTAAGGAACTGAAATCGGCAAATACACAGTTAATTGCTAATGATGCCTTAGAATATTTTTTATTGATTAATGACAATACCGTTGCCGATTCGACACAAACTGCCCTAAAAGCATTTGCTAAAGGCGATTATCTGTTGTATCAAAATAGAGATCAGGAAGCCATTGCTCAATTTCAATTGGTTTTAAAATCATTTAAAGACCAAGAAATCGAAGCGGTAACCCAATTGCGACTAGGGAAAGTCTATGAGAAAATTGGCGAATATAATTTGGCTTTAAGCCAATACCAATCGATAATAGATCATCACAGCGATGGAATTTACATTGATGAAGCATTATTTTTTTCGGCAGAAATCTATAGCAAAAAATTAAACGAGCCCGAGAAAGCCAAACCGCTGTACGAGAAGATTATTTTTAATCATCCAGACAGTATTTATTTTGTGGAAGCCAGAAAAAAATTCAGAGAATTGAGAGGAGATAAAAATTTATAAAAAGTTTAATCGGTTAACTGTTTATTGGTTTAACCGAATTAACGATTTAACAAATAAACAAAGAAGATGATCATATACAACGTTACCACTAATATACACGAAAGCGTTCATGACCAATGGATGATTTGGATGCAACACAAACACATTCCTGAAATGCTGGCAACTGGTAAATTTACCAATGCCAAATTAGTTCGTGTTTTAGTTGAAGAAGAAATGGGAGGTGTAACCTATTCGGCACAATTTACAACAGATAGTTTAGCGACTTTAGAAAAATTCTATCAAGAAGACGACGCGGTACTTCAAGCAGAAGGACAAAAACTTTTTGGCGAAAAAATGCTCACTTTTAAAACAGAATTGCAGGTCATTTCAGAACACTAAATAGAGTATTCAGAATGCATTTGCAAGGAAAATTCTAAAAGGAATATAAAAATACTTAGCGCCTTAGTGCCTTTGTAGCAAACAACAAACAACATGGATAAAGTAAAAGCCAAAAAACACCTTGGACAACATTTCTTAAAAGACGAGAGTATCGCCAAAGCCATTGCCGACACTTTGAGTTTAGAAGGATATGATGATATATTAGAAATAGGACCTGGAATGGGCGTTTTGACCAAATACATGTTGGACAAAGCTATCAATACCTATGTAATTGAAATTGACACCGAATCAGTAACTTATTTGGAAGCCAATTATCCAAAATTGCATGGAAAAATTATCTCGAAAGATTTTTTAAAATACAATATCAACGAAGTTTTCGAAAACAAGCAATTTGCTATCATTGGAAATTTTCCATACAATATTTCAACTCAAATAGTATTTAGAGTTTTAGAGTTTAGAGACCAAATCCCCGAATTTTCAGGTATGTTTCAAAAAGAAGTAGCCGAGAGAATTTGCGAGAAAAAAGGAAGTAAGGCGTATGGTATTTTATCTGTTTTAGCTCAAGCTTTTTACGATACCGAATATTTATTTACGGTTGACGAAAACGTATTTAATCCGCCACCAAAGGTGAAATCAGGAGTAATGCGCATGCGCAGAAAAGAAGATTACAGCTTGCCTTGTAGTGTAAAACTATTCTTTACGGTAGTAAAAACTGCTTTTCAACAACGCCGCAAAACTTTACGTAACAGTTTAAAAACACTGGATTTATCGGATAATTTGAGAGAAGATAGTATCTTTGACCTCCGTCCCGAGCAATTAGACGTAGCACAATTTATCGAACTTACTCAAAAAATAGAAGCCGATGGAATTTAAAATCAGTAAAGACTTAATACTCGAATTAAAGCAACACATTGCAGCCAATAATGATAAGGAACTAGAATCCTTACTTAATGACATGCACCATGCTGATATTGCCGAGGTTTTGGACGAACTTGATTTTGATGAAGCCACTTATATTTTTAAGGTTTTAGATAGCGAGCAAACCGCAGAAATCCTTCTTGAATTAGAAGATGATTTGCGTGAAAATATATTAAGCCGTCTTTCGGCAAAGGAAATTGCCGAGGAGCTAGACGAATTAGACACCAATGATGCTGCCGACATTATTGCCGAACTTTCTCAGGACTTAAAAGCCGAAGTAATCTCGGAGCTTCAAGACGTAGAACACGCCAAGGACATCGTGGACTTATTGCGTTATGACGAAGATACTGCCGGAGGTTTGATGGGAAAAGAGTTGGTAAAAGTCAACGAAAACTGGAATGTTTTAACCTGCGTCAAAGAAATGCGTATTCAGGCCGAAAATGTTTCCAGAGTACATTCTATTTATGTAGTAGATGACGAAAACCGATTAAAAGGGAGACTTTCGTTAAAAGATTTATTAACTACTTCGACCAAAACTCATATTAGCGATGTTTATATTCGAAAATTAAACTGGGTAAAAGTAGACGATAAAGATGTTGAGGTAGCGCGAATCATGCAAAAATACGACTTAGAAGCCATTCCTGTAGTGGACGAATTGGGTCGGTTAGTAGGACGTATTACCATTGACGACATTGTAGATGTAATTAAAGAAGAAGCCGAGAAGGATTACCAATTAGCGGCGGGTATTACACAAGACGTAGAAACCAATGACAGCATTTTAGAATTAACTAAGGCGCGCTTGCCATGGTTGCTCATCGGAATGGTGATTGAATTGATAGCTTCTATTGTATTAAAGGGTAATGAAGATGCATTTAAAAAATATGAGACTTTAATCATTTTTGTACCTCTGCTTTCAGCAACAGCTGGAAACATTGGAGTACAAGCTTCGGCAATCGTAGTACAAGGATTAGCTAACGGATCTTTAAAACAGTTTAGCCGTGTTTATTTTAGTAAAGAAGTCTCGGTAGCTATGATCTCAGGTAGCATTATCTCTTTATTATTACTAGGTTATCACTCTGCCATGTATCAACAATATTTAGTAGGACTTGCCATTTCCATTTCCATGCTTGTAGTTATTTTATTTGCTGCAACATTAGGAACCTTAGTTCCGCTTTTTCTTCACAAAAACAAGATTGATCCTGCTATTGCAACAGGACCGTTTATAACTACTGCTAATGACATTTTTGGTATCATTATTTATTTTGCATTAGCAAAAATGATTTTAGGAATTTAAATAATTTTTTAATGAAAGTACACATAATAGGAGGAGGTAATTTAGGTGCTGCTATTGCATTAGGAATGGCAAAAAACGCTACAGAACACCAAGTTACAGTAACCAGAAGAAATACCGAAAGCATTCTATATTTAGAAAAATTAGGTGTTACTGTTTCTTCAGATAACAAGCACAACATTCAAGAGGCTGACATCATTATTTTAACCATAAAACCGTATCAGGTAGATACTGTTTTAGCTGAAATTCTTCCCGTTATTTCCAATAAAATAATTGCTTCAGGAGTAAGCGGCTTGTCTATTGATGCCTTGCAAAATAAAATTGGCGAAGACCATCAAGCAATTCGTATTATGCCTAACATTGCGGCACAATATGCGGCTTCGGCAACTTGTATTTCTTTTAATGAAAAACATACCGAAGAAGGTCAAAAATTAGTAGCTATTTTCAAAGACTTAGGAACAGCTCCTGTTATTGACGAAAAATTAATGGATGCTGCTACGGTATTAGCCGCAAGCGGAACCGCTTTTGCATTGCGATATATTAGAGCTTCTATGCAAGCCGGTATCGAAATTGGTTTTGACTGGAAAACGGCTTTAGCAATTTCGGCTCAAACAGTAAAAGGAGCTGCCGAAATGGTTATGGAAGAACAAATTCACCCAGAACAATTAATTGATAGAGTAACTACTCCTCAAGGCTGTACAATTGCAGGATTAAGCGAAATGGAATCTCATGGATTTAGCTCGTCATTAATTCGCGGAATTAAAGCGGCTGTAAAGAAAATTAAAGGAGTTTAATTACTCATTTTATACCATACAAAAAGGGCTTCTCAATAATTGGGAAGCCCTTTTTTCAATATAACTAAAAGTGTAAAAATTATTTCTTTTTTGTTTTCAATGCCATCTCATTGTCATCTAGTTCCTGACCAAAATCAGGCATGCCATCCTTAGTCCATTTTATCACCCTGGCGCGTGTATGACGGTTAGGATCTGATAAAGCATCACCTTTTATTTTTTCATAATCACGGGCATGATAAATCATCACATCGGTTTTTCCATCTTCGGCAACGGTAAAACTATTGTGTCCAGGACCATAACGCTTGAATTTTTCATTGGTAAAGAAAACAGGCTTATCCAATTTCGTCCATGATTTTGGGTCTAATAAATCTGCTCCTTCATTGGCCCAGAGCAAACCAATACAATAAGTAGCATCAGTAGCACTAGCCGAAAAAGCTAAAAATACTTTTCCATTTCTAACTAAAACCGCTGGTCCTTCATTTACTTTATAAGTGTGCTGTTCCCAATCGTATTGTGGTTCACTAATAACTACTTGTTTTTCTCCTACTGTAGTTGGGCTTGTCATTTTAGCAATATACAAACTGGTGTTAACTACTTTTCCAAGCCCTCTGTCTACCCAAATTAAATAACGTTGTCCGCCTACTTCAAAAGTGGTAGCATCTAAAGAGAAGACATCTCCTTTGGTAACAATCTTCCCTTCTTCTTTCCATTCTCCTTTTGTTGGGTCTTCTGAAGGATTAGACAAGGCATATTTGTGAATACTCCATTTGTCTTCGGCAGAACCTGCTGCAAAATAAATATACCATCTACCATCTATTCGGTGCAATTCTGGTGCCCAAATATGATTTCCCATTTCTCCTTTGTTATGCTTACGCCAAACTACAACTGCCTTAGCATCTTTAATACCATTTATAGTTTTAGAACTACGTATTTCAATACGATCATATTCAGGAGCTGTTGCAATAAAATAATAGATCCCATCAGTTCCTTTGGTTACAAATGGGTCTGCGCGTTGCAAAGCCAGTGGGTTATTAAATTGATTTTTTTTAAGCTTTTGAGAATTCATTGTCATTCCAAAAAGGATAAAACTAAACAAAAAACTAAGACGTAAAAAACTCATAACATGATCCTTATAAGGTTACAGTATATTATTTTAAATTAAATGTAAAACATACATTTAAAAACCAAGCTGTAAATATAGTTTTTTTAAGACATGGTTTATTGAAAATTTAAAAAAAGTTATTGAAAATTCATCTTTTTAGTCTTCAGTAATTTGTAAAAAAAATAACATATTCCATTGATAATCATGTATTTCACCTATGAAAAATGCATTACATCGAATATTTACCTACTTGCTTTTATAAAAGTATAAATAGCCGTATATTTATACAAGCGAACCCCGTCTACACCTAACTTTTCTTGTTAATGGTTTAATTTGTTACTAACACTAAATAAGCATTATTATGAAAAAGTTATTCAACATGTTTTACGACAAGATTTCACGTTTCTTATTCGGAGACGAATCAGTAGTAAGATATTAAAAGAAAGAGAAACGGTAAAAAAAGAGCGTATGTAAAAAACATTACTTTAGGTTTGATTAATTCAACAGAGAACCATTTCTGAGTTTGTATAAATTCAGAAATGGTTTTTTTGTTTTCTATATTGAACCGCTTTAATCCATTTGCAATAAAGCAACAATCCTTATTTTTTTGTTATTTTTGACAGCTCAACAAACAAACAAAAATGAATATCAAAATTCTTCACATAGACAGTAATCATCCCGTTTTAATGCAACAATTGCAAGAATTAGGTTTTGAAAACCATGAAGATTTTTCCTCGTCTAAAGAAATAATAGAATCAAAAATTAAAGATTACCATGGAATCGTAATTCGTAGTCGGTTTAAAATTGACAAAACTTTTATAGACAAAGCAACTAACTTACAATTTATCGCTCGTGTAGGCGCTGGATTAGAAAGTATTGATTGCGATTATGCCACTTCTAAAAACATTCATTTAATAGCCGCTCCTGAAGGCAATAGAAATGCCGTAGCCGAACATACTTTAGGAATGATTTTATCGCTATTTAACAACTTAAATCGTGCCGATAGGGAAATTCGTTCCGGGCACTGGAATAGAGAAAGCAATCGCGGTCATGAATTAGATGGAAAAACCGTGGGAATTATTGGGTATGGAAATATGGGGAAATGGTTTGCTAAAAAACTCAGAGGTTTTGATGTGGAAGTACTCTGTTATGATATTAAAGAAAATGTAGGCGATGTTAATGCCAGACAGGTTTCGCTTGGCGAATTACAGCAAAAAGCAGATGTATTGAGTTTACACCTGCCTTGGACTCCTGAAACTGATAAAATGGTCAACACCAACTTTATTAATGCTTTTGCAAAAGCATTTTGGATTTTTAATACCTCAAGAGGTAAAAACATTGTAACAGCCGATTTAGTTGGCGCCTTGCAATCTGGAAAAATATTGGGAGCAGGATTAGATGTTTTGGAATACGAAAAACTTTCATTTGAAACCTTATTTCAGGATAAAAACACACCAGAAGCTTTCCAATATTTATTAGATGCTGACAATGTACTATTATCGCCTCATGTGGCCGGATGGACATTTGAAAGTCATGAAAGATTAGCACAGGTAATTGTAGATAAAATCAAAAAAATCTATTTTTAAATAATACGCAACACCATTATTTACAAGCACATACATTTTATTTTTTAAATAAAATTTCATAAATTTAAGGATTGATAATCACTAAATTATGGGATTATGGAAAATTCAAAATACGAACACTGGAATCAACCGCAGCACTATGAAGAAGACAACAAAAGACTGGCTGCTGGATTATTAGCTATCATTTTAGGGCCATTTGGAATTCATAAATTCTTATTGGGTTATACTAAAGAAGGTGTCTTTTGGCTTTTTCTCAGTCTAATTAGCTTTGGTTCCATAACAGGCTTATTAGGACTAATAGAAGGCATTATTTATTTGACAAAATCAGATGATGAATTTTACAGAACTTACCAAATAGGACGAAAACCTTGGTTTTAAAAAACAAAAAAGTCTCAACACTATAATCGAATTGAGACTTTTTTATTGATGTTTATTGAGAATCTTACTCCCCTTTTTCATTAAATTTTCTTTCTAGTTCCGTTTGAAATTCTTCCATTACAGGTTTCATGGTACTTTCTGGGATATCGGCAATTCTAATGTACATTAAACCGTCTACAGCATTATTGAACAATGGATCAACATTAAAAGCAACCACCTTAGCATTTTGCTTAATGTACTTTTTAATCAATACAGGCAAACGAAGTATACCTGGTTCTAACTCATCAATTATTTTATCAAACTTATTCAAATCGGCTTCCGTTTCATTAAAGATAAAATCCTTATCAGCATCTTTCAATTTAACCTTATAAGCTTTTTTAGGATGAATATATTGTGCTATGTATGGATCGTAATAATTCGATTTCATGAACTCAATCATCAATGATTTAGAAAAATCAGAAAATTGATTGCTAATACTTACGCCACCAATAAGGTATTTATGTTCTGGAAAACGCAAGGTAGTATGGATGATTCCCTTCCATAAAAGGAAAAGCGGCATTGGTTTTTGCTGGTATTCTTTGATGATAAATGCACGTCCCATTTCAATAGACTGATGCATCGTTTCAAACAATTCTGGTTCAAAACGAAACAGCTCATTCAAATAAAAACCTTCAATTCCGTATTTTGGATAAATTTCAGAACCTAATCCCATTCGATAGGCTCCGGCAATTTTTTGCGCATCATCATCCCACAAAAATAAATGATGATAATATTGATCAAACTTATCTAAATCAATCGATTCATTCGTTCCCTCTCCTACTTCTCTAAAAGTGATTTCTCGCAAACGTCCCACCTCGTGTAAAATACTCGGTATTTTATCAGCAGCAGCAAAGAAAACTTCGTAATTCTTACTTTGTAATAATCGGCAATCTGTTTTTCTTAAAGTATCAACTTCCGAAATAATTTTTTCTTCATTCGCTGGAGTAGCAATTTCCTTCGGATTTTTAGGCAATTTTAAATTAGTAGAAGTCAATAATTTACTTTCCTTATCAAAAGGATTGGCCAACATATAGGTTTTTTTTCTCAAGAATTCTGAATAAGATTCTATAGTGTCGTATTCATTTTGTTCAGCAACCGAAATGGGTTTTCCAATTCTAACCTTAATAACTCTATTTTTTTGGCTAAACAATTCTGACGGCAATTTAGCCGTACGCAAAGTACCACTGATTTTAGAAAGCAGATAAAACAGACGACTATTTTTAGCATGAAAATAAATAGGTACCACAGGAACTTGAGCTTTTCGAATTACTTTGATAGCTCCTTCTTCCCAAGGTTTGTCCACAATAAGTTGGCCGTCTTTATAACTGGAAACTTCTCCAGCAGGGAACATCCCAAGGGGTTTTCCATCACTTAAATGACGTAAAGTTTCCTTTATCCCAACCACACTGGATTTTACATCCTTATGATTTTCAAAAGGATTTACCGGCATAATATATTGTTTTAATGGCTCTATTCGATGCAAGAGAAAGTTGGCTATAATTTTAAATTTAGGCTCTCTTTCTAACATTAATTTCAACAACAAAACCCCATCAATTCCTCCCAGTGGATGATTGGAAATGGTAATATAAGCACCATCTTTAGGTAAGCGTTTATAATCTTCTTCTGGAATTTCAAATTTTATTTGTAAATCGTCTACAACACCATTCAAAAAATCAATTTCTTTTAAATGTTTGTTACGATTATAGACTTTATTTAGTGTAGAAATCTTGAGTACCTTCATCAACAACCAACCGGAAAAAGTCCCTAAAACTCCGTATTTATCAACATTAATTGCTTTTGCAACTTCTTTGGCGGTAACTAAACCCATTTATTTTTTATTTTTTGAGCGAAAAACAAAGATAGAAAAAAACTCCATTATCCGACTATGAGCCTAGTTTGATTTTGAAATTTTATACCATAGCCGTTTTATTTTTTAGTATTTTTGGAAATCAAAAAAATCAAAAAAATGAGAATTGTATCCTATAATGTCAATGGAATTCGAGCAGCAATTTCAAAAGGATTTATAAATTGGTTAGAACAAGCAAAACCAGATATAGTTTGTCTTCAAGAAATTAAGGCAACTCCAGACCAACTTCCGTTAGAAGATTTTGAAAAAGCTGGCTATCCCTACCACTACTGGTTTCCAGCAACCAAAAAAGGTTATAGTGGCGTTGCTATTTTATCTAAAATAAAACCCAAAAATGTAGTTTATGGCACGGGAATTGAACACATGGACTTCGAAGGACGAAATATTCGTTTAGATTTTGAAGATTTTTCGGTAATGAGCCTTTATTTGCCTTCAGGAACAAACATCGAAAGACTGAATCACAAATTTATGTTTATGGATGATTTCCAAAATTATATTAATGATTTGAAAAAAGAAATTCCAAATCTCATTATTTGTGGCGATTATAATATTTGTCACGAAGCCATAGATATTCACGATCCTATTAGAAATGCTAAAGTGTCTGGTTTTCTACCGGAAGAACGCGCTTGGCTGGATGGCTTTTTGAAAAGTGGATTTATTGATAGTTTCCGATTCTTAAACAAAGAACCCGGCAATTATTCTTGGTGGACAGTGCGAGTAAAAACCGCAAGAAGTGACAATAAAGGCTGGCGAATAGATTATTGTTTAGTTAGCGAACCTTTGAAAGACAGAATCAAAAAAGCGCTTATTTTGCCCGAAGCAAAACATTCTGACCATTGTCCCGTTCTTGTAGATATAGAATAAATTAATTGCAATGATACTATCAATTGTAATTTCTAAAATAATTGGATTCAAATAAAATTAAATAAAAAATGATCAAAAAAATCTCCTTAGGGCTATTAGTTCTGGCACTTACATCCTCTTGTGTTTCGAAAAAAATTTATACCGATTTAGAAAACAAGTATACCGATTTAAAGAAAGAAAACAGAAGTTTATCTGATGAAAATGCCGATCTTTTAAAAGCTAAAAATCAATTAGAATTAGACAAAGATGCTTTGAAAAACGACTTAAGCAAAGTAAAATCTGAACGAGATAAATTAACAGCCGATCAAAAAGCGTTAACCGAAAAAATGGCACGCTTGCAAGATTCTTATAATGCTTTGGAGAAAAACAGCAATGATGCGCTGCAAGCCAACATGAAAAAGAATCGTGATTTATTAGCCGAATTAGAAGCCAAGCAAAAAGCCTTATCAATTGAACAAGAGCGTTTGAGCAAAAGCGCACAACGCTTAAAAGAATTGGAAGACAAAATAGCCGCCAAAGAAGCTACGATGCGAAAACTAAAAGAAACTTTATCCAAAGCCTTAAATGGTTTTGAAGGCAAAGGACTAACCGTAGAACAAAAAAACGGAAAAGTATACGTTTCTATGGAAAACAAATTACTTTTCAACTCTGGTAGTTGGGCGGTAAGTTCCGAAGGAAAAAAAGCAGTTGTAGAATTAGGAAAAGTGTTGGGCGAAAACCCGGATATTGCTGTACTTATCGAAGGACATACCGACAATGATCCTTACGGAGGTTCAGGACCTATTGCAGATAACTGGGATTTATCTACTAAAAGAGCTACAGCTATAGTAGGTATTTTGAGCGAAAACAAAGCCATCAACAAAAAGAATTTAACTGCTGCCGGAAGAGGTGAATTCTCTCCAATTGCCACCAATGAAACGGCTGAAGGAAAAGCTAAAAACCGTAGAATCGAAATTATCTTAACACCAAGATTAGATGAAATTGCAGAAATGCTAAACGAAATCAACTAAGATTCATTAAATAAAAGTTAAAAAGCTTCGAAGTACTGCTTCGAAGCTTTTTTGCTTTAAGTTCTTCCTAAAAACCTTTGTAACTTTGCTTTTTTTAATTTTTTAAATCCGATAATGAAATATACAACACTACCCAATTCAGATATCCAAGTAAGTAAAATATGTCTGGGCACGATGACTTTTGGACAACAAAACACCGAAGCAGATGGTCACGCACAAATGGATTATGCGGTTGCCAATGGCGTTAACTTTTTTGATACTGCCGAAATGTATTCGGTTCCGGCACGCGAAGAAACCTATGGAAGTACTGAGAAAATTCTAGGCACTTGGTTTAAAAAATCAGGCAAAAGAGAAGAAATTATTTTGGCTACTAAAATTGCTGGACCCAATCCTAATTTCACTTATATGCGTGATAAAAATGATTTTTCGCCAGCGAGTTTACAATATGCCTTAGATAAAAGTTTACAACGCCTACAAACCGATTATATTGATTTGTACCAATTGCACTGGCCAGAACGAAAAACCAATTTCTTCGGCAAAAGAGGCTTCATAGTAGAAAATGATGCCTGGGAAGATAATATCCGATTGGTTTTAGAAACCTTAGGCGTTTTTATCAAAGAAGGAAAAATCAAACACATAGGACTTTCTAACGAAACTCCTTGGGGAATTATGCGTTTTCTAGAAGAAAGCAAATACAACGATTTACCAAAAATCAGCACCGTTCAAAATCCATATTCATTATTAAACCGTCAATTTGAAGTGGGTTCAGCAGAAATTTGCATGAGAGAAAACGTAGGTTTGTTTGCTTATTCACCAATGGCTTTTGGGGTACTTTCAGGAAAATTTCTAACAGGCGAAAATCATCCAAATGCTCGAATCAAACTGTTTCCTCAGTTTTCAAGATATAATAGTGCACAATGTACTGAGGCCACAAAATTGTACAACGAAATTGCTAAAAAACACGGATTATCATTAGCTCAAATGGCATTGGCATTTGTAAACCAACAGCCTTTTGTAACAAGTAATATTATTGGAGCAACTACTTTGGAACAATTAAAAGAAAACATTGCCTCAATTGACGTTGTACTTTCGGAAGACATTATCAAAGAAATCAATGCGGTTCATGCTGCAATTCCTGATCCGGCTCCTTAATTTTTGCTATTTGACCGCAAAGTTACCATTAAGAATTTAAGTTTCATTAAGAAGAGTTTCGCTTAATAATCTTAATTTCTTAATGGTTTTATTTAAAAAAAACATTTTAAATGTTTCAAACAAAAAATTAAAACTCAAATTCATCATTCACTTTCAAAGAATCCACAACCGTTGTATCTTTTACTTTGATACGAAGAAACAATTTTGCTGGACCAGTTAGAATTGTAGGTTGGCTTTTAAAAACAGTATCATCAATGGTCAACAATCCTCTTCGAATCATTAAATTGGTAAAAAATGAAACTTGCTTTTCTGCAGATCCTCTTAAATTCCCTTCGTCGTTAAATTGATACATGAATTTTTTAGGGCTTGGAATTACTCGCGCCAAAAACAAACATTCATTAAAAGTCAAATCGGCTGGAGTTTTTTGGAAATAAAACTGTGCAGCTTCACCAATTCCGTATACATTTGGCCCCCATTCGATAATATTGAAATAGACTTCCAGCATGCGCTCTTTACTCACAATTCGATTGTTTTCTAAGATGTAAACCAATAGAATTTCTTCTAGTTTTCGAGATAAGGTTTTTTCTCTGGTCAAGAAAACATTTTTAATCAATTGCATGCTAATGGTACTTGCACCGCGAGAAAATTTCTTAGTTTTTATGTTTTTTACAATGGACTGTTTGAATGCTTCATTGATAAAACCATGATGCGAAAAGAAGGAAGGATCTTCGGTAGTTAAAACACATTTTCTCAAATAAGGTGAAATTTGGTCTAAAGGTGTATAATTTGGATTCGCAGCACCCACTAAAACTGGACGTTGCAAAACATTGTTTATAATAGCACGATAGACAAATTCACCATTGAGTTTATTCAAATTGGCTTCGCCATATTTCGTAATTTTTAAGTTCTCTTTTTTTAGATTACTATCAAAAACCAAATCATTCGGTTTGTTTTTATTGTATTCAAAATCCAAATTATAATCGAAAGTACCTTCGGCTTCCATACCTTGAAAATGCGTAAACAACCCATCTGGAAGTGAACTTATAAAATCCTGCGCTTTCATTTTGGGAATATTCACTTTGAGTTTATAAATAGTATCTTCTTCGGTTTCGTAAGCAAGATACGGATGAAATTTCACTTTATTCAATTGCGCGGTTGAGCTGCTGTCTACAGAAATAAAATTTGAACCCAGAAGGAAGCGATAATCAAAACGGGCAGTCTTAATCAACACGTCTTTTTGAGCAATTCTAGTGTGATTGATTTTTAAATTAGCTATGGAAGTAAAACCATCAATATGGAGTTCGCCCCCACTTTTATCAATATTTTCAACATTCAAACGAATAGAATCAAAACTGGAAACAAGATGGTATCGTTCGTCAAAATAAGGCACTTTAATAGCACCCGTATCAATATTAAAAAATCGAATATCGGCTTTTTTATTTCTTGGATCAGCAAAACCTTTTATTTTCCAACGCTGGGCGAAAGTATTAGTTTTTACATGAATAGAAGTTTCCAATTCTTTGTTGGCCAAGACTAATTTTTTGATGTCAATTTTCGCCTTTTTTCCATTATCATCTAATTTGAAAGTCAAGTTCTCAACATTCATGTCAGTAGGAATCAGGTTCAATACTTTGGAAATGATTCGGTAAGCAAAAGCTGCGTAATCCCTTTTATCATTAGTATTTTCTTCGTCTTTATTCTTTTTTAAAAAAGCAGCAAAGTTTTTTACATTACCTTTTTTAGTCAGCTGAACGTAACCATTTTTAATTTCCAAAGTCCCTAATTGCACATCTCCAACTAACAATCGCCAAATATTGACGCTCGTTCTCATTTTTTGAATATTAAAAAGAGTATCCGCATTTTTGGGAACCAAAGTAATCCCTTCCAAATTTACAGCTGAAAGTCCTTCGAAACTAGCTTTTTTTACTAAAAACCGACTGTTATAGTCTACTTCCATTTTATTGGCCGTCTTGGCAATAACTTGTTCCAAAAGCACCCCTCTAAAGCTAAATACCCCAATGATTGCGAACAGCAAAAAAACTGCTATGATTTTTACGACTAAGAATATTTTTTGTTTTCTGGTTTTCATAAAGCAATCCTTTTTTGGCAGTGAGCTAAAATAATAACTTTTCACTTTGGTTTGGAAGCTGAATTTAAACTTTAATAAATACTTTGCTTTTACGACTGAATTGCAATTAAAAAACTACAAATTTTATTTTTATTTTAGAAATTCCAGCTTTTTTGCTTCTAAAATACTGGCGTACAGAAACTAACACAAAACGTTAAAAAGCCTGTAAACACTGGGCTTTTCGAATGTTTTAGCTAAATTTGCAGTACAAAAAAAATTAAAATTAAACATGAAAAAAGTTATTTTATCGGTTATTGCCGTATTATCATTTGCTTTTGCGAATGCGCAAGAATCAAAATCAGTAAAATTTGGTATTAAAGCTGGAGCTAATTACGATTGGTTAGCAACGGGAGAAGGATCTGTTCACGATTTACGTCCAGAAGTAGGATACCACGCTGGTTTAGTGGCTGAATTTAAAATGTGTGAAAAATTCGCTTTCCAAGCTGAGGCTTTATACTCTCACTCTAGCTACAAATTTGATGGAAACGGAAACACTTTAGGTATGGAAATTGAAATCAACCAAGTACAGGTTCCTGTTTTAGCTAAATTTTACTTAGTAAAAGGCTTATCTTTAGAATTAGGCCCTCAGGCTACTGTAATTGTTGACTCAAAAATCACTGATGTTGAAGGTGAAGTTGATGCTAATTTCAGAAAATACAACGTTGCTGCTGCAACAGGTTTAGCTTATGATTTTAATTCTGGTGCTTTTATTCAAGCTAGATACACTTACAGCTTCTTAGACTTACAGAATGGAGCTAACGGAAACAACCAATTTGGAATTCAAGCTTCTGTAGGATATAAATTCTAATTTTCTTTTTTAGAATAAATGACAAAAACCACGCTAATGGCGTGGTTTTTTTGTTCAAGTAAAAAAACATTAACTGGCTTTTTCTACAGATTAAGCCTAAAAAACCTAGTCTGAACAAACAATTGGTTTTTAATTATTTTGATGTATTTTTTTTGTAACTTTCAAATATCTAACCTAATAGCCTCTTAAATCATGAAAAAATCAATTTTTTTTAGCTATGGAATTTTATTAGTAGTCCTGCTAATGCTAGCATGCCATGAAAAACGAAACGAATTAGTTGATTCTTGGAAAATTACTGCAGTAGAAGCCAAAACCACTCTTTCTGATTCTGTAAAAAACGAAATGCTTACCAAAGGAAATTTGACCTTTACCAAAGACGGACGCGTAAACGGCTTTTTAGAAAGTGAAATAAATAACGGCACCTATGCTTTGACAAAAAAAGGCAAAAACCTTATTGTTAAAGACGAAACCGGTACACCTTATCCTTATGAAAGTACAATCACTAACAACCAAGTAATCTTAGAAAATGATAAAATAAAACTAACACTTACAAAAGAATAAAAAGGTTAAACAACAAGCCACTGCTTTACAGATACAAAGAATGGTTTGTTTCAACCTTTGTCCCAAACTCTTTTCTACAAATAATTCTGCACCCTATAAAAAAGATCAATCTGCTACCTTAAAAGTCAAATAATTATCCTGAAATTTGCAATCTGAAATAATGAAAAGCAAAATGACACAAATTAGCATTTTAGGTTGCGGATGGCTGGGATTTCCTTTGGCGAAAGCCTTATTGAAAGAAGGTTTTTCGATTAAAGGCTCAACTACGACAATCGATAAAAAAGAAATGCTGGAAAATGCTGGGATTATACATTATTCTATTGCCCTTGCCATAGAAAATTTCTCCGCTCCTGTTGCTGATTTTTTATACGGAAGTCAAATATTGATTATTGCAATTCCTCCGAAATTGAGAGGGAAAAACAAAGATTATTCGGATGCTGAAAACAATTCATTTGTTCAAAAAATTAAAAACCTGCTGCCATATATCCAAGAATCATCGGTAGAAAATGTGTTATTTATTAGTTCCACTGCGGTTTATGGGGAAGCAAATGCAGTGGTAGATGAAAACACGACTACCATTCCTGTTACCGAAAGCGGCAAGCAATTGCTTGAAATTGAACAATTACTATTAGCTAATACGCATTTCAAAACTACTATTTTACGTTTTGGTGGCCTCATTGGCGAAGACCGAAATCCTGCTCGATTTTTAGCTGGGAAAGAAAATGTTCCAAATCCAGAAGCCCCAATTAATTTGATTCATCTAGACGATTGTATTGGTATTATTCAAAAAATTATAGCAACGCAATCTTGGAATACCACTTTTAATGCCGTTACACCCTTTCATCCAAGCAGAAAAGACTATTATACTCAAAAAGCATTAGCAGAAAAGCTAATTCCGCCAACCTTCAACGAAAAGAATCCTTCTGTTGGAAAAACCATTTTGAATGACTATTTAATAGAAAAACTAAACTATACATTTATCAAAACCGATTTATAAAGTGAAGGCAAAAATACAGCATGCTTTTTCCTCAAAAATAAACAGCATCGGATTACCGATTTTAGCTGTGGCTTGGGTTGGTTTTTTTTGGGGAACTACTTGGATTGCATCCAAAGAAGGAGTTTCGCACATGCCTTCCTTACAACTAGTCGCCACCAGACAATTTATCAGCGGCTTGTTGTATATTTTATTTTTCATCATAACTAAAGAGCCTTGGCCGAAAGGCAAACAATGGACCACCATTATAATACTCGGTATTTTAAATTTTACCTTAGCTAATGGACTAAGTACTAGTGGCGTAAAATACATCAGCAGCGGACTTGGAGCCATAATTGCCGCAATTTTCCCTATTTGGGTGGTGATTATTTCTTTTTTTAGAGGAGAACGAGTTGCAAAGTTGGCTGTTATTGGGCTTCTTATTAGTTTTGGTGGTATATGTGTTATCTTTTACGAACATTTGAGCGATTTTCTGATTCCGGATTTCAGATTAGGAATTGTTTTATCTGTATTAGCAACCATTTCCTGGGCTTTTGGAACTTTATATACCAAGAAAAAGGCCGCTTCATTTAATCCTTATTTTAGTTTAGGCTTACAAATGTTCATTTCTAGCATTATTCTATTTGCTGTTAATGGTGCAGTAGGAACTTCTATCAGTCCTAGTGAAATTCCTATGAGTTCATGGATTGCAATAGCTTATTTGGTTATTGTAGGCTCTGTTATTACCTTCAATATTTTTGTCTATTCTCTACAACATCTTCCACCGGAAGTAAGTAGTATCTATGCCTACATTAATCCTATTGTTGCCTTATTATTAGGTGTGGCATTTTTTGGCGAATCATTAAGTGTTTCAATTCTTTTAGGTGGACTTGTTACTCTTTTTGGATTGTACCTTGTCAATAAATCATTGCGTAAAAGCCGCAAAAAAACAAATATTTTAATTAAGTAAAGCTTCCTGATTTCCAAGTAGGTTTTTGTATTTTTGCAAAAAAAATTCATGAAATCTGTTTTATACAAATACCGCATTTTCATTGGTATCTTTCTTATTTTTTCGGCAATTACGCTTTTTCTTTTTTACAATGCTCTAAAACCTCAAAAAATACTCCCGATTTACAATCCTGCCGATGTAAATCCTGAATTAGTCGATAGCACGGTACAATATGTGAGTAAATACCATACTATAGCTGATTTTTCGTTTACCAATCAAAATGGAAAAACCATTACTCAAAAAGATTACGAAGGCAAAATTTATGTTGCTGATTTTTTCTTTACCACCTGCGGTTCTATTTGCCCAAAAATGACCACTAACTTAGTGGAAGTCCAAAAAGCCATCATCAATAATCCTAAAGTGATGTTGCTTTCTCATACGGTTTTTCCAGAAGTGGACACCGTAGCTGCATTAAAAGCTTATGCTATCAAAAATGGTGTAGACGACCGCAAATGGAATCTGGTTACTGGCGATAAAAAAGAAATTTATACCATGGCCAGAAAATCCTATTTAGCCGTAAAACTGGGCAAACCAAGTCAGTTGTACGATATGGTTCATACCGAAAATTTTGTGCTTGTGGATAGTAAAAGAAGGGTTCGTGGTTTTTATGATGGGACTAAAAAAGAAGAAATTCAAAAACTCATTGAAGACATCAATTTCCTTTGCAACGAAAAAAAATCCAATTAAAATACACGGCTTCTCTTTTACTGGCTAATTATCTCTAATTAAAACATAAAACTGATAATTATCATTCGAGTTAGCAATATAATATGTATTTTTGCAATCTTAATTCAATCTAAATAAGGCCTTGCGTACCACTATACATTCACTAAAAAAAAGCGAAAAAGCAATAATCAAAGATTTTGATATTGACATTATTCCGTTAAAGTTACTTGAAATGGGTTGCTTACCAGGTAACACAGTCGAATTACTTCAAATTGCACCTTTTGGAGATCCTTTGTATTTAGATGTCAATGGTTCTCATGTAGCCATTCGGGTAGAAACTGCCAAAGAAATTGAAGTAGAACTTATCAAAATTGTGCTTTAATGATGCATCAAAATATTAACGTAGCCTTAATTGGAAATCCTAATGTAGGAAAGACGTCAGTCTTTAATCAGCTTACTGGTTTAAATCAACAGGTAGGAAACTACCCTGGAATTACTGTTGAAAAAAAGATAGGTTTTTGCAGATTAAATCATAATATTAAAGCCAATATTCTAGATTTACCTGGAACATACAGCTTAAACGCCAGTTCTATTGATGAAAATGTAGTCATTGAATTGTTACTCAACAAAAACGATAAGTTGTATCCTGATGTAGCCTTAGTAGTTACAGATGTGGAAAATTTGAAAAGAAACCTATTGCTTTTTACTCAAATAAAAGACCTTGAAATCCCTACCATCTTAGTTATTAATATGGCTGACCGAATGGAAACTAAAGGAATTTCACTAAATATCCCCTTCCTAGAAGAACAATTAAAAACAAAGATTGCCTTAGTCAGTTCTAGAAAAGCCATAGGAATCGAGGAACTTAAAGATCTGATTGTAAGTTATAAAACTATTTCGGCAGAACCTTGTTTAAACGCCTCCGTAATTGACAAAGAGTACTTTAACAACTTACAAAAAGCTTTTCCTGACCAACTGTTATACAAACTTTGGTTGGTGATTACTCAGGATGTTAATTTTTTAAATTTAGAGCGAAAAGAAATACACAGCACGTTCACCAAATCGCATACAGAATTAAAACGTTTACAGCAAAAAGAAACCATTAAGCGCTACCAGTTTATCAATGACGTTTTGAAAGAAGGGCTTATGGTAGACACAACTGTAGCCAAAGATTTTCGCTCCAAACTAGATCGTGTTTTAACACATAAATTTTGGGGATACATTATTTTCTTTGCCATTCTTTTTGTGATTTTTCAATCAATTTTTGACTGGTCTTCTGTACCAATGGATTATATTGACAGCACTTTTGCAACTTTAAGCACTATGGCTGCCGAAAAACTTCCTGCAGGTATTTTAACCGATTTGATTTCGCAAGGAATTATTCCTGGAATTGGAGGAATCTTAATTTTTATCCCACAAATTGCCTTCTTATTTCTCTTTATATCCATCTTAGAAGAAAGTGGCTATATGAGTCGTGTGGTTTTTATTATGGATAAAATCATGCGCCGTTTTGGACTATCCGGAAAAAGTGTTGTTCCCTTGATTTCAGGTACTGCCTGTGCCATTCCAGCCATTATGGCGACCCGAAATATTGAAAACTGGAAAGAACGTCTCATTACCATTCTAGTTACACCATTTACAACCTGTTCGGCTAGATTACCTGTTTATGCTATTATTATTGCTTTAGTAATTCCTAATCATCGTGTATTGGGCTTCCTAAACCTTCAAGGACTCACTTTGATGTTATTGTATTTACTAGGTTTTGGAATGGCTATTTTCTCGGCTTATGTTTTGAATAAAGTCATGAAAATTAGCGGTAAAACCTTCTTTGTAGTCGAAATGCCCAATTACAAATTGCCACTATTAAAAAACGTAGCTATAAACGTAATTGAAAAAACAAAAGCATTCATCGCTGGAGCCGGGAAAATTATCCTAGCTATCTCTATTATTTTATGGTTTTTAGCGTCTTACGGACCAGGAGAAAAATTCAAAGATGCCGAAGTAATTATTAGTTCAAAAACAGAAAACAAAACCATTTCTGAAACAGAATTAAACAATAAAATTGCTGCTTTTAAACTTGAAAATTCGTATATTGGGATTATGGGCAAAACGATTGAACCAGTTATTTCGCCTTTAGGATACGACTGGAAAATCGGTATTGCAATTATTAGTTCGTTTGCCGCTAGAGAAGTCTTTGTGGGAACACTTGCAACCATTTACAGTGTAGGTGGTACAGATAACGAAACAACGATTAAAAACAAAATGGAGTCGGAAATTCATCCCGAAACAGGAGCCAAAATATTCAATTTTGCAACCGGAATTTCCTTATTGTTGTTCTATGCCTTTGCTATGCAATGTGCCAGCACGCTTGCCATTACTAAAAAAGAAACCAATAGCTGGAAATGGCCTTTGGGACAATTAATTTTTATGAGCAGTTTTGCCTATATCACAGCCTTAATAGCCTATCAAATTCTAAAATAAAACAAGATGTTTCAAGAAATCATAGCTTATTTAATCCTTGGAATTGCCGTAGTTTATCTATTTAAAAAATTCTTTTTGAAGAAGAAAAAGAAGGATAAAAACTGTGGTGGAGGTGATGATTGCGGCTGTCATTAATATATTTACTGGAAATTACTAATGCTTTCAAGTTTGTAAATTTCCAGTAAAATCTTTTTAGAAACTAACTCAGTTTCACAAAAAGATTGCTTCCGATTTTATTCGAAATATTTAAAATTGCCTCTTCTACCTTGATTCGAAGCGAAAGATCAAAACTTTCTTTACTTACAATTTCGATAGTTGACCCCAAAGCAATTCCTTGTTTATCCAGATATTTTAAAAACTCCGAAGAAGTATCTTTGACCCCAACGCAAATTCCTTTTTGACCTTCGGTTAATTCCGAAAGCAGCTGTTTTTCTATTTTTGGTAATAAACCCTGCGCATTAGGTATAGGATCGCCATGAGGATCTTCGGTAGGATTTCCTAAAAAATTATCCAGTTTATTAATTAACTTTTCTGACTTAATGTGCTCTAATTGTTCTGCAATATCATGCACCTCATCCCAAGAAAAATCTAATTTTTCCACCAAGAAAACCTCCCACAAACGGTGTTTTCTAACAATCATTTTTGCCTCTAGTTTCCCTTTCTCTGTAAGTGTAACGCCTTGGTATTTTTTATAATGTACCAAATCTTTTTCGGCTAATTTTTTAAGCATATCCGTCACCGAAGACGCTTTGGTTTCCATCGCTTCAGCAATGGCATTAGTGCTTACACCCGAGCCAGAAACTACGGTTAAATGATAAATCGCTTTAAGGTAATTTTCTTCTGAAAAAGTCATTTTTTAAGGTTCTAAGATTCTAAGCTACTGAGGTTCTAAGTCTAATGCTCAAAGAAAAATCTTAGAACCTTAGAAGCTTAATAACTATTTTTTAACAATCAACAAAGGTATCGAAATTTTATGTCTTAATTTATCTACCGTTGTTCCAAAAATCAAATCTTTAAAACCTGTATGTCCATGAGTTCCCATAACCAGAATATCAAAATTTCCTTTATTGACAATTGCTGGAATCATTTTAGTAGGTTTTCCAAAACCCAACTGAACCATTACATTAAAACCTTTTTCCGAAAGCATTTCACGATATTCATTCAGTAATTTTTCATCCACAAGCGTTTCATGGTCATCAATATGTTCCCCATAAACCATAGCTCCAACCGTTTCAACTATATGAATTAAAGTATAATTGGCCTCTTTTCCTCCTAATTCAAAAGCACTGTTTAAAGCATTTTCATCTGCAAAAGAAAAATCAACCGAAACTGCAATATTCTTTTTAGCATAACTTTCAGATTTTGAAAAATGCAATTTAAGGTTGTGCGGTGAATGATTTTGAAAGGCAATTTTGGATTTAGTAATAAAGGGCTTGAAAACAATATAAAGCAATAAAATCAAGAAACCAAAAGCCAAAGGAACCACAGTAAACCATAAAACCAACGGATTACTGGAAGTTTCCAACCATCCATTTATTTCATCATAAACCAATTTTGCATTTAGCACTACAATTATTAATGCTACAATCCAGGAGGCAATTTGTGTTGTTTTACTAATATGAAAACCATTCATTTTACTCTTATCACTCACAAAATGAATTAAAGGAATAATGGCAAATCCCAATTGTAAACTCAAAACTACCTGACTAAAAATCAACAACTCACCTGTAACGCCTTCCCCAAAAATAGTAATAACAATAACTGCTGGAACAATTGCAATTAATCGTGTGATGATTCTTCTTACCCAAGGTTGGATTCTTAAATTAAGATAGCCTTCCATCACAATTTGTCCGGCCAATGTTCCAGTTACCGTAGAACTTTGACCCGCAGCAATTAAAGCTACTGCAAATAAAACAGGCGCCCATTTTGTACCTAATAAAGGCTGCAAAAACTTATGAGCATCTTGAATTTCGGCCACTTCATGCATTCCTATTTTATAAAATGTAGCTGCGGCCAAAATTAAAATGGCTGCATTAACAAAGAAAGCCAGGTTCAATGCAATAGTAGAATCGATAAAATTATATTTCAAAGCCTGCTTAATTCCAGCTTTAGTTCTTTCAAATTTTCGAGTTTGTACCAATGAAGAATGCAAATACAAATTGTGTGGCATCACCGTAGCTCCAATAATTCCAATAGCGATATATAAAGCAGCCGCATTAGGCATCGAAGGAATCAAACCTAAAACAACCTTATCCATTTCAGGTTGGGCAAAAATCATTTCGAAAATAAAAGAAACTCCAATTACCGTTACTAATGCAATGATAAAAGCTTCCATTTTCCGAATGCCTTTATTAATTAAAAACAGTAATAAAAAAGTATCCAAAACGGTAATCAAAACCCCTTCAATAAGCGGAATATCAAATAACAAATTGATACCAATGGCCATTCCTAAAACTTCTGCTAAATCACAGGCAGCAATGGCAATTTCAGCCAAAAAATAGAGAATGTAATTGATAAAAGGCGAATAAGTTTCTCGGGAAGCTTGTGCCAAATCGCGCTGCGTAACAATTCCCAATCGCGCACTTAAACTTTGCAACAACAAAGCCATTAGATTACTCATCAATAAAACCCAAAGCAAGGAATAGCCAAACTGGCTTCCACCTGCAATGTCAGTTGCCCAATTTCCTGGATCCATATAACCCACACTGATCAAGTAAGCTGGCCCAAAAAAAGCTAATATTTTTTTAAAAACTGATTTTTTATTTTGAGTCGAAACTGACTCGTGTACTTCTTCAAGTGATTTTCCCATCTTGTAAACTAACTGATTAAGGCAAATATAATTATATTTTTTTGTTTATTGAAATATAAATTTTAGATTTGTCTAAAAATAAATTTAAATTAAAATGAAAAAAATAATTATACTAACCTTATTTCTTACAGCTACACTACTTCAAGCACAGATAAAGAACGATTCCTTGATAAAATCTAAAAACTATTTGGATGAAGTAGTCGTAACAGGAACTAAAACTTTCAAAAGAAAAATCGAAAGTCCAATCATTGTAAATGTTCTAAACAGCAAAATGCTGGACAATTTACAAGTCTGTAATTTATCTGAAGGATTAAAATTCCAACCTGGACTTCGAGTAGAAACCGATTGTCAAACCTGTAATTATACGCAGCTTCGTATGAACGGATTGGCTGGTGGTTATTCGCAAATTCTAATCAATGGAAGACCTATTTTTAGTCCGTTAATGGGATTATACGGCATGGAGCAATTGCCTGTCAATATGATTGAACGCATTGAAGTCGTTCGCGGTGGAGGTTCATCTTTATACGGTTCGAGCGCAATTGGCGGAACGGTAAATGTAATCACAAAAATTCCTAAAAGAGATGCTTTCGAAATCAACACAACCTATTATAACATTGATGGAAAAAGCAATGATTACACTTTAAACGGAAATGCAACATTAGTAAACGAAAACAAAAACGCAGGAGTCTCTCTGTTTATGAGTCACCGCGAACGAGAACATTATGATGCCAATGGCGATAATTTTTCTGAAATTCCTTTAATTGAAAATAATTCTCTGGGAGCTAATTTCTTTTTCTTACCAACAGAAAATCAAAAAATAGAATTGAGTATTAGCAACCTGAATGAATATCGTTTTGGAGGAGAAATGGTCGATAAACCCGCTTATTTAACACAACAATCCGAGGAACGCAAGCACAAAATTTGGTTTGGAAGTTTGGATTACCAAATTAATTTTGACAACCAAAAAAGCAGCTTAATTACGTATGGAGCTTGGCAAAACACAGACAGAAAACATTACACTGGTATTTTCCCTGATGAACCTGCAGATATCGAAAATCACTTAGCCAATCCGCCTTACGGCATTTCCACAACACAAACGCTTCAGGGCGGCGTGCAATTCAACCACAAATTGGATGACTTTCTAAATGGGACTAATGTATTGACTGTAGGTACCGAATATGTTTCTGATAAAGTTTTTGATGAAATAGCTTCGTATAACTATTTGGTCGATCAACACACCAAAGATTTTGGAACCTTCATTCAAAGTGATTGGGAAATTCTACCAAGTTTGAATTTACTTTCCGGTATTCGATTGGACAAACACAATTTGGTTGACAAAGTTATTGCCAGTCCCCGATTGGCTTTGCTTTACAAATACAAATCGGATACACAATTCCGATTGAGTTACGGAACGGGTTTTAGAGCTCCACAAGCATTCGACACCGATTTGCACATTGCTTTTGCCGGCGGAGGCGTTTCCAGAGTGATTTATGATCCAAATTTAATTGAAGAACGTTCCAACAGTTTTAGTGGTTCCATAAATTACGACAAAGCCACTGAGAATTTCATTGCCGGATTTACTTTTGAAACTTTTTATACGCGTTTAAAAGATGCTTTTGTACTGAAAAATATTGGCGAAGACGAATTTGGACAAGTATTCGAAAAGCAAAATGGATCAGACGCAACGGTAAAAGGAGTCACTATTGAATTGCGTGCAAATTTCAACAGAAAATTACAACTTGAAACAGCTTATACAGTCCAAACCAGTAAATATGCAGAAGCCGTGACCTATATAGACGGCGTAGCTCCAACAAAGAATTTCTTAAGAACACCCAACCAATACGGATTTGCAACAGCGACTTTTACTCCAACAAAACAATGGAACATTAACCTGAATTATGTGTATACTGGAAAGATGAAAATTGCTCATTTTGCTGGCGCACCAAATCAAACGGTAGATGAAATGGTAACAAGTAAAAGTTTTTCGGAAGTCAATTCTAAAATTGGCTATACTATTGAAAGCAAAAAACTAGGTTTTGATTGTGAAATTTATGGTGGTCTAAAAAACATCTTTAATGCCTATCAATCTGATTTTGATATTGGAAAAAATCGCGACAGCAATTATATTTATGGTCCTGCTCAACCCAGAACAGCTTTTATCGGAATTAAATTGAAGAATTAAATACTGAACAGCAATAGAATTCTTTATTTTTGAAAAGAATTCATTCCAAATCCATGAAACACTACCATTATATTTTTACCGGTTCTGGTCTGGCCGCTTTGATGACGGTCTATAAAATGGTTCTATCAGGAAAATTTCAGAATAAAAATATTTTGTTATTGGATAAAAATCCTAAAAAAACCAACGACCGAACCTGGTGTTTTTGGGAAAAAGAAAAATCAACCTGGGAGACCATTATTTCTAAAAAATGGGAATCTGCTTTGTTTGCCAATGCTGATTTTAAGCGAAATTTAGATTTAGCACCTTATCAATATTGCAAAATTCAGGGATTGGATTTTTACAATCTGGTTTTTGAATTCATTTCTAAACAAAAAAACATCAGTTTCTTAAATGAAAAAGTAACTGATATTAACGAATTGGAGAAGCATGTTTTTGTGGCTACCGAAAATCAATCTTTTACTTGTGATCAGGTTTTTAATTCCATTTACGACAAAGCTATTGTAACAAATCAAACCAAGTTTCCGGTTTTACAACAGCATTTTGTGGGTTGGTTTATTACATCCAAAGAAGCCGTTTTTACTCCGGAACAAGCAACTTTCATGGATTTTTCTGTGGAACAAAAAGGCAATACAAGATTCATGTATATGTTACCAACATCCAAAACCGAAGCTTTATTGGAATACACCTTGTTTTCACATACGCTTTTAGCAAAAGAGGAATACGAAACCGAAATAGAAAATTATATCAAAAAACTCGGCATTACTGATTACAAAATCATCGAAAAAGAGCAAGGAAGTATCCCGATGACGTCTTATCCTTTTTGGAAAAAAAACACCAAAAGAGTAATAAATATAGGTACTGCCGGCGGATGGACGAAAGCCAGTACAGGTTATACTTTTAAGAATTCCGATAAGCAATCGTCACGCTTGGTCACTTTTCTAAAACAGCAGAATAATTTTAGAAAATTCCATCGCAAAACGAAATTCTGGTTTTACGATTTGTTATTATTAGACATTCTAGACAAAGAAAACGAGTTAGGTTCTGGCGTCTTTTCTTCTATGTTTAAAAAAGGAAATCCCGCTTTGATTTTTAAGTTCCTGGATGAAGAAACCTCACTAATTGAAGATATTCAGGTTATTCTAAAATGTCCTAAATGGCTTTTTATAAAAGCATTATTCAAATCGGTTCGTTATTTATAATTTTAAAAACACGCTGTTTTCGCTTTCAAGAATAGCTATTAAACTATAACAAAACTTTATAATCCAAAACATTTTGTTCAGCAGATTCTTCGTAACTTTGCCTATTCAAAAATTACAAATTAAAATTCAAACAATATGTATCCACAAGAAATGGTAATCCCAATGCAAGCTGAATTAACATCTGCAGGATTTCAAGATTTACATAGTGCACAAGACGTAGAAAACGCTATCAAAGCTGAAGGAACAACATTAGTAGTTGTAAACTCTGTTTGTGGTTGTGCTGCAAGAAATGCACGTCCAGGAGCTAAAATGAGTTTAGAAGGAGCTAAAAAGCCAGATCATTTAATCACTGTTTTTGCAGGAGTTGATAAAGAAGCAGTTGATGCTGCAAGACAACACATGTTCCCTTTCCCTCCATCTTCGCCATCTATGGCTTTGTTCAAAAACGGAGAATTGGTTCACATGTTAGAGCGTCACCACATCGAAGGTCGTCCAGCTGAAATGATTGCTGAAAACTTGCAAGATGCTTATAACGAATTTTGCTAAGTAAAGCTTTTTAAAAAATATAAACCGCAGATTCGCAAATTATTATTTTTAATTTGTGAATTTGCGGTTTTTTTATTTGGTGCTATTTCCAAGTTATTCGTTTCAGTCTTTTCAGAATAAAAATCAATATATACATTTGATTTGCTTGCAATCTATTAAACAACTCTAAAAATTTAAAAATGATTTCTGAAGAGGAAGCAAATGAATCTCTAAATAGAATTGAGAATCTTGATAAAATATTAAATAAATTATCTAATCATTATTCAGAACTTAATTCTAAGTCGATTTTAAGAGAAGATATTTTTGATGCTCTATATCTATCTTTAAAAAATAAATTGGACTGGGAACACCCACTTGACTTTTGGGATTTAGAAATCAACGAAGATGAGGCAAAAAATGTGTTATCTGACTTTGATTTTAAGACTGTATTTTTTAAAGTACATACAAATAAAAATATAATTCCTCAGGACTTATTGATGCAGTACAAAGTCAAAATTAAATCTAATGGTTTAATTTGGCTAATTCATAAATATGACGCTGACCCTTTTCCTTCTAATCCTCACGCACATGAATTAAATAACGGAATAAAACTAGACTTAAAAAATGGTAACTGTTATCGAAAAACTCAATTTTTGCATACAATAAAAAAGAAAGACTTACTTGAAATAAGAAAACAAGCTAGTAAAAAATTTAATTTACCTGAATTAGAAATCTAAAGGATACTTAAAAACTTTGCATCTTTGCGGTAAAAAAAATGGAAAAAGAACTCAAAACCATCAGCTTCACAGTTATTGAAAACGGAACTAGAATTCCCATTTCAACCCGTCATGGTCGATATCCTAATTTGATGTTTTTGCTCAAAGACGAATTACAGCTGGAAAGTTTTGGTGAATGTGGCGGTGTTGGAAGATGTGCGACCTGTGTGGTACAAACAATGGGAATCACAGGAAATTCAGCCCTAAAAGACCGAAACGAACCCGCAACCTTATCCAAATTAGGTTTCGAAGAAGCATCTATTCGCCTTTCCTGCCAAATCTATATCACAAAAGATCTTGATGGAGCTGAAATTACTATTTTAGATATTTAATCACAATTTTCTATTTGCGGTAAAAAACAAAAAAGCCACAACATCTCTGTTGCAGCTTTCTGTATAAAAAATTCCCGTTGCCGGTCTCACTTTATGTGATTGCTTCGTCCCTCGCAATGACGAACTAATGGTATTATCTTCTCTTCACATAATCCAATTGCTCGTCCTGATCGATGATTTCAAATTCGGCATCTTTTTCCCAAATTTCCATCTCACAAGGTTTGCAGTTGAATTTCAGTTTGTATTCGTTTTCACCATGTTTTAAAGTAAGCGGTTCTGCTACTTTTTCCCCCATAGTTTCACGTTGGAAACGGGCACATTTACCCAACTCGTATTTCACACAATATTTGGTGGTCATTACACGGGCTTTCCCGGGATCCCATTGCAATTCGAATGCTTTTTCAATCTCAGTTACCCCGTGTCTTTTATAAAAAGCTCTGGCTAATTTATTCGAAACATTAAACGTAAAATCCAGTTTTTCTGTTGGATAAGGATGATCCGTTGGAACGATTTGGAATTCCTCTCTGTGGTATTCATTAATACGGATATCTATTAATTGTTCCAAAGCAATTCTACGTACTTCATTCACCTTTGAAATAGGTAAAAACCAGTTGTTGCTGAATTCCACTTCAATCGCATCCACGATAAAAGGTGTATTTCCTGTTTTAGCTAAGTTTTTCGTAATATTTGGAACAACTGATTCGGCACTTTTTGCTTCTTCTTTTGCTGTTTCTAAACTAGCAATACTTTGATGACCGTCTTCATCGGTAACAATCAGTTCAAAACCATTTGCTGTTTCTACAAATCGCATTGCAACACCAATTTTACGAACCGCAGCATTTTCTTTTTCTACAATGCGGTTAAATTCCGCATCCGAATTACGGTAAATCATGGTTCCAACAGGAATATTTTTGAACGTATTCGGCACCACAATATCATTCACAATAATATTGATTTGTACTCCATCAGCAATTCCATCTGCATTTATAAAATACAGACCATCGCCATTGTTCAGCTTTTCGGAATTTTCAATTACATAACCATTGGCTTTGATTTCTGTTACTTTACCAATATGCTGTCCTTGTGATTTTGGACTTTCCCAGTTACCAATTTTCTCTTTTCGTTGGTTTACAAAATAATCGGTGTAGCCTCTGTTGAAACTTCTGTCCATTTCCGGTTCGAAATTATAGAACGTTCTACCGGAAGATGCTTTTTGGAAATTCTCATTATTTTCTAAGAAAGCATCTAATTTCTTTCTTAAAAACGAAGTATTGTTTTTTACATAAACAATATCTTTTAATCGGCCTTCGATTTTAAATGAAGTAATTCCCGCTTCGATCAAAGCCGGTAATTGATCACTTAAATCCAAATCTTTAATCGAAAGCAGATGACTTTCGGTCAATAAAGTCGTTCCGTTTCCGTCAATCAGATTGTACGGTAAACGGCAGTTTTGAGCACAGGAACCGCGGTTGGCACTACGTTCTCCACCCGCAATACTCATGTAACAATTCCCGCTAAAAGAAACGCATAATGCTCCGGAAACAAAGAATTCTAATTCTACATCAGTTGCAGCAGCAATATCACGTACTTGGTCTAAATTCAGCTCACGCGCTAAAACCACACGTTGCATTCCGGCATCTTTCAGGAACTTCACATGTTTAGGGTCACGATTGTTCGCCTGTGTACTGGCATGAATCACAATGGGAGGCAAATCCATTTCCATAATAGCCATATCCTGTACAATCAATGCATCGACACCAATATCGTATAATTGATAGATTAATTTTTTACAATCTTCTAATTCGTTATCGTACAAAATGGTATTAATCACCACAAAAACCTGTGCCTTAAACAAATGGGCGTATTTGACCATTTCGGCAATATCTTCCACAGAATTCGTGGCATTAGTACGCGCTCCATAATGTGGTGCTCCAATATATACAGCATCTGCACCCGCATTGATAGCGGCAATTCCCTGAACCAGATTCTTAGCCGGAGCCAGAATTTCTACTTTCTTCTTTGTCATTTCAGTCCTTGAATTCCTTTTTTTTTGGAATCAGAGTGCAAAAGTATAAAATACTTCTCAAAAAAGCAGGATTTTAGTGGGATTAAGATTTAAATGATTTGAAAAACAACAACTTATACAACAAAGAATTAATTGAATTAAAATAGATACATAAAATTGAATTTATATCTTTATTTTTGATAGTATCAAATGATAGTATCAAAATGAAACCGCCATACGAAATAACCTCAGTAATTTTAAAATATATTTCTTCCATTTCTGAAAAAATTGGGGAAGTGAATGCTAAATATCTAGTAAAGACAAATCCAACTTTACGAAAACAGAATCAGATTAAAACAATCTATTCATCATTAAGTATTGAAGGGAATACTTTATCTGAAGAACAAATCACAGCAATATTAGAAAACAAAAGAGTTGTTGGTCCCCAAAAAGACATAATAGAAGTTTTGAATGCTTTAGAAGTTTATAAAAACTTAAATACCCTTAAACATCATTCTGAAAAAGATTTTTTAAAAGCACATAAACTGCTAATGAAAAATCTTATCGAAAATTCAGGGAAATACAGAACCAAAAGTGTTGGGATTGTAAAAGGTTCAAAAGTAGAACATATTGCACCTCCTTATGAAAATGTTCCTTTTTTAATGAAAGATTTATTTCAATATTTAAAAGATAAATCTGAAATCTCATTAATTAAAAGTTGTTTTTTTCATTATGAGATGGAATTTATTCATCCATTTATAGATGGAAACGGAAGAATGGGAAGATTGTGGCAAACTCTAATTTTGAAAGAAGAATATTCTGTTTTTGAATTTTTGCCTTTCGAAACATTAATAGCAAAAAACCAAGAAGCTTATTACAATTCATTATCCGTTTCCGACAAGGAAGGAAAATCAACTAAATTTATTGAATATATGCTAGGTATTATAGATGAATCTTTAAATGAGCTTTTAGATAATTCAACAAAAAAACTTTCTGATGAAGAAAGAATTCAAGTTTTCATTGAAAATTTCACATCTATTTTTACAAGAAAGGATTATTTAAATTTCTTCAAAGATCTATCATCAGCAACAGCTAGTAGAGATTTAAAAAAAGCGGTAGACAACGGAATCATTTCAAAAACTGGGGATAAAAAAACAACTGTATATCAAAAAAACTAACATTCACAGGAATGACAAATCTATGAGTTTAACAAAAAAAGCACGAATCGAAATCCGTGCTTTTTAAACTAAAAATATCGAAAAAATTATTCCACTTTAATATTCACAGTAGCAGCCGTAATATTTCCTGCTGTTGTGGCTTCCAAAGTTATATTTTCGGCCTTTTTATTTGATTGCAAAATTACTACGCATTTTCCGTTGTACAATTTGCGATAATCGGCTTTAAAAGGTTCTAAACTGGCTTGGTAACCATTATCAACACCAACAATTTTAGCACCTCCCGAAACTTTAAAGTTAATTAGATTATCAGCTTTTGGAAGTGGATTTCCGTCTTTGTCCTGCAAAGAAACCGTCACGTAAGCCAAATCATATCCGTCGTTTTTAATACTCGTTTTATCCGATTTTAAATCAATTTTAGTGGCTTCGCCAGCAGTATGAATTTCAGTTTCTTTCACCACTTTGCCTGCTTTTCTGGAAACGGCTTTCAAAGTTCCTGCTTCAAAAGGCACTTTCCAGGCAATATGCAATTCATCTCCTTGTTTGGTTTTCGAACCTAAAGATTTTCCGTTTAGGAATAATTCCACTTCATCGGCATTGTTGTAATACGCCCAAACATCTATCACTTGACCTGTTTTCCAGTTCCAGTGTGGCAACAAATGCAAGACTGTTTTATCACTCCATTCGCTTTGGTACATATAATACACATCTTTAGGCAAACCAGCCAAATCTACAATTCCAAAATACGAACTACGGGCAGGATACGGATACGGATCAGGTTCTCCAATATAATCGAAACCGGTCCAAACAAAAGTTCCTGCTATAAAATCATATTTCTTAGCCGCTTTCCAGTTTTCCTCATGCGTAGTTCCCCAGAAAGAAGCAATATTATCAAACGCAGTTACGGTCCAATCATCATTTCCATCAAAAGGCGCATTGTATTTTACGGGCCACATTCTGATGGTGTCTGTTGGCATATCATAATGACCACGAGTTTCTAATGCCGAAACACTCTCAGAAGCTATGATTTTTTGTCCTTTAAAACGTTCGGGGAAAGTTCCGTAATCAGCATGTTTGTAGTTAAATCCTAAAAGGTCTAACGCACCCGATTGATAGATAAAATTCTTCTCTGGAACATTCTCTGTCAGCGCCGAAGTTACGGGTCTGGTTTTGTCTAAGGATTTCACAATTTGTGCCAGTTCTTTAGTAATCGAAACTCCCGTACTATCAAATTGTTCCCGGATTTCGTTCCCAATACTCCACATCATCACCGATGGATGGTTACGGTCTCTTTTAATAAAATCTTCCAAATCACGTTTGTGCCATTCGTCCCAATATTTGTTGTAATCATGGCTTACTTTTTTCAGTTTCCAAACATCAAAAACCTCATCTTGCACGATAAAACCCATTTCGTCGCACAGCTGAAGCATTTCTAACGAAGGTGGATTATGAGCCATTCTGATAGCATTCACGCCCATTTCTTTCATGATAGTCAGCTTTCTTTTGATAGCATGATAATTAGCTACCGCTCCTAAAGCCCCATTATCATGATGCAGACAAACGCCATAAATTTTCATTGGAATACCGTTTAAAGAGAAACCTTTTTCGGCATCAAAAGCAAAAAATCTAAATCCAAGAGGCGTTTCATATTCGTCTATCAAAGTCGATTTTTCATAGATTTTTGTCACTACCTTATACAAATTAGGATTTTTAGTATCCCACAATTTTGGATTTTTCACTTCAAATTTTTGTCCTTTTTCCAAAACAGCATTTGCAGCAATAGTTTCAGTAGATTCTAATTTGGTCACCACATTATTATTAGCATCCAGAATAGCTGTTACCACTTTAAGCTGCTTTTGCATAGCAGCATCATTTTGAATATTAACCTGATAATCTACCGTAGCTTTTTCCTTTGAAACTTCAGGTGTAGTGACATAAGTTCCCCAATGTGCCACATGCACTTTATCGGTAGTTACTAAACGTACATTTCTGTAAATCCCAGAACCAGTGTACCATCTGGAACTCGGCTGAGCATCATTATCCACTTTTACAGCAATGTAATTTTTTTGGTTGCCAAAGTTCAGATACTTGGTCAAATCATACGAAAATGAAATATACCCAAACGGACGTTTTCCTAAATAATGGCCATTAATCCAGACTTCGCTATTGCAAAAAACGCCATCAAATTCGATAGCAATGCTTTTATTTTTTGCCGATTCCGGCAACGTAAATGACTTTCTATACCAACCTATTCCCGCAGGCAATGCACCTTGTTTCGGTTTTGTTGGATAATCTGCGCTAAAAGTACCTTCGATACTCCAATCATGCGGCAAATCTAAAGTACGCCAATCAGTAGCATCAAAATTCTCTTGAATTGCCGATGGATAATCGCCCAATTTAAAATTCCAATCGGGATTAAAATCGGCAACAACACGGCTATCCTTTTTTGTTGAGGCACAAGCAACCAAGAACAACAAACCAATTACTATTGCTCCTTTTCGTAAAACACTTTTATTCATATAATATTCGTTTAATTCCATTAATTGCAAATGTCAGTCTGAGCCTGTCGAAGACATCTGAAACACTTCGACAAGCTCAGTGTGACAAAACAATTCTATTATTTATTGAAACTCAAAAGATTCCAAACGCAATCCTTTCATGTTATCCGATTCAATTCTGATTTTATAATTTCCAGCATTGATGTAGCCTCCTGAAGTGGTGTTTAAAACCTTCCATTTCTCTGTTGGCACTGGAAAATCAATTTCATCGTTTCGTAACAAAATTCCATAAGCATCTTCGATAATCAATTTCACTTTTATCGGTTCATTGGTCATGTTCATGTATCTAAAACGCATCAAATACACATTAGCAACACCTGGATTCACTTCAAACTCGATGCTGTTAGGCGTATTTTTAGTGAATTCGATATAATCACTATTTTTAAAATTCCCTTTTTCTACTCCTTCTCCAGTGGTTTTAACCGCTTCGGCTTCTAGTTTTAACGATGGTCTATCGTCTTTAACTTTTCCCAAATCAGAACTTGGCACCACCACAAGGCTACTAGCATTTCTTTCGAAAAGAACTTTATTACCTTTTTTAACTTCTTTTTCGAAAACTGAAAAAACAACTCCTTTACTATTCTTAGCCCTTTCTTCTGATTTTTTATAATCCGAAAGCCAAGCCAGAGTAGTTCTAATTTTAGAATCTACTAAAACGTAGACCGTAGCATCTTCTTTTGAAACAAAAGAACCCGAAATCTCTTTTTCTTTCGAAAAGCGAAGATAATCGGCAGTGTATAAATTAGCTGGTAATTGTGTAAAAACATCCTCAGCATCCACATATTGTTTCTGATTAACATTTAACCAAGAACCAACTTCGAACGGAGTTTTAGTGACTATATTCAAGATATTTTTTGGCGAAGACGCAGCCCCTTTCAATGATTTATCTTTGGAAGCAATGGCAATAGCTGAAATAATTCCTTCTCCAGAAGTCACTCTAGGAAAATCTATAACCAATTGACCATTTTTGCTTTTCACTACAAAAGTTTTCTTTACCGCTTTCGCAAAACCAACTTCCTTCCAAATATCAAAATCTTTTAGAACTACTTGGTCGTTGATGGCTACATCAAAAACGCGCCAATCTTTACAATCCAATCCGCCACCGGTTCCGTACCAAGGTTCAGAGAAATACAAATCGACTACATATTCGCCATCAGCAACAGGAAATTCATATTTTAACTTATCCATTCCGTAACGAAAATTTTGGAATAAGCCATCGTTTTGAGTTCCATCAACCTCGTCAAAAGTCATTCGTTGACTGGCAAAAAAGGCTGGTATATTTTTATAATCATCTGTCCAAGACAAAGAACCCCAAGTATTCGCTTCTGTTTTATGAACATCAGCAAACCATTGATTTCCATCTGTATCTAGGAAATCTGGGCCACCACAATTGACACGATAGATGTAATTGTACTTGCCTTTAGATGAAACTACTTCTTCTTTAGAACGTAATATTTTTAAATGCGGTGCTTCTGGCAAATTATTCAAAACAATATAATCTTTGGCAACAGCCAAACCATTTACATAACCCACAGCGAACAACACATTATACTGAACACTCACATTATTCCATTGAAAATGTTCTCCTCTTCCAGGATTTTTCAACTTCCCTAAAGACTGATTGTTGACGTCATTGAACAATTCGACTTCATCACAATTCGAATAAACATCGATTCCGTTTTTAATTCCTGTAGCATCCCAACGATTCGGCCAAGTGTGCGAAACAATATACACCATCGGATTGGTTTTATTGGACACATAATTAGCACGGTACATATAATAGGCATCCAAAGGTTCGCCCCAAATGCTAAACAAACCTTTATAATTGACTGGTCCCACTTGGTCAATGGCTCTAAATCCTTCACCATTTTGATCACGCCCTGGATTTTCATGCGAAGCAAACAACCAGTTGAATTGTCCCGCCACCTTATCCTTTACTGATTCTGCTTCTCGCACTTTAATTTCCATTAATTGCGAAAAACGATTTTCGCTCAAAATTCCTTTTTGGTCAAATTCGCCTTCTGTGTGCAAGTCGATACTGCGCCAGGCACCATATTCGCCATTTAGCAATTGTTCTGAAAGTTCTACATGATAATTGGACGGATTTCCACCATAAGTACCTGACCAGTTTTGTACCACATTCCAATCCGTTCCTTCCCCACCGTTGCAAGTGGTCACTTTTCGTTGCGAGGATGCTGTGGGATCCATTTCGCGAATAATCGCTGTACATTCCTCGGCAAATTCCTTTGGAATGGTGCTTTCATTTTGTAAACCCCATAAAACAACGGAAGGATTATTACGACGTTCTTTAATCCATTCGCGTAATAAGGTTTTGAAATTCTCCTTAAATTCAGCCGTATCATACCAAATATGAGCCGAAAACTGACTCCAAAACAAGATACCGCTTTCGTCTAATAATTCCTGATATTTCAAATTATGTGGCTGGTGCGCTTCTCTAAACGAATTGAATCCAGCCGCCTTGATTTGTTCAATTCTGGCTTTGATTTGCGTATTCGAAAAAGCATGACTTTGACCTAATTGGTGTTCGTATTCACAAGTTCCATTAATAAATACGGGCGTATCATTGATAAAAAAGCGTTTATCATCTCCTTCTCTTCCAACTGGCCAAGAAATCCAACGAATTCCATAAGGCGTTGTAATTTTATCCAAAACTTTATTTTTTTCTAAAATAGTAGTCGAAAGGCTATACAAATACGGATTTTCTGGCGACCATAAATTTGGATTTTTGATTACTGGTAAAGTTTGCGGAATCTCCTTTGTTTCATTAGAAATCAAAACGGAACTCTTAGCCGAAACCACTTCTTTTCCATTTTTGTCCAAAAGCGTATTGACTACGGTTATCGTTCTATCCGACGCACTGTAATTTTGAATTTCGGTTGTGGTATGTAAAATTGCTTGTTCTTTAGACACCGATTTATCGTTCCAAATATGAACGCCAAAAGGTTCAACACGAACGGCATTAGTAATGACTAAAGTTACCGGTCTAAAAATCCCCAAAGGTTGTGAACCTTCCGAGAATCCCCATTCGCCAGAACAACCTCCGCAAACCCAAGGCAAATCGGCAATGAAAGCGGGATGTGCTGCTTTGACCAGAATTTTATTATCTGTATTGAATTTTACCGCATCGGTAATATCTAGTGTAAAAGTCGTTCGACCGCCTTTGTGCTGCCCTACTTCTTTTCCATTTACCCAAACCGTCGCGTAACTGCTAACCCCTTCGAAAAACAAAAAGAGTCTTTTTCCTTTTTGCTGTTTTCCAAGTTTCAATTTTTTCGAATACAAAGCTGTTCCGTGCAAGTTCCCATGTTTCATTTGGCGAAAGCCTTCGTATTGGTCCCAATTATGGGGAACATCGACGGTTTTCCAATTGGCATCAGCTTCAGAATTCTTCGAAAAATCTTGGTCAGAATTTGGGTTTGCTTCTACCATAGTAGTTTTCCAATTGGCATTCAACGGAATTTCTTCACGCGTTTGCGCCCACGCAAAAGTGGTTATTAGAAATAATATGTATAGTATTTTTTTCATTTTTATGCATTTAACCCATTCAGAGTTTAAAACTCTGAATGGGTTGAAATCTATTCTCTTCTTAGTAAAATAACCAGTCTACGGCTTCTTTTTCGTCTTTTCCAATATAACCCACATCACGGGCATTGATTTTTTGATTCGCATCAATAAAACCTAAAATAAGCACTCTTCCTTTTCCTAGTGTAAGTTGGTTTTCACCTACTTTAAAAGTATAAGTATGAATATTAATTCTTGGCAATTCTTTTAAATTCATCGCATTTGCCAAAATTACTTCGGCTTCACCTCTTTCATTTCCTGCTGCATTAGTTTCGAGACTTGGAGGAAATAAAAATCGTTTTTGATCCGAATTGAAATAACCCACAACTAATTTTACTGCGGTATCATTTTTAAATTTAATTGTTGTTCCTCCTGTATTTTGTTCGTCTTCTACAAAAGTAATTCCTTTTAGATTTTTAAGTTCCGGTGCTACTTTTTCTAACTCAGAAATATCCGTTCCATATACTTTAGTTCCAGCTTTCACATCATAAGAACCTAATTTTGGACTCAATACAGTAACCTTAGCTGTTTTCCAAGGTGTCACTTCTTTTGGTTTGATTTTTCCATCTTTAGCTTCTTTTAGCAACACTAAATTTCTTTTAAAATTAGCCAATTCGCGCTCATAATGCGGCAACAATTCCGTCCAAGTTTTATTGTTTCCATCATCTCCACCAATTGGAATTCTACGTTGAGCCGTTTGCATACTATTAGCATACAAATAGCTATCCTTAGTCAATTTTACCAATTCTTCATAGTAGTTCAATGCTTTTTCCAAATGAGGAACGGCTTGGTCTAAATCGGCAATATCATTAGAATAACTATATCTTAAAACCAACATAGCGGCTTTTACTTTTTCAGAAAAACAATTGGCAAAAGCATCATAACAATACACATCATTTTTAAGACGGTTGAATTCTTCCTTGTCTTTAGTCACCTTTGGCGCTGCTTTTTCGATGGCTTGCACGGCAATTTTTCCGTGTTGCACAATCTCGCTAATCAACTGCGGAGGTATTTCCCCGGAATGAGCTTCATGGTTCCATTCTTTCTTTGCATATTCCTGAAGCAATTCTCCCGGAGGTCCGCAAGATTCGTGAAATCCAGGATATACACGCCATTTGGCTGGATTAACCAATTGACTTTCGAACATTCCTAACAACAGCGTTTGGCGATTGCCTTCAGTAATTCCGAATTTTCGAAGCGTTTTAGGCGCAATTTCGCCTATTTGTTCGTAGGCTTCTAAAATATTTTTTCCTGCTTCAGCATCTACTCCGTATTTTTTAACAAATTGGTCGTCCCAATATCCAATTTCTTTGGTTCGGTCTCTTTTGCTATCCCAGGCATAACGCGCCCAAGCTTGATACCAAATCCAATCACGATCCATTTCCATGATGCGTTCACCAGTTTTAGTTTTATCAGCAGTATAAGGCCAATCCCAGTAAGATGCTTGCGGATACAAATGCAGCGCATTAGCCCCGTGAGCACTGTGCATAGCCTGAACTGTTTTCTGAATAAAATCAGGTGAACCGTATCGGAAAGGTTCTAGATTAGCCAAAATATGCACATTTTCGATATGAATGGAACCCAGTGAACTCAACTGCTTGTGTGTTTCTCCCCAAGGTCCTCCCGGTGTATAAGTCGTCAATGACTCTCCGTTATACTTACTCATGGTATATAAATTTTTGTATAAAGGCAAAGCTTTAGCCATAACCGCTGGCGCATCGGTATCATGAGAACGCAAAATAATGGGTGGTTCTTGCGTTTTCCCTAAGGCTTTCAATCCGTCCTGAACGCCCGGAATAATCGTTTTGGTAAACCAATTTACGTCATCTTCAACGGTATTCATGGCTTCCCCTAAACAAACTAACAAACCTACATTTGGGTATTTTTCTATAAAAGCAGCAATTGATTTTTGAGTATAATCGGCAATTAAAGGTGTAATAGGACGCTCTCGATCTTGAGTTTTAATATTGTAATGCTCTGCAAAAGGTTTGGAAACAATAATATTATAAAACATCTGAATCACCCAAATTCCTCTTTTATTTGCTTCCTCAGTTAAGTATTTGAATATTTCCTCGTTCTTTTTAAAATCTTCGTCGCTTACCTCAACGGCAAAAGGATAATCCTTTAATCGCACTAAAGATGCAAAAGGATGTCCATTCCATAAATACAAAGAGTTCATGCGGTTTTCCACCATCATATCCAAGTACTTTGTCCAAAGCGCTTTGTCATAAAACCAAGGAAAACTTTTTGGAGTATACGGATATTCATATACACCGCGACCTTCTAAATAAACTGGTTTTTGAACCCCAATACAAGTTCCTCTTAAAACCATTTCAGGACTGTCACTTTTATTAATTTCAGTTGGCAATTTCCCAACTTCTTTAATCTTGTCCGCTAATTCCAAAGCACCATATAAAGCACCCGAAGCATCAAAACCTTCAATAAAAATGATGTTCTTTTGCGTGCTGATTTGAAAACCTTCCTTATTAGTCAATTGACTTTCGTCTAAAGTAAATTTGGCTGTATTTTGTTTCCAACTTGCAGTTCCTTTTTCACCAATTACAACTACTTCATTTTTAGATTTTTTAGGTATTTTTTCTAAAAAAGCAACTGTATAGCCTTTTTCAGTGGCAATTTTGGCTAATTTTTCGGCTCCAAATTGAATACGAGGTGAATTAACATCACGAACAATAGTCAGTTTTTGCGCACTTGCAAAAGTCACACAAAAAAATAATAGTATCAGGCTTAGATATCTCATCTATGATAGTTTTTGAATTATTAATTTTGAAAAATCTTTTTTAAATAGGCTACATTAGCACCATAATTGGCTTTCACGTTATGTACCTGAGTGGTATCTCGGGAGCGCTCTACAATCAACCAGCCTTTCCAATTCATTTTATCCAAGGTGTTTTTGATTTTTGGCAAATCAATAGCTTTATCATTTTGAATCCAAAATCCATCGGTATTAGAAGCATGAATTTGAGCCAAATGTTTTTTGCCTAAAATTTGTAATTCCGATGAAATGTCTTTACCGTTTTCAATTGCATTCGAAAAATTGAACGAACTTTTTATTCTTTTACAGCCTATTTCTTTTAAAAAATCTTTTTCAGCTTTGGCATCTAAAGTAGTTTCAACAGCAATCACTCCTCCTATTTTAGCTACTTGTTTTCCCGCCCAACGTAAACGCTCGATAATTACAGGACGTAATTCAGGGAATTTTTTCAAATCACATTGATTTCCTAACGGCAAATAAGCCACTTTGACTTTCATGGTTTTCATAGCATCAATACAATCCTGAACCATACGTTTTACTGTCTCACGCTTTGCAAATGATTGTCCGTAAAACCCAGACATCGCAATTGAAGAGATACCAACATTGAATTCTTTAGACTTGTCCTTAAATTTTTTTACTTCAACAGGATTAGCCAGCTTACTATCAAAAGTTTCCCGATTACCTAAACCGCCCATATCCAGTTCGATTCCGTCCGCTTTTATTTCACTTGCTAATTGAAATGAACCTAACTTTTGTCTTTTTAGAATCATCCAATCGCAAACGGCTACTTTGTAACGTTGTTTTTTTGAGGACTGTGCAGAAACGGTACTATTGAATATCCCTGACAAAACAAGCAGCAATACACAAATTACGCTCCTTTTAAAATTCACTTTGTTCATGTTTTGTATTTTTACCATTAAAAAATTAAGTTTATTAAGTTCCTTGCTTAATTTTCTTAATTCCTTAATGGTTCAATTTAAATTCTTATTCTTCTTCAGCCTTAACAGCCTTTACTTCTTTTCCTTTTTCACCTGGCCATATTCCTTTTTTTATAGGCAATGCCACTAATTTAGAAGGGTCAATTTTTACATATTTGATTTTTTCTCTTCTCCAAGTGTACACAATATGCACCATTCCGTCTGAACTCTGAATTATTGAAGGATATGAATATTGGCTGATATTTGAATCTTCTAGTACTAAAGCTGCTTTCCAGTGAATTCCATCGTTAGAAATAGAAACGTTTAATGGAGTTCTTGGTCCTTTAGTTTCGGTTCCCGGTGGTAAAACGTGATTGTAAACCAATAAATGTTTTCCATTTTTCAAAGTCACCGCATCAGTTCCTGAATTGTTGTTTGGCATGTCTAACAATTTTAAATCAGACCAAGTTTTCCCATTATCTTTAGAGAAAGTACTAAACAAAGCTCTGTTTCGGGTTCTTCCTATGGCTTGAATGCTTCCATCTTTATGAAATAAAATACTTGGTTGAATGGCATTGATTTTTTGTTTTCCTCTTGGTAAAGAATCAGTCATGTGCCAAGTTTTTCCATTATCAGGAGTAGACTCCATACGCAAGTGCCATCCGCCTTCACCTTCAATACTAGAAGGACATAAGAGTGTACCGTCACTCAATAATACTGGTTTATTTTTTACCGGCCCTATGTAATCTTTAGGCATTTTAACAGGTCTTGACCAAGTTTTTCCATTATCAGAAGAAGTCAAATACATTCCCCACCACTCAGATGGTTTAGGGCCAATTTTATAAAACAACATCAAATCGCCACCAGGAATTTGATACAAAACAGGATTCCATGTTGGAAGCCTAGGCCCATCGGCCATAATTCCATCGGCAACATTTACACCTTCACTCCATTTGTCACTTCCTTTCTTTTTGATACTTACCCAAATACAAACATCAGGATGTCTTTCATGTGTACCACCAAACCAGGAAGCTACTAAATCGCCATTAGTTGCCTCAACAATAGTAGCTGCGTGGCAAGAAGGATACGGTGCTTTATCATAAATAAATTCGTCAACCAAAATTCCTTCTTTCCAAGTTTTATGTTTCAAAGCAGAGCTACAACTCCCTAATGTTATTAATCCAATAAGCAATAATGCTACTTTTATTCCTCTCATTTTTGTATGTATTTAATTATCTGTATTTCTATTTAACATTAATAGTATATTCTCCTGATGGCAAACTTAACAGTTGTTGATTTCCTTCCTCCTTATGGACAATGGCCGTTTTTTCAAGTTTGGTTTTGTTTACCACAATATTTTTTATGTTTTGTGTTGGTAAATAAACCTTAGCCGTTGTATTAGCCGGAATAGTAATAGTCCAATCCAGTCCTTTTTTAGTTTTTTTCCAGTTGCTTTTTATTAAGCCGTGAATCGATTCGTAAGAGGCATTTACAAAAGTCAGTCCTGCATTGAAATCGGGTTTCATAATGATTTGTTTAAAGCCCGGCAATTCTGGATTAGACTTGATTCCCGCCATATTTTCGTAGTACCAAATCATTAAATCGCCCAAAAGCATCACGTGATTTTGAGAATTCATCGTTGGGTCGGCAGTGTTGCCATTCCATAATTCCCAAATGGTTGTCGCTCCGTTTTCGACCATATACCCCCAGCTTGGGTAGGTTTTATTAGAAGCTAGTTTATAAGCCAAATCCCCTCTTCCAAAATTGGTCAAGGTTCGCATCAAAAATTGTGTCCCAATTACTCCTGTGCTGATATGACCGTTTTTAGTTACTTCTACTTCATGAACCATATTTTGGAATACTTTCTCTTTCAGGTTTTCTGGAACCATTCCAAAAGCCAAAGGCAAGACATTAGCTGTTACCGTATTATTTGCATAGCTATTTGTGGAAGTATTCAAATATTTCGCATTAAATGCTTTTTTGATTCTTACTGCCAAATCATCATAATGCGCAATATCCGCTTCTGCATTAGCGATTATGGCAAACTTTTTCAAAATTCCCAACAAATGATAATAAAACGCACTTGACAAAACCTCTCCATCCGTTAGACGAGCTGGATCTTTGGAACGAATCAACTCTAAGGATTCCGGTGGTACGCACCAATCACCGTATTTGTCTTTGTTCATCAAATCGTTCTTCAGATAATTTTCTTCCATATACGTCATCCATTTTTTCATAGATGGGTATTGCTTTTTAATTACTTCAGCATCCGCAAATTGTTGGTATAACATATCCGCAACCGTAATATAAGTTCCTGGCCAAGTTACATTATCACCATAATAACGCCAAAAAGCAGGTGCGACATCCGGTAATCCTCCGTCCTGTGTTTGCGAGTATTTAATATCATCGAGCCATTTGGCATACAAAGTTTGGTTATCAAATAGAAAACTTTCACCATAAGCACCCGTAGTTCTGTCTCCCAACCAAGGCTGGCGCTCGTTACGTTGCGGACAATCAATAGGCATTCCTTTGTAATTTCCGCTGATTCCCCACCAAGCATTTTTGAAAATCTGGTTCATCGTTGCATCCGAAGATTCAAAAGTTCCAGTCGTTTTGATATTGTCATAAACGACTTTTCCAACAAAATTATCCACAGTTGGTTTGGTCGGAAATCCCGAAATTTCTACAAATCGGAAACCATGAAAAACAAATTTAGGCTCCCAAACTTCTTCTCCTTCTCCTTTTAAAGTATAAACATCTGTTGTTTTTGCATCACGCAAATTGGCAATGTATAGCGAACCATCATCTTGTAAAGATTCGGCAAATTTCATTGTGATTTGGTCTCCAGCTTTTCCTTTTACTTTCAGTTGCAACCAACCCACCATATTCTGACCCATGTCTAAAATGTAAGTTCCACGTGGAGTTGCCTTAATCGCAATTGGTTTCACCTCATCCATAATTTTCATGTTAGGAGTCATTTGGGCTTCAAAAAAACCACCCGGTTCCTGCACATATCTGGCATTTACCCAGGATGAATCATCAAAATTGGTCGTGTTCCAACCCTTCATTTCCTTGCGAGCATCGTATTCTTCACCGTCATATTCGTTGTTTGCCAAAATAGGTCCATCGGTAGTCAACTTCCAGCTATCGTCAGTTCGAATTATTTCGTTAGTACCATCGGCGTATTCAACAAACAATTGCAAAGCCATTTTAGGGAAACCAAAAGATTTTATTTTATACGGTTTGTAATCCTGACGCATCGCAAAAAAACGTCCGTTTCCTAAAATAGTTCCCAACATATTTTTGCCTTCTTTCAATTGCGCAGTCACATCAAAAACATTGTATTTTACGTTTTTGGTATAATCTGTTGGAACAGGAGCTAAGACTTGGTCACCAATTTTATTTCCATTGATATACAACTCATACAAGCCCATTCCCATGATATAAACCTTAGCACTTTTGACTTGTTTTTTTAAATCAATTGCTTTTCGCAAATAACGGGCTGAAAGTCTGGAATACTGAGAAACACTATCATCCTTCGATAATTTTTCATAACCAATCCAACGGGTCGATTTCCAATCGGCATAGGTTAAAATCCCGATGCTAAAATGGGCATTTTCCGTCGATTTGATTTCTCCTTTATTGGTAAAAACGATTACTTTCCAAAACGCATTTTGTCGGTCTCCCAGTTTTTTCCCGTTGTAAATTATATTGAGCGATGCATCGCTTTCTACTTTTCCGCTATCCCACAAATCAGCTTTGTTGGCATTTAAATTTTCTAAAGTTGAAGCCACTAAAATTTGATAAGCAGCTTGTTGTACATCATTAACAGTAGCTTTTATTTGCCAGCTCAAACGCGGTTGCACCACATCAATTCCTTCTGGATTGTTCAACATTTCGCATTGCAGATTGGAAATGCTGATTTTATTTTGGGCTTTCGCCAAAGAAAAACTGAGCGCCACAATGAGGATAAAGGTATATTGAACTATTTTTTTCATGAGTTTTATTTTGTTTTTCAAACTAATACCTAACAGGTTTTAAAAAACTGTTAGGTCTATTCTATTCTGAAACTAATCTTTCTAATTTATCCGAAGCGGCAATTTCCTTTCCGTTTTTGAAAATTCTGAAACCTTTTCCTTTATGGTATTTCTCTCCTGTTTTGTCCCAAAGAATAGTGATGATATTCCCGTGATTCAATACATTATCTAAACAAAACCAATCCCATTTGTCTTGTGGAATTAATGGATTTACTTCAATTTTCTCATCGGCTCTCGGACGTAATCCTACCAATCCTGTAATCACTAAATCGTTAAAAGTAGAGTGATTGTAGTAACGACTGCGCTCTTTGTCGCCCATTAACCAATAGCCCGTTGTTTCGTCTAAATATTCACCCACGTAAGGTCTACCACGGTAATATTGCGATTGCACATACAATTCCAATTGTTTGAAATAATCAGTTTTATCTACCACCTTTTGGTCATAATTATTCAAAACATTGGCCAAAGCCGTCAAGGTTTGCGAAGTAGCAAAAGGCCAAATAGCACCATCCCATTCGCAAGTTCCAGTTCCATGCGTTCTAAATCGTGGACTTCTTCTCTCAGCAGTAGTTAAACCAAACGGAGCCGAAAATCCTTTCTCATCCTTTAGTTGTTCCCAAGCTTTCTCAAAACCTTTACCTTTTTCAGGTAAATTAAAATACCAAGGAATAAAACCAATGGCTTCTCTTACTTGTGCCAAGGTATCTTTCTCGGTAAAGGTTTCAAAGAAATCAGCTTTTGGATTCCATAATTTTCTTTCGATTAAGCTTTGCAAATTATTCGCTTTGGCTTTGAATTCGTCTTCCAATACTTTATCCCCTTTCATAGCAGCCATTTTAGAAATTGCCACCGCATTTCCGTACATATAACTGTTAATGGTTGGTCTTGCATTTTGCACTTTTCGCCCGCCACTAAGAGATTCTTCCATTCCGTCTTTCACATCGTGTTGCCAAAACAATCCATCTTTACGCATGCGGTCTTTTTCCCAAACTGCATAATCCGTAACCATATCGGGCATCATGTCTAGCAGGAAATTTTTATCGTTGTTTACCAAATACATATTATACAATGCATCAGCAGTCCAACTACTAAATTTATATAATTTGTTCATCGGCTTTCCTTCATTGCCTCTATACCACAAATGCACATCTTGTTCAATGTATTTTGGATCATGTAACCAACGGAATTCGTTAATATGATGTCCTAAAGCGCAGGCAATCATATTGTATTTATCGGCATACGAACGGTCTACCAAAAATTCCGTAATAGCATAACCTTGAGGGGTATTTTTGATGTGCTTACGTGCCGACCACCAACGAAAATAATAGATTTCCTCTACATTTTGCTGCGGACATTCAAATAATGGAATATTCTTTTCCATCCAAGTCCAAGCACTGTCATTTGGAATGGCAAATTTCAAATTCTCGTCTTCCATGGTGTTGAAATAATCAACATAATGCTTGAAGTTTTCTTTTTGTAAAACGGCTGCCGTATCTCTTTCTGTATGTGTCACAGTCGATTTACAACCGCTAATCATTCCCGCAAGTACTACTGCAGATGCTATTATTTTATATTTCAATTGGTGTAACATATTTTTTATTTTAATTTTCAACATAAACCTAACAGGTATTCAAAACCTGTTAGGTCTAATTCTAATTTGCAGAGAAAACATAGGTTTGACCCGCTTTCATTTCTACATCATATTCCTGATACTTTGGCAATTTTACTTTTGGTAATTTTGCCTTATCTGAAATAATTGGTTTCTTCACATTAGCTGTTTGAAACAATGGATTTGGATTTTGTCCTTTGGCTTTTTTCATTGCAAATCCATCCGCTTTTAAAGTATTTTCCAGTCTTAATCGGCAATTTCCATCTAATTTAGCTTTAATTTTCAACATAGAAACCTTATTATTTTTCCATTCGATATCCAGTACATAACCGCCTCTGGCTACTATTCCTTTTATTGAACCATTTTTCCAAACCGATGGTAAAGCTGGTAATAATTGAATGGCTCCTTCCTGACTTTGCATCAGCATTTCTACAATTCCTGCGGCACATCCAAAGTTACCATCAATTTGGAATGGTTGGTGCGCATCCAGCATATTTGGGTAAGTTCCGCCACCTTTTCGCTGTTCAGGAGTGACCAAATGCAATTGATCCTGAATTAATTTATAGGCATGATTTCCATCTAATAAACGAGCCCATAAATTTACTTTCCACCCCATAGACCAACCTGTAGATTCATCGGTTCTGTAAATTAAGGATTGTTTGGCCGCTTCAAAAAGTTTCGGTGTTCTAAAAGCCGAAATCTGGTTACTTGGAAACAAACCATACAAATGGGATACATGGCGGTGATTGTCCTTTGGATTATCCCAATCGTCCTGCCATTCTTGTAATTGATTGTGTTGTCCGATTTTCATCGGAGGCATTTTAGCCAAAGCTTCCTGTACTTTTTTGGCAAAAGTCGCATCTTCTGACAGAATATCGGTAGCCCTAATTACATTAGTAAATAAATCAAACAACAATTGGTTATCCATTGTGGTTCCCGAAGCAATAGTTGCTTTACCTGAACCTCCTGCATGTGTATTTTCAGGTGAACTTGCCGGAACGACCACCAGATATTTTGTATTTGGGTCAACTACCATAAAGTCCAAAAAGAATTGCGCCGCACCCTTCATCAAAGGATAAATTTCAGCCAAATATTTTTTGTCTCCGGTGTATAAATAACGCTCCCATAAGTCCTGACAAACCCATGCACCTCCGGTTATCCACATACCCGAAGTAGCGTGGTCGATAGGACCTGTAATACGCCAGATATCCGTATTATGATGCAATACCCATCCGCCACAATTGTACATGGTTTTAGCCGTTTCGGCACCAGTAACCGCTAATTCTTTTGCCATTTGGATAAATGGCTCGTGCATTTCTGAAAGATTGGTCAGTTCAGCTGGCCAGTAATTCATTTCAGCATTGATGTTCATGGTGTATTTACTTTCCCATGGCGGCGCCAACATATCATTCCAAATTCCTTGCAAGTTGGCTGGTTGTCCGCCGGGTTGCGAGCAAGAGATTAAAAGATAGCGTCCAAATTGATAATAAAGAGAAACCAATTGTGGGTCAAATTGCTTTGCAAAATTCTTGATTCGTTCATCAGTCGGTGCATTCATTGCCGAATTGCTGCCTAAATCTAAACTAGCGCGGTTGAAGAATTTTTGATAGTAAGCCACATGAGTTGCTTTTATTTCCTCGAAATTTTTAGTCAAAGCCGCTTCAAGAAAACGTTTACATTTTTGCTCCTGATTTTCGTCTAAAGTTTTGTAATCAACAAAGTTTGTTGCAATAGAAACATAAATAGTAGCTTCATCAGCAGCATCAATACTGATAATTCCGTTTTTAGAGGTTACGGTTCCGCCAATATTCTTTACAGCGGTGCGTCCCTGAAATTTAATTCTTCCTTTTTGTCCTTCTACAGTACTACCTACTCCCGAAAGTACACTTTCGCTTCCTTCAGAATATGGATCTGTTTTATCAAAAGGACTGTTCATCATTAGGTTGCAAGTAATCATTCCCGGCTTACTTGCCGTCAATCGAACGGCTACCACTTGATCGGCAAAAGCGGTTAATATTTCTCTTTTGTATTCTACACCATTCACGGTATATTTTACCGTAGCCGTAGCGTTTTCAATATTCAAATCACGATAATAATTGCTGAATTTATCATGACCGGAAAAAGAAATATACAGACTTCCAAAGGTCTGATACGGCATACCATTATTGGTTTGCGACATGATATCTGAATCAGCCAAAGCCTGTGCTTCATCAAATTTACCTTCGAAAATTAATTTTCTAACTTTTGGCAAAGCCGCTAATGATTTGGAATGCGCGTTAGAATTGGGCGAACCAGCCCAAATGGTTTCTTCATTCAATTGCAATCTTTCAATTGATGGATTACCAAAAACCATTGCACCCAAACGTCCGTTACCCAAAGGCAAGGCTTCGTTCCAGATAGCGGCAGGTTTATCGTACCATAATTTTAAAGGTTGTTGTTGTGCCCATGCAAAATTCACTCCCAATAAAACCATTAGGAATTGAAAAAAGAATCGGCATTTTGTACTTGTAAAATTCATTATTGTTTTAAGTTTTTCTCTCCAAAAAGAGCGTATAATTGATTAATATCTTTTAATGCATTTACCGGTAGTTTTTCACCTTTAGCACCAAAAACCAATAAGTTTTCTGTTGGTTCTATCACACAAGTCGATTCGTCAATTTGCCCTTCTTTATTTTTTACTTTATTGATATCTAAACCTAAGTGTTTCGCCATAAAAGGGTACATCGCCATGCGTTTCGATTCACCATAATTATGTCCTTCTTTAGTAAAATGAGCATTTTCGACCAAACTTTGCTTTCCATACAATCCATAAGTTTTTTGGATAAATGGAAATTCTAATTCCGGTACTGTAGCCGTCCAATCACCACCATCAGAAACTACTAATTGTGGTTTTGGAGCTGCCATAGCTGCAATTTCAGCATTATTGGTACCGTTTCCGCACAGATGCAAACCGCGACCACTCTCACAAGGACAACCGCCTGAAAAATGAGATGACGTCATCACTACCGGCACAGAAACGGTTATTCTATCATCAATTGCAGCCAGAAACATTGTCATGGAACCACCACCAGAACCACCGGTAACACCCACTCGGTTTTTGTCTATATACTTTTGCGAAAGCATATAATCTAATAATCTTTCGGCACTCAAAACCTGAATGGTTTGTGCGATACTCTGTCTGTGCAAAGTAGAATCAAACTGCAAAGTCGATTCGCCCCAGGCAAACAAATCAAAATTTACTACCACTGCTCCCATTTTGGCCAGAATAGCACAACGCAATTGCTCGTCTTTTCTGTATCGTCCATCCCCAAAATGTCCGTTAGGTGTAATCACTACCGGTGCTTTTCCTTTTAACGGATAAGGTTTGTAAATGGAACCCGTAGCATAAACGCCCGGCATAATTTCTAAACCAATATTCTCCACTGTATAATTACCATATTTTCTAACTTTAGTTAAAATTGGTTTTTTGTTTGGCATTGCCGGTGCTTTGTCTAAACCAATGGAACTAATCATACATTGTTTCAACTCCGCTTTTCTGGTTTCCCAAGCTTTCAAATTAGGATACAAATCCACTAAATATTCCAACCGCGCTTTACCTACAGCATCCGAATTTCGGGCATATTCAAATTTACGAATGCGATACACAGAATCATTTTCCTTAAAATAAGTCAGATTAAAAGGCGTCAAAACAGCTGTCAGGGAAACTTCTAAATTGTCCTGACGGATTCTCCATCGGGCATACTCTAATTCTTTGTCTTTAAGCAAACCATCTTTGTCATTTATACTAACCTTGAAAATGGATTCAATCGTTTTTATCGTTTTTACAATCGGTTCTTTGTAATTATCATCCGAAGTTTGCGCTATTGCTTTTGGCAGTATCAATAACAGCATTAGCAACAAAAATGTCTTTTTCATTATATCTCTTATCATCTTTAAAAGTATCATTTTATTTTTATTTACAAAGCACTTTCCACGACATATATTCCTGAACCTAAGACAAATGTGGTTTTTCCATTCTCATCTTGGCTCTTTTTAGCCTTACTCAGTTTTTTTCCATTTACTTTGATTACTGCATTTTTAGCTACCGCTAATTTTACAGTTGCCGTTGTATTGGCAGGAATCGTGCATTTATAAATTAATTTATTCCCTTTTTTCTCCCATTCTGATTTGATTTCGCCATAAACCGAATTATAAGTTCCTTTAACAAAAGTCATAGCTCCTACCATTTCTGGTTGTAAAAAGAAATGGGTAAATCCCGGATTTGCTTCATCGGGTACAAGCCCAACCAAACTTTTATAGAACCATTCTTCAATTTGCCCTAGCATAAAATGATTCCAAGAATTCCCTTTTCGCGGATCCCATTGCTCGGTTAAAGTGGTCAAGCCAAATTTAATTTGGAAACCATAACCTGGTGCGTCAAAGTGGTTGTGCATTTTATACATCACCTCATTCAGACCATTATCAGCTAAAACCTGAAACAAATAACGGTTTCCTACATCGCCAGTGGTCAATCTATAATTTCTGGCTTTGATGTCGTTGACCAAATTGTCTAAAACAGCCTGCCTGTCTTCTGCCGAAACCATGTTTAAAAACAACGGAATGGCATTAGAAAACTGACTTCCGGTACCGTATTGTTTCGTCTTTTCATCAAAAAACTTGCCATTAAATGCATTTTTTACACTTATTGCTAAATTTTTATAAGTAACGGCGTCTTCATTTTTACCCAAATGCTTTGCCGCTTTGGCAAGTAAATCAATTCCAAAGTAGTAATGACTTGTTGCTGAGAGCGCTATAGGACTGTTTTTAGAATAACCCGCAGCATGTTCTCCGTAGTCATACCAATCGCCTAGACCGTAAGAAACAATTCCATTATCAGCTTTTGAAGTCAGGTAATCCACATATTTTTTCATCACGGGATAATATTCCTTTATTAAAGAATCATCTCCGTAATATTCATAATACATCCATGGCAAAATGACTCCTGCAACTCCCCATTCAGGCGAATCTGTAAAATCACCACCAAAAACCACATATTCAGGAGCAATAGTTGGAATCATTCCGTTTTCACGCTGTGCATCGGCAATGTTTTGCATGATGCCCGGAATATAATTTTTTAGCTTGTAATTGTAAATTAATCCTGGACCGTTTAAATGGGATTCTTCCAACCAACCTAATTTCTCACGATGCGGACAATCCGTCAATACCGATTGAAAATTACTCTTTATGGCATTATTAATCAATTCATGTGTACGGTTGAAAATTTCATTGGAAGATGTAAAACTCCCAGCCGTTCCCGCCGAATTATATATAAAATTGGACTTTAAGTCAACAAGCGTTGGCAAGGAAGCATCTTTAATTTCTTTGTAATTGATGCCTTCAATCTGAATGTATTGGTAGCCGTAATAACTAAATTTAGGCTGCCATTCTTCAACACCTTCACCTTTTAAAGTGTAGTCATAATAATAAGGTTTTCCAGATCTTCCCTGGCCTACCGTTCCGTCATCGTTTAAACCTTCGCCTACCCAAATTCGAACCGTTTGTCCTTTTTTTCCTTGTACTTTTATCGTTGGGAAACCGGATAAATTTTGCCCCATATTAAAAACATGAACACCTGCTTTAGGTTCCGTTACTGCTTTAACAGAAAATTGTTCTTCAACCTTTACCGGAGCCAATTGTTGCGGTCTTAAAACTCCTTTTGGCGCTTCTTGAACAACCACTGGTTTCCAATTTTCATCATTAAAATTAGCCGTATCCCAGCCTTTTTGTTCTAGATTAGCGTTATAATCTTCACCACCAAAAATACTATTGAAAGTAATGGGACTTTTAGCATACTTCCAGCTTGCATCTGTTTTTACAATTTGTTCCGAACCGTCCTCATACTTTATTTTCATTTTTAAGAATAAAGTTGGCGGACCAAAACTTACATAAAATTTAGCATATCGTTCAGCAAGCGTATTGTACATTCCGTTCCCTAAAACCACCCCAATCGCATTATTCCCTTTAGGCAAATCAGCTGATGGGATTTCATAAGTATTGTAATAAACGGTCTTATCATAATCTGTCCACAAAGGAGCAAATTCGCTATTCCCCACTTTCTTTCCATTCAAAGTCAATTCGTAATGCCCCAAACCGGAAACATAAATCACGGCTTCTTTTATTTTTTTAGAAATAGAAAATGCTTTTCGCAACTGAATACTTCTGCGTGACAAGGAATCACTAGCATCGATAATAGCTTGTTTTTTCTCTTTTTTGAAAGTCACCGCGTGGTAATTTCGGCCTTCCGGCAAATGACTGTCGGCTTTAGTAATGGCACCAATCCAAACGGGATTCAAATCCGAAGGCTGAGTTCTGAAATAGGCGCTTTCACTCCATGAAGACACCTTTTTATCATTAGACCAAACTCTGACTTTCCAGAAATATTTGGTTTCACTTTTTAAAGCTTTTCCGCTGTAAGGCACATCCTGACTTGTTCTAGAAACCAACTTCCCACTATCCCAAACATCTCCATTATTTTGCTTTAAATTTTCTTCAGAAGAAGCCACTAAAAGTTGATAACCTAATTGCAAAACATTAAAATCCTTTGCTGTTAGTTGCCAACTAAAACTTGGTTTTAGCGTATTCAAAGCCAAAGGATTCGTTGTGCTATTGCAAGTCAAATGGCCAACAGCAATTTGTCCATTAGAAATGAAAGTTGTCAGAAGACAAAAGAGGAATAATACGGATTTTGAAATATTCACTTTGTAAATTTTTAATTGAACCATTAAGAAATTAAGTTTGCTACGCCTGTTCGCTATCACTCGAGTCATTAAGCTTAATCTCTTAATGGGGAAAACATTATAATTTTTTCGTAACCAACGATTTTATATTGAATACCGCCTCTGGAATTTCTACACCTGTATTAGGTAAATCAACATAATCTGGTGTATCTGGTTCCGTATCTGGATTTGGCGTGTAGCGTTGCTCACCTGTACGGAACATAATGCGTGAAATTCCATCAACTGGTGCGTAGAAAATTTTGAACGACTCTTTACTATCGTTTACTTTCACTGTGTAGGAACGAGAAGTTACGTCTAATTTTACGCTAATAGTGTATTCTTTTCCAGCTTCGTATTTGGTAATTCCACCATAACGAGCTCCATTTTTAGCTTTTAAAACACCATCAGCATCAAAAACCAATCGGATAGCAGGCAAACCTTGTTTATTTAAAAACTCAATTTGCAATAATCCTTTGTCATTTTGCTCTGGCATCACGGTAAAAGTCGCCTCCATTTTTTCAGCAAAAGGCAAAACACGTTCCACACGAGAATAATCAAAAGCATCATGATCACGAAGTGTCAACCATTTTTTACCATCGGCTTTCTTTTCTATTTTGGCGGAAGCCCAAGCTAAATCATAGGTGTTCCAAAGTTTTAATTCTTGGCCGTTTGGCAACTTATCAAACACCTCATTCACATCTTCATTGACTTCGCTAGTTACAGGAACCGGAACAGAAGCCACCCAAATATCTTCTTTATTCACACTATAAGAAACCCAAAGTTTCCCATCAGGAGGTGTTCCGTTTCCTTCTTGAATACCACGAACATATTGTGGTCCTGCCGATTTGTAATTCCCACCGTAACGCATTGGCGAAATTTCTCCATGTACCAATAATAAATCCTTGTAATTCATACCGTCATCACTAGTTGAAATGGCTAATGGCCAACGGTATTCAGATGGATTATAAACCGTAGCATAACGGTTATCAGATGTTTTTTGTCCCCAGATTTTTGCATTACTATTTACAAATCCGGGCGCTCTTAATGGTTCATATTTCCAAGTTTTACCATTATCTGTACTCATAGAAGTCAAGGCGTGTTTCCACAAACCTATTACATTTCCGTTAGGCAAATGATAATATGAAAAAGCTTTGAATTGTTTCTTTAACGGAATCAACTCGTCATCTCTGTCTGCTTCTTCCACCCATTGTTGCATTTGCAATGGTTTTGAAAGCAACTCATCGCAAGCTTTGATAAATTTCTTATCCTTACTTTTTTTGTAAAAAGGAAAAGAGGTATTCTTTTCGTTCCAATTTTTATTGTATCGAATAAAATAAATTGGACCAAAACTACCGTCTTTATAAATTTCTCTCACCACACGACCAATTCCTTTTCCGTCATTTGGATCGTCTTTTTTATTCATGGCAATTCCGTAATACCCAATTGAAAGTAATCGGTTATCCGAAGTAACATAAAAGCCCATACGCTGGTGCATAACGGCATCCAAATCTTTAGCCACACCTTCTACTCCTTCTTTTTGTGTTCCATCAGGCACACGATAAATAGGAAAAATAGTTTTAGGTTTGGTCCAAGTTATCCCATCTTTAGAAGTCATATAAAGTGTTTGTCCTGGCGGAATATGTTCTCCCGAAGGATCCGTTAAATAATGCAAATAATAGGTGTTGTTCCAATAAGCCATCATGGGTTGGTGGTTATAGGTCCATCCTAATCCATCTGCTTTTTCAGGATGTTCACGGCTAGCACGCATAATTTGTGTAGCATGAACTCCTACGGCTGGACTCAATTGTCCGTGATGGTAATCGATATTTGAAAGTGTTTTGCCTACATAATGAATAGTATCTTGCTGCGCCGAAACCGAATAAACAGTTCCAACAGTCAACAAAGCTGTTGCTACTACATTGTGTTTTATGTTTTTAAATAGAATCATTTTTTTATTTTTTTTCCATTAATCCTTTCAAAACTTTGTTTGAAATCTTAGTAATCGTTCCATGCTTGTGTCCTTCCGGCAATTGAATTTGAGTACTTACATCTTCAAAATGTACAAAATCAGAAGTCTTAGCGGCTTTGTAATTTTTGGCTCCATAATTATCATAATAAATCAGCCAATCGTTTCCTTTTTTCAACACCGTTGGTCCTTCTGAAAGAAAATCTGTAAAAGGAGCTGAACTTTTTCCAAATGGCCCTAAAGCCGATTTTCCAAAAGCTACTTTAATATTTCGATTGGGTCTGGTATTATCTTTTAAGACCAAAACATAGTCGTCCTTAGCTCTTTTTACAATCACACAATCAATTACACTGAAACCAGGTTCGTAAAACAATTTGGCATCCGAAAATGTTTTAAAATCCTTAGTGGTTACATAATACATTCGGTGATTGTTTTTTTCTTCTTCTTGCCCTTTTTCATAACGAAATGGAATGGTCGAAGCCCAAATAATGATGTACTGATCTTGTTCGTCATCATAGAAAATTTCTGGTGCCCAAACATTCACTACTTCAGGTTCGTTTTTCATTACTGGAATATATTCTTGTTTGGACCAATGAATTAAGTCCTTAGAACTGGCGTAACCAAAACCGTTTCCTCCTTTCCAATCCGTTGTCCAAACCAAATGATAGATTCCGTCTTTGCCTTGTACAATGGATGGATCACGCATGATTTTAGTTTCGCTATTCCCAATTTCAGGTTTTAAAAAAGAACCTTCTAATCCATTCCAATGGTAGCCGTCTTTGCTGTATGCTAAATGCAAACCATCTGTTGCCGGCTCTCTAAAAGAAGTAAACAGATATGCTCCTTTAGAGTTAGAACAACTCCAAGTACTCAAAGCAATTGCTAGGATAAATAGAATTTTTTTCATGAATTGTAATTTGTTTATTGAAAAACCTACAAGGTCAGAAAAGACCTTGTAGGATTATATTTTTATACTATTCAACAATAGCATTTTTGTCTAAGGCTGCTCCTTTTTTCACAACAGTACTCACATTATTGAACACATTGTTTTTTAAATAAATCCCTTTGGTTTCCTTGCCATCTGCTTCAATAAAAATAGCTGTTGCATTGAATGGAAAGTTATTAGCAATCATTGCATTCGACACATTGTCTAATTTAATCACAGGAACTCCTTTTACAGGAGTAGAAGAACCCACATTGTCTAAAATAATGTTTTTAGCATCGGAAATTTTAAAAGAAGAACCAATACTTGCGTTTACTTTCACATCATGGAATTCCACATCAGTGGCAGTACTTACTGTAAAACCTTCTTTGGCATCCATGTTAATATTTGAAAATGAAATATTTTGAACCGGCATCTCGGCAATTCCTAAAATCATCCCCGCTTTATTTACATTCGAACCCGTAATATTGCTCAAATGAATGTTTCTAAAAGTTGGAGTTTTCTCGGTTACCGGCTCAGCTTGAGTGCCTTTGTCATAAAAAAGATTCAAGACAATAGCTTCTTCTTTGATGTTTTTCATCACAATATTATCCACGCGAATTTCTTCTACAACGCCACCGCGACCACGAGCCGATTTGATTCGGATTCCTCTATCGGTTCCATCAAAAACACAATTAGAAATCGTGATTTTTTTAATTCCACCCGACATTTCACTTCCTATAACAACACCTCCATGACCACTTAACATGGTGCAATTAGTAATGGTTACATTCTCAGTAGGTCTTGCATATTTACGTCCATCCTCATCACGACCTGATTTAATGGTAATACAATCGTCGCCCACACTAATATGGCAATTAGAAATATGTACGTTCTTGCAAGAAGAAGGATTTATTCCGTCCGTATTAGGCGAATGTGGATTATTAATAGTGATTCCCGTAATGTTTATATTATCGCAAAAAACAGGATTTATCGTCCAGAAAGGAGAGTTTTGAAACGTAACACCTTCTATTAAAATATTCTTGCAGTTAATGGTTTGAAAGAAAGCAGGTCGGAAAAAATGTTTATCAATCGTTCTTTGATAATAAGGCATATACACAATGTCTTTGTTTTGTTCCACCCACATCGTTTGGTATTTCGTTGGCGGAATCGGTCCTTTAGCAGTTTCAATTCGGTACACTTCATTCCACCAAGCTTCACCTTGTCCATCAATAACTCCTCTACCTTTGATGCTAATGTTTTCGACATCTTTAGCATAAAACAATGGCGAAAAAGTCTTCATCATGATTCCTTCGTAACGCATTTCTACATAAGGCAAGTAATCATCAAAATTATTGGAGAATTTCAAAACCGAACCTGCATCCAGATAAATCGTGATATTGCTTTTGAATTTTATTGGTCCTGTTAAATAATTTCCAGCAGGAAAGAAAATAGTTCCACCTCCATTTGCAGCCGCTTTTTCAATGGCCTTTTGAATGGCTTGAGTACACAAAATACCTTTGTTATTTCCGCCTTCGTTCAAGATGTTAATCCATCCCTCATTTTTAGCTTTGGCTGTAGCCAATGTGGAAATACAAACCAAACAGAGTACTACATATTTTTTTATAAAATGCATCAATCAATTATTTTGAAGTTAAAACTAAAACCCAGTCATTACCATCTACTTTTTCTCCTGGTGGATCAAAGTCTAATACTCCTTCGTTCTTGAATTCACCAATGGATTTTTCTTCTCCATTTCTAGGATCGAACCAAGCAGCTTTTACTTTTTCTCCTTGAATTTTACCCATATTCAACTTCATTGATTTTCCATTGTAGGTATACACTAAAGCATAATCATTTCCTCTTGTTGCTGCTAAATAATCGTATTTTTCACCTTGATTTACAACCATTGATTCATCCGGAATGCGGTCAAAATAATTGTGTTCTAAAATCAATTTTTTTACATATTGCATTTGACTTGCACCTGGATCATTAATTGCATCACTCCAAATATCTTTGTTCCCGTAAGCGCCTTTCTTTTCGCCTTTATGAAACATTTGCATTACCGCATTATTCCCATAAGTAAAACCAGCTCCACCGGCAAAAACAGACCAATACGCATATCTTCTTAAATCATGATCTTTCCATTTAGGTTGCAAGGTGTCGTGTAAACCATGAGGAATTCCTTCGTATGATGGTTCTCCGTCCAATGTTGGTTTTGTAGGTTTTAAATCCCAATCTCTACTAACATATTTATAATTATCTTCTTTAAAAGCACCTTTAGTAGTGTCCTGAGCATAAGTTCTATGACCAGATTGGAACATATTGAAATCCAACCATTCGGCATTGTGATAATTCTCAGAAGAATCCGTACGCCCAAAAGGGTGAAAAGTCACTAATTGGTTTGGATTATTGTTTTTCAACGTACTTCCAATAGCATTCCAGATATCCATGAATTCTTCGCCATGGGTATCGCCACCATTTAGCCAAATTACATTGGTTCTGTTTTTAAATCTATCTGCTAAAAATTTAGCATATTTTTCAACATCAGCTTTGGTTACCTTACTGTCTTTACTACTCACATTAGTTCCCCAAACAGGAACCATTGCTAAATAAATTCCATTTTTTTGCGCTACATCTAAGGCATAATCTACATGATCCCAATAATCGTATTCCTCTGGATTTTTAAAATCATTTCCAGGCGTTGTCAATGGTTTTGAAACATCACCATCTACTAAAGCGAAATCTCCATAGACATTTTTTACAGCCAAAGTATGTAAAACCATAACTTGAACTACATTATAGCCTTTTTTCTTTCTATCTTGAAAATAGGTATTCATCTCTTCACGACTCAATTTCCCAAAAGTCAACCAACCCGTATCACCCAACCAAAAAAATGGTTTTCCATCTTCTGTTTGGAAATAATGTTTATTATTAGACACTTCTAATTTGGCTAAAGGTTTCGCTTCCTCTTGATTTACTTTGCATGAAATAGCCACACAGCTCAATACTGTAAATAACGCTATTCTACCAATCTTCTTTTTAGAAATCATTATATTCATGTTTTATTTCTTTTTAATGTATGCTACCATTTTAGTTCCTTTTCCAGCTGGAATTGTCAATGTATGTATCGATTTTCCTTGAATTACTTCTTTTGCAACTTGACTTCCATTTTCAGGATTTATCCAATATACTTCATAAATTCCTTTATAATCCGACAAATCTAATTTTGCTTGATTTGCTTTTTGGAAGTAATACAAATAAGATTCTCCTTTGTCTTCTAGCGTCCAAACCGCGCTGTTGTAGTTTTCATTTTGAACCGTTTTCATGTTTGCCACAGACTCATAAAAATCAGGCACTGCAATCTTAGGAATGGCTGGTAATGAACCTCCTGCCATTAAAACCGGCCAACCAAATCTATTAGCTCCCGGAGTAGAATAAATTACGGCTTTGTGGTATGTATCGCGATATTCACGTACCGCTCTATACACCTGCTCATCACTTTCCTTACCTACTTTCATTTGTCTAGCGTGCTGTCTTGGCGCTAAATTTTTTCCTCCTTCTGGTGCGTAAGCAGTTCTGTCATCTTTATAATACCAATATCTAATATCAATGACATCCACTGTTGTAGCTCTTTTGGCATCATTTAAAATAGCATCTTGAACATCTTTAGTAGCACTTAATGCAATTTTAGATTCGTTTTGATGTGTCTTTTTATAATTTGCAGTAACATCTAACCAAAATTGCATGAAGGTTAATGGACCTGTATATTCGGCACTAGTCATTTGCAATACATTGGCATTATCTTTAAAATTCTCTAAACTTTTTTCGATAAAACCTTGGTGTAATTTTCTAATATTTTCATTTCGAATATCATAAAACTGTTCCGCAATAAAAATCCTTTTATCCCCCATATATGGTGGCGGTTCAGGAAGTCCTGTATTGTTTACATTATTGGCCGGACGCCAAGGAGAACTAGCCCAATGTGCTCCCGCTTCTAAAATATTATGTTGAAAATATTGTTCGTTCATTAATATTTTATGCTGTTGAGCGGCTAAATCAGCAAAGGTTTTTAATCTGTTCCAATACCAGATATTAAAACGAGTTAAATCGTATTTACTCAAATGATCCCAAGCTGTTCCTTGTCCGGTTCTATCAAAAGGTTGTTCGTAAAAAGGAGCCCAAACATCTGCATCCATGCGACGAATGCGTTCGTGATCGGCCATTCTTTGTTCGTACCATAACCCATAATTATGGTCTAAAGAAGCTTTATTGTTATTTACCAAAAATTGTACGGTTTCCGATAAATTATCAGTATACCCCAAACCATCATGCCCCGGAACAAAACGGGTAATATGTGGTCTTGCTTTAGACACATCCGATTCGCGCAAACTACCTCTCCACCAAGGAATATCGATAAGTTCACCAGCAAGTAACTTTTTATTAGCTACTAAAAGTCCGTTTTTAATTTCCACTTTATCTGCTTCCGCTTCCGCAACAGCTACTGCTGCTTTCACTTCGTTAAAACGTTTTGCTTTAGAAAAATCTATTGCAATTGGGTTTCTTGTAGCTGCTTCGGCAATCCATTCTTTTAATGTTTTTAGCAAATGATAGGATTCCTTAGTCAAGGCAGCTGCTTGTTCAATTGTTGGGCTAGAAGAAGGTTCTGAACCTAAGTCCATGATTTGCGATGGCATTGGCAATTTTCCAAGACGTTGTTCTAACAAAGCATAATACAAACTTCTAGGGTTAATATGACTGTTTACATCATTCCAATGTCCGTTACCAGCCCATTGTGCCCAAACGCCAAAAACCCAGTTATCAGCCGTAGGTGGACTAAAGTTATCAATTTTAGAAGCCGAAGTTTCCCACATGACACTATTGGCAGCATTCCAACCAATTCCACGACCATCTTGTCCTAGATTTTTAAAGCTTAAAGCATTGCCGTCAATTAAAGTTACGTCAAACAAAATTCCTGTTGCCCAACTTCCAATAGAACCACTAAAACTATACGGTATATACGATTGACATTGCAAAAACACATTAGGTCCAGCAGTAGCATAACCTCCAACAGCAAAATCATTATAACCGTATTCCGAATAACAACGTTGAAACAAGGTTTGTTGCCCTTCGGTATAAAAAGTATTTCTTCTAAAAGCGGCAATTTCTGAAATAGGATTCAAGGACATACAATCCTCAACCGTTATTCTTTTAGCCGATTTTAAAATCGAAACAGCACCTCCGGCAAATTGTTCGAAATTAACTTGTCTTACCCAAATATCTTCGGCATTTTGAATCGAAATTCCGTACCATCTGTGTTGTTCGTCTTTAGCATTTGTAGCATCAAAATCTGATTTTAAAGTCAAATTTTCTACACCCACATTATTAATTCGGCCTGACCATGAATAAACTACCACATTTGATGTGGCTAATTTTTCATTTAAAGCATTGGTTAATGGAGCATCAATGGTAATTTTGTTTTGCTGTACCTGAGTCACTTCTCTATCGGCACGAATTACAAAATCATCTTTTTTCCAACCAATCCATCCTGTTTCTCCACCAAAATCTTTCACCCCCAAACTATCAATCCAATTTTGAGTAATAGGAGTATTGATTAAAACATGATCTCCTTTTTTAATAGCAGTGGCACTTTTTAAAGCAATAGTGGTACTTCCAAGCGGCGTATAATCAGCTGCTACTTGAAATGTATCTTTTAAAACACGATTATTAATTCCAGAAATAGAAACAATGGCACCTCTGTCTGTTCCAGTTGCTAAAAGAATGGTTCCGTTGTTCCCAACACCACTTCCGCGTAAAACGATTCCGCTTTCTTTTAAAGATAAAACACCCGAAACCTTAAAAATTCCTTTGTCTAAAAGTACTACACCTCTAAAACCTTTAGAATCTGGTTTTAATGTAGCCACATAATCAATTGCTGCCTGAATGGTAGCTGTGGCATCGTCTGAAATATGAGGTATAAATGCTTTTATGGTAACATCTGGAATGGCATATTCGCCAGCACGATATCCAGCAAAAGAAAAATCAGGAATTTGATTTCCAAGCTTGTCTTTTGTTAGGATTACTTTTCCAGCCTTATCTTTAGTAATTGTTGGAAATTCATTTTGCGCATTTAAAGATCCCACTAAAAAGAACAACAAAAGTGTCTTCAAAAGAAGACACTTGTTGATTATGTTGTGATTACAACATTGAATACTATTCAAATATGGATATTTGTTTTTCATATATAAACCCTAAGGGGAATTAAATATTAAAATTCAAAAACTATTGTAACAACACCGCTGTAAGCGTTTCTTTGTTGTTTTCTGGTTTTGACCAATCTACCTTTTTAGTAGGATCAATTCCGTTGATATACTTTTCAATATTGGTGTATCCATCACCATTTAAATCTCCATTAGCATCAGAAGCATCTTTAGGATTTAAACCATATTTTTTCTCCCAAGCATCTGGAATTCCATCGTTATCTGAATCTTTGTATGCTTTTCCTTTGTACACAGGATAACCTCCTACTTGTTCTGGACTTGTAATAATTCCTTTTTTATAAGAATCAGCAGGCAATCTTCTTTTGATAAATGCTGCACCAATACTGTTTTCTAAACCGTCTTTTACTTCAATTTTACCTGTACGAACCTGCTTGATCACTCTTTCATCTACAGCATCTCTTTTAGGCAAAGTAGCTCCTACATTATTCAATACAAAATCATAAGCCTCTTCAGCACTCATAACGGTAATTTTTGGCATAGGAAATGCTTTATCTTGTTTAATATAAGCCAACTTATCTTTAGCTTCTTCGAAGGTAAGATTTTCTAATTGAACACCACCATTCCAGTTGTCTTTAGTAACTTCAGGAACACCATCAATATAATTTCCGTTTACATAAGCACGTCCAAAAGTTTTTGGAACCATATAACCCGATTCTGGTTTTAAAATTCTATAACGAATAGGTTCGTCTTTTGGAGTAATAGGTCCTGGTTTGAAATAATTATTGATAATATTAAACATCGAACGATAATCGCCTCCATCTAGTGAACGATTCCACCAATTAAACACTACATTATTAACAAAATTAAAATCGCCATACATACCGATAGAACAGTTTCTTGAAATATTATCTGCCCAAAGGTTACGCATAAAAGTACTGTTTAAGCCTCCAATAGTACTTCCAAAAGCATGGTTGTAAGTATCTAAACCTTCTGCCGAAATGGTGTTTTGAATGGTAATATTACAAGTAGGTAATTTTTCTAATTTAGACTTTTCATTTGCTTGAAATTGGTGACGGTACATTGAAATGTTTTCATCTAACCCCCAACTTACAGAGCAATGATCTACAATTACATTTCCAATAACGTTTCCGCCTAAAGCATCATCTCTGCGAGTTACATCAGTAGCTCCTCTTCTAAAACGCATATGACGAATAATAACATCATGAGTATCTACTTCTAAGGTTTCTCCCGCAATGCAAATTCCGTCACCTGGAGCAGTTTGACCTGCAATGGTAACATAAGGTGCTCGCATACTAATGCGCTTTTTCAAATGGATAATCCCTGAAACATTAAACACAATTGTTCTGGCTCCAACAGCTTCACAGGCTTCTCTAAAAGTACCTGGTCCACTATCTTCTAAACTGGTAACCACAAATATTTTTCCACCTCTACCACCTGGTGTAAATTCTCCTCCACCTTCGGCTCCAGGAAAAGCTGGAATAGATGCATGTATAAAATCTTTTGGATACGCTGCCCAAGGTAAATAAGGACGACCTTGTAATGTTTCGGCTTTAATTACATCAGCATTATCAGCCCAAATTTTAGCTAATCGTACTTCTTCTTGTGCTAAAGTAGCATCTGTTTTATCTTGAATTTCTTTTGGAATTTCAGGATATTGGGCATGCATAACGGAGCAACTAAATAAAAATATGCTTAGGTTAAACAGCTGTTGTATATTGTATTTCATTTTAAAGGGTTTTATGAATGAATTATAGTAGCTTATATTATTTTTTGTTTTTCTCTCTTTCTTCTAATCTTTTATGCCAGTCAGCACTTTCTTTGTTCAAATCATAACCCTGTTTAGAAAGATAATTATTGATTCTTCCTTTGTATTTACCAAACCAAGCGTGTTTTTCTTTAGAAGAACCTCCATCCATAGCATGCTCTCTAGCTTCAACCAAAGCATCATAAATGTATTTTTGTTGTTCTTGAGTCAAGTTAGGTAACATATCATTGTAACCTAAAACGGTAATGGGCAACACTCCATAAGTCATTCCATCTTTAACCTGAACAATTTGACTGTTATTTAGCTTTTTACCTAGTTTTTTCAAATAGGATTTATGCAAAGACATGATTTTTTTATCGGCATCATTCTTTAATTTTTCAACTGCTTTTTTTTGTTTTTCTTTATCAGAAACAGTCTTTTTTACTTCGTCAATCTTGGCATCACGACCATCTTGAATTTTACTTAACGAGCGGTATTGTTCCGCAATAATATTTCTAACTGCTAATTGATCATCCGGAGATTTTAATTTTAAATCATCCACAATTTTTTGGGCACGTTCGTTGGTTACTTTTACATATTCAGGATCATTCCCAGATTGCGCTAAAACTACATTTGAACCAACAAAAAGCATTATAGCCACTATTAATTTTTTGTACATTTTCATTTTATTTTCTTTTAAAACTTAAATCTTATAAAGCAAAATTCTTGCTCAATCTGTTACCAGATTAGGCAAGAATTATACCAAAAAACATCGATTTACTTCTTATACTCCGCTAATCCTTGTTCATTTTTAGCTAAAGTATCTTCATTATTATCCAAGTTTTTCCAATCCACTTTTTTAGTTGGATCGATACCGTTGATGTATTTTTCGATGTTTGTATAACCATCACCATTCAGGTCTCCATTAGCATCAGAAGGATCTTTAGGATTCAAACCATATTTTTTCTCCCAAGCATCTGGCATACCATCATTATCTGAATCTTTATACGCTTTTCCTTTGTATTCTGGATAACCACCTACTTGAGAAATATCAGTAATAATTCCTAACTTATAAGAATCTTGACCTAAACGTCTGTGTTCAAATTGATAGAAAGACTTTGGATCCAAACCTTTTGCATATTCTGGTTTTCCAGTTTGCACCACTCTTATAATTCTGGTATCAACAGGATCTCTTAATGGCAAAGTTGCTCCCACATTTTTAACAACAAAGTCGTAACTTTCTTTTGCTGTCATAAAATTCTTTAACCATGGCATTGGCATTGGCTTATTGACTCTCATCTTAGGAAAATAAGTAGATGCTTCTTCAAAACTCATTGCATCTCCTTTTTTGTTTTCCATTTGCACGCCACCAGCCCAGTTATCATTAGAAACTTTTTCATTTCCTTCAACAAAATTCCCATTTACGTAAGCTCTACCAAAAACTACATATGGCAATTTACTTCTACCTGACTCTGGTTTTAAAATTCGGTAGCTAATAGGTTCGTTTTTATCCGTTGCAGGACCTGGTTTAAAATAGTTATTAATGATGTTGTATTGAGCTGTATAATCCCCTCCGTCAATAGAGCGATTTACCCAGTTAAAAATCACGTTATTAGCAAAATTAAAAATTCCATTCCAACCAATAGATGGATTTCTTCCTGTATTAGAAGACCATAAGTTCCTTACAAAAGAACAATTTTCTCCTCCTAAAGTACTACCAAAAGCATGGTTATAAGTATCTAAACCTTCTGCAAACAAACTGTTTTGAATAGTAACATTTACTGTTCCCAATTTCTTATCAGGACCTCCTGTTCCATCAGCATACATGTGTCTGTAAAAAGACATATTTTCGTCTAATCCCCAAGTTGCAGAAACGTGATCAATAATAATGTTTCCAACTGGATTTCCTCCAATAGCATCATCACGACGACCTACAAAAGTTTCTCCTCTACGGAAACGCATGTGACGAATAACCACATCATGTGTATCAATCCAAATCGTTTCTCCGGCTACACAAATTCCATCTCCTGGAGCGGTTTGACCTGCAATAGTTACATAAGGCGCACGAACAATTAATGGACTTTTTAACCTGATAATTCCCGAAACATTAAAAACGATAATCCTAGCTCCACCTTGTTCCAAAGCTTCACGCAAAGTACCTGGTCCTCTGTCCTCTAGACTGGTAACGGTATATACCTTACCTCCATGACCTCCAAAACTGTACATTCCTCCTCCTTCAGCACCTGGAAAAGCAGGAATATCAGCTTGTGGTAAATCAGTTGGTCTAGATGCCCAAGGAATATAAGGTTTTCCTTCACGCTCTTGTTCTTCCACAATGACTTTAGCTTTTTCCCAAGCCTCATTAGAAAGCTTCTCAGCTTCCGCCTTAATCGCATTTTCTCTCGCCTGTACTTCAGGTGATATTTTTGGGTATTGTGCAAAACAATTTACACTAGCTCCAAAAACAAAAAAAGCCAATAAAAAATTTAATTTGTTCATTTTAAAATTTTCTTAATTAATAAAAAACATTTGGTTAGAATTGCTATTTATTAGAGTAAAATTTTGGTAGTTGTAATAGTAGAAATGCCTGAATAAATCAGGCATTTCTTTATTTTATTATTCTAATTTTGATAATTAAAAGTTCCTGTTGAACCTGAAGCATCACCCCATCCTATAGTTTGTTCCAACCAAGGATTTTGTTGCAAAGCTGATAAATTAAGCCCACTAATATAATAATTTTGTCTCCATAAAATATTGGTTGCTACACTATTTACAGCATCCATAGGTGTTGGAGGAGAACGTAACTCAAAATTAGTATTATAAAAGTTAGCTAAAGCTGTTATTTGAGTAGCAAAATTAGCATTATCCGGATCAACAGAAATAGAAGCACGAGCAGACGCTAGTGGATCTGTACCAGAAGCGCTAGTTCCTAACTTATAATGCAAATAATTACCTATTCTCTGTTTTCCGTTTAATGGTTCTACATCAAGTTTTGCACATGTCGTATTATTAGCAGTTGCATCATCGTTAAACAACATCCAACGTTGAATATCCCAGAAACGTTTTCCTTCGTAAGCTAACTCAACACTACGCTCATATAAAACAGCTTCAATAGCTTCATATTTTGTCGCTAAGATTCCAATTCCATAATGATCACTGTTAGTATTAGTAATACCCACTCGTTTTCTAATTTGTTCCAAATAAGAAGTTGCATTCGTAATATCACCCGTAGCCGCATAACATTCAGCAATGTTTAACACCAATTCTGCAAAACGGTATTCCATAATATCAGTTCCTGAGTACTGGAAATTACTTGCATTACTTACAGTAGGACTAGACATTTTTCGAACAAAAGCTGGACTTGCTACATCATTACCCATACTATAAGCTACACCTGTAGTGGCATTTGTTGACCAACGATAAGCCCAAACAGTTGGCTGAGTAGTATTTCCAAGAGTATTATTATATGGCCAATAACAACCTGAAAAACCAAAAGTTCTGTAAAAACGAGGATCACGATCTACGAAAAACGTGAAAGCATTATATCCGTTAATTGCAGTTCCATTAACATCAATTGGACGTTTACCATTACTCATTGGAAATAAATCAATCATCATCTTAGGAACATCAACTCCTCCGCTACCATTACCTCCCTGACTAGCAAGACGCATTGTTCTTTCCCAAGAATTATTTGAATATAATGATGTTGTTTGGTCTGATAAAAGTTTAACGGTAATAGCTTCACTAATCTTAGCATTATTACTAATGTAGAACATTTCTGCCCATTGCTTAGCTGTAGTTCCATACAAACCATAACCATCGGCTTTTAATTGTGTTTCGGCCGCTAAACCAGCTGCTAACGCTGCATTCCAACGCGTCATATCAGTATCCCAGTTTTTATTAAATAATGGGCTGGCATAAGTTAATAATACACGAGACTTTTGAGCCATTGCTGCCCCTTTTGTAAAGCGACCATAGTTAGCTGAATCCCAATTTGGTGGCAATAAAGTTGCTGCCATATCTAAATCAGCAGTAATTTGATTAACCACTTCTGTTACAGAAGCTCTAGGTAACTGAATACTAGGATCATCGTTTGTAGCATTCTGAACTGTTAAAACTATTGGAACCCCTCCATAGGTGCGCATTAAATCATAATATTGAATGGCGCGTAAATAAAACAATTGTCCTTTAATTTTATCACGGAAATCCTGCGATAAATTAGCACCTAAAACATCAATGTTTTCTAACATAGCATTACAGTCTCTAATTCTGGTGTAAGGTACATTATCCAATCCATCTTTTAAAACATTCCCATAATAACCTAATGCATCTGATGCATTGGTAAATGTAACATTAGGATTAATGAAATTAGAAATTCCTCCAACTTCTTCAGTATACGAAGCTTCAGTAGTTGTAAAAGAACCTACTCTAATCCCTGCAGGTGTTTTAAATCCATCAAAATAACGATAATACAAACCACTCAAATACTGATTAACACGTTCTTCACTTTGATAGAATTCTTCATCGTAAAATTTATATTGCTTTTTATCTTCTAAAAAATCATCACTACAGGAAGAGGAAATCCCTAATACAAATAAAAGCGATACTATTATATATTTATTAAATCTTGTTTTCATAATTTCAATTAATTTTAAATTAGAATGCCACATTCATACTAAGAGACCACGTTCTAAGCGTAGGATATTTAGTTGTTGAATCATCATACATATTACGGTATTTTTTTGGATAAGGATTATACAAATCCCAAAGGTTATTTCCAGTAATTCCGAATTTAATACCATCGACTTTAATAGTTTTTAAAGCTTCTTTTGGAATTTCAAAACCAATTGTTAAATTTCTAACTACACATCTAAAATTACTTAATTGCCAGAAATCTGATGGTGCAAAAATGTAATCCTGTTGCCCCATGCTAGGATATTTTCCATTAGGATTATCTGTAGCATCATACATATCATTCCAGAAAATTTCGTGAGCCCAATCATTGTGTGCTGAAGATGTCCCTTGTTTTATTTGATCTAAGGTATTATATCCTCCCCATGATGTAGCAATTTGTGATCTCAAATAAAAATTGTTATATTTAAATCCTAAGTTAGTAGTAAAACCATAAGTTCTATTTTGATTCACTAATTTTTGATAATCTTCATTTCTTACAATTTTACCATCAGCATCACCTCTTTCACCTGTTGCGGCATTATAAGTACTTGCTACATCCTGATAAGCAAGCATACCTTTTCTTAGACCTGCAGAAGTAGTAATTGCTGTACCAGTTGGATTATATACTGGTGTCCCCCCAAAAGCAGTAGCACGCTCCGTTAAATAATTCCAGTAGTTTGCAATATCCTCATCTGTACGTAAAATACCATCACCTGTTGAAGTTCCTTTCCAAACTTTGAATCCCCAAACCGGCATATACATCGATCTTCCTACAATTCTATCATTGAAAGACGGATCCCTATCAGCTGCCTGCGGATATTGTTTGATTTCGTTATTAGAAAAACCAAAGTTCACACCAACATTATAACTAAAATTATCTTTTATTTTATCATTCCAGTTTACTGCAAACTCATAACCCCACGCATTAATTGCTGCATAATTTTGTTCAGCAAAGGCTCCTCCTACAGAAATAGGTGTTCCAACTTCACCAGCCAAACTAATTAATGCATCTGTTGTTTTATCAAAATAATAATCTGCACTAATTTGTAATCTATTATTAAAAACAGCTAAATCAATACCGTAGTTATTTTTAATAGTATTATCCCATCTAACATCCGGATTTACAGTTACCCTTGGATCAATAGAAGCTCCTAAGGTACCTCCGGCTGAACCGAATTGAGCACCTTTATCCACTTTAGGATCCCATAACTGCAACCATCTCCAAGCTTGGATATTATCTTTTCCTGTCTTACCAATTGAATAACGCAATTTTAAATTATCAACCCAAGACACATTATCTCTAAACCAGTCTTCCTTAGAAATCACCCATCCAAATTGTGCTCCCGGGAAGAAAGCTCTGTAATTTTGAGGTGCAAACTTTGTAGAAGCATCTGAACGGAAAATAAATTGTGCCAAATATTTGTCTTTAAAACTATAATTCAAACGCCCTAAATAAGATAAAGTACCTGCTTCACCTTTATCTGCTGTAGAGTTTGTACTAATTGTCCCAGCAGATGTATTAGATCCTAAATAATCTTTACTTGTTCCTTCATAAGCTAAACGCACGTTACTATAATCTGATTCAGAACGCTCGATACCTGCCATCGCATCAACTGCATGATCTCCAAAGGTTCTGGTATAGGTGGCAAAAATATTAGACTGAACCACTTTATTTAAATCGGTATTATAATATACCCTTGATCCACGCACATTTGTTTCAGGCTTACCGCTATTTGCATAAGTAGAATTTTCATTCAACAAGTGATTACCCCCAGTATTATAATTTGAAATTCTCAATAAATCATAAGGCAATTGCACCTGCTCAGTTTTAGAACTTGTTTGACTTCTGGCATAACTTCCTTTAATAGACATCCCTTTGATAAAAGGCACTTTATAGGTCAAATTCAAATTAACATTATAAGCAAATTCCTGGTCAATTTGTGTCCCTGAATCTAATGCTGCAAAATAGTTCCAACCTGCAATTGTAGTATTGGCATTTGCAGAGTTTAAGTTTCTATCAGTACGTGCAAACGGAGACATCCAATAAGTTACACCATCCTTAGTTGTTTCCCAAGGAATGTATTTAGGCATGTGTAACAAATACATATAATCTGCCTGTTCTCCTCCTCCAAGCGCACCAAAACTACTATCATTCAAGTTTGCAGAAGCTTTTGTAAACGACTTTTGTATATCAGTTGTATTAACAGAAATAGCTGCAGAAAAATCTATATCATCTGTAACTTTTGCATTAATACCAGTTCTGAAATTCCATTTATTATAATCCTGATCACCCATATTAGCACCTTGAGTAAAATATGTAGCTCCTGCAAAATAAGTAAACTTATCCGTACCACCACTTACATTAAGTACGTGTCTTTGTTGGGTAGCTGATTTCCAAGCTTTTTTCAACCAATCATAATCCAAACCTTTCATTGCCTCTAACTCATCTGCAGAAAAATAATTTGCAGTATTAGCATCACCTCTTGAGTTTAAGAATCTATTCTTCCAAATTCCGTGCTCATACGCATTCATTGTTTTAACATGACTGATTGCATCATTAACTGCAAATTGAGAATAATAAGTAAACTTCGTTTTTCCTTCTTTACCTCTTTTTGTTTTAACGATAATAGCACCTTGTGAAGCACGAGAACCATAAATAGCTGCAGAACCATCCTTCAATACTGTAATACTCTCAATCTCTGAAGGATCTAATCTATTAAAAGCCTCCTGAGAAGGCAGCCCTGATTCAGGGTCAATTTGTACCATATCATCAATTACAATCAATGGAATACTTGAATTTCCATCTTTTGAAAAACCAAAAGTCTGACGAATAGTAACATCAGCAGCTCCACCAGGACGACTGGAACCATTAGCATTGCTAATTGACAAACCTGGAATCTGACCTCTAAGTGCTTCTGTTAAATTTGAAACAGGTAAATCCTGAATATCATCAGGTTTAATTGTCGCAATTGCACCCGTTAAATTCGATTTTTTCTGAGCTCCATACCCTACCACAACTACCTCATTCAAAGTAGAAGCATCCTCCTGCATCGTTATATTAATAGACGAAGCAGCACCAACGATTCTCTCTTGGGTTTTCATTCCGATGTAAGAAAATTGCAACACCGCCCCCTTAGGCACTTGAATTTTGTAATTACCATCCATATCGGTCAAAACACCATGTTTTGTACCTTTTTCGATAACATTTAGACCAATGACTCCTAGTCCATCTTTATCCACCACCTTTCCAGTGATAGCAGTCCTATCATTTGTATTTTGAGCAAAACCATTCAGACTCATTATACTGAATAGCAATACACTAAATACCATTTTAAATGTTTGTTTCATAAGTGTGTTCTTTTGGTTAAAAAATTAATTAATTAGTTTGGTTTAATATTTCTATATAAAAAGAGAAATCAATTTGAAATGTTTTTTAAATCAGAACCATCTTTAGATTTAATTAACATTGTTATTACATTCATTATTACCAACTTTCTAAATGTAAACGTTTACATTTTTGTAAGATTTATAAACTATTAGACACTAATTTTGAGCTAATTAAATCAAATGTAAACGTTTACATTTTTCAAATGTACTAAAATTTTATTACAACACGATTTTTTAGCACATTTTTTTTAAGTTTTCGTGTTTTTTTTATGTTAATTTTTTTTAATTCTTTTATTTTTTAAATTTTAATAAGATTTTAATGTAAAAACCACACGCTCATTTCTTTACTAGAACCATTCCCCCAAGCAAAATAAGGTACTAATTGTAAGGAAACTGTTTCTTTATGATTATGTAAAGGTTGGTATAGTTTTTTATCCCAAGAGTTGCTATTTAAAAACCCATTTGCCGTAATTGCAATTAAATTTCTATTATCTTCTTTAATATTTTGGATTTTAAAGTCTGAATTAACATCTAAAACAACTTCATTAATTGATGTATTTTTTGAAATTCCATTAGACTCTAAACAATATACAAGCGGTCCTCTTTTTACAGCGACTTGATTTCTGGCTTCTTCCACCAGCGGATTCGCCTGCATTAATTCCACAGGCATTGGGATGTTTAAGCTGATAACATCTCCTTTCTTCCATTTTCTTTCCAATTTAAAATAAGTACCGGAAACTGGGCTTGCCTCTACAACCTTATTGTTAACCATAATAGTTGTTCCATTACTCCATCCCGGAATTCTTAAAAACAAAGCATAATCTTTCTTTGGTGCTTTTTCTACTGTTATTGTAATGGCACCATCCCAAGGATAATTCGTTTGTTGATGCAACTGAATCTTAGCTCCTTCTTCAGTACTGGTATTCAAATTGTTACTTCCGTATAAATTAACATACAAGCCTTCTTTAGTCAGACTGTAAGCATAGTTACTGACTTCGGCAATGGTTCTGGTAACATTTGGCGCACAACAATTAGACAAAGCAATATAACCTTCGCGTTCATTCCCCCATCGTTGTTTAAAAGGCAAATCAACGGACACATTCAAAGGATTGTTATAGCAGAATTTATTTCCTTCCAAATTAATTCCTGACAAAACACTATTATATAAAGCCAATTCTACTACGTCAGCATATTTTGCATCAGCAGTAAGTTGTAACATACGCCAATTCCACAATACGTTTCCAATGTTTGCACAGGTTTCTGTATGCGCTGTAGCATTTGGCAATTGAAAAGGTCTTCCATAAGCCTGATGAATTTTTTGAACCACGGTTGGATCATAAGAAGTTCCATCTGGTGAAACTCCATCATACAAAGCTCCACAAGCTCCTGTAATATACATTTTGTGATAAGCTACATCTTCCCAAATGGATACCAGATTGTCTAATAATTTTTTCTCTCCTGTTTCAGCATACAAATCGGCAACACCGGCATATAAGTAATTGGCTCTTACCGCATGTCCCATAGCGGTAGTTTGTTGTCTAAATGGAATTCGGTCCTGATTGTCATCCGTTCCGTCATTAGTAGTTCCTCTGATATCTATTAAATTATTCGCTAATTCTAGATATTTTGGGTTCTTTGTGGTACGGTACATTTCGACAATTCCCATATAATGCGAAGGACAAATCGCATTTCGTGCTAAATCAGGAGATGCTTTTTTATAGAAATCATATAAAAAGTCAGCTACTCCCTTGGCAATATTTAGAAAATTCGTTTTTCCGGTGGCCCGATAATGCACACAGGCTGCAGTCATTAAATGACCCATATTATATTTTTCAAAACCCAATTGTTTTTTCACTTCTTCAGGACCTAAAGTTCCCCAACGTTCATCGATTAAAACAGGAGTATGCAAGTAACCATCTTTTCGTTGCACTTTTTGAAACAAAGCAATCGCTTCATCCATTTGCTTGTCTAATTTAGGATCTTTAGTAACGGCATAAGTTGCCGCCATTCCTTCAAAGATTTTGTAAAAATCACCATCATGAAAAGAAGGTCCTTTGAAAGTTCCTTTTCTGTTTCCTGCTGCTATTTCAAAATTAGCATAAGCATGGGAAATGTCATCATCATGATACAAATCCCACATATAAGGTAAAGTCTCCTGATTTTCTACATTCAGTTGCTCTTTCCAAAAACCGCCTGTCCAGTTTACATCCTGCAAACCAACACTTTTCAATTTCGTGTAAGGACTTGCAGAATTATCGACTAAACCTTTGTTTTGCGCATTAATAACAGTCGAAAAAAGCACGGCTGACAATAGAATGATGTTCTTTTTCATTTTTACTTATTTTTACCATATAAGTCATATAAGTTCATTAAAGTGTTTTCTTTAAAACCAAAACTTATATGCTATTTATACTTACTTATAATTTAAACTAATCCTTAATTATTAAAACATAAAGTTCATAAAAGAATACATTAAAACACTTATTTTTAAAAAACTTATATGACTTATAGGCTTATTTTTATTTTAAAAACACATTGATAATTCGGCTCATAGAATCTCCGTCAGCATCTTCAACTTTAACTTCAACTGAAGCAAAACCCTTTTTATCTGAAGTAAATTGAATTTCATTTTTAAACATCGAAGCAGAACCATTTATAACTGTTGTTACAGTATATTTAGGTTTTTTAGTATAGCCTTTAAAAAATGCCTCAGCATCAATTTCTAAAGATTCTCCTGCATTTATAAAATAATGCGGTTGTGCCATCCAGTTCAAATAATCTTCTAATTGTGTATAACCATCTCCTGTGTGCTCATTTGCATCAGCAAAATCTCCTTTTGCAGAATCTGGATTCAAACCTTTGGCTTCTTCCCACCAATTTGGCAACCCATCCTGATCCGTATCCCAACTATCCGGACGCGTTTCTGTTGCAAATTTAGGCCATCCACCTGCATCCTGTTCATTATCAATCATTCCGCCCAAACCACTTTTACTGCCTTTAAAACTATAAGTCCCTTTTAAGGTTTCCTCGATAATTCTCTGGTCGTGTGTATCAAAAACAGGTTGAGTCGCTCCTACATCTGACAACACATTTTTGTAAGCTGCTTCTGCTGATTGTGTTTTAACATGTGATTCAAAAAATGGTTTGTCCACAAATGTTTCATAGGTTTCTTTATCTCCATGAGAATAAGTAGCCGTTCTTCCTTTTTGCTGGTTTTTTTCATTAAAATGCCCCGGCATCACATTTCCATCAAAATAATATTCTTGTTTCCCTTTCCCAACGCCTTCGTGCTGCGCATTTAGAGCAAAAAAGAAATTAGTTGAAGCTCCTGGTTTGTAATAGTTGTTTACAAAGTTAACCTGGCTTGCTCCTCCATCGGTAGCACGGTGTCCCCAATTGTAGACTACATTATTTCTAATATCAACTTTTCCTCCGTAAAAACCATTTCCGTTTAATCCTCCACCAATACTCCAGTTACGTCCGTAATTGTGTGCTAATAAGTTGTGGTGAAAACTACCTACATCACCACCAATAGTAGCTGCATAACCGTGCATTTTTCCTGCCGGATATTTATCATGTCCCGCCACATTTAAAGCTTCTGAAATTAAAGTGCGTTGCAAACTGATGTTGTGCGCTCCTCTTGAACTAAATGATTCATCAATGGTCCAACTAATCGAACAGTGATCAATGATACTGTTATTTGCTCCCGTTAATCCCATTCCGTCATAAGTAGTTCCTCCGCCGATACGAACTCTTAAAAAACGAATAATTCCATCATTTCCTGTCAATCCTATTGGCGCTCTAGTAATTGTAATCCCTTCACCTGGTGCTGTTTGTCCTGCAATGGTTACATTAGGCTGACTAACAACTAAACGAGATTTTAATTCGATATTACCAGAAACATTAAATACAATTGTTTTTGGTCCAATTTCCTGTTCCACCGCGTCACGCAAACTTCCTGGTCCGCTATCATTTAAATTGGTTACTGCAATCACTTTTCCGCCTCTTCCTCCTATTGCAAAACGCCCATAACCTTCAGCTCCCGGGAAGGCAATTTGGGCTGGTTTAAAAAACCACACTTTTCCTTTAGTAACCTCTTTATTTGCATCAATTTCATCAATTCTCCAATAATAAGTATTCAAATTACTCAAAGAAGCCCCATCTACAGCTGCTGTATTTTTGTTTAAATTCCCTTTAAATTCAGCTGAACTATGAATAGCATTAGCAACACTTTGTTCCTCTGTACCAAAATAAAAATCGTGAGAAGCTGTTCCTTCCGGCGAATTCCATTCTAATTTAAAGTCATTCCCTAAAACAACATGCTCGTCATTATTAGCCGGACTTGGCGTACTGGCTTGTTTCTTTAAATTAGGTAAATCCAATTCGAAACCATTAATAATTACTTTTTGTATAGCCGAAGCTGCTTTGGCATCAGCCTCAAACTTAATTACGACATCTTTGCCTGTTTCAGCATTAAAATGGATATAAGAAGTAGCTGCGTCAATAGTTGCTGTCGCTCTATTGGTTGGTTTAATCGTTTGCGAAAAAACACCATTCACATACACATTAATCGGAGCATAATTAGCCAGCTCTGGACTATCAAATGTATTATTGAAGGTTAACAGACTGTGTTTGCCTTCTGTCAATCCGCTAATAATTAATTCTACACTTTTATCCGCTACAATTCCGTCATTCACTAATCGCGCATAAAATGGCGCCTGAATTCCGGTTTTGTACCAACTCGAATGAATGGTTCCTTTTAACGTCATTTTGATTGTTTCAAAACTTTTTTCAATAGACGTTCCTTCATTAATAGGCCAGGAAATATAATTAGGATCATTAACTTCTAAAGTGCGGCGTTGTGCCAAATCAAAATCTACTTTTAATGATTTTGAAGCTGAAATTACATTTTGATTTTGCGCGCTGCTACTCAATGTAAACGTTATCATTGTTCCCGCGCAAAATGCCAGTTGCTTTACTAAATTCATATTAATTTATTTTTTTAGGGTTATATATTACCATTCGGTATTTCTACCAAATTCAGATAACATTTTCTATTTTAATTGTTTTTTATCTGCCAAGCTCGTTCCTAACAGATTTACGATATCTTTTTCTCTTTCTTTTGGAAAAACACTTAGAAAAGTCACTTTTCCGTTTTCCATTTTCACTTCAACAGTGGTGTTTTTTGGTGCATGCAATTTAAAATGCACATCCCATTCTTTTGGCCAGGCGGGAAAAATATAAATTTGGTTTCCGTTTGTTTGCAAAAGCATTTCCTGCACGCCTATCATTCCACTGCCGCCCCAATTGTGGTCCGGAACCCAGTCAAATCCAGGCCCCCAAAAAGCTGGAAATCTTCTTTCGGAATTCGTCATTTTCAGCAAATTATATTTGGCCGCTTCCTCGGTTAATCCTAATCTTGCTGCAAAAATATTATCCTGTTTCCAGCCAATGTGACTTCTGAATTTAATAGCATCCGTGTCAAATTTCCAGGTATTCAAGGCTGTTTCCAAATCCGGTTTTCCCAATCCGTGAATTTTCCAAGGATAAACCGAATACAACTGTGGCACCTCTGAATTATTAATACGTTCCCAAAGTTTGGCCGGAGCCAATGTTTTATGTCCGTCAAATTCTCTGTAACTCAAAGGAGGAATTCGGTTTTGAAAGCCTTTCAAATAGTCCACCTCGTCTTTTGATAATTTATTTTCCGATTGTCTCAAAAACTGTTCCGTAATTACTTTTAAAGCTGAAATAGTGCTATTAGCATTATAGGCCATTTTATAGGTTTCAGCTCCTGAACCCGGATAAAGTATCAAGTGACCATCACTGTCCAACGCTTTTCTTCCTCTTTGTTTGGCTAAATATTGGTAATGTTCGTCAAAAAATCGCAGACAACTCATAACAAACGAATGGTATTTTTGAATATCTTCGCCGGCATATTCTTTTTGTTGCAACATCATTTGGCAAAATTCCAAAACGGTATCCCATTCATATTCTAACCAAGCATTGTATTCCATACCGGGATCATAATCTGCCGGACGTTTCCATTCGTATTCGGCGGGATTTGGTAACCCAAAATTTTCCAATTGTTCCGTAAAAGAAGCGCCATTATGTTTCCAATATACCTGAGAACGCAGTTCGGCATTTTTTTGTAAACTCAAGTAATAATCCAATTGGGATTTCATCATATCAAAATCACCACTTTTCAACATTGGAAAATAAACCAATCGTTGGTTTTGCTGTGTCATAGTTCCTCCGCCCCAATTCCTGAAATCAGGAGTAAAATTCAAATCTTTGTTAGTAAAAACCGGATCTACGGTGAATAATCCTCCATTGAATTTTGTTGGGTATTTTCCATACGCATTACAGCCCAACATATAACGAAACAATTGATAATTCTGTCCGATTTGATATACGGAATCATTTTCACTTTTAGATTTTTGAGTATAAATAAAAGAACGATTCCAGAAGTTATGCCACCAAGAAATCGTCTTTTTAGGGTCTTTTTTATAAGTCGAAATCTGCCTTTCCAATTCTTTTGTCCATAAAGTCGCATCTGCCGATTGATTGGTATGCAACTGGATTTGGAACGCTTGCTTTTTAGAAGCTTTGATACTCGCCAATTGGAATCCTTCAAAATCAGTATCCTGATACATTCCGTGATAGGTTCCGTTAGCTTTTAAATTACTCCCAAAAAGCTTCCCTCCAAAAGTGAGATTCGCCAATGGATTCATCATTTGATCCTTTACCGATTCCATTTTTTGTTGTTTCACTGCAACATCAAAAACTGTATAAGCTCTATTTCTGTGATAAAATTCCACTGCATTCCCTTCCAATGAAATAGAATCTTTATAAGTTACAATTTCGCCTTGCGGAGCCCATTTATAGGAATTGGCATTATTGGCTTTGCCTTTAGATTCTCTGTTTTTGTAACGCCAACTTTCATACGCTACTTTCATTTCGGTGGGCGTTTTACTGGCAACTTCAACATGAATTACTGGATTGAATACATCTACCCATAGTTTCACCGTAGTTCCATTTTGAGAAATTTTGATTCCACCATCTTTCAAAAACAATTCCTGTTTGAAGCCTTCTTCATCAGTAAAAGGATTTGGACTCAAACTTACTTTCACTCTTCCTAATTTCAATAAAGTGTTGTGCTCATCAAATGTTCCGGAACGGGAAAAATAGAAATACAAATCTCCTTTTTCTACCCAAACATTTGCGCCAATATCGCCACCACCCAACGGCATGGATTCTGATGAATTATTGCTTTGCGTATTCCAAACCTGATTGTAAGCATCAAGCACAGGAAGTTGCGCTTTGACACAAAACGTTAGGAAAAGAAGAAATGTAAGTATTGTATTTTTCATTTTAAAATTGAATTGAAAATCTTTTTTAAACATATAAGTCATATAAGTTTATTCACTTTTATGTTCTTTAACATTTGAAACTAACTTTATAAGTTCATATAAGAAAAACTTATATGACTTATATGTTTAAATATTTACCAATTATCCGTTCTAAACGACGAAACAGGCAATCCACCTGTGCTAAAAATTTGTGCCTCAGCAACATCTTTAAACAAATAACGCACAGCAACCGGATTGGTCACTTTATCCGATTTTAACACCACCGACTTTCTTCGTACTTCTGCTTTTGCTGGATAAAACACTTTATCTTCACCAGCTATTTCAAAACCAGTAACTTCTTTCCCATTTGCTGTAATTCCGTTAGGAGCGTTATCAAAAGCAACTATTACCGAACCTTCTTTGATTTCCATTGCTTTATATTCAGGACTTTCAAACTCAAAACCACTTAAACCATAGGTTTTGGTCAAAGCCAAATACCCCAATCTGCTTCCTCCTGCTTCTTTATGAATAGGATGAATGTTATTTTCTTCGCCAATATCCATCAAAACTGCCATTCCTGAATTCGGAATTTCTTTTGAAGCTTTTAATTGTGCTTCACGCAAAAAAGCCGAATTGTATTTTTCTACATAATCATTCGGATGAAATTGCGCATAATTAAACGGTGCAATCTGACAATAATAAAACGGAAATTCTCCTTGTCCCCAAAGTTCTCTCCAACTGCTTACCATTTTCTTCATCAAAGCAGTATATTCCGATGCTCTTTCATAATTGGATTCACCCTGATACCAGATACATCCCTTGATTCCATAACCAATAACCGGCGACAACATTCCATTGAATAAAGTCGTTGCTACACGATTAGGATCTTTGGCCAAATCTTCTTTTTTGGTTGGAATTTTGGCACTGCTAAAATCTTTCAGCATTTCCTGATTCATCCAGGCTTCCATGCTTGATCCACCGTAAGAAACGTGAATTAATCCCACCGGCACATCTAATACTTCCTGCAACAACGAACCAAAATACCAGGCAGTTGCACTGAAATCGCCTGTAGTTTGTGGCCCTGCTGCATTCCATTTCCCAACAAAATCTTCATTTGGTGTCAAAACAGTAGCACGTGGAATGTTGATAAAACGAATTTGATTATTTTTTGAATGCACAATGGTCTCGTTTCCTTTATAAACAGGCTGACCCGGAAATCCTTTCAAAGGCATTTCCATGTTGGATTGGCCGGAACACAACCACACCTCACCTATCAAAATATTTTGAATCGTTTGAGAAGTCTTACCATCTGAAACTGAAATTTCATAGGGTCCACCGGCAGCTGGAGTTTGCAAGGCGATTTTCCATTTTCCTTCCTTATCGGCTTTGACTTCGTAAGTTTTAGCATCCCAGGAAGTTTTGATTTTTAGGCTTTGATTTTTTTCTGCCCAACCCCAAATTGGCGCTTTGCTTTTTTGTTGCAACATCATATTATCCGAAAACAAAGCCGGTAATTTAATAGCTGCATTTATTTGGAAGCTTCCAATCAAACATAAAATTGCGATAATTGAATTTCTAATATTTCTCATTTCTTTTTATTTTTTTTGCCACGAATTCACGAATTATTGTAAAAATTTTATTTAATAAAATTCGTGAATTCGTGGCAATTTATCCTCTATTTTTTACTTTCTAATGTTACTGGCCCAAGCAATCCTGCTTTTAATAAATTTTCACTTTCTACCAATCTGTAGCGAGCCGTTGTCCAGGTCAATCGGTCTTTTTCCGGTAATTTCTGATCACCAATCAATCGATTTGCCCAGGTATTGGTCACCTTAATAACAAGGGTGTTTTTTCCTTTTTTCAGTGCTTTCGAAATATTGGTTCGGTATGGAAAAGTCCAAATCGTTCCGCAATCTATTCCGTTTACGCTCACTTCAGCCAAATTAGCTATCGAACCTAAATTTAAATAAACAGCTTCTTTTGTATTTTGATTCCATACAAACTCCTTCGTATAAACCGCCGTTCCCGAATAATATTTAATACTTTCATTTTCCGATGTACTCCAATCAAAAAGCGAATTGATTTTCAAGGCTTTTTCCAGCCCTTTAAAATTGGGATCAAATTGTAAATTCCAGTTTTCATTTAAAGTTTTAACCGTTTCATAATGAAATATATTCGAACCATTTTCAGATTTCGAAACTGCAGTTTTTTCTTTAAAAATCACGAAACAAGATTCGTTTTTATCCAATTCCAATGGAATAATGGTTCTTCCATTCTTAACTTCCCATTGTTTCAAAGCAGTGGTTTCATCCGTCACAGGATTGTACAATTGCGGAATTTTACCGCTTTCGCGAAAAGAAAAAACAACAGATCGTTTTTCTTCCAACTGATTAGAAATAAAATAAATTTCTTCATCGGCTGCTCTTCTGTGTGTCCAGGCTATAGAGCCTCGGTCATTAGTTGTTGCATCCTCAAATAACAAATCGGCATTAATTCCAATTTTAGAAAAATCAGTACCTAAAAACGGAAGTTGGATTACTGTTCCTTTCCCTAATTGTCTTGATCCGGAAGTTCTGTTTTTATTATTAGACCATAATTCATCTAAAACATTCTCCCATTTTTTAGCTTCGTCGGCAGTTTGAAAACTTGGTGCGTCAATAGGTTTTTCGTCAATAAACAAAGTGGCTCCGTCCTTAACTAATTGCAGCATTTTTTCAGCTACCGCCAATGAAATAATATTATTCGGAGCCATTCTTCTGCTTCCCGGAAATAATAAAGCACCATATTCAATTCCGCCACCAAAACTTACTTTTCCATTTTCAACTTTGGCTCTGTTCAATAAAACATCAGCATTAAAAGAATCATATTGATAACCATTCATCGGATTTACCCATTGGGATAAATCGGTATTATTTTTTGAAAACGTGACCTCTTTTGGCATTTTGGTTGTCGGCTGACCTTCATTTTCCAAACGATTTTTTTCACTTGCCACTCTTTGCTGTCCAAAAACATTGGGAACAAAAGGAAACAATCGATCCGGAACCAAGGAACGGGAAGGCAAATCTTCACCAATAAAAACTGCTAAATCCACTACTGGTTTCCCCTTTTGTAATTGGAATTGCACCCTTTGACAATAATCAAAAAATGCTTTTCCGGGTTTCCACCAGGTTTGGTCTCTTTGGAAAAACGAACCAATATCGTCCAAAGTCATTCCCGGTTTTCTGTCTAACCAAGGATTATGCACAAAAACATGATAGAAAAAACGGTTGATTCCCAATGCATAATTACGGTCAGCAATCACTTTCAAATTTCCCGGATGCTCATCCCAATCCATTCGTAAAGCGGTAAAAGCTTCGGCCTGAATGATATCTTTTCCATAAATATGTCCGCCCGAAATGGCATCTAACATATCAAAAGGTTTATCGTGCGTAGGGCTTTTTAACCAAAACTCCCCACTCGGATAATCTACATATTTAAAATGCAACAGACCATCACTCATCATCGTTGGTGCTACATTTTCTGAGCTGAATTTGACCTTATTTTCTTTTGCAATTGCTGCAACCGTTCCAAAGAAATTATCGGCTACCAATTCGGCTATGGTTTTTCGAACATCATACAATACTTTTTCGGTAGTAGCAGCACTTTCGATAGGAATTCCCGCCATAACCGGCAAATAATCTACAATATCATAACCTCTTCTTTTTTTGAATTCCCCCTGAAAAACGGCGGACCAATTCTGGCTTCCACATTCCCAACTATCCAAATGTAAAATTTCCAATACTTTCGAGGTCAATTCCGAGCCAGCGGTACGCACGGCTTCTCCAAACCAATGGTCGAGTTGAAAACGAATCAATTTCGGATTGAATTTATCCACTTCCAAACCTTTTCCTGCTCCACCAGTTGCATTTTCATGCCCTGTTGACGTATGTCCCATGCGGATGATTTTCCATTTCCCTTTTGGTGCTTTCCAACTTAAATTACCATTGGCATCCACAAATTGGGAAACGTTGATAAGGTCTGATTTAGGAAACGCATCGGAATTTGGAATCAATGCTTCTGTAGTCGCTGGCGCTAATCGCCATACTGCTCCCGATTTTCCTTCGTAATTATCAATTACAAATTGATTGGAAAGGGTGATTTTGCTCACTTTTAAATTCGCCTGATTCCATTTGGCAAAATCCAAATCCTCGGCACCCGGTTCTGTCCCAGCCGGATCAAAAACAAATCGGAAATATTTGGCCGAAACTGCCTTTAAACTGCTTGTTGTCCCGTAATCGGTATTTTGCCAACCCTGACGCGGTGGTTGTAAGCGTTGATGAAAAGTAAAATTCACTCCATCATTACTGGTTTCAACAATCAACCGTTGTGCCTGAAAATCCAATCCCTTGGTTTGAATATTGATATTTCGGCATAAAAACGGGCTTTCAAATTCATATAAAATCCAGCCTTTGTTGCTGATTTTCAAATTCCCGTCTTTTGATGGATCTGCTAAAAAAGAAGCTTCTTCCCCATTGGAAGTACTCACCTTAGGAAGGATATTTTTCGAACTTTGTTCAAATTCTTGTATTGGAATCGCATAAGTAGCAATGTCCTTATAAAAATCTTTGTAATGTTCCGGAACTGGCAATTTTACAGCAACTTTTTTACCTCCAGTGAATTCAGTCGTGGACCAAACCACCTTTTGCATCGACATTTCAGGTGTAATCCAAGGTCCACCGGCAACGGCAAAACCATCTGCGGCATGAAAAGCTAGTTTTACCCCCAATCGATCCGCTTCAATAAAAGCCCATTTCACCATATCCCAAAATTCAGGACTCAATTGCAAAACCGGAGGCGAAATTAAAGGTGGCTCAGCCGGTCCTTTAATGGTCATTAAATAAGCACCTTCAATTCCCACTTGTTTCATGGCTTCTAAATCGGCAGTTATACCCACTTTAGAATAGGCCGATTTCATCCAATACCAATACACCCAAGGTCTGGAAGATTCGATTGTAGGCTGAAAAAGTGCATTTTCTTTTTTATGAAGTTCCTGTGCAGAAAGCATTCCCGCAAAGAGTAATATAAGAAAGAAGTATTTTTTGTTGAGCATTATTTTTGTTTTTATCCGTTTACTTTGTCATTCCGACGAAGGAGGAATCTCACTTAGTTACTCTCTCTATGTGATTGCTTCGTTCCTCGCAATGACCTCATTAATACTTAAATTTCTTTAAACTATTTTCCAATCCGTTTTTTGCTTCCGCAAAAGGAAGGATATAAAAACTATATTGATAATCGCCCGAAGGAATTTGATATTTTTCCATAGGTGCTGCTACTGGTGACCAACTATCATTTCCGCCCACACCCATTTGTTTTAAATCGATATTTACCGTCAGGAAACCTGGATTCACGAGGTCAAAAGTATGTTTGGCATCATCCAAATTTTGTTGTGTGTAAGGCCAGGCACTCATGCTCAAATTGGTATTGTCTTTCACCACCACTAAACCGGAGTTTTTTGTTGAAGTAGTAAAAGCCATCCAACGTACTTCGGTACGATTAGCATTTTCTTGTGGCATTACATAAGGTTCAATGAATTTGTCAATTGGCAGCGAATATTTTCCAACCGTGAAACCAAAACTACGATCGCTGTAATTTTCTAATTCCCCTTTCCCGTACCATGAAATTTGGTCGAAATCCTGATTGATTCCCATTTGCATTCCAATTCTAGGAATGTTCGGCAATTTAGAAGACGCTTTGAGTTGGTAATCCACTTTTATTATTCCGTTGGGACTTATATTGTACACTACTTTTACCGCAGCACTGTCTTTAATGATTTCGTAATCACTGCTAATTTTTATTTCACCAGCTGATTGCTCCATTTTTATATTTTTCAACATTGGCTTAGCCAAAAACCATTGTTTCAAAACTTTTTGAGGTTTCCAGCCTTTACGATCGTTATCCGTTAAAGCACGGGTAAAATTTGGCATTAATGCGGATTTTAACTGCTCTTTGCCTTTGTACACATACGAACTCAAAGCTCCATTTGCTCTATTAATGCTAATGCTAAAATCAGTTCCGTTGATGGTGTAGGCTTCTTTCGTTTCTTGTAAATTGCTTTTTTGTTTGGCTTCCGCCAAAGTAACTTTGGCTTTCTTTTGCAACAAAAATTGGTCTGTAGCCACCGCATAACCTTTAGCTACCCAAAATTCGTCTTTCGATAGTTGAAATTCGATATTCAAAAAGTATTCTGAATCCGATTTCATTTTAGGAAGGTATTTTTTCACATCTAAAATAAAATCAGTTCCGGCAGGAATATTCAATGGTTTTAAAACTACTTCCTTAATCACATTTCCATTCTCTAAAACTTTCAAAACAGGAATAAAATCACTTAAATTTTGGACCGTTTGTCGGTTGTGAATGGTCAGTTTATCAGTATTTAAACTAGAAGTCGCAGGCTGATAAATCCATTTGTTTTCATACATAGCTGCTTTTGGTCTTCCGTCAGAAGATACCATTCCGTTGATATTGAAATTTCCATCGTGTTTTTTCTCTCCAAAATCACCTCCGTAGCCAAAATATTCCTGACCCGTTTTTGGATCTTTTCTAAGCAAACCCTGATCTTTTAAATCCCAAATACAACCACCAATAACTCTTGGAGTCGAACGGAATTCATCCCATAATTCTTTTAAATTCCCTGTAGAATTCCCCATCGAGTGCGCATATTCAACAAACAAAATCGGACGGGTGTCTTTCTTTTGATCTACCAAAAACTTAGGTGTAAAAACTCCTGGATAAAAACGGCTTACCATATCTACATAAGGTTCGTCTTGCGGATTTTCATAGCGATGGGAATGATCAACGGTTTTAGGATAACGCGGATCCAATGGATCGATATAGCCATCCAAACGTGGATTTCCCTGAGCTGGCTCATAATGTACCGGACGTGTAATATCATAATCATGTGTCCAGGCTGCCATTGCCGCATGATTGGGTCCTTTACCCGATTCATTACCCAAACTCCACATCACAATACTCGGATGGTTTTTGTCACGATGCACCATTCGGGTCATACGCTCCAAATAAGCACTGGTCCACAGTTGATCATTGCTCAAATGACCTCCCAAACCATGGGTTTCCAAATTGGCTTCGTCCATGACCATCAGACCGTATTTATCGCATAATTCATAAAAATAAGGATCATCGGGAAAGTGAGAAGTACGCACAAAATTGAAGTTGAATTTCTTCATCAGTTTTACATCCTCTTCTAAATCCTGGTGATTCACTGCTTCACCCCGAACAGGATGATGCCCATGATGATTGACGCCATAGACATAGGTTTCTTTTCCGTTGATGAGCATTTTACCATTTTCTTTCGAAAATTCGATAGAACGGAATCCTAATTTGCAACTTTTCACCTCGCTAATACTTCCATCAGGATTTTTTAAAGTCATTACTAAAGTGTACAGATTCGGTTTTTCGGCGCTCCATTTTAATGGGTTTTTGATGGTTTCCTGAAAAAAACCAAAACGCACTTTGTCCAATCGTGGCGATACTTCTTCAATGATTTCAGATGCCTTTCGCACTAAAGCTTTTTCAAACAAAGGTTTATTTTGAGCATCATACAATTGTACTTCAAAAGTTTGATTTTTGATGGTATCTCCTGTAAAATTATCCAAACGCGGACGCAATTGAAAAACGGCGTCTTCATAGTTTTTGTCTAATTTAGTTTGGTAAAAGAAATCGGCAATGCGCAATTTAGGCTCTGCCATGATATACACTTCACGTTGAATTCCGCTCAAACGCCAATGATCCTGGTCTTCTAAATACGAACCATCGCTGTAGCGCATGACACGAACCGATAAGGTATTTTCTCCTTTATGAAGATAAGGGGTAATATTGAATTCAGACGAATTAAAACTATCCTGTCCATAACCTACAAAATCGCCGTTTACCCAAACCTGAAATGCCGAACTAACGCCCCCAAAATGAAGACTAACGGTCATTCCGTTCCAATTTTCAGGAACGGTAAATTTACGTTGGTACGAACCTACAGGGTTATCGTCCTGAGGCACGAAAGGTGGATTTACCGGTCGGAAAGAATACACGGCACTTTTATAAATCGCCATTCCGTAACCTTTCATTTCCCAGTTGGATGGTACTTCGATTTTGTCCCAGCCTTTTACTTCGTTTTTATAAAAATCCTGAGGTGCGTCCTGTAAGTTTTTGGCAAATTTAAAATCCCAGTCGCCATTGAGCATTTTTATTCTGCTTTTAGCGCGATTTCCTTCTAATGCATCAGCAACCGTGGCATAAGAGTATGAAGTTGCTCTTGCCGGTTCTCTGTTGATGCTGGTAATCATTGGGTTTTCCCAGGGATTAAAGGAATATTTCTGCGGAATTCTTGGAATTCCGGCAGGTTCACCCGTAACCAGTTGTGCCTGTATTAGGCAAGAAGTTAATAAAGTAAAAACTAGTATTTTAAATTTATTCATGTTAGAATACTCTATTGGTTTATTTCAGGCAGATTCTGCAGATTTTGCAGATTCTATTCTTTTAAATTAATTAATTTTTAAATGCCAAAAAGCAATCAAAAGCTTCATCTTTAGCCCCGATAGCAGTGGAAATCCTTTTCTTTTTTTATAAAAAAGAAAAGATTGAAACGAATAGCGGGACTGTTGTTTCGGATAAATCCCCAATCATTCTGCTCCAAAACTTGCTATTTATGCTTATTTCTTCTTTTTCTCTGGCGGAGCAACAAAATTCAATTCGCTTTTCCCTAAATCCTTAGACGTTGCTACGGCTATCCCTCGTTGTTCTGCTTTGTTTACAGCACAATAAAAATGATAAACCACACCATCGTGTTTTACCACAAAAGATTTGTGTGCAAATAGATTATCATAAGGTTCTGAGGACTCCACTAAATTGTCGCCTTCCCAATCTTTCCAATGAATTAAATCGTTTGATACAGAAAAGCGGTTAAATGCACCCTGATCCCAACCCGTCCAAAAAGCGCCAAAATAAAACATCACCCAAGTATCATTAATGCGCTGAATATAAGCATCTCCTGAGATTCCTCTATGATGATTGATTAAAGGTTTATCGCCGTAACGTTCCCAATGTTTCATATCGTTAGACACTGCCATTGCAATACGCTCAGCTCCTTTAGCAGGATTCAAACTATCGCCACGGGCATTGTAATACATAATGAAATTGTGTCCTGTCAACTTCTCTTTGTCACGAATCACACTATTTTTATACATGGTGCTATTGTCCCACCAACGCACATCTTTGTCTTTTGGAGTAAGCACCGGATCGGGCAAACGTTCAAATTCGTGGGGTTTTGTTGGAGATTCTTTAGTATAGGCCATTCCGATTGACAAAACTCCTGCTTCGTAACCTTTAGTATTTCCGCCAAAATAACTCATCCAGTATTTGTCATCGTATTTATTCCATTCATACGAACCGCCCCAAGTGTAATCCTGCAAGGCAATATATCCTGCTTTTTGATTCACATCCCAATGCGTTTCATCCTTAGAAAAAGACATTACTTTTCCAAGGTGTTTCCAATTTAGCAAATCGTCACTTTCAGCAAGCCAGGTTTCATAACCTCTTCCGTCATAAATCAAATAGGTCATGAACCATTTTCCGTCTTTACGAAATACAGAAGGACAATCCATTTTATAAGAGTTGTCTGTTGGCACCATTACCAAACCGTATTTATAAGGCGTTTTGATTTCGTTGTAAATCTCATTCATTACGGCATCAGTGATTTCACGCTTCTTGTAATGTGTGGCACAACTGGCTAACAAAATTGTTGCTATTGCAATAAACAAATATTGTATTGAGTTCTTCATTTCCTGCTCTTTATGGACAATTCTTTTGTCTCTTATCTTTATTCTTTTCTCTCTATTCTTATTTCAATTCCTTCAATCGCTGCTCCATCACCTCACGATTCAATTTTAATTTCACCATTCCTGTTGGATGGAAACGTTTTTTCAAATCGATAGCATTGTACACGATGGTATACACATCATTTCCTTCGGGAATCAAACACAAAGGAGTACGCATGATATCCCACCATTTATCAACCTTAGTTTCTATTGGCCAATAATGAGCTTCCGACCAATTTACTCCGTCTTTAGAAAGCGTATAGCCCATCATATTTGGTAAATGATGTCCCCAACCGTCCGGACCTCCATCAAAAACAGCGATGTATAAACCATTTGGTAGCTGACTCACAATTGGATTCTCGACAAACATGGGGTGAATGGATTTTATAGGTTCCAAACCTTTATTTAATCTTGTCCAAGGACCTTCTAAACTATTGGATTCTGCTAAAGCTACAAACCAGCCTTTTCCGGATTTTTTAGGGTAGTCGGCCCAAGAGGCAAAAGGATAAGCACCACTGTAAAATCCAAAGTATTTATCGCCTACTGGATAAGGAAAAAAAGAAGCTACGCCCTGACGCCCTTCCCAAGGTTGTGAATCCAATCCAGGTTCCATAATGATTCCGATATCTTTGTAAGGACCTGCAATTCCGTCAATACCTGCTACCGTTGATTCGCAACGCCAAATGCGACCAAAAGAGTGATTGGGTTCTATTTCTTTATGAACGGTATAAGCCAAATAATAGCCGTACCATTTATTTGCTTTTTCACTAAAAACCGGCATATACGACCAAATTGCCGCACGACGATCGTTCATAGGATTATCATCTTCGGTAACTGCATAAGTTCCGCTGGCCTGTAAAATAGTCGATTCGCGTTTCCAATGAATGGCATCTTTACTCGTCCAGTGCCCAATTTTGGTCTTTACACGATCATAGTACATTTCCACTCCTTTTTCTCCGGCTCTTTCCGTTGGAAACATATGATAGGTGTCGCCCACTTTTACCACACGACCGCCTTCAAAACCACCTTGAATACCTTCTGTACCAGGAAAACCTTCGTCGATAACCGGTTTATTTTCGCCACCGATAATTTCGAATAATGGTTTTTCATCTGAAAATCCTTCCACGATAAATGTCGGATTCCACAGTTTCCCATCTGGAAATTCGGCTTTTCGTGCTACTAAAGCCTGCTTCATTTTGACCACACCTAAAACTGCAAAAAGTCCTTTGGCGTTGGGTAAAATAGTGTGAGTTCCTTTTTCATACGAAAGCGCATAAACATTAACAGCTGGCAATCCTGTGATAGTTACGCCATTTTGCAACAATAAAGTCGCTTTGTAAGGGGAATTATCTAACTGCAAAAATTGCTCATTTTTTTCCTGAAAAATCCCTACCAACACCACCGATTTTTCTTTTAACTTAAGACGCAAAGGCGACTTTGTTCCGTTTTTGTATAATTCTAACGGAATTTCAACACCTGTTAATCCTTCTAATTCAGGTGCTAATCGCACAATATTGTTTTTACTATTTGAAAAAACATGCGCATATTGAGTTGTTTTGAATGTCTTGTAGTTAGACTTCACCACTTCAAAAGAAGCGGATTGCCATGCAATGTTTTGAGCGTTTACGAAAGTAAAGCACATTATAGACACTATTAAAAAAGTATATTTTATTTTTTTTAACCACATAGATTCATAGATTTTTAAAGACTTTGTGTAATTATTAGTGTGATTGCTTCGTTCCTCGCAATGACTAAATTGCTTTATAACTAATTTGGTAATTCACATTAGGTTTTACCGTTAATTGATATTTGTTTTTTCCTAACGCAACAACCGTTCCTGAATTGGTTTTTGGCTTGCTTTTACTTTCAATAATTAACTTCCCTTCGCCTTCAGCGGCTTTCACTTTGATTTCAGATTTGCTGATGTATAATGAAACTTCGCCTTTAGGTGTTGGTACTTTTCCTTCCATCCACTGCAATCCACCTAAATTAGGTTTGATTTCATATTCTGCATAACCCGGAGCGGTTGGTTTTACACCCAAATAATATTTTCCTAACAAATAAATCGGGCTGGAACCCCAGGCATGGCAAAGACTTTTTCCATAAGGACGCCCGTACATCGCTAAATGTTCGGTTCCTTTTTTGTTTGGGTTGTATTCTTCCCAAAATGAAGTAGCGCCTTCTTTTAACATACCACCCCAATAGTCTTTCATTTCTTTCAGTACATAATCCTGTTCGCCCATAGCGCACAAGGCTTCTAATTCGTAAAAACGCATGTATGGTGTGGTGATTTGTAGCACATCATCATTCAACAATACCTTATTTTTGATACTTTGTTTTTGTTCTTCATTAAAATAATTAAAGAAAATCCCAAACATATTGGCGTATCTGGTCACAATATCCTGCATTTTACCATCGATACGTTGGTGCTTCATGACATTTTCTTTTTTGTCCCAAAACACATCAAACAATTTAGTTTTTAAATCATCTGCTAATTTTTTATACTCTTTTTGGTCCTCTTTTTTATCTGCAATTTCAGCACTAACTGCCATGGCTTCTAAACTTCTGGCTAGAAGCATTTGCTCAAAACTAACCTCACCTGTTTTTGGTAATCCGTCAGCCCAGTCAATAAAAACCCAATCTCCTTCTAAAGGTTCCAGGAATCCGTTTTTGTTTCTTCTTTCCAGACAGAAATCCATCAATGATTTCATTCGCGGATAAAAGGTTTTGATAAATTTTGTATCGCCCGTGTGCAAATAGTAATCGTAAACCCCCACAAACCAATACAGCGAATAATCCATGATGATATTAATATGAGCCGTTACAGGTTCTTTTCCTCGAAGTGCTAAAAGTGTTCTTTCTACAGAAGCCGAATCAAAGAATAAATAATAATTCATCAAATAACTCTGATAAGCATCGCCGGACCAAACCCAGCGGTCACGCTTGATTCCGTCTATAAAAAATTCACGAGATGTTAAATGCATCGTGTAAGCCGACACATCCCAAATTTTATTCAATTGTTCATCCGATGATTTGAATGCCCCACGATAGTCTAATGGCAAATATTCATACAACATTGAAATCGAATCGTATTTTACTGTTGGATCTGCTTGTACCCGAACATAGCGGAAAGCTTTGGACCCGTCATGCGTGTAGGTTGCAGACTGTTTCCCATCAAAATACAAATGGTCTAAGGTTTCGCATTTGGCCGTATCCAGCGCTTCCTCACGAGATTCACCATAATACAAGGCTAGTTTACCTTTTCCTTTTAACCCGTGAATTTTAATGTAACCAAAAGTTTCTTTTCCAAAATCGACCAACTCACCAGTTCCAATTTTTTCTGTTTTTTTGGCATTCCAAGGCGTCGTTGTTAGTTTAAACTCTGAAGGTTTATGCTCCGGCGAATCAAAATTCCAGAAACCAACAGGCACCCATGGCGTACCGGATTGTTGCGCTTTTCCATTTTCATCAATCCACAATTTATCTTCATTGGTCACCTTCCATGATGCGTCTGATTTCACATATTTACCGGCAATATAAATAGCGGGCAACACTTCCTGATTGTAAACTTTAAAGGAAATTTTGTGCTTCCCGGCAGGAATTTTTAAAGATTTTGGTTGCCCATAAATCTGAACACCATCCAAAAGTAACTGAAAAGGTCCTTCGGTGAAGATTTTTACCTCATCGGCTTCCGGGATGTCTACTTCTGTTTGAAAAGTGACTAAGGCATACGGACTATAATATTGCCAAAGCGGTGGAAATACCGCTTCACGTTCGGTACGTCTAACCTGCATTTTGTTACTTAACCAAACTTCAAAATCACCAGGATACCAAATCCACGTTGCTTTGCTATCATTTGACTGTGCAAAACTTGGGAAAGAAGGAAATAAAAGTACGATTGCAAAAGCAATAAGCCACACATTTTTTCTCAAGGAAGCAGTGTTTTTCATATTTATTTGATTTTAATGTCCATTAAAAATAATATAAAGCGCTACCATAACCAAAGTTAACAGCACCCATAATATCTTAACCTGTTTGTCGGGTTTAGCCGCAGGATTGATTCGTAATAAGGTTTGATGGTCTTTTTGCCCTGCTTTATCGGTAATGGTAATAATATAAGCCAACACAGAAAGTCCTACAAAAATGTAAAATGACAATAATAAGAAATGAGGCCACTCATACACTTGATTTGGAAAAACCCATAAGTACAAAACCCCTGTTCCTAAACTGATAAATGTTCCTAAAGTCAATACCAAATTAGCTGCTCTTGTGGTAGTTTTATTCCAAAGTACTCCAAACAAAAATACCACCGACATTGGCGGAGCAATAAATCCTAGAACCGATTGGAAAATATCAAAAAGGTTCAATCCTTTAATGCTATCTATCGCTAAAGTGATTAAAATGGCCAATAATGAACCAAATAAAGTTACTAGTCTTCCTATTTTAACAATTTCTTTGTTAATCGCATTTGGTTTGTGATTTTTCACATAAACATCCATCGTGAAAACGGTACTCAAAGAATTCAATGCCGAACCAATAGTACTAATTAATGCTGCAATCAACACCACAATAATCAATCCACGTAAGCCCGCCGGAAACAATTGGGTAACCATCGTCATATAAGCTTCGTCCGGATTTTTTAAATGTGGAAACAAAACAAAGCATACAATTCCAGGCAAAATAAACAAAGGCACATCCAGAATTTTCAACCAACCGATAAAGTTGGCTCCTAATTGTCCCTGTTTTAAATTTTTGGCTCCTAAAATAGATTGTACCATAGATTGATCGGTACACCAGAACCAGACTCCCATAATAGGATATCCTAATAAAATGGCAACCCAAGGATAGTTTTTATCGTCTGCCGGTAATAATAAATTCCAATATGAACCTGGAGTACTGTGATAAATATGTTCTAATCCTCCTGCTTTATTAATCCCCATTACTACCAATAAAAGCGAAACGGCTATCAACAATAACATTTGGAAAACATTCGTATAAGCAATCGCTTTTAATCCTCCCGCTGCCGCAAAAAAACCAGAAAGCACCACCATCAATATCACCGAAAGATACATGGGCATATCCAACAATTGTTTCACCAAAACCCCACCTGCAAATAAGGTTAAAGACAACCATGAAATCAAAATCGTAATCAAGGTGTACCAAGCCAAAATGTTTCGGGTTGAATCGCCAAAGCGTTTTCCCATAAATTCGGGCAATGTCAGTACTTTAGCTCCTAAATATCTTGGTGAAAAAACCACCGCTAAAAGCAGAATAAAAATAAAGGCATACCAGGCAAAATTACCTGCAACAATACCGGTGGTAAAACCCACGCTCGCCGAAGCAATCAGCATCGAAGGGCCTACATTAGTTCCCCACATATTCAAACCGATACTTCCCCAACCTAAGGTGTTTCCTGCCAGAAAAATACTCTCATCCTCTGATTTTTTATTCTTTACAAAAGAAATATAATAGCCAAATGCAATCAACACCAGAAGATATCCAATAACTACGGCATAATCTATGGGTTCTAAAAAACTACTGATTTTACTCATACAAATTGGGTTTTATAATTGAATATCATATGCTGCTAATACATCAGCAATTTTTACTGGCATTCCAGTTTGTAATGTTCTGTCCATTGCCTGTAACAAAGCCACGGTTCCAATTCCTTCTTTCATATCCGGATAAGCGGTGAAACCTTGCTCAATACTATCGGCAAAATATTCTAAATAATTTTGGTATTCACCTCCATGATGACTTTGTCCCTCAAAACGGAAATAGTATTTTATAGTAGCATCACCCCAGTGAATGATTTTTTCTTCGCCTTCTTTATCAGTAACCGAATAACGTAATTCATGATAATCCGCCTGACTTGCTCCTTCGGTTCCTCTTAAAATAACTGACATTCCGCTGTCTCTTTTGGTTGGCTGTGTTGGCGAAGTATACACTCCACTAACTCTGGCAATTCTACCATCCGTTGCTTTGAAAATAAAATGCATCGTATCTTCGTTTTTCAACCCGGCAGTTTTTCCGTTGCTGCTGATCATTCCGTAGCCCATTACTTCTTCGATATTGGGTAAATACCAACGAATGAAATCAACAGGATGACTCAATCCACCATACAACCATTTGAAAGATTGTAACAACGACCATTCTTTCTTTAAAAACCAGCGGTGGTCTGCGTGATAATGGGATTCAATGGTAATTAAATCGCCAATAACTCCTGCTTCAAAATCTTTTCTTTGTCTTTTAGCAGGTTCAAAGAAACGCGAACTTTGACCTACGAATACTTTCTTTCCCGTTTGTTCGCTCAATGCAATTAATTCTTTGGCTGCAGCCAAATCATCAATAAATGGTTTGGTACAAACTACGTGTTTGCCATGCAATAAAGCCTGTTTTACATGTTCGGCATGCAAATGATCCGGAGTATAAATAGCAATGATATCAATAGCCTCATCCTGCAACAAATCATCATAATTCGTCGTGTAATGCGGTAAATCAAATTCCTTTGCACGTTGCTTGCACAATTCTTCATTTCTGTCACACACTTTTACCAGTTCTACTTTACTGCTTTCTATTGCGGCTGACATGGTACTGCGTCCTTCTCCAAGACCTAAAATGGCTATTTTTAACATTTATTCGTATTTAAATTGTTTTTTGCCACAAATTCACAAATTATTTCTTTTTTAATCTTTGTCATTACTACTCCACTAATTTTAATAGAAATTCGTGAGATTATAAGCTAAAATTAGTGATGCCATTCGTGAATTCGTGGCTTTATTTTTATTTTATATTTTTCAGTAAAATCCAGGTTTCTCCCGCTTTTGCATCATCAATTCCGGTTTGGTATTTTTTCATCAAAGCATTCCAATCGTCTACTCGCGGATTGTTTTCGGTAGTTTTCGGATTTAATTTATCCAAATCTTCTCCTTTTGGAATACTGATCACCAACATCAATTGACGACCATTTTTGAAAACCTGCAATTGTTGAAAATCGGCATTGCAAAAACCTTTGGCTATTTCCGGCCATTTTTCAAACTGGGTTTTATGGTAATCCAAATATTCCTGTTGCATTTTTGGATCCTCAACCAAATTTGCGGTCAACACAATATTCTCCCATTCCGAAGCGGGTTTAACTCCCGGACATCTTTCAAAATTTTGAAAATCATAAACCAGATTTTCATAAATTTTTATTTGCAAATCAGGAAAAGCCAAAGCTAATTTTCTCTTGGTTCTTTCCGGCTGATTCATCAAACCATAAATCACCAGATGATTTTCCCATTGGTACAATTCTTCGCCTACAATTCGGAAACCTTTTATGGTCGATTTGATTTTTGCAACATCAAAATCCTTTCCTATCAATTCGATGGCAACTGATTTTGGCATTTCCTGTAATCCCCAGGATTCGTCAATGACCACTTCTTTTCTCAAATTGGCAAAAGGCGCACGAATTCCGGCGTTTTCTTTTACAGCAGTACTTACAAACTGATTGTTATCCTGCCAAATATTACCTTTCGGACCATTGTTGTTTTTTAATATTTTCTGAATTGGAATCCAGTTGTTTTTAATGGTAAAACCCTGAGAACCTTCATCGGTGTACAAATACAACCATAAAAACGGATCGTGAGCATACGGGCTGTAATATACCTTGTCAATATAATTTTCCTCTATTCGGCTATCTGGCTGAGAAGAAAGCGTATAAATCCCAGCTACATCGTGTAAATGCTTGGCATAATGATGAATTTTGTTTCCAATGATTTTGTTGTTTCGCATCACATTTTCGGTATGTGTCCAACCCCAACCCATCGAAATGCCGCTATAAGCCACATCCGAAATTTCATTGTGTGCAATGGTTATATTCTTCACAAATCCGGCTGCAATTCCTAAGCATCCCCAATCATCATTGGCTACATTGGTAATTAGATTATCTGCAATCAATTCGCTAGTGCAAACTTCTCTTTCGTCTTTTACTTGTAATGGCAAATGCGATTCATATGCCTCTTCTGAGAAAACACCTAAACTGATTCCGTTTCCACCAATATCTTTAAATAGATTTCCTTGTACAATATTATGATTCGTTCCTTTGTTCAAATCCAATCCTGTAGAAGATAAATGTTCAAAACTACAAGATTCAAATACGGTATTATTCGCATAATTTACTTCTACAGCAGCTCTTGGTCGGCCTACCCAACCCTGATTTTCCAAAGAAGCCTGATTAGGCGTTCCCGGGATTTTTAATTTGTAGGCATCCAGCAAATACATTCCGGCCTGTAACGGTACATGACCTTGTTGTGATGGACGAAGCCAGTTGCTATACTGAAAAGAAATACCTTTGAATTTCACATTATGAACCGGTCTGTCTATAGTTCCTTTTATATCTACCAAATTTTCAAGAACAGGTGCGATTACTTTGGCAGTAACCATATTCTCGCCTGCTCTTGGAATATAGTAAATCTTCGCATTTCTTCTGTCCAGATACCATTCACCCGCTTCATTCAACATTGACATTCCGTTATTTAAAAAGAAGGCAGAATTTCCATTATTTTTAGAAATCCAGGGCGCTGGCCAGGGATGCTCGCTTTGAATGCGACTTTCCGGTTTTTCAAATGAAAGTCGGGCGCTGTCCTTAACTACTTCGATATTTTTGATTCGCAAATGAGCGATAGCCCACCATTGCACGATGAACATTTCCATGCCTGGCTCATATTTCACCGATTTATCTTTAAATGGAATCCAACAGGTTTCAGTTTCCTTTTCCCAGGACAAAATTCTTTCCATTTTATTTCCGGCAGTGCTTTTTGCTCGAACTGCTTTTACACCATTTACCCAAAGTTGGCGGTAATTGATCACTTCCCCTGCGATTGTTGGCGCATCAGCAACCCATACGGTTCCTTTCTTCAAACCATTGATAGCAGCGGTTGATTTTTTCCAATTGTTAATTGCAATTCCACCGTTAAAAACAGGTTTTGCATTGACATCCGCCTCAATGGTAGTTGGACTATCAGCAGTTCCAGAATCTTCCGGTCTGACAAACAAAGGCTCATCAAAATAATACGTACCGTCTTTTATGATAATATGAATACCTCCTTTTACTGAAGCATCTTTCAATCGACGTAATTCTCTGGCTTTTCTTAAGGCCATATGAACAGTAGCTAGCGGATTTGCTTTTGTTCCTTCATTGGTATCTTTTCCGTTTACAGCTACCCAAATATCGGCAGCTTGCATAGAAAACACCGTAAAAAAGACGACTAAAAAGGAGAAGAAATTATTTCGATTTTTTAAAAACATAAACTATATTTTAATTACAATTGACTTCAGATTCTTATTTGTTTACAACTCCCATTTATTATCTAAAAACAAAAATGTAAACGTTATCATTTATAAAGTTAAAAAAAAGCCTTTCGACTCTAATCTTATTGATAATAAATAAATTGGGTTGGCCAAGATACCGATTTTAATACAAAAAAAATCATATTTTTAAACAACGGTCGATTTTATAAAAACAGATAGTATTCTAATAAATAAATTTAATAATTATCTTTATACCAATTTAATATAAAATATTTTATGAATTCCTTTTTATTGCCAAAATCACTCAAACAGAAAGACGAATATGGTAATTATGGTGTTTGGTGGCATGAAAACAATCCTGGACCACTAAAAAACCTTCCGTTTATACGTCAATTTGGTAGTATGAAATTCTCCAAAGTGCGTATTGATGACAGCATGCGTCCCCACCTGAATGACGGAATTGAAATTCATTACGTAAATAGCGGAAAATACGATTGGGTTATTGAAGGCAAAGAAATTGAATTATTACCCGAAAATTTATCGGTTACGGCACCCTGGCATGAAAACGGAAGCATTTCGGGAATTATGGATATTGGTCAAATCAATTGGATCATCATAAAACCTTTTGAATATGTCGAAGGAAAATCTTTAAAGCTTGGTAATTGGAGTAAATTATCGGCAGCATTTCAACAAAATTTGGGCGAAATGATAGGCGATGCCAATAACGCCGTACTTGAAAAGGCAAAAAACTTCAAAAAATATTTTGACGAATTGCGCAACGAATTGGCTTACCAAGAAGAAGGTTTTGAAATTAAGGTGCAAAATATTCTCGAAAATCTTTTTATCGATTTGCATCGCCAACTCTCAAACAGAATTCAAAAAAATCAAGAAAGTGACAGTTTTATAGACAAGTTAAGTCAATTAATTGAAAGCGATTTTACTAAAAAATGGCATATTGAAGATTTAGCTTCTGCTTTCAATATGGGCAAAACCAAATTTACTTATGAGGTTAAAAAACTTACCGGATTTCCCCCGAACAGTTTTATTATAAGCCTCAAACTAGAAAAAGCAATTGCATTGATTAAAGGAAACAGCACGATTAGTATGGCTGAAATTGCGTATATCTGCGGTTTTTCGTCGTTACAGCATTTCACTTCTACCTTTTCGCAGCGCAATGGAATTAGCCCTCGAAAATATCAGATTCAACAACAGAAAAAAAGGAAATAAAAAAGCCTTTCCGTTAAGAAAGGCTTTGTATTTATAAGGATTCTACCAGTAACCAAGCTTCTGGATTGTCTGATTCACGAACTTCGTTTTTAACTTTTTGAGCTTCTGCATAAGTAGCAAAACTTCCGTAAAGCACAGGATAAAGACCATGTTTATTAACCTCAAGTCTTCTTGCTTTAAAGCCCATTTTTATTAATTTATTAAACACATGCTCGGCATTTTTTTCATCTCTAAAAGCACCCGCAACCACATGATAAGGCATTTTTAGCTCTTTTTTTGCTTTTACAGAAAGGGTTACAGGAGCCATTGGACTTTTAATAAAAAAAGTAGCTTCTTGAATTTTGTTTTGTACTTGTTTCTGAACCGCTTGTTCTACTAAAACCGTTTGAGCTTCAATTTGACTTTGATATACTGAATAACCAACACTTGAAGTCAAACCTAATCCTAAGATAAAAATCGCTGCATATTTTAAATAAGAACGACCGTTTCTTTCTTCTGTAACCAAGGAGATAACTTCTCTTTCTTCAACAACAGTCTCTTCTTGAACCGCTTCACGTTTTACAACTGGAGCAATAAAAGATCCTAAACCAAAAGAACTTGTTAAATAATTCTTTTGTTCTGTAGGAGTAAAAATCAAGTTCCCAGTAGCGTTCATTGTAAAACTACCTACATTTTTAACCGTCAAACTTTTGTTTTGTTCCAATTCTTTTTTCCAATTCAAAACTTCATATTGAATAGCGCTTATAGCGTATTCATAAGATGTTTTCTCCGTTCTAGCAATATGATTCGCTAATAACCCATCATTATTTTTAATGTTAGTATTAAAAGAAATCAATTTTTTAGGAGGAAAAAAGGAATTTACGCTTTCAACCCATTGAGCCGATTGAATTTCAGTCAAAAAAGCACCGAAACCTGGAACGGTAACACATTGATAACGATATAAAAGTTGGCCTATGTAGTGTTCTATATTCATAGTTACAAAGTTATACAACCAAAATAGTTATCAAAATTTTATTCACAATTTTTATTAACAATCTGACGGAAAATTTATACTTTTCAGTTTCAAATATTTAGCATGACAACATCCGATTTATTTTACACACTTGCTTTACTAAGAGTTGAAGGCGTAGGCGACATCATGGCAAAAAAATTAATCGGCCATTGTGGTTCGGCGGAAGCGGTGTTTAAAACCAAAACCAATCAATTGGCTGCAATTGATGGTATTGGAACCATGTTGCTTAAAAACCTAAAAGACCAAACTGTTTTTGATAAAGCCAATAAAGAATTAGAATTCATCCAGGCGAATAATATTAACGTAGCTTATTTTCAAAACGAAAATTATCCTGACAAACTCAAACATTGTGTTGATGCACCCGTATTGTTGTTTACCGCTGGAAATATCGATTTAAAAAACAGAAAAATAATCAGCATTGTGGGAACGCGCCAAATTACTTCTTACGGAACTGAATTTTGCAAAAAACTCATTGAAGATTTAGCACCGCTAGATCCGGTGATTGTTAGCGGATTTGCTTATGGGGTCGATATTGTTGCCCATCAATTGGCAATGGAAAATGATTTGCAAACCATAGGCGTACTGGCTCATGGTTTGAACCAAATTTATCCCAAAAACCACAAGAAATACATGGCAAGAATGGAACAAAATGGCGGTTTTATGACCGAATTTTGGAGTTCCAGTAATCCCGACAAAGAAAATTTTGTAAAAAGAAACCGCATAGTAGCCGGAATGGCAGAAGCTACCATAGTTATCGAATCGGCAGAAAGAGGCGGTTCTTTAATTACAGCCAATATGGCGAATGATTACAATCGCGATGTTTTTGCCGTTCCGGGTCGCACCACCGACAAATACAGCGCCGGCTGCAACCACCTTATCAAAACCCAAAAAGCAAATGTATTGACCAGTGCCGCCGATTTGGTTTATATGCTCAATTGGGATATTAAAGAAGAGTCAAAAGCAGTTCAAAAACAATTATTTGTTTCCCTCGACAATGACGAACAAAAAATATACGATTACCTTTTAAAAACAGGCAAAGAATTAATGGATATTATTGCGCTGGAATGTGAGTTTCCTATTTACAGAGTTTCCAGCATTTTATTGAATATGGAACTCAAAGGAGTAATTAGACCTTTGCCTGGAAAATTGTTTGAGGCGATTTAATTTGACAACTTTTAGAAAGTTGTCAAATTTTAAAAAACCGCAAATTCGCAAATTTTAACTTTTTAGACCCTTAAAATATGAAAAAAATACTTTCGATCTTATCAATACTGATCCTGAGTTGTTCATCAGATAAATATGATTTTGAAAACATAGAAATCATGTCTTATTATTATTACTACGATGATAATTCAAAATGGGTTGTAGACAGAATACTCTATTCTTCTATCAGCCCAAACGGACTTTCCCAAACAATAAGAAAAACAAAAGCCAAAGGTGGAGAAATATATTATGAATCAAAAATAAATCCTGAAATTTTAAATCAAATTATAACAGAAACAAAAAACAAGGATGAAAGCTATTTTAAGCACTTAAAAGACACAACAACTCTCCGAATATATTGTGGGCCAATAATCCGCTTTAAAATAACTGACAAAAATTCAAAAACACTAAGTTTCATCTTTGAAGAAGACAATAAAATCTCAAAATTCAGCACATATTACAAATTATACAAAAAACTTTTTGAAGACACTTTAAACATTAGATATAAAGATGATTCATTCAATTTAAAACAAAAAGAATTTGAAAAATTTGCTATAAAGAGAGATATTAATGAATATCCTTTACCACCTCCACCAAGCATGAGAGTGAAATTTATAAAACCAAATTTGAAGAATATAAACCAATAAAAAAAACCGCAGATTCGCAGATTATTCAATCATAAATAATTTGCGAATCTGCGGTCTATATTTATTATAAAATTACTTTACTATAAATCCCAATTTAGTTCTTACTCTAGCCAAAACACCATTGGCTACAGCCGAAGCTTTTTCAGCACCTATTTTCAACAAAGCATCAACTTCTTCTAAATTGTTGATGTAATAGTGGTACTTTTCTCTTTCGGTTTTGAATTTTTCACAGATTAATTCAAACAAAGCCTGTTTGGCGTGACCATAACCATAATTTCCACCTAAATAATTAGCACGCATCGTTGCAACTTGTTCTTCATTCGCTAATAAAGAATAAATAGCAAAAGCATTACAAGTATCCGGATTTTTAGGTGCTTCTAGCGGTGTACTATCCGTTTCAATGCTCATTACCTGTTTGCGCAAGGCTTTATCATCTAAAAAAATATTAATAATATTATTAGCCGATTTACTCATTTTTCCTCCGTTAGTTCCCGGAATCAACATATTGCTTTCTTCAATTTTAGCTTCAGGAAGCACAAAGGTTTCTCCCATTTGATGATTGAAACGAGAAGCCACATCACGTGTAATTTCAAGGTGTTGCAATTGGTCTTTACCCACAGGAACAAACTCGGCATCATACAATAAAATATCAGCAGCCATCAACATTGGGTATGAAAACAAACCTGCATTTACATCATCCAATCTATCGGCTTTGTCTTTGAAAGAATGAGCCAAAGTCAAACGCTGAAACGGAAAAAAACAGCTTAAATACCAAGACAACTCTGCCGTTTGCGGCACATCCGATTGTCTATAAAAAACTACTTTATTTACATCTAATCCAAAAGCAAGCCAAGCTGCAGCAACACTATAGGTATTGTTTCTTAAGGTTTCTCCATTCTTTATTTGGGTAATCGAATGTAAATCGGCAACAAAAATAAAAGACTCGTTATCTGTTTTTTTTGTTAACTCAATTGCTGGAATAATTGCTCCAAGTAAGTTTCCTAAATGTGGTGTTCCTGTGCTTTGAACTCCGGTAAGTATTTTTGCCATTGTATTTTTTCTTGAACGCAAAGTTCGTAAAGATTTTTATTTTTTACTGCAAATTCGCAAAATTTAAAAAATTACTTGAATTCAATTTTATTGAACACATAAGTCATATAAGTTTTTTTGAATCATTGTTACTCAAAGGAATTAAAAAAAGAGCAGTGACTTAAATAAACTTAAAGTACATCTAAACCTTAAAGCAGTAACAAAATAACTTAAATGACTTATACGGTTTAAAAGATTCATTTTTATAAAAATGATAACATTTGATTCCTTATTTTTGAAGACATGAAAGGCATAAAAATAATTTCTTGGACACTGTGGCGCATCTGGTTTTACATCCTTATGGCTATCCCTATTATCATTATGTTTCCATTTTTGATCTTGTCCATTCTTACCGAAAAAGGCTATCCTTACTTTTTTGTAATGGCTCGAATTTGGGCCAAATTCATCCTCTTTGGTATGGGATTTCATTACAAAGTAGAAAGTGAACAGGAAATAGATCCCAATAAAAGTTATATGATTGTAGCCAATCATACCTCGATGGCTGATATTATGCTCATGCTAGCGGTCATTAGAAATCCTTTTGTTTTTGTAGGCAAACAGGAATTAGCTAAAATACCCATTTTTGGTTTTTTCTATAAAAGAACTTGTATATTGGTTGACAGAAGCAATTCAAAAAGTCGAATGGCGGTTTTTACAAAAGCACAAAAAAGAATCCAACGCGGTTTGAGTGTTTGTATTTTTCCTGAAGGAGGAGTTCCTGATGACGAATCTATTGTTTTAGATCATTTTAAAGAAGGCGCTTTTAAATTAGCCATCCAACATCAAATTCCTATTTTACCCATCAGTTTTGGAGATAACAAAGAACGTTTTCCTTATACCTTTTTTGCAGGAAGTCCTGGAATTATGCGTGTTAAAATACACCAGCAAGTTGAAACATTAAATAAGACGGAAGCAGACAGAAAAGAAATTAGAGAAAAAATAAGAAGCACTATTTACATGCAATTACTAGCTTTTGATTCCAACAAAAAAGTAGAAACAGTATAAAACAAAAAATCACCTTAATAGGTGATTTTTTGTTTTTAAAGTCAAAAGAATTATTCTTCGACAACAATATCTACTTCTTCAAATATATTTTCGCCTGCATCATCATCTCCTTTATAGAATTTAAAAGTGTAGGTTCCTGCTTCAATTGGAGCAAAATTAAAAGAAACTTCAGTCAATGGCTGAGTCGAATTATCAGAACAGCTTTCCCCATTTTTTTTATCCGATAAAATACCAATGATTCTTTCTTTTGTATCCTCTACAGCATAATAATATATCCCTCTGTAATTATAACAAGCTGTAGGTTTTTCATATTTTAATTTCACTTGATAAGTTTCTCCTACAGTTAAAGTACCTTCAGGCAAAGTATAACTATCAACTGGTAAAACATAATTAGTATACGTATCTGGATCACCCACACTACAACTTAACAAGGTGGTCATTAGGACTAAAAATAAAGCAATTTTTTTCATTTTTTTCGAATTTTATAAATTAACAATCTATCGTTGGTTCTTCAATAAAGACCACATTACATGAAAAAGGTTGCTTTATCAAACGTATTTTTTTCAAAAAAATTACATTTACACTTCTCATCAAAAACAAAAAAGCCCGGAAAATACCGGGCTTTTTTTTAGAATATCAAAAAGACAAATTATTAATTTTCAGCTAATTCTTTAATTCTAGCTTTAATTTTTTCTTCTAATTCATCCGCTAATTCTGGATTGTCTTTAATTAACGATTTTACAGCATCGCGACCTTGTCCTAACTTAGTTTCACCGTAGCTAAACCATGAACCTGATTTTTTTACAATTTCGAATTCTACTGCTAAATCCAGGATTTCTCCTGTTTTAGAAACTCCTTCTCCATACATAATATCAAATTCAGCCACTTTGAAAGGAGGTGCCACTTTGTTCTTCACAATTTTAACCTTGGTTCTGTTACCTAAAACATTTTCCCCATCTTTAATTTGTGTAGAACGACGAATATCTAAACGTACCGATGCATAAAACTTTAAAGCATTACCTCCTGTAGTAGTTTCTGGATTACCAAACATTACACCGATTTTCTCTCTCAACTGGTTAATAAAGAAAACAGTACAATTGGTTTTACTAATTGTTCCTGTTAACTTTCTCAATGCTTGCGACATCAAACGCGCGTGAAGACCCATTTTAGAATCTCCCATTTCGCCTTCAATCTCACTTTTTGGAGTCAAAGCAGCAACCGAGTCAATTACAACAATATCAATAGCCCCAGAACGAATTAGGTTTTCAGCAATTTCTAAAGCTTGCTCCCCATTGTCTGGTTGCGAAATAATTAAATTTTCGATATCAACACCTAATTTCTCTGCATAATTTCTATCAAATGCATGTTCCGCATCAATAAATGCAGCAATTCCTCCTGCTTTTTGCGCTTCGGCAATAGCGTGAAGCGTTAAAGTAGTTTTACCGGAAGATTCTGGTCCGTAGATTTCAATAATTCTTCCTTTTGGATATCCGCCAACTCCAAGTGCTAAATCCACACCTAAAGAACCTGAAGAAATTACATCAACTTCTTCAATGGCCTTATCCCCCATTTTCATAACAGTCCCTTTTCCGTAAGTTTTATCTAATTTATCAAGGGTAAGCTGTAAAGCTTTTAACTTGGCTTCTTTCTCTGTACTCATCTTTTCTTTTAGCTTTTCTTTCATTAAGTTAATATTGCTTTTATGGCGATCAGAAGCCTAAAAAAGTAGTTTACTTCTTCTAACTTCTATTGTTTTCTTTTTTTGTGTTTGTAAAAATACTTCTTTTTTTGATGCAAATTTTCCGTTTAAAAAGATTTCGAATCAAAAAAATAAAATCTTACGCAAACAAAGCTTTCAACTCCGTTGCTTCGCTAGCTTTCATTTTTCCTGCCAAAACCAAACTCAGCTGTTTGCGTCTTAGTGCTCCGTCATACCGTTGTTTTTCTATTTCGGTTTCCGGAATAATTTGAGCTACCTCCACTGGTTTTCCTGTTGCATCCACAGCTACAAAAGTATAAATAGCTTCGTTAGCCTTAGTCTTTACTCCAGAAACTCTATCTTCGACCCAAACATCAATGTAAACCTCCATCGAACTCTTGAACGCTCGAGAAACTTTGGCTTCAATAGTTACCACACTTCCTAACAAAATAGCTTTAGTAAAAGCCACATGATTCACAGAAGCCGTAACAGAAATGTTTCTCGAATGACGCTGCGCCGCAATACTAGCTGCGCGATCCATCCGAGCCAATAGCTCACCTCCAAAGAGATTATTGATATGGTTAGTTTCACTTGGCAAAACCAAATCAGTTAATACCGTTAAAGATTCGGATGGATGTTTAGGAGTTAAAGACATAATCTTATTTGATTTCAGAACGTTGATTAACGATTTTAAATTTCAGATTTGGTTGGAATGATGAATATCTAGTTCAACCAATATACCGCCATTACAGCTGGAATAAAATAAATTACAATGGTTCTTGCCCCATCATAATCCTTAGCTAATCGTTGTCCAAAAAGCATCATCAATAAAGTAATTGCAGAAAATACTGCTCCGTAAAATCCAAAAATTCTTCCGTTGCTAACATACAATTCGATACAGCCAACAAAACACAGAATAGTAGAAATTAATTCCATAATAACGAGATTGATTAAGGCTAATTTCACATGATTTTTAAGTCTTGTTTTAGCAAAATGTTCTCTCAACCAAGTTAAATTATCCTCCCAATAAAAAAGCTTTTCATAACTAGATTGCAAATAGGTAATCCCGAAAAAAACCAGAATTAAAAATGAAGCTGGATTATTCATACTCGTTATTTTTTATGGATTAAACGTGTTAATTTGATTGATAAATCAGTTAAAATTAATTTAGCATTTCCGTTGCGTTCAATATGATACATAGCATCCGAAAGCTCTTTAAAAATATCTTCAATATTATTACCATTTACAAATGGTGCAAAATTTTCTAATTTGAATTTATCGACTTTTGGTTCAAAATAAACCAAATCAGGAGTTTCATAATTAATCAACAAAGCTTGACGAAACATCTCCATACAAAACTGCAAAAACTTCTTTTGGGCTTCTCTTCCTAAAGCAGCAATTTTTTCGCTCCAAAGAATTAAATCCTGAATGGCAGCCGCATCTTTTTTAGCCTTAAAAGCGGCACGAACCCAGGTAACAAACCATTGCTCAAACGGATGTTCTTCGTCTTTGTCACGCAACAAATGCAAAGCAGCATTGTAATTCCCCTGTGCCTGATGCGCTAATTTTGCAGCAAACTTGGTATCAATTGCTTCACGAGCGACCAAAGCATCTGCTATAACCGCTTCGCTCAATCCATTGAAATGTAAAATTTGGCAACGCGAACGAATGGTTTGAATAATATCTTCTTCGTTTTCTGAAATCAGAATAAAAATAGTTTTCTCTGGTGGTTCTTCGAGTAGTTTTAGTAATTTATTAGACGCTGCAATATTGAGTTTATCGGCCATCCAGACAATCATAATTTTATAACCGCCTTCATAGGCTTTTAACGAAAGTGATTTCAAAATTTCCTGAGCATCATCTACTCTAATTTCCCCTTGTTTGTTTTGAACACCTAAAACAGCATACCAATCAAACAATCCACCATATGGATTTTGAGTTACAAATTCTCTCCAATCGGCAATAAAATCAATACTTTTTGGGTTTTTCTTTACCTCATCGGTAGTAACGGTTGGGTAAGCAAAATGCAAATCGGGATGCGATAATTTTTGAAATTTAATATTACAGGATTGATTATCGCCATTATTCTCTCCATCAGCATTACCACATAAAATATATTGGGAATAAGCAATTGCCATTGCCAGCGTACCACTACCTTCTGGACCAACAAACAATTGTGCGTGCGGAATTCTTCCCAAATCGGCACTTCTGGTGAGATGGTTTTTAATGTGTTCCTGTCCTAAAATTTCTGAAAACTGCATAAGGCAAAGATAGCAGAAAATGGATAAGTCTAAAATATTAGATTATTAAAGTTTCTACACGTATACAGCTTGGTTTGGAGGTTGAAAAAAAATCAATTGGAACAGATTAAACTTAAGGTAGTTTATAAATCTGTTCCATAGGCAACCATTTTTCTCCTTCTTTTGCTCCCGGAGGTGCTTGTTGAAATTGCCACATCAATTTTTCCCATTCTTGCACTTTGGGGTTATTCAAATCCATTTTTTGTTTGCGTTGCGGAGTATAGTTTTCATCTACTTCCATTATCATAAACAAACGGTTAGCAAGAATATAAATTTCCATATCTATAATACCTGAATCCTTGATACTTTTAGTGATTTCAGGCCAAGCATTTTCCTTTGAATGATAGCGTTTATACTCTTCTATCAACTTTGGATTATCAATTAAATCACAGGCGTAACAAAATTTTCTTGAGGTCATAATTTTAGATTTCATTCAAAGAGTATTACACAATCTCCAACACATTTGCATAAGAAGCTTCCGGTTTTTGATTTCGAAAAAAGACTTCAAGAGTATCAGCATGTTGTTTAAACTTTAGCTTCTCCCCTGTACTTACTAACCTAATCTGTCTTATTTTCTTAGTATGATATTGAGATTCTTTACCTAAACTTTTAATAGTAACAGTTCCACTTTCTGGCCACGCCATTACGGTTGCAAAAAGTGTTTTGTCTTTTTGTGCAAAACGAATATCCTCAGACGTATACGGTTTTCCTTTTCCTTCGTTAAAACCCTGGGCAGTTAAAGCCCCAGCACTTGCTTGTTGCGGACCTTCACCAAAAATTTTCCAGGGACGCGTACCGTAAATACTTTTGCTGTTCAGTTTCATCCAAACACCAATTTCTTTTACAATAGCTCGTTCTAATTCATCGATACTTCCATCGCCACGCACCGGAATATTCAACATTAAATTTCCGTTTTTACTCACTACATCCACTAGCGTATGAATAACCGTTTTAGCCGATTTATAGCGTTTGTCATTATAGAGCCTTCTATCATAATGCCAGTTTCCAATACAGGTATCTGTTTGCCAAGGCAGCGGTTCGATAGTATTACTTTGTCCTTTTTCAATATCCCAGACCATGGCTTTACGCTGCTGCTCATCCAAAATTTTACCTGTAATTACAGTCTGAACTGCGTTGTTTTTTTGAAGACTTTTATTATACATGTGTGCTGCAATACGCAAACCTACATTACTAACAGGCCACAAAGGCAATGCTGTATCGTCAAAATAAATCATATCCGGATTGTATTTATCAATCAGATCAATGGTTCTATCATGAAATTTTTCACAATATTCCGGGGTTGGTATGGAAGCTCCATCTCCCCAATCCCACTGGCTGTGAACAGATGAATCACCCGAGGGTTTTGCACTTAATTCATGATTTTGTGCATATAAAGCCTGAGGATCTAAACCTTCCCACCAAGTTCCTTTTCCATCTGTCTTAGTCAATTTCCCATCATAAGGCACTCCTGCCAAAGGACCATTTTTATCCGCTCCCTGAGAAGTATCATACCAATTCCAGGCATGAGCAGCGTGGACGCTCACAGCAAAAGGCAATCCCGCTTTTCGGGCTGCTTTTTCCCATCCGGCTATAATATCTTTTTTAGGCCCCATTTTAGTCGAATTCCAATCAGGCTGATATTTACTGTCGTACAAATCCAGATTATCATGATGATTAGCCATTGCCATAAAATATTTGGCTCCGGAATCTTTGTATAAATTCACTAATTCTTCCGGATTCCAATTATCTGCCTTCCATACTTGGATCACATCTTTAAATCCAAATTTGGATGGATGACCGTATTTCTCCACATGAAATTTATATTGTCTCGAACCTTCTTCATACATTCCTCTCCCGTACCAATCACCAGCTTCGGGTTCACACTGAGGTCCCCAGTGTGCCCACATTCCAAATTTGGCATCACGAAACCAATCCGGTACCTGATATTTTTCCAGCGAATCCCAGCTAGGCTCAAATGGTCCTTTGAAAGCAGGAGTATTAAGTATATGGGATTGTCCCAATAAAGGAGACAAATAAAGTCCAGCCATTGCTGACACACCTAATTTTAAAGCATTTCTTCTGTTCATCTATATATGATTTGAATAATATTATTTATTTCCGATTTTATTAAATTACTTTGTTTTAAAAACCAACATTAAAATCAAGACTTATATTTTTTAAAACAGCATCTATTTTAGATATAAATTTGATTATTAGTTTTTTTAACTACTTATTTTGTTATTAATAAAAACAAATGTAGCTTAGTCATCAAATATCTTAATTATACAAAAACGACTTTTTATTACTCAAAAACGATTTTTTTCATATTTTTTGCTACCATTATGCCCAAAAACGTTTTCAAATACTCATTCTCCTTATTACATATTGATTATGTACAACTCAATAATAAGTGGAATTTTAACAATGTTATCAGTCCGTATTATCGATTATACTACATTAATGAAGGTAATGGCACAATATCAAATAATTCCGGACTTATCAATTTAGAAGCTGGCTATATGTATCTTATCCCCAGTTTTACCATCTGTAACTTGAATTGTGATAACTATCTAAGTCAATACTTTATTCAGTTTTTTGAGGAATCTCCCGATGGAATTTCGCTATTTAATCAGAATAGGAATGTGATGAAATTAGCCGCTACTGAAACCGATATCATTCTTATCAAACAAATGCTAAAAGGCAATCCCGGAAGAGGAATCAACCGATCAGACAACCCAAAAGAATATGAAAAAGAAGCTTTTTATAAAGAATACCGTTCACTTAATGACACCATGAAAACCCATTTGAAATTTGAAAATCAAGGAATCCTGCTTTTATTGATTTCTAGATTTTTGAACGATAAAAATTTCAAGCAAAATGCTCCACAAAGCATCCCTTCAAAAATTTTGGACAGCATGGGTTACATCCAACTTCATTTAGACAAAAACCTAACAGTTGCCGAATTGGCTCAAAGAGTGAATCAAAATCAAGATTATTTCTCAAAGCAATTTTTACTTCACACCGGACAAAGACCCTTAAATTACATTCACGAAAAAAAAATTGAACGGGCACAATATCTTATTGCCACAACTAACAAGAGTTTTCTGGAAATTGCTTTGGATACTGGTTTTTCTAATTTGCCTCATTTTTCAAAAATATTCAAGCAAATTGTTAGTTTGACTCCTGGTGAATATCGCAATAAAAATGACTTTTACCTCAATAATTAGAATACAAAAAACAAGAATCTTAACTTTGATTTACCAAATCCATATCTATGAAAAAAAATCCCACCCCATACTTGCTAGTTTTTTTTATTTGCATTGCATTCATGCTATTGCCATATATGTTTACCTCAACAGGAAGCGTTTTAAAACTGCCCGATTTATTTAACAATCCCCATGATCGGATTTATTTTTTCATCTATTCGATGCTGCTTATTTTCTTTTTATTTAACTATTACTATCTAATTCCTAAAATATATTTTTCACAAAAACAACTTTTATATTTCGGAATCATTAGCATGTTTTTACTCTTCTTTCTTTGGATTTCAACCTATTTTGACCATCCGGAACGCAATTTTTTAGACTTCGGAAAACCTCCTCAGTTTCATCACGACAAACACCCACCACTTCCTAAAATGAACAACCATCATCTTGGTGGTCCACCTACACAATACAGCCACACCATATTAGTTTATCTCATTGGAGTCATTTCCAGTTTACTATTTGCCATTAATAACAGATTAAGAAACGTTGAAAAAGAAAAAATGCAATCAGAATTATCTTTTTTAAAAGCACAAATCAACCCTCATTTTTTATTTAATACTTTAAATAGTATTTATGCTTTGGCTATTAAAAAAGATGATAAAACGGCCGATGCTGTTATACAGTTATCTGAATTAATGCGTTACATTATTACTAATGCAAATGATAATGTAATTGCTCTAGATAAAGAGCTTAATTATATTGACAATTTTATCCAATTGCAAAAAACAAGATTGGGCAATACGGTTAAAATACTATATGAAAGAGAAACAAACGTTTATAGTAAATGTATAACTCCGCTCATTTTAATTTCGTTCATTGAAAATGCTTTCAAACATGGGGTCAATCCAAATCAGGATTCAGAAATTAAAATCACAATAAATATTGAAGATAATTTCTTAACTTTATTTGTATCAAATAACAAAGTCGAATCTGTTCAATTGCAAAGCGGTATCGGCTTACAAAACACCATTGAAAGACTAGCTTATTTGTATCCTCAAAAACATGAATTATTAATTGATGATGCAAAAGAAAAATATACTGTTACTTTAAAGATAAATGTAGGATGTTAAAAGCAATTGCACTTGATGATGAACCTTTGGCACTGGAAGTATTACAAAGTTTTTGTAACCAAATTGACGACATCTGTCTCGACAAAATCTTTACAAAGTCGGAAGATGCTTTTAAACATTTGAAAAAATTTCCAGTTGACTTATTATTTTTAGATATCAATATGCCTTCTATTTCAGGCATTAATTTTTACAAAAAACTACCTCATAAAACCATGGTTATTTTCACCACGGCTTATTCTGAATTTGCTGTAGATGGCTTTAATTTAAGTGCAACCGATTATATTTTAAAACCTTTTTCTTTCAGTCGTTTTAAACAATCTGTCGAAAAAGCTATAAACCAACATAAACTACAAAATCAAAATCCAGAACAACTCTATCTCTTTATCCGTGCCGATTATAGTTTGGTGAAAATTCTTTTTTCAGATATTTTATTTATAGAAGGTCTAGACGACTACTTAAAAATTCATATACAAAATCAGAAAACAGTTGTAGCCCGAATGACGTTGAAAGCTATTTTAGAGAAACTACCATCTCCAGAATTTATTCGCGTTCACCGATCTTTTATCGTACCTATTTCTAAAATTGACAAAGTACGCAACAAAATTATTTACATTAACAAAGAAGAAATTCCAGTAAGCGCAAGTTATGAAGCTGCTTTTTATGCCTTGATCCATAAACAATAAGCATCCTCTTCATCAATAACTGAAACTGGTTATTAAAAATAACATTAGCCATTTACCGCAACAATCTACGTGGTAACCTCATTATTTTTTTCAATAAAATGAATTAAAATACCTTTATATCAGCAACTTATAAAAGTGTTTATCATGGAAAGAAAAAAATTTTTAAAAAGATTAGGATTAGTAGGATTAGGTACAGTAGCAATGCCTATATTAAGTTCATGTGGCGGCGATGATGATTCTACTACAGATTCAAGTACAACCGATACTACTGAAGCTACTGACACAGGTGGCTCTTCCAGTTCTTCTAGTTGTACAGTAACAGCTACCGAAACAGCAGGTCCGTTTCCTACAAAAAGCCCTTCAACATTGGTAAAATCAGACATTACAAGTGACCGCACAGGAGTTCCTTTGACTATAAACATCACTATTCAGAATAAAAATGCCAGTTGCGCTGCTCTACAAGGTGCTCTGGTAGACATATGGCATTGTGACAAGGATGGTTATTACTCTGAATATGGAGGAACAGGAATGCAATCAGCTGATTTTACTTCTGTTCATTTTTTAAGAGGAAGACAAACTACAAATGCTAATGGATTAGTGAGTTTCACATCTATTTTCCCTGGTTGGTACAGCGGAAGAGCAACACATATTCACGTACATATTTACAATGCTTCCGGTACTTCACTATTAGTAACTCAAATTGCTTTCCCGGAAGGTTCAGGAAGTGCTGTTGTATTAGTAAATGCTTCTACAACCAATGGCTATACTAAAGGAATGAGCGGTTACACCTATAATGCAAATGATAATGTTTTTTCAGATGGTGTAAGTACCGAAATGTCTACAGTAACTGGAAGCGTTGCTACTGGATTTATACTAACACACACAATAAACGTAGCTGGTTAACATTAAACATCAAGAGATGATAAAGCAAAATTCAGCTCAAATTTATCTTGCAGATAAAAGAACAAAACGGCAATCAATGGGTTATCATTGTTGGTCAACGTTTGATTTAGATAATTATCAGGAAGAAACTAAAAGAGGTTTTGGGGGATTATTCCTTTTTAATTATCAGATACTAGCACCAAATCACAGAACATCAATGGTAATTCATGCCGATTGTTTATACTATATTTTACCGCTTTACGGTGGTCTTCATCTTGAAGACGAATTAGAAAAGAAGCTGATTCTTACTCAAAAATTGAAACAACTAGTTTGTAAAAAAAGAACTTCAGTTCAAATATCAAATCCTTTTGAAAAAAACATAAGTTACTTAACTATTGGTTTTAAAGCAGAAAAAAACAACCTTAATAACCAATTATTATTATTTGATTTTCAAGAAAAAAACAAACTAAAATTAATTTTGGACAACAAAATCACTTCTATTTACATTGGAAATTTTGATGGTCGAAAAGAAGCAGCCTATCATTTAAAAAGCAAGCAAAATGGCATATTTACCTATATCATCCAAGGCGCCTTTGAATTTGAAAACCGATTGCTGGAAACTGGCGACTCCTTAAGCATAACTAACATTGACTGGGTAGAATGGGAAGCCTTATCGGAAAACGCTATGCTTTTACTCATCGAAATTCCATTAGTATGAATTACAAATCCAAAATACAATTAGCTTACCGTCTCGTAATCGACAGCAATTCAACATTTCTTTGGGACAAATATGTTTTAGAAGATACTTTTCAGGAATATTTGCTGCAACATCAACAATTCAATTCTAAAGAAAACCCCTTAAAAACTTTTAGAGAATTATTAGCTGAAAATGAAAAAGCTGAAAAACTTCATTACCTCACAGGTATTGCTGCCGCAAATTATGTGCAACAACTCAAAGGGAATTTTCATCGTGTAACCGATGCACTTGGTAATAGTTATTTTCCATTCATAAATTATCGCTTAGACATCATAAATACCGATATCACAGATATAAAAAAACACAAAATAGGTATTACATTCTATTCGCCCCTGCTCACTTACTTAGGAATGGTGGATAATCATTTTTTACTTTCTAAAAATACTGACGACAGCAACGAATTTGAAACTTTTATGATTCCTTCTCAGGCTAATTTATCAGTCTACTATCTGAAAGATTAAAAATTGGTTTTTAAAGACATTTTTCAGAGAAGACAAAATTTAACTTTTATAAGCTTTTTTTTAAAACAAGGAACATAAATCAAATTATTTGTGAGTTTACATCGTTTTCGTTGCAATAAATTGAATTTTTTGAATTATTGAAATTTATTAGTACTAGAAAATTTCTATATTTGTTTCACTTTCAAAAAAATAAACTAAAATTATACTTAATGAAGACTCTAAACGATTTTGATTTTAAAAATAAAAAAGCAATTATCCGTGTTGATTTCAATGTGCCTTTGGACGAAAATTTTAATGTAACTGACGTTACTCGTATCGAAGCTGCAAAACCTACTATCTCTAAAATCCTTGCCGATGGCGGAAGCGTAATCTTAATGTCTCATTTAGGTCGTCCAAAAGGAGTTGAAGATAAATATTCATTAAAACACATCTTAAAAACGGCTACAGATATCCTTGGAGTTCCAGTAAAATTTGCTTCAAACTGCATAGGCGAAGTAGCTCAGCAAGCTGCAAATGACTTAAAAGCTGGTGAAGTTTTATTATTAGAAAATTTACGTTTTCATGCTGAAGAAGAAGCTGGAGATGTTGCTTTTGCAAAAGAATTAGCTTCATTAGGAGATATTTATGTAAACGACGCTTTTGGAACAGCGCACAGAGCTCACGCTTCCACTACAATTATCGCACAATTTTTCCCAACAGCAAAATGCTTCGGAGCATTATTAGCTAAAGAAATTGAAAGCATCAATAAAGTATTAAAAGACAGCGAAAAACCAGTAACTGCTATCCTTGGAGGTTCTAAAGTATCTTCTAAAATTACAGTTATCGAAAACATCCTTGACAAAGTAGACCACATGATTATTGGTGGTGGAATGACTTTTACTTTCGTAAAAGCACAAGGAGGAAAAATTGGAAATTCAATTTGCGAAGATGACAAACAAGAATTAGCTCTTGAAATTTTAAGATTAGCTAAAGAAAAAGGAGTTCAGATTCACATTCCAGTGGATGTAGTTGCAGGAGATGATTTTTCTAACAATGCAAATACACAAGTGGTTGATGTAACAAATATTCCTGATGGTTGGGAAGGTATGGATGCCGGTCCAAAATCATTAGAAGCTTTCGAAAAAGTGATTATGGCTTCAAAAACAATTCTTTGGAATGGTCCATTAGGCGTTTTTGAAATGGAAACTTTTGCTAAAGGAACTATAGCTTTAGGAAACTACATTGCAGCGGCTACAGCTAATGGAACTTTCTCACTTGTAGGTGGTGGAGATTCGGTTGCGGCAGTAAAACAATTCGGTTTTGAAGACAAAATGAGTTATGTTTCAACTGGTGGTGGAGCAATGCTTGAAATGCTTGAAGGAAGAACTTTACCTGGAATCGCAGCTATACTAGACTAAATATCACAACTTTAACAATATTTATTGATTTTTTTAGTTGTAACCTATTAAGTTTGCATTACGAAATCGTAATCGTTTAAAATTAAGCCCGTTGACAATAAAAATATGAATATAAAAAAAATCACTTTATCGTGTTTTCTATTACTAACAATTCCCCTGTTCTCGCAAGAAATTGCCGAAAGCAAGGGAATTGCTGTTATGGAAACTAAGCTTTCTTATCTGGACTCTATAAAACGGAGCTTTGTTAATGATAACATGGCAAGTTGTGTTGATAGTTTGTGGACCAAAGAATTGACTGACTTAGATATCTACAATGATCTTAGCAAGGATATAGAAAGTATTAATACCGATGAAAAAGTAGATTATGAATTACCTACCGAATTATTAAAATCCAGATTGGAAGCCATGAATGCTAAATCTCCATTTAACATTCAATACAACCAAGGACTGGAAAACATCATTAAATCGTTTTTAAAAAATAGAAAAAAATCTTTTGAGCGCTTAATGGCCATTTCGGATTATTACTTTCCAATGTTTGAAGAAACATTTGCCAAAGAAAACGTTCCTTTAGAAATTAAATACTTAGCCATTGTTGAATCAGCTTTAAACCCTAAAGCAGTTTCCAGAGTAGGTGCTACCGGACTTTGGCAATTTATGTATCAAACCGGAAAACAATACAATCTAAAAATTGATTCTTATATTGACGAACGTAGCGATCCATTAAAAGCTACCGAAGCAGCAGCCCAATACATGTCGAATATGTATGCTATTTTTGGCGATTGGGAATTAGTTTTAGCCTCTTACAATTCAGGACCAGGAAACGTTGCTAAAGCCATCCGAAGATCTGGAGGAAAACAAAATTTTTGGAGCATTAAACAAAATCTCCCAAGAGAAACTCAGGGTTATGTTCCTGCTTTTTTAGCTACTATGTATTTGTACGAATATCATAATGAACATGGTATTCGACCAAACAAGACCATCGTACAACGCTTTGCCACTGACACAGTAATGATAAAAAAACAACTATCATTTAAGCAAATCTCTGACTTATTGGATGTACCTGTTTCTCAATTACAATTGCTTAATCCATCCTACAAACTCAATGTAATCCCATATTATAATGACCAAAATCATTATTTGCGATTACCAAAAGACAAAATTGGCGTTTTTGTTTCTAATGAAGATAAGATTTATGCTTATGTGCAGCGCGAATTAGATCAAAAAAACACCAATCCGTTTAGAAATGTAACTAGCACTCCAATTGCAGCTGTCGAAAAACCAACATATCCTATTGGAAGTACAACCCAATATTACAAAGTAAAACAGGGCGATAACTTAAGCGTTATTGCCAACAAATACAATGTTGATATTAATGACTTAAAAAAATGGAATAAACTTAAAAGCAATTCCATTTCTTACGGTAAAGTTTTAACCATCATTTCAACCGAAAACAATAATACAATTGCTGCAGTTGAAACTAAAACAAACAAAACCGAAAAAATTAAAAAAGAAGTTAAAACAGACACTTTAATTACCAACAACAAGACCTACATTGTTCAAAAAGGTGATAACCTAAACAGTATTGCCGAAGACAATAACGTAACTGTTGCACAAATTAAAGAATGGAACAAACTTTCTGGAAATATCATTCAGGCTGGAATGAACTTACAAGTAGCTGAAAAAGAAATCGAAACTAAAGAAGCAATTGTTGCGGCTCCAGTTGTTGAATTAAAAAACGTTGAATACACAGTTCAAAAAGGAGATAACCTAGGGAATATTGCTAAAAAATTTGGTACTGCTATTGCCGATTTAAAAGAGTGGAACAGCTTAAAAGACAACAATATTGCATTAGGAAAAACATTAATTGTAGCTAAAAACGAAATCGCCATTCCTACTTCTAATGCCACTGCAGCCTCTTTTAAGAAACCTAAAACAGATGCTAATACACAACACGACTACTTGGTAAAAAAAGGAGATTCATTGTTTAGTATTGCCAAAAAATATTCTGGCGTTACTGTTTCTGATATAAAAAAATGGAATAACATTAGTAACGAAGACATTAAACCAGGAATGAAATTAAAAATAAGAAGTTAATTCTTAAAATTCATACAACACAAAAAAGGGCTTTATTTTGTAATTAAAATAAAGCCCTTTTATTTACACAAAGATTTTATATTACTTTTATTCTGTTTTAAAAAAAATTGGAACGATATTAGCTGAGTAATCAAAACAGCTAACAAAATACTAATTGTTATTTAAAATTCAATTGCAGTTACAATACATACAAAATGAATAAATTCCATTTTATATTGCTTTTCATTTCCATTTTTTTCTTTTCCTGCAAACAGGAAGATACAAATACTAGAAAAACTACTGGAAAAGTCAATAACATCTCTGTTATTATAGACGATTTGCTGTGGAATGGTGAAATTGGCGATAGTATTCGAAATAAATTTGCTTCACCCGTAATCGGTCTTCCACAAGAAGAACCTCTGTTTACCATCAACCAATATCCTGTAAAATTGATGGAAGGTTTTATGACCGATAGTCGTAACATTATTGTGATTAAAAAAGACGGCAAAGAGAACTTCAAAATTGTAAAAAACCAATATGCTTCTCCGCAAAATGTATTTCATATTTCAGGTAAAGTGGCCGATGATATTCTTTGTTTGATTCAAAAAAATGCTACAGAAATTATCCAAACCATCCATCAAACAGAAATTGAAGAATCGCAACGGATTAATAGAAAATCACTTTTAACACCAAAATTTTTCAAAGACAGCTTTAATATCTCATTAGAAATGCCTTCTGATTACCAATTGATGGTTCACAAAGGAGGTTTTGCTTGGTTCAAAAAGGAAATTATAAGCGGAAACAATAGCATTTTGATTTACCAAGTACCAATGAGTACCACAGAAAGAAAACTAAACAAAGTGACTAATATTATCCGAATGAGGGATTCCATCGGAAAATTATACATCCATGGTAAGGAATTAAATACTGATATGATTACCGAAGAAGCTTACGCACCTTATTTTTCTAATGTTGTACTTAACCACAAAAGGGCTTATGAAACTAAAGGAACCTGGGAACTAAAAAATGATTTTATGTCCGGTCCATTTATCAATTATACCATTGTAGACAAAGAAAACGACCGCCTGCTTGTTTTAGAAGGATTTTGCTACTCTCCTTCAAAAGAAAAAAGAGATTTAATGTTAGAGCTAGAAGCCATCATAAAATCGATTAAAATAGACAAAAAACAAACGCCAAAAGAAAAATCCAAGATTATGGCATTGTTTAACGGTAGAAACTAATTTTTAGTAATTAAAAACTCAACTCTTCTATCGTATTCATCACCTTTACCCGATGGAAACTGATTTCCTAAGCCTTTAACACTCATTCTTAAACTGCTCACATTTCTAGAAATCAAATATTTAAAAACATTTTTAGCACGATTTAAAGACAATTTCCTTTCTTTAGTTGCCCGATCTATAGCATCTTTGTAATATTTTGGCGTACAGCAAACATGACCACGGATTTCAAATTCTACACCCTTGTTCTCTTGAAGTATCTTGGCAATTCTGTTCAATTCTTTTTGAGAACTGACAGTGAGAATACTACTTCCTAATTCAAAAAAAATATTTTCCAGAAAAATACGGTCTCCTACTTCATGATGATCTTGAAATGAATTATAAATACCTTTTCCAAAACTGTTTTTCTTAACAACTAACATATCAACCCGTCTGTTTTTAGATCGAATATCGGCTAAACTTCCTCCAGAATAGGCATCAATAAGCACACGTCCTTTACCTTCAACAATAACAATTTTGTTCTTATTAAATCCATTAGCAACTAGAATACTTTTAACTGTATTTACTCTATTTTCGGATAATTTTAAATTGTAATCATTATTCCCTCTATCATCACAATAGCCATAAATCTGAATCGATTCGAGCTGTGTAGTATCTATTTCCCGAACAAAATCAACAATCATTTGTTCCTGAATTGCATCAATACTGTATTTGTCAAAATCAAAATAAACCGTTCCAATTTTCTTTTCTTGAGCATGAATTGCCCCAAAAGCAATAAAAAATATTAATAGAACGGATTTTGCCATTAGATTTTTAAAATACTTTTATAAGTAGCTGTATCGTTTAAAATAGCAATCGCTTTTTTAATTTCAGAATTGGTTTTCATATAATAGGCATAAAAACCTTCCTGATATTGATAGCGCTTAATAATTTCTTCCAAAATCAGATTTTTGATTTCTTCCTGATTGGAATCCAATAGCGTTTCTTCACTTTTTTGAACCACAGCCAACAATTGCTTGTACTCGTTCAAAATAGCCCCATCAATAGCTTCTTTTTTGGCTATAGCCAAAGTATTTTTCAAAGCTTCTTCGGTTTCAGTATCAAAAGTGATTTTTTGACTTTTTAAAAATTGTTTGAAGTCCTGAAAATCAGCATTGGTAAAATTTGGTATTTGATTTCCTAAGTTTGGATTTTTATAATAATAAGCGGTTGCATAATTAAAAATACCATCGTTTTTAAGCAATGCATTTGCAATTACACTCGTTTTGGATTCGGGCATTTGTACATCGGGCAAAATTCCGCCACCATCATACACTGTTCTACCTTTACGGGTTTTAAACGAGTTATAATTAGCTTCTTTGGTACGAACGGCCAAACCATTTTTGTCTTTATGCGCATAATCCAAGGCTTGAATACATCTTCCAGATGGTGTAAAATACCTGGAAATAGTTACTTTCAATTGGGTATTATAGGTTAAATCAATTGGTTTTTGGACCAAACCTTTCCCAAAACTTCTACTTCCTACAACAACTGCCCGATCCAAATCTTGTAAAGCTCCCGAAACAATTTCGGATGCCGATGCGCTTCTATCATTGACAATAATCACAAGTGGAATATCTAAATCAACGGGATCAAAAGAAGTTTTATAAGTATTGTTGTGTTTTTCGTTAATGGATTTTGTGGTTACAATTACTTCGTTTTTGGGAACAAATAAATTACAAATATTAATAGCCTCACTTAAAAGTCCGCCGGGATTATTTCTCAAATCCAGAACAATTTGTTGTGCGCCTTGTTTTTTTAATTCCAATAAAGCTTCTTTGGTTTCGTTTGATGCTTTTGTGTTAAATCTACTTAGCACAATATAACCGGTTTTATCATCAATTTTAGAAAAGAACGGAACTGATTTAATGGCAACCTCATCCAAGATAATTTGAGTCGAATTGGTTTTTCCTTGACGAATGTATCGAATATCAATTTTTGTGTTCTTAGCTCCTTTTAACAACTGAGAAGCATCGTCTTTAAAATCAGCCATTACCACATCGCCTATTTGGACAATTTCATCCCCTGGTTTGAATCCGGCTTTATCGGCAGGAAAATCTTTAAAGACTTCTCTTAAAATTAATTTACCTGATTTTTGAGTAATTAAAGCACCTATTCCAGTATATTCGCCCGTATTGTTGATTTTAAATTTCAACACATCCTGCTCATTAAAAAACACTGTATAAGGGTCTAAACTAGCCAACATTCCTTTGATAGCACTATCCATCAACTCACCAGGATTTGTTTCATCTACATAGTTTGTATTCAACTCTTTGAACAGCGTAGTGAAAATTTCGATTTGCTTAGCAATTTCAAAAAAGTCATCTTTAAAACTTGAACCAATAAAAATAAAAGCCGAAGCGATTACAGGAATAATGTATTTTTTCTTTACAAGATTTATCATCTTAAATTGTTTTTTTCTTAAATCGTTTTTTAATAAAATACCCTAAACCACCTAAGATAATTAAAAATGGCCAAACACTTATTAAGCCCACAAAAAAACTTGAAAAACTGTTAAATCCAGATTTAAATGCATTCCAAATTTTTGTTCCGTATGAAACTGTTGCCCCACTACCAGGAGCTACATTTTTATAAAACTCAACCGTAATGGTACTGAAAGAAACTCTATTTTGCAAATAATTCAATTGCCCTTGCTTAGCTTCAATCTCTTCCCGAATTGCTGATAATTGCGCTTCAATCTCTAACATCTCAGAAACCTTGTTAGCTTTTTTAAGCAGTTCTATATAACGATTTTCAAGCATCTTTTTAGCATTTAAACGGGCGTCAATATCAATATATTCTGCCGTTACATCTTCAGCAGTTATTTCTTTGTTGTCAAAATAAGTAACTCCTTTTGAAATATCTTTTATAAACAGATCAAAATTCTGGTTAGGTACTCGAATAATTAATTTTCTAAAAATTGTTCCATAATTTTTTCCTTCAGTATCATTTTGTATTGTTGCTTTATAACTTTTTAGTGCAGCTTGTATTTGAGCATAAGTAGCACTTAAGTCAGTAGTTTCAAAACGAAGATTACCCTCTTTAATAATTTTTTGTTCTACTTCTTCAATAACCTCTTTTGCATTAGCAACAACAGGTTTAACAAACTTAACCTGATCAACTTGTTTTGAAGGTAACGCAACCGCCGAAACTGTATCTTCAAAATTTTCTTGTTTTTTACAATTTGAAAAGGAGAATAGAATTAATAAAAACAGAATAATAGATTTCATATAAAGAATATTTTTATAGTTAAAACTACAATTTTTTTTACAAACTCTGATTTAAATATTTTGGATGGAAATTATCCCTGATTATTTATCTGAGCCACAAATTTCTCAAACAATTGAATGGTCTTCGTATTAATTTCTTCGTAAGTCAAACGTTCTTTGGTTTGATAAAAAAACATAAACGCATAAGGCTTATCTAAATTATCCAGAAGAATATGTTTATTAAGTCTATAGGTTTCTCGAAGAATACGCTTGAAACGATTTCTATCTACTGCTTTTTTGAAGTTTTTTTTAGAAACAGAAACTCCCATTTTAATTTTCTCATTTTCATTCAAAGAACCAGAATGATAAACCAAACGCAACGGATATTTGGAAACTGATTTTCCTTCGGAGAACAACAATCCAATACTAATTTTACTTTTAAGTTTTTCGTTTTTGGGATAGTTAAAGCTCATTTTATAGGGAAAATACATTATTTTAAGACCACAAAGGTACAATTTAACGTCAAACCTATTATTATTTAGGAATTAAATACGGCTAAAAAATTATTTACTACTTTTGCAGCTAATTTTTTTTAAAATGCAAAAACTTATTTCGTATCCTATATCGATTATTTATTATTTGTGTTTTGGACTTACTTTAGTCATTTTCCATCCTATCCAATGGATTTGTCTAAACATTTTTGGTTATGAGGCTCATAAAAAAAGTGTTGATTATTTGAACTTTTTTTTGCTAAAATGTACTAACTTAGTAGGAACAACATATAAATTTGAAAATAGAGCACTAATACCCGAGGGGGCTCCTTTGATTTTTGTTGCCAATCATCAAAGTATGTATGATATTGTTGCTATGATTTGGTATTTGCGCAAATTTCATTGTAAATTTGTAAGTAAGAAAGAATTAGGCAAAGGCATTCCAAGTGTTTCTTTCAATCTTAGACACGGTGGTGGAGCATTAATTGACCGAAAAGACCCTAAACAGGCCATCCCTGCAATAAAAAAATTATCCGAATACATTGAAACCAATAACCGTTCGGCAGTAATTTTTCCAGAAGGAACTCGAAGTAAAACAGGAAAACCTAAAGAATTTGCGCAAACAGGCTTAAAAATATTGTGTAAAAATGCACCTTCGGCATATATTGTTCCTATAAGTATCAATAATTCTTGGAAAATGGTAAAATATGGTTTTTTTCCAGTAGGTTTAGGAAATCATCTTACCTTTGTAGTTCATAATCCACTAAAAGTGAGTGATTATAATTTTCCTGAATTAATGGAGAAAACGGAAAATGCAGTAGTAAAAGGAATAAAATTTTAAAATATATAAAATGTCTATAAAAAACATTCGATTAGAAGTTATGCAGTTTTTGGAAAAAAACGTGACTGGCTATATGGATCAGTATTTGATTCCTGTGGAACAGATATGGCAGCCATCTGATTTTTTACCAAATTCTGAAGGAGATAATTTCTTAGAAGAAGTAAAGGAGTTACGCGAAATCTCAAAGGATTTACCTTATGATTTTTGGGTAGCAATGGTGGGTGATATGATTACCGAAGAAGCACTACCTACATACGAAAACTGGTTGATGGAAGTAGAAGGAGTTGATAATGAAGAAAGAAACGGTTGGTCTGCCTGGGTACGTCAATGGACAGGAGAAGAAAATCGTCATGGAGATTTATTAAACAAATATTTGTATTTATCAGGTCGTGTAAACATGCGCGAAATTGAAATGACTACGCAGCATCTTATTAATGACGGATTCGATATTGGTACCGGAAGAGATCCTTATAAAAACTTTGTTTACACTAGTTTTCAAGAGTTAGCCACTTATGTTTCGCACAATAGAGTTTCACAGTTAGCCAAAAGCTATGGCGACAAGAAATTGTCTAAAATGTGTAAAATGATTGCTGGAGATGAAATGCGTCACCATCATGCTTACAGCCATTTTGTAAGCGAAATTTTCAAAGTAGATCCTAGCGAAATGATGCTTGCTTTTCAATATATGATGAAGGCTAAAATTGTAATGCCTGCCCATTTTTTGAGAGAATCAGGAGCAAAAATTAGCTCTGCATTTGAATTATTTTCTGATTCAGCACAACGTATTGGTGTGTATACTGCCCAAGATTATGTTGAAATCATGCAAAAATTAATTGACAAATGGGAAATTGATAAAATTGTAGGACTTACTGACGAAGCCGAAAAAGCTCGTGATTATTTGATGAAATTACCTGCTAGAATGGCTAAGATTTCTGAAAGAATTGTAATCCCTAAAGAATCTCATATCTTTAAATGGGTAGAACCTGCGAGATTGTAGATTTTAGAAAACAGAATTCAGATTGATTTTTGTTAGAACTAATAAATAAACATTGAATAACTGATTTTTGAGGTTTAGACTTTAAAAATCAGTTTTTTTATAGCCAAATTTCAAATATGAACACGCCTGATTTAATAAACAATACTATCCTTTTTGTCAAACAACAATTAGAAAATGCCGAAGGTGGACACGATTGGTTTCACATAGAAAGAGTCTATAAAAATGCCCTTTTGATTGCAAAAGAAGAAAATTGCGATTTACAAATAATCCAATTAGGCGCTTTGCTTCATGACATTGCAGATAGTAAATTTCATGGAGGCGATGAATCCGTAGGCCCTAAAGTAGCTAGAACATTCTTAGAATCTCAAAATGTTGCAGAAGATATCATCAACCACATCATCAACATTATTGAAAACATTTCCTTTAAAGGAGGTAATTTTGAAAAAAGATTCAAATCAATTGAATTAGACATCGTTCAAGACGCCGATCGTTTAGATGCTATTGGAGCCATTGGAATTGCACGTGCATTCAATTATGGTGGTTTTAAAAATAGAGCACTCTACAATCCTGAAATTGCTCCAAATACTAATATGAGCATTGAAGAATATAAAAAAAGTCAAGCTCCTACTATTAATCATTTCTACGAAAAGCTATTATTGCTTAAAGACAAAATGAATACCAAATCGGCTAAAAAGATTGCTCTACAAAGACATCGTTATATGGAAAACTTCTTAGCACAATTTTATGCCGAATGGGAAGGCGAAAAATAGACAGTTGTATTTTTATTTTTGTTGTTATATTTGCATATATGATAATTTTTATTGATATTTGAAAATAATTTTATTTGTTATGTCAAACTGGGATAATAAAGCAAAACGGTTGTTAAAATCAGAATTAGTCAGACGTGGTGTGTCTAATTTAGATTTAGCGCTTATGCTAAATAAAATTGGCATAGAGGAAACCAAAGCAAGTATAGACAGTAAAATTAGTCGTGGTAGCTTTAGTGCTATATTTTTATTACAATGTTTATCCGTTATTGGCTGTCATAAAATTGAACTTGAGGATTACGAAAATCAGTTGCTGATGGTTGCAGAACCAAATGAATCTTATAAAAAAAGAGTAAAATGAAAAATACTGTAAAATTCATAGACCTTTTTGCAGGTCTTGGAGGCATTAGATTAGGTTTTGAACAGGCTTTTAAAAATGTTGGCATTGATACAGAATGTGTAATGACTTCGGAAATAAAACCATATGCAGTAAAAACATTGAAGCATAATTTTGAACAAGATTTTTTGGCAGGTGATATTTTTGAAATTCGCAATGAATTTATTCCAGATTTTGATTTTCTATTAGGTGGTTTTCCTTGTCAGCCTTTTAGTGCTAGTGGCAAACGCCAAGGTTTTCTGGACACAAGAGGTACTTTATTTTTTGAAATTGAAAGAATTATTAGAGATAAAAAACCTTATGGTTTTATCCTTGAAAATGTAGAGGGGTTAGTAAAACACGATTTAGAAAACAAGAATGAAGAAATAGGAAGAACATTAAAAACTATCTTACATACACTGGAAAAAGATTTGGACTATAAAGTGAGCTGGAAAGTTTTTGATAGTTTAGAGTTTGGCTTACCTCAATCAAGAAAAAGAATTTTTATAGTTGGTACAAAAGATCTTAAGATTAATTTGAACGGTGTTGAACCAAAATTTAATTCTTTAGAAAGTATTTTAGAAAAAGGATTACCTACATTACAATCAGAATTTACCAATAAACTATTGTCTCATTTTAAATTTGAAGATCTATACGGCAAATCAATAAAAGACAAACGAGGCGGTAAAAATAATATCCACAGCTGGGATATAGAAATAAAAGGCAGTGTAACTAGACAACAATCAGAAATTTTAAACCAATTGTTCAAACAAAGAAGAAAAAAACAATGGGCAGAAGAAATAGGCATTGATTGGATGGACGGAATGCCACTTACTTTGGAACAAATCAATACGTTTATTTATATACCAAAAGAGGATTTAAAATCTCTTTTAGATGATTTGACTAAAAAAGGATATTTAAAATTAGAACACCCAAAAAAATTAATTAAAATCCAAACATCAAACGGAATTGTAACATCCCGTGAATATGATGAAACGAAACCTAAAGGCTACAACATAGTAACTGGAAAATTAAGCTTTGAAATTAATAAAATACTTGACCCAAAAGATATTGCACCAACGCTTGTAGCAACTGATGTTTCAAGACTTGCTGTTCCTGATAAAAATGGTTTACGAAGATTAACTATTCGTGAAGGCTTACGGTTATTCGGTTATCCTGAATGGTACGAAATCCCTACAAAAGAATACGATGCCTTTGATTTGTTAGGCAATACAGTTGCAGTCCCTGTGGTAGAGTTTGTAGCTAGTAAATTAGCCGAAGTTTACATTAGCGAACCTGTAATTTAACACCCGTATGTTCTTCGTAATTTTTTAAAACATTTTTCAACCAATGTCCATTAGTATGCCTTGTTTGTGGATATTGATAACGGGTTTCATTAAGAGCTGAAAGAAATTCTTCTTTACAAGTAAATGGCTTAAATTTTGTTCTTTCAGAATACCAAGTAGAAGGTCTAATATTATAAATAACACTTTTCTTTTCTTGAACTTTGAGAGGATAAGTACCGCTTGGACACGCTAACTCCCAAATTTTTTTTATCCAAACATTTTTGATTGTAATTTCACTACCTTTCATTTGATAGGCAAAAATCAAATAATCAGAATCTATTCGATATGCAGAAGTTAATAAAGAATTACAGTAAGAATCAAAATTAGCCAAATCAAAGCCAGGCCCTCTGTCCCAATCAAAAGTTTTCACTTCAAGTAAGTCTATTTTCTTATCGTGTTTATCTAAATGAAAATCTGGAAAAACCTGAGAATTAGCATTTTCTTCAAATTCAACCTTTTCTTTTATCATCCATGCTTTCAACCATTCCTGTAATAAATTACCAACTGTATCTTTAGTTTCAACAGAAATAGTCAGATCTTTTAATGAAAAATTGATAACTCCCTTCTCTCCAATAATTTTATATTCGTGAACTAATTTATTATACAATTCTTGTCCAGTTAATTTCATTTGTTAGATTTTTCGTAAATATATTATTTTTTAGATACATTACTCATGTTTAATTGTCGTAATTCTAATAAAAGGACAAAATGAATACCAAATCGGCTAAAAAAATTGCTCTACAAAGACATCGCTATATAGAAAACTTCTTAGCACAATTTTATGCCGAATGGGAAGGCGAAAGATAGCAAGAGAGGTTTTTCTTGTGTTTTAACATAAACACTGGTTTTATCACAACAAAAAATGTTTTTTAACAGGTTTTTTAGTGGTTTCATCATTATTAACAAATATTTATTAACTAAAACTTGCTAGTATAAGTTACAAAATATAGATTTGCAGCATTAATGAGAAAAGCATTAAAACATATCATCCCTTTATGTCTATTGCTGTTAATTGGCAAGAATCCTGTATTTGCCACAACTTTAACAGCGTCTCATTCTACGACTACAATAGTTAGCATTACACCAAAGGAAAAAACAGGCAAAATAGGATTAGAACATTTGTTTTTAGAACAAACCAATGCTGACAATCCAGTTCTTGAAATCTATAAAAAAAGAGAACTAACCGTTGACAATGAAGAAGAAGATTCTGAATTCTTGGCATCCAAAAAGATGCTGGAGAAAACAAATTCTTATGTTTCTTTCTTCAAACCGCAACCTTCCAATTTTTCGTCTTATTACACAAACAACTCTTTAGCAATCAGCAAAGAGATTTTTCATTTACCTTCATACCATTCACTATACCTTATTTTTGAGGTTTTCCGAATTTGATTTTACTTCTTTAAGCAACTCTATGTTGCTCATTTACACTGTATTCTTAGCTGCTTTTTCTAAAGCAATAGGCAAATAGAGTGCATCGCTGTTGTTGTATATTTTTCCACAACTCAAATATTATCACAAACACCTTATCGTTAAAACACAAATTATCATGAAAAAGATCTCAATTTTAATTGGTCTTATAGCTGGGCTATGCACCATTGGTTGTAATTCACACAAAGAAGAAAAGAAGGAAGAGAGGACATTCCAAGTTACAAATCCAGTTGCTATGGACACCTCAATTGTTAAAGAATATGTATGCCAAATCCACTCCATTCGCCATATCGAGTTAAGAGCTATGGAAAAAGGATACCTTCAAAAAATAAGCGTTGACGAAGGACAAAAGGTTAGAAAAGGACAGGCAATGTTCCAAATTATGCCTAACATTTACCAAGCAGAATTACAAAAAGCAAAAGCAGAAGGTAATGCCGCTTCAATAGAATACCAAAACACAAAACTTCTGGCCGATAGCAAAGTAGTATCTCCTAATGAATTGGCTCTTTCTAAAGCAAAATTTGACAAAGCAAATGCTGAAATCAACCTTGCACAAACACATTTAGGCTTTACAAGTATCAAAGCTCCATTTGATGGTGTTATTGACCACTTAATGGCCAGAGAAGGAAGTATGTTAGATGAAGGCGAATTACTTACAACGTTATCAGACAACAGTAAAATGTGGGTATATTTCAACGTTCCTGAAGCTGAATACTTAAATTATGCTCTTAGTACGCATAATGGAAAAAAACAGCAAGTTGAATTACTTATGGCTAATAATCAAAAATTTAACCAAAAAGGAATTGTAGAAACCATTGAAGGGGAGTTTGACAATGAAACTGGAAACATTGCTTTTAGAGCAACTTTCCCTAATCCACAAGGAATTTTACGTCACGGTGAAACAGGTACTGTTTTAATGACAATCCCATTAAAACAAGCGCTTTTAATCCCTCAAAAAGCAACTTTTGAAGTATTAGACAAACGTTATGTATTTGTAATTGATAAAAACGGTGTAGTAAAACAAAGAGAAATTACAATTGGTGAATCATTAGAAAACCTATTTGTAATTAAAAAAGGCTTAGATACAAACGATCATATCTTATTGGATGGAATTCGATTGGTTAAAGACAAAGATAAAATTAAATACAATGTTGCAAATGCTCAAAATGTATTATCTCATCTAGATGTCTACGCTGAATAAAAACCCTTAAAATTTAAATAAAATGTTTAAAAAGTTTATTCAAAGACCGGTCTTAGCTATCGTTATTTCGGTCATTATTGTATTTACAGGGTTACTCGCCATCAATCAATTGCCTATTTCGCAATTCCCTGATATTGCACCAACTACTGTAAATATATTTATTGCCTATCCGGGATCTAGTTCGGATGTATTGGTAAAATCAACCTTAATTCCTATTGAAACAGCCATCAATGGTGTTCCTGGAATGCGTTATATAGCTTCTGATGCTACCAGTGCTGGGGAAGGAACCTTACGTATTATTTTTGAACCTGGAACCGACCCCAATGTAGCGGTAATCAGGGTTAAAACTAGGGTTGACCAAGTTATGCCTTTGCTACCTGAGTTAGTACAACGTGAAGGGGTAATCATTACTCCGGTACAACCTAGTATGTTGATGTATGTTAACTTATATGGTAAAAACAAAGGAATGGATGAAAAATTCCTTTATAACTATGCATATACCAAGATGATTCCTGAAATCCAACGTGTTAAAGGAATCGCCAGTGCTCAAATTCTGGGTAGCCGTAAATATGCGATGCGTATTTGGTTGAAACCAGACCGTATGCGTGCTTACAAAATTTCGGCAGACGAAGTAATGAAAGCCATGGAAGAACAAAGTATTCTTGCAAGACCAGGTCGAATTGGACAAAGTTCCGGTAAAAAATCACAAGCACTTGAATATGTATTAACCTACAGAGATAGATTTAGTGAACCTGACGAATACAAAAACGTAATTATTCGTGCCAATTCTGAAGGGGAGGCAATTAAACTGGGCGATGTTGCCGATGTGGAACTAGGTAGTGAATTTTACGACATCTACTCTAACTTAGATGGAAAACCATCTGCTTCAATTGTATTAAAACAAACTTTTGGAAGTAATGGTAGTGATGTAATCAAAGAAGTAAAATCAAAACTTAAAGAATTAGAAAAAGACCTTCCTCCTGGAATTGATTATAAAATTAGTTATGATGTTTCTAACTTCTTAGATGCTTCTATTGAACAAGTATTACATACCCTTAGAGATGCCTTTATATTAGTTGCCATTGTGGTATTCCTATTCTTAGGAGACTGGCGTTCAACTCTTATCCCTATTATTGCCGTTCCGGTTTCTTTGATTGGTTCGTTCTTTATTATGCAAATGTTTGGTTTATCTATTAATCTTATTACATTGTTTGCATTAGTATTAGCTATTGGTATTGTGGTCGATAATGCGATTGTAGTCGTCGAGGCTGTCCATGTGAAGATGCATGAAGAACACCTCACACCGTTTAAAGCTTCTCAAGAAGTATTAGGCGAAATTGGAGGAGCTATTATCGCAATTACACTGGTAATGGTTTCTGTATTTATTCCTATTTCGTTCATGACAGGACCTGTTGGAGTTTTCTACAGACAGTTCTCTATTACCATGGCGGGATCTATTATTATCTCTGCAATTGTAGCCTTGACATTGACTCCGGTTCTTTGTGCCATGTTGTTGAAAAACAACCACGGAGAAGGTAGAAAAAAATCACCTATTGACCGCTTTATTGACTGGTTTAACAGAGGTTTTGAAAGACTTACAGGACGCTATGTAAACATATTAAAATACATTGTTAACCGAAGAGTCATCACATTTGGAATATTATTAATATTCTGTTTTGGAACTTTTGTAACCAACAAAATCTTACCAGCTGGATTTATTCCAAGTGAGGATCAAGGAATGATTTATGCCATTATCCAAACTCCTCCAGGTGCAACATTAGAGCGTACCAATGACGTAGCTAAGAAATTACAAGCTATTTGTGAAGACGTAGATGGTGTGGCTTCCGTTTCCTCTCTTGCAGGTTATGAAATTATGACCGAAGGTCGTGGATCGAATGCAGGAACTTGTTTAATCAACTTAAAACCATGGGGGGAAAGAAGCAAAAACGTACATGAAATCATGGAAGAATTAGAAGAAAAATCCAAAGATTTAGGGGCTGTTATCGAATATTTCGAACCACCTGCAGTACCTGGATTTGGTTCTTCAGGAGGTTTCTCATTACGTTTATTAGATAAAACGAATGGAACAGATTACCAAGAATTCCAAAAAGTAAATAATGATTTCATTGCCGAATTAGAAAAACGCAAAGAATTAACAGGAGTATTTACTTTCTATTCTGCTAATTATCCGCAATACAAATTAAATATCGATAACAAAGCAGCCATGCAAAAAGGAGTTTCTATTGGTAATGCCATGGAAAACTTAAATATCCTCATTGGTAGTACATATGAGCAAGGTTTTATCAAATACGGACGATTCTTTAAAGTATATACTCAAGCTGCTCCAGAATACAGAAAATTACCAACCGACATTGAGCAATTGTATGTAAAAAATGATGCTGGCGAAATGGTTCCCTATTCTTCTTTTATGAAAATGGAAAAAACCTTAGGACCTAATGAGATTACAAGATACAACTTGTACAATTCGGCAGCAATCCGTGGATTACCAGCTAAAGGATATACTAGTGCCGATGCCATTAATGCTATTAAAGAAGTAGCCAAACTAAAATTACCTAGAGGCTACGACATTGCTTGGGAAGGATTATCCTATGACGAAGCAAACAGAGGAAATGATGCCTTATATGTATTTGGGGTAGTACTAATTTTCGTATACCTGGTATTAGCAGCACAATATGAAAGTTTCTTATTGCCTTTTGCAGTATTACTTTCCTTACCTGTTGGGGTATTTGGTTCCTTCGCTTTATTACAATTTATGGGACTTTCTAATGACGTTTATGCCCAAATTGGGGTTATCATGCTCGTTGGATTACTCGGTAAAAATGCCGTATTAATTGTAGAAGTCGCCGTTCAACAGCGTAGGCAGGGCGCCAGTATCATGGATGCTGCCATTGAAGGTGCTAAAATGCGTTTCCGACCTATTTTGATGACTTCTTTTGCCTTCATCGCTGGTCTTATTCCATTAGTAGTTGCTTCAGGAGCTGGTGCTATCGGTAATAGAACTATTGGTGGTTCTGCTATGGGTGGAATGTTAATAGGAACTCTTTTTGGAGTTATCATTATACCAGGACTTTACTATGTATTTGCTAAAATGGCCGATGGTCGTGGTATGATAAAAGACGAAACTTTTGAACCAGTATCTGAAGAGTTCATGAGAGCTAGTGAGAGCGAAAGCAAACTCAAATTAAGGCTAAAAGAAATGAACAAACAATTGAAAAAACTAATGAAAAGAGACGAAGAAAATGAATAAACCAATTTTCAAAATAATAAACATAAGGTCAGTGTTAACACTGACCTTATCCACCATAGTTTTGCAAAGCTGTGTGCCTACAAAAACTGTTCGTGATGAAAAAAAGGATTTACCGGATCAATTTCAAAATGTAGTTTCGAATGATACTACTAATTCTGCCCAAATGAAATGGAAGGAATTCTTTAACGATGCTAATCTAACAGCACTTATTGACTCAGCTCTGGTAAACAATCAAGAGTTGAATATCATGCTGCAACAAGTAGATATGGCTAAGAATGAAATTCAAGCCAGAAAAGGAGAATACTTACCATTTGTAGGTCTTCAAGCTGCTGCTGAAGTAGAAAAAGTAGGTCGTTATACCAGTCAAGGTGCTAACGATGCCAATACTGATATTAGACCAGGTGAAGAAATGCCAGAACCACTACAAAATTACAAAGTAGGTGCCTTTGCTACTTGGGAACTGGATGTTTGGAAAAAACTTCGCAATGCTAAAAAAGCATCTGTAATGGAATACCTTTCTTCTGTAGAAGGTAAAAACTTTATGGTAACGAGTTTAATTGCTGAAATTGCCGATTCTTATTATGAATTGCAAGCCTTAGACAATAAATTGGCTATTCTTACTCAAAATTTAGAATTGCAAAACAACGGTTTAAGAACCATTCGTTTACAAATGCAAGCAGCTAAAGCAACTGCTCTTGGTGTACAAAGATTAGAAGCTGAAGTGTTCAAAAACACTAGCGAATTGTACAATGTAAAACAAGATATTGTTGAAACTGAAAACAAATTGAATTTCTTAGTAGGTCGTTCTCCGCAACACATTAACCGAGATTCAGATCATTTTATTGATCAAAAAATAGATACTATGTATGTAGGTATTCCTTCTCAGCTCTTGACTAATCGTCCTGACATTAGACAAGCGGAATATGAATTGCAAGCAGCCAAGCTGGATACAAAGGTTGCCAAAGCAAATTTTTATCCGTCTTTTACGTTAAGAGCTGGTGTTGGATTAGAATCGTTCAAGACCAAGTACCTTACCTCTACTCCTGAATCATTATTGTACGGTTTAGCCGGTGATATGGTAGCGCCTTTAATTAACAGAAATGCCATTAAAGCTACGTATTACAATGCTAACGACAAGCAATTACAAGCGGTCTATGATTATGAAAAAACGGTTTTAAATGCTCATATCGAAGTATTAAATGGTTTGTCAAAAATTGAAAACCTAAAGAAAAGCTACGAGCAAAAAGAACATCAGGTGGAAGCTTTGACCAATTCTATTGAAATCACCAATAAACTTTTTAGTGCGGCCAGAGCCGATTATATGGAAGTTTTACTAACCCAACGTGATGCTTTGGAATCAAAACTACAATTGGTGGAAACCAAACAAGAGCAATTATCCGCTAAGGTAAATATGTACAAATCATTAGGTGGAGGATGGAACTAATTCCTTTAGGTTAAAGTTTGATAGTCTTTAGCCCTACTTAATGGTGCAGCAAAGCCACTTCAATTGAAGTGGCTTTGCCATTTTATGCTATTAGGTATTTGCTTAAATACCTTTCTCTTTCATCTCCAAAATCACATCCGAAGCACTTTTAAAAGTAGGTACTTGTTCAATAATTGACCCTACTCTTTTCTTATTGAGTTTAAAAGTAACATCATTTTCGGTGGTGAATAATAATGCCGTTAAAAACGGATTATTCATGTAAGGAAATAAAATAGCGTAAGTATCTTCTAAGCTGTGAAAACTTTCCGTTTCTTCGGTTTTATATCGCGCTATCACCGACATTTTCATTACATCGTTTTCTAACAAAACAGGGCGTACATAAATATTTTTTAATTCAGTATCTCCAATGGTTTTTGCCAGCGTTAATTTGGCAAAAGTTTTATCGGCAATACTTTGTTTTACTCTCTCCCAAAAAAGAGCAAATAGAGGCTCGTATGACATTTTATTTTTATTATTATTTAATTCTGAAACTCGCAAATCATAGGTAGATGATCGCTTAATTCTAACCACTGTTCTACATTTCCTACGCTAATACTTTTCAATTTTGTTGAAAAACTTTTAGACCCAAAAATATAATCAATATGATAAGACTTTTCTATTTTTCTTTGAAGAAAAAAAGTTGGTCTGCTTTCTTTTCCTTGTTCTTCATCATAAAATTTATGATAAAAACTTTCAACTTCTATTTCTTTAAGCCCATTTACAACATCCGAATGATTCCACCATCTGTCCCATTTATCCCAAATTTGATTACTATTAAAATCCCCAAGAATCAAACAATTACTCAATTTGTCTTTATTTAATTGCAAATATTTCCACAATTGACCAATATAGCCAAATGTTGGAGAATTATTGTAATGAGTCCAAACTGCCAATAAATCAAATTTATTATTTACTGTGCAAGGTAAAAAGTATTTGACTTTGTGATCTTTGAAATTATCAGACCAATCTAATCTTTTTAATTCTATGTCCTTTTTTGCAAAAATCCCAATTCCTTTATTTTTATTGTCTCCAAACCATAAATAGTTTCCAGACCATTCTTTGTACTCACCATGATTTATTTCAGAAGGATTTTCACATTCTTGAATCACATAAATATCAGCATCAAAATTATCTAAATACCGAAATTTTTTCCTCAAGGCACCATTACAATTCCACGTTACAATTTTCAAATTGATAATTTTAATTATTTAATACTGTAAACTGCTCCCGTGGCTTCGGGACTGAACACTGAACACTAAAAACTACTCTCCTGTAAAAACCGCTTTCCTCTTTTCTAAAAAAGCTTTGGTTCCTTCTTTAAAATCAACGGTACCAAAACATTTTCCAAAGGATTTTATTTCAGTTTCAAAACCATTTTCACCTTCTTTATGACTCGCATTGATTGCATTAATAGCCATGCTAATAGCCGCAGGCGAATTTTTAATGATGTTTCCTGCTATTTCTCTACAATAAGACAACAAATCCTCTTGCGAAACCACATGATTCACCAAACCAGTTCTATAAGCTTCATCAGCAGAAACCATTCCTGCCGAAAGAATCATTTCCATAGCACGACCTTTGCCTATAAGATGTGGCAAACGCTGTGTTCCTCCATAACCTGGAATAACACCCAATGAAACCTCCGGAAGTCCCATTTTAGCATTATCAGAAGCAACACGAATATGACAGGCCATAGCTAATTCTAATCCACCACCCAGTGCAAAACCATTGATCGCTGCTATAACAGGAAGTCTCAAATTTTCGACAAAATTAAATAAGGTTACCTGTCCTTGAGCCGATAATTGTATGCCTTCTTCCACCGAAAAATCAGCAAATTCAGCAATATCTGCACCAGCCACAAAAGCTTTAGAACCACTACCGGTTAAAATAATAGCTCGTGTATCTTGATTTTGCTCTAATTCCTCAAAAGCATGATGCAATTCTTGAATCGTAATTCGGTTTAAAGCATTTAATTTTTCAGGACGATTGATTGTAATAGTTGCAATAGAATTCTCTTTTGCAATCAAAATATTTTTGTAGCTCATGATTTTGATTTAAGAGTTAATAATTGGCAAAGAAACTGTAAAACGGGTTCCTTTTCCGTATTCGGTGTCAAAGTTAATGCTGCCTTTATAATTTTCGATGATGTTCTTAATAATCCCTAATCCCAATCCCATTCCACTACTTTTTGTAGTAAACTTTGGTTCAAAAATACGAGTAATATCGGCTGTTTTAATCCCAATTCCATTATCCTCAACAACAATTAATACATTATTAGCTTCTTTTTTAACCGAAACAGATACGGTTTTATCCTCTTGTTGCTCAGGAATAGATTGAATGGCATTTTTTACTAAGTTAGTAATAATTCGAATTAATTGGGTACGATCAATCTTAGAAATTATCTCTGGCGCATCACTTTCAAAAACAATATGGTCTTCATTGAAAATATCCAAGGCTAATTCGACAACCTCAACCACATTTAAAGTTTCATTTTGCTGAGCAGGCATCGAAGCAAAATTAGAAAATGCGGATGCTACCGAATTCATTGTATCAATTTGTTGAATCAAAGTTTCCGAGTAATCATGCATTTTTTGCTTTATTTCTGGATCTTCAGGATTAAATCGGCGTTGAAAACTCTGTACCGTCAATCGCATTGGTGTAAGCGGATTTTTAATTTCATGCGCCACTTGTTTGGCCATTTCGCGCCAAGCTTCCTCTCTTTCGCTTTGTGCTAATTTAATAGCACTTTTTTCCAATTCATCCACCATTTGGTTGTAACCACTAATCAATAAATTAATTTCTTTACTACTGGCTGAAAGTAAAATCTTTTCGTTTTTTTGATTCAAACGGGTTTCATTCAACTTATCTGAAATGGTTTTCAATGACTTCGTAATGTATGCAGAGAGAAAATAAGCTAAAGCAAAAGCCACAATCAACATAAAAGAATACACCTGTCCCAAACGAATGAGAAAACTATGTAACTCTTTTTCATAAAAACCATCATCTTCTAAATAAGGCAAATTTAAAACACCCAAAGGCTTGAATTTATCGTCTTTAATTTGGGTAAAGGAGGAACGATTTTTAATTCCGTTAATGGTTTTTATGTCCACGTACCTTTTTTCAATGGAAGAACGAACGAGTTTCAAAATGTATTTAGGAATAGGTGGTGCTACTTTATCTACCGAAAAAGATTCCTTTGACGATTTCAATAGTTTCCCTTCCAGGTCATAAATATTGATTTCGATATTATGAATATGCGCTAATTCGTGGATTTTATCCTTGAAAATAAAATTTAAATTCTCCGTCGTTAACGGATAAGTAGTAGTAGAAAGCACATAATTAATGTGTTCCCTAACCGCATTTTCTTTGCGCTCTAAACGTTCTTGGTGGTATTCTTTAGCTTCGTTTTTAAACTGAATAATCGAAATAGATGCTAATAAAACTGAAGCAACAATTATCACTACGATCATCGAAAGAAAGATTCGAACTCGTAACGAAAGCATTGACATTTTAAAGTTTTTCAGCATATTTTAGTGGTTAGTGAATCGTAATTAGTAATTAGTCTAGCTATAAAGCCAATAACTAATTACCAGTTACTGATTACTATTTTTCTCGAATTCTTTTATAAAATTTAAAGCCTAACATAATCAAAACCGAAAACAACACAATTCCGATTACGCCAAAAATCCAATTGAAAGCATTTTTTAAAACAACTAAAAACACAACCGCAAAAAGAATAATGGTAGCACCTTCATTCCACAAACGCATAAAATTAGTGGTGTATTTTACCTCATTATTTTGCAATTGTTTGAAAATTTGATGGCATTTTAAATGATACAAATACAGCACAAAAACAAAGCCAAGTTTTACATGCATCCAAGGCATATGCAACCAGGCATTTCCCGTAGGTGTGAATAATAGCATCCAAAAAGCAAAAATACTAGCTAAAATTGCCGATGGCCAAGTGATAATATACCACAAGCGATAACTCATGATTTTAAATTGGGCTTGCAAAATTTCCTTTTCTGGCGAAGCTTTATCGGCAGCTTCAATTTGGTACACAAACAAGCGTACAATATAAAACAAACCGGCAAACCAAGTAATTACAAAAATTAAATGCAGTGATTTTAAGTAGTTATAATATTCCATCCGTAGTTTGAATCAATTTGGTGTTCATTTCTTGTTTTAGAAAATAGGCTGTTAATAGCGTCGAACAAACGTCCGCAATTGGGAATGCAACCCAGACTCCAAAAATACCGAAAAAATTTGGTAGAATGATAACCAATGGAATTAAGAAAAATCCTTGCTTGCTTAATGTAAGCAACAATGCCTTTCTAGCTTTTCCTGCCGCCTGAAAATAGGCCGCTCCAATGAGCTGAATAGCAATAACTGGTGATGCCGCAAAAACCCAACGCAAAGCAACAATAGTATCGGTATTTACCTGTGTATCATGAGTAAAAACAGCAACAATCTCAGAAGCATAAAACAGAATAAAAAGATAAATAATAGTAGCTAATAAGGCTGCATATTTAATAGAAACTACAATAGTTTCATTAACTCGGTTGTAATTGTTGGCACCATAATTATAACCCGCAATAGGAATAAATCCTTGGGTAATTCCTAAAATAGGAAACAAAGCAAACATCAACATTCTACTCACAATTCCATAAACGGCAATAGCATGTTCACCTCCATAAGAATATAAAATATGATTAACAATAATGGCTAAAAGACTCACTACACTTTGTCTAGCAAAGGTTACAAAACTTAGTCCTGTAATTTCTTTTACTATGGGCAATTGGAATTTAAAATGGTGTTTTTTAAGTCGCAATTCACTTCTAAAAAGAAAAAACCATAACACAAACAAAAAGCACATAATATACGAAATGGTAGTTGCCATTGCCGCACCAAACATTCCTAAATTCAATAATTTTATAAAAACAATATCTAGTGAAATGTTTACAAATGCTGGAATAATCATAGCTACCATGGCAAACTTTGCTTTACCTTCGGCACGAATGATATTATTTCCCATCATGCATAAAGCCAAAAAGGGAACAGAAAAAATTAGTGGAGAAAAAAAATCGGCAGCCATTTTCATTATGGAACCCTTGGCCCCAAAAAGCAACAAAATTTGTGTTTTAAAAAACACACAAACGAGCACAAAAAATAAGGATAACAACAAGGTCATCATGATTTGATTTCCAAAAACCAACTCTGCTTTTTCCTTATTTTTTGCACCCAAAGCTCGAGAAAGTACTGAACCTCCTCCTACTCCAATGGCCATTCCTAAGGACGAAATCAAAAAAGTGATGGGCAATACAACAGTGATGGCAGCAATTGCCAATGAACCGATCCATTGCCCAACAAATATAGTATCTATTAAAATGTTTAGCGAAAGAAACAAGATTCCAACAGAAGCTGGTACTGCCTGTTTAACCAAGAGTTTTTTTATACTTTGAGAACCTAATTCTTCTGCTGATATGGCCATTTATGCAATCTTTGCCCAATCATTAATCCAATTGCTTACGGTTTTACACCAATCGTCGCTGTCGTTCAAACAAGGTACAGCAAAAAATGCTTCACCACCATGTTCTTTGAATTCTTTATTGGCTTCCATAGCAATTTCTTCTAATGTTTCTAGACAATCAGCCACAAAAGCTGGAGTCACTACGGCAAGTTTTTTAATTCCTTTTTCAGGCATTTTATTAACCTCAACATCTGTATATGGTTCTAACCATTTGTCTCCTGCTAGTCTGGATTGAAAAGTTTGACTGTATTTTTCTTTTGGAATTCCAAGCGCTTCTGTAACTAATCTCGTTGTTTCATAACATTGGTGACGATAGCAAAACTCATGTGCTGGCGATGGTGTATTACAACAAGATCCATCAATTTTACAATGTGATTTAGTAACATCTGTTTTACGAATGTGACGCTCCGGCAAACCATGGTAAGAAAACAACAAATGATCGTATTCAAAATCAGCTAAATGTTTTTGGATAGATTCCGAAAGGTTTTTTATGTAATCCGGTTTATTGTAAAAAGCAGGAACCGAAGAAAACTTCATATTTGGAAAATGCGCTTTACGCACTTCTTCGGCTTTTTCTAAAACAGTAACTGTAGATGACATGGCATGGTGCGGATACAAAGGAAAAAGCAAGACTTCAGTAACTCCTTTATCGGCTAATTCTTTTAATCCCGAATAAATATCCGGATTCCCATAACGCATAGACAATGCCATCGGGATTGAAACCTGTGGTTTTACTTTTTCAAACATTCTTTTAGAAAGCACAATTAAAGGCGAACCTTCATCCCACCAAACTTTTGCGTAAGCAGCAGCCGATTTTTCAGGTCTTTTTCTTAAAATTATTCCGCGAACTAGTAAAGCTCTTAGTAAAAATGGAACATCGATTACGTATTTATCCATCAAAAATTCGTCTAAATACGGTTTTACATCTTTGGGAGTTGGGCTTTCAGGCGAACCTAAATTGATCAATAATGTACCTTTCATCTTATTGTTTTTGTTGTCGCAAAAGTAATCTAAGCTGCGATTGTATAATTACAATTAACTATTTTTTATTTATTGTTTAATTTAAAAAATCAATACCCTAATTATGAATTGGGATTAATTGACATTAAATATTTTTTTGGTGTAGTTCCAAATTTTTTCTTGAAAGCAGCAATAAAATGACTTCCGGTGCTGTATCCTATTTTCAAACCTACTTCGTTTACATTATAGGAACCACTGTCGAGTAATTTTCGAGCAAAATCCATTTTGTAATCAAAAAGAAAACCATAAACCGTATCGCCATAAATTTGCTTGAAACCCATTTTAAGTTTTTTCAAATTCAAACCTACCTGATCGGATAATTCCTGTAATCCTGGCGGTTCTGCCATATTAGCAATAATAATTTCTTTGGCTTTCTTTAGTTTTAGAACATTTTCTTCGTCTACTAAAAACGGACATTGTTCGGCATTAGGATCTTCGTTTCTATTAAAAAACAAGCTCAATAATTCGTATCCTTTTCCTTTGTAATACAGATTTTTAATAGATGGATTTAGGTTGTAATGAAACATTTGATTCAAAACAATAGCCATCGACGGACTAATATCGCTTTCGTTATAATATTTTTTCTCCTGATTTTCTTTGCTTAAAAAAGGAATATGCTCTGCGTCATTGGTAAACAAACCATGAAACTTTCTGATGGAAACAAATATAGAAATCAGCCAAGTTTTAGGGGCAATTTCTACGTTTAATGGCAACTCTTTTTCGGTATTGTAAAACAATAAGGCTTTTTCTTCTTTTAGATTGAGTACATAATTCCCTTGATTAAAAATGTAGTTGGCGCTGCCTTTTAAACCAAAATGAAATTGTATCAAACCCAGCTGTACGGGACGTTGAAAGGTTAAAACCTCATCGGTATTATTTTGAAAACGAATTAAAATAAAATCATCGTCAATTTTTATTTCTTCCTCCATTTTTATTGATTTACTTAATTCAACTTAGTAGTGCCGTTTTTAATTAAACGTTACATTTGGTCTTTCAAAATTAAATCTTTTTGATGGTTTATTGTTTACTTCCTTCTAAATTTATAAAATCTTTATTGTTTTAATCCATTATTGCAAGACTGCATTGAGTTGAATATTAATTGTATTGGACAGCTTATTTTTAACTACTGCAGGAATAGAAATATCAAAATCACTAGCATTTACTGAAAAATTAGAAACTAAAATTATTCCTGAAGATGTTTGACTCATTTTTAATACGGTTTTCACATTTACCGCTTTGCCATGCAGTTCCAGTTTTCCATTCACCACAAAATCCTTAGGAGTTGGGGTTAAACTATTGGCATCAAAATTTTCTATTTTCCCTTTAAAAAGTGCTTTAGGATAGCGATCGCTTTCTATATAATTTTCATTAAAATGTTCTTCCATCAAAGCTACTTTAAATCGGAATGCTTTCATTAAAGCCAAACTGGCAATTTCACCTGTATTAGGATTTAAAACTACCGTAACGCTTTTATTGGTTGCTTTTACTTCTTCAAAAGAAGGCACCGAAGCTTCAAAACTAATCACCGCCGATTTACAAATCATTTTTTGTTGTGCTACGGTCATATTGACCACACATAACAGAGCAAAAATTATTATTTTTTTCATGCTTTCTCTATTTAATTTATTCTTCTAATAAACCATCTTGTTGCCATTTGGTCACAATATCAATGGTTTTTTGAGGCAATCTAGGTCCTCCCTGAGGCATTAACAAACTGTTGCCATTGTTTAATGAAATTCGATTTAACAATCCTCGGTTTTGAATAGCTTCTTTTACTTGGTTATAAGTAACTAAAGACATAGGCGCACCATTTCTAGGCGTTGCAGCGTGACAAGAAATACAATTATTATCAATAATAGATTTCACATTTTGCTTATAAGTTACCACAGCATCAATGGGAGTATTATCCATTAAAGTATCTGGATTGTCATTAGAACACGACAATAATAAACTGGCTATGGCCAACAAAGGAAAAAGGTTTTTGGTTTTCATAATAATTGGTTTTTAAAGATTAAAACACAGATTCTAATAGACCTTACAATCATAATAGCAATCCAACACTATCACTTACGAGGAAAAGTGCATTGCAGTTTTAAGGAAACATTTTTTTTTCTAAACAAAACCAAGCTTCCTCTTTTAGCGTACATAGCAATACACCACTAAAAACCAATCTCATGAAAAAAAAGATAGGATACGGAATTGTATTTGTTTTGGTTGCTGCCTTTGCCGGCTATCGCTACATATACCAAGACCACAGAAACATAAGCAGTGAAAAAGCTACTTATACTATAAGCCTTCCTGAATTAGAAAAGGAATTTGCTACTAATGACAGCTTGGCCTTTCTAAAATACCAAGACCAAACTATTGAGCTAACTGGAAAAGTAAGTTCAATAGATCCTAAAAACAAAGCGATTATTCTAGACTCTAAACTCTTTGCCACATGTACTGATAGCCTGCCTAAAGACATTATCTCGGGACAACAACTGAGCATCAAAGGAAGATTTCTAGGTTACGATGAATTATTAGACGAGTATAAAATGGATCAAAGTTCCATTATTCGCTAAAAAAACTATTACACTAACAACCCAAAACTATATTTTATGAAAAAGTTCCTTTTACTCCTAGCATTACTTCCTTTAGCATCCTTTTCTCAAAACGATTTACTAAGTGGAATCAGCACCGATACTCCAAAAGAAAAAGTGACAGCCGCTTTTAAAGGATTAAAAATTGTCAATTTAGAATCGACCAAACTGGCAGCTAAAGGCGATTTGTATTTTATTGTAGCCCATCGGTTTGGTTCCGTAAAAGATGGTTTTGAAGGTTTCTACGGATTAGACAATGCCAATACCCAACTAAAATTTGTTTATGGATTAACCGATTATTTGAGCATAAGTGGCGCCAGAAGTGAACTTGCCTATGATTTTGCTGCAAAATTTACTTTGCGCAATCAAATAACAGACGGTTTTCCGGTAACCATTGCTGGATTTAGCAGTTTAGCTATAAACAATACACTCAAAGAAAGCCTATATCCAAAATTGACATTCGACAATCGCTTGACTTATGTAGGTCAATTATTGATTTCTAGAAAATATTCCGAAAAACTATCCCTTGAATTAGCACCAACAATTTTTCACGAAAACTTTGTAGATAATCCCCAACAAGACAATTCTCAATATGCTATTGGTGTTGGAGGTCGTTACAAATTATCCAAACGCTGGTCACTAAACATTGATTATGCTGCCCATTTAAACCGAGCTTCAAATTCTATTTATAAAAACCCATTGTCCATAGGTTTTGATTTAGAAACTGGCGGACATGTTTTTCAAATGCATTTTACCAGCTCACAAGGCATTCACGAAGCGGGATACTTAGCACAAACCACAGGAGATTGGACTAAAGGCGATGTGTTTTTTGGATTCAATTTGCTAAGAGTATTTTAGAAAATCTGCCTTTTTTGCCTCAATCCAAACGCAGACAGTATTTAAAACAATTCTAAATTAATCTTTTTCTCATAAATCTTAAAACCATACTTAAGAGTCTCTCGTAAATGACATTGAAAACCTAAAAAATTATTAAAATGAATAAAACAATTAAAAAAGGGCTACTAATTCTCGGTGGAATTGTGCTACTATTCATTGCTATTTTGCTGTATCACATAATAACAGTCAAACCGGCTGAATATGATAATCCACATATCCAAGTGAGTCGTATTGATTTTGAAAACACAATAGATTCTTTGCAAGCCAAGCAAATTTGCACCGACCTAAGAACCATCAAAGGCTTGACCTCCGATTCTATTATTGTAAAAAGAAACGTTGTGGTGTATTTTCACAATAATACAATTACCAATTCAGAAAAAGTATTTAATGAATTAATGAGTAAAAGACCTTATAAAGCGAAACGTTTTTTAGTTCCAGCCAATTTAGCCAACAAAGAAGTTTGTCCAATGGATCGAAATAGTTTCAGCTATAAAGCATTTAAAACAATAAATCAATTTTTTAATTAATCCTTTAAATCCAATTATTATGAAAAATTATTCTAAAATTACACTTTGTGTGTTACTTATGGCATCGGCGGCATTTACTTCTTGCAGCAAAGACGATGATCCAGAACCAGAAGTAAAAGCATCTATTTACACTCGTTTAGGTGGAACAAAAATGGTTACTGATCCTGATGATAATAGTAAAATGATTGAAGCTGGAAGATTAGCTTATCGTAAAGTAGTAAATTCTACAGTTGGGTTAATTGTTGCTGATGTTGAAAATAATGCTTCAGGAAACCTAGGCGCACATTTTGCCCCTCTTTTAGCAGAAGTTGGTGCAGACAACACTACTAATTTAGCTAAATTAGTAGACAACTTAACTGATTTCTTTTCTTTCAATACAGGGGGAACTAATGCAGTAAATACCTATTCTGGTTTAAGCATGGCAGCTGCTCACAATCCAGCTATGAATCCTCGTATGGGAGTAAAATCAACTAATGCTGATTACACCAAATTTGAAGGTTATGTAGGTGCTGCTGCTGTTGCTAATGGTGTTCCTGCTGACTCAGAACTTTATGCAGATGTTGTTGCAGTATTAGAATCATTAAGAACAACAATCGTACAAAATTAATTTTGATAATACGATTAAAAACGCTGCCTTTTAGGTAGCGTTTTTATTTCTCTTGTGATTTATTTAATACCTCAATCACAAACATTTTAACCAACAACCAAAAAATTGAATTGTTATATATTTTTAAAAAAATACCCAAAACCGTATTTTAGTAACATTTCTTCAGAACCCTAAGCGATATTTTTTCGTATATAATATAGAAATCAGACAACAGTCTTATTTAGAACAAATCTATATAAAACACTAAAAAACGCCTGATTTTACTCTATTTCTAAATATAATCGATTTTGTAATTACTATTTTGAATCAATTTAACTCGAAGCGATACAAAAAGAACTTACAGCGTTGTTTTTATAAAATAGATAATAATAATTTTGTTGAACTTTTTAAGGAAAGTATAATTATGGAAAATTTTAATATGTCCAGAAACAGCACTTTTTACGCTTTAGGCCTAAGTTACAAAAAAGCAGATGCAACGATTAGAGGAAAATTTAGCTTAGATGCCAAAGCACAATCTATTTTATTAATGCAAGCTGAAGCCGAAGGAATAGAATCGTTAATCGTTACTTCAACTTGTAATAGAACAGAAATATATGGTTTTGCTAATCATCCCTATGAACTAATTAAATTACTTTGTGAAAATAGTAATGGTTCAGTACAAGAATTCCAAGAAGTAGCTTATATCTATAAAAATCAAGATGCTATCAATCACATGTTTCGTGTTGGAACGGGATTAGACAGTCAAATTTTAGGAGACTTTGAAATCATAAGCCAAATTAAAAATGCTTTTAACCAAAGTAAACACTATGGTTTGGTTAACACTTTCATGGAGCGTTTAGTAAACTCTGTGATTCAAGCCAGTAAAAAAATCAAAACTGATACTGAAATTTCTTCTGGTGCAACCTCTGTATCCTTTGCATCAGTTCAATATATCATCAAAAATGTAGCAGATATTTCTAATAAAAATATCTTACTTTTTGGAACAGGAAAAATTGGTAGAAATACCTGCGAAAACCTAGTAAAACATACTAAACACGAACAAATTACCCTAATAAACAGAACCAAAGATAAGGCTGAAAAATTAGCTGAAAAATTGGATTTGATTGTTAAAGATTATTCGGATTTACAATTAGAACTTCAAAAAGCAGATGTTTTAGTAGTGGCAACTGGCGCACAAAATCCTACTGTGGACAAAGCCATTTTAAATCTTAAAAAACCATTGTTGATTTTAGATTTATCGATTCCTAAAAACGTACATGAAAATGTTACCGAAATTGAGGGTGTTACGCTCATTCACATGGATCATTTATCTCAAATGACCGATGAAACTTTAGAAAACAGAAAAAAACATATTCCTGCTGCCGAAGCTATTATAGAAGAAATAAAAGACGAATTCAGAACCTGGACAAAAGGAAGAAAATTTGCTCCAACTATCAATGCCTTGAAAGCCAAGCTAAACGATATTAAAAATTCGGAATTGGATTTTCAAAGTAAAAAAATGGCTGATTTTAACGAAGAACAAGCCGAAATCATCAGCAACAGAATCATTCAGAAAATCACTACTCATTTTGCTAATCATCTTAAAGACGAAAACACTCTGGTAGATGAAAGCATTGAATGGATTGAAAAAGTGTTTAAAATTGAAGCACTGGTAAGTAAATAAACCAGAAAAAAAGAAAGAACCTCAATTCCTTAATGGATATTAATTTATATCCTATTTTTGGAATAAAATATAAAAATGGCAGATAAAACAATACGTATAGGTACAAGAGATAGCGAACTCGCATTATGGCAAGCCCACACTGTTCAAAATAAACTAAATGATTTAGGTTATAAAACTCAAATTGTAGCCGTAAAATCCCAAGGCGACATTATCCTCGACAAACCCTTATACGAATTGGGAATTACTGGTATTTTTACCAAAACTCTGGATATTGCCATGATTAACGGTGATGTGGATATTGCCGTACATTCCATGAAAGACGTGCCAACGGCTCTTCCTGTTGGAATTGTTCAGGCTGCTGTTTTAGAAAGAGCCAATACCTTAGATATTTTAGTGCATAAAGGAAGCTTAGACTTTTTGGAAGGCAACGGAACTATTGCTACCGGAAGTTTACGTCGTCAGGCACAATGGCTGAACAAATACCCAAATCATACTGTAGTTGATTTACGTGGAAATGTAAATACCAGAATGCAAAAACTACAGGACAACGACTGGAACGGAGCTGTTTTTGCAGCAGCGGGATTAGAAAGAATCAATTTAAAACCGGGCGATTATATTGACTTAGATTGGATGATTCCAGCACCGGCTCAAGGCGCTATGTTAGTGGTTGCTATGGGAAATGACAATTATACACTGGATGCTCTTTCTAATTTAAATCATGTTGAAACCCAAATTTGCACGCATATAGAACGCCAGTTTTTAAGAACTTTAGAAGGTGGTTGTACCGCTCCTATTGGTGCTTTGGCAAAATACAATGAAGAGGAAGACACCATACATTTTGATGGCGTTTTATTCTCATTAGATGGAAGACAAAAAATTGAAATCAATAAAATCGTGGATATTTCGGAATGGAAAAAACTAGGATTTTATATGGCAAAAGAAATTCTGGAAAATGGCGGAGCTGAACTGATGGCAGCAATTAAAACTAATTTGAAAAAATAATGAGTCAAATAAGTATTCTGTCTACCAAAACCTTATCCCCCGAACAAAGACAAGCATTTCTTGATGCTAATATTGATCTTTTAGAACAGGATTTTATCGAAATTAAAAACAGTAATTTCGAATTAAAAGACCTCAATACAAATCTGATTTTCAGCAGTCAGAATGCCGTTTTAAGTTTAATGGAACAAAACGGCTGGGAAAAACTGCAAACCAAAAGTGTTTTTTGTGTGGGCATAAAAACTAAAGAATTACTGGAGCTTAACGGTTTTACAGTAGATGTGTATATGGATTATGCGTCGGAATTAGCCGAAATTATTACGCTAATCTACAACAAAGAAAGCTATACTTTTTTCAGCGGAAACCTACGTAAAGAAACTTTGCCACAAGCATTAAAAAATGCAGGCATCACATTCAATGAAATTGAAGTGTATCAAACCGCATTAGCTCCTTTTAAAATATCCAAAGAGGAAAAATTTGATGGAATTTTGTTTTTTAGCCCTTCGGCTGTTGAAAGCTATTTTACCAATAATAAAATCAAAAAAGAAATTTGCTTTTGCATCGGCAATACCACCGCAAAAACATTAGAAGCAAATAAAATTAAAAAAATTATAATTCCGGAAACACCAACAATTGAAGATGTTATTGTTGAAGTTATAGAGTATTATAAATCTGAAAGTGTCTAGCTGACAATAAAAAAATCCAAAAAACCCGTTGAGGAATAAAAAAAGATAGAATTATGTTAAAAAATGACTTGTTTTTAAAAGCACTAAAAGGAGAAACTGTACAACGTCCACCGGTTTGGATGATGCGTCAGGCAGGAAGATATTTACCAGAATTTAGGGCTTTACGTGATAAATATGATTTTTTTACCCGTTGTGAAACTCCGGAACTGGCTGCCGAAATCACGGTACAACCTATTCGTCGTATTGCTCCGGATGCCGCTATCTTATTTTCGGATATTTTGGTAGTACCAAGAGCCATGGGAATTCATGTAGAATTAAAAGACAATTTGGGACCTATTATCCCAAATCCAATTCGTACCATGGAACAGGTAAATCAGGTTTATGTTCCGGATGTGAATGAAACTTTAGGATACGTTTTTGATGCAGTGAAATTAACCAAAGAAATGCTGAATGACGAAGTACCTTTAATTGGTTTTGCAGGTTCACCTTGGACTATTTTCTGTTATGCTGTGGAAGGAAAAGGTTCGAAAAGCTTTGATACCGCTAAAGGATTTTGTTTCTCAAATCCGGTAGCTGCTCACACTTTATTACAAAAAATCACCGATACTACCATTTTATACTTAAAAGAAAAAGTGAAATCTGGTGTAAATGCCGTTCAAATTTTTGACTCTTGGGGAGGAATGCTTTCACCTACAGATTATCAGGAATTTTCATGGAACTACATTAACCAAATCGTCGAAGCCTTAGCCGAAGTAACTCCTGTTATTGTTTTTGGAAAAGGATGCTGGTTTGCTTTGAACGAAATGGGAAAAAGTAAAGCCTCAGCACTTGGAGTAGACTGGACTTGTTCGGCTAGAAATGCGCGTTATTTATCAGGTGGAAATATTACTTTACAAGGAAATTTCGATCCATCAAGATTGCTTTCGCCAATTCCAACCATTAAAAAAATGGTACATGAAATGATTGACGAATTCGGAAAAGACAAATACATCGTAAACCTGGGCCACGGAATTTTACCAAATATTCCGGTAGATCACGCCAAAGCGTTTATTGATGCAGTGAAAGAGTACGGGAATAAATAGCTGACGGTTGTTAGTTGATAGTTGTTGAAAAAACACTTAACGACTATCAACTAACAACAATCAACCAACAACTAAAAAGAAATGCTCAACAAAGGCTTAAGAGATCAGGAAAAAATAAGAATAGATAACATTCTTAAAACACTTCACACTTTAGTTTATGTACCAAAGTGGAATGATGAAGCTATTCCTGCTATTGAGGAGCAATTAAAAAATTTTGGTTTAAACCTAGAAAGAATAAACGAAATTTCTGAAGACGAACTGATTGAACTCCTGCAACGTTGTCATCTGGACTGGAATCATCAGGAACATTTTGCCGATATTCTAGTGCAGATGTCGCAGAAAAATCAGTTTCATTTTTTAGAAAAAGCGATTGCGATTTACAATTATATCCAAGCCGAAAGCAAGATGTTTTCTTTTGGAATCAATAATAAAATTGTGGCTGTAAAAGCAAATTTATCATGAAAGACAAATTTTACCAATACATACAAAATCTTCAGGATCAAATAGTAGCTGGTTTGGAAGCTGTTGACGGTCAGGCCAAATTTAAAGAAGATCTTTGGAAACGCCCGGAAGGCGGTGGCGGAAGAACCCGTGTAATTGAAAACGGTGCCGTTTTCGAGAAAGGCGGAGTGAATATCTCTGCTGTTCACGGAAAATTACCCGATTCCATGCAAAAGCTTTTCAACGTAGGTGAAGCTGATTTTTTTGCCTGCGGACTGAGTTTGGTTATTCATCCTAAAAGCCCAATGGTGCCAACCGTTCATGCCAACTGGCGTTATTTTGAAATGTACGATGACAATGGTAATGTCATCCAGCAATGGTTTGGCGGCGGACAAGATTTAACACCTTATTATTTGTTTGAAGAAGATGCGGTTCATTTTCATCAGACTTGTAAAACCGCTTGCGATAAACACAATCCGGAGTTTTATCCCAAATATAAAAAACAATGTGATGGGTATTTCTGGAATGCGCACCGCAACGAAGCCCGTGGTATTGGCGGTTTATTCTTTGATTATTGCAAAGCAACAGAAGACATGACAATGGAAAATTGGTACAATTTTGTTACTGAAGTTGGAAATAGTTTCCTTCAGGCTTATGTTCCAATAGTTGAAAAAAGAAAAGATTTGCCTTATACAGCAGAGCAAAAAAACTGGCAGGAAATCCGTAGAGGTCGTTATGTAGAATTCAATTTGGTTCATGATAAAGGCACCTTATTTGGCTTAAAAACCAACGGAAGAATAGAATCTATTTTGATGTCATTACCACCACATGTACAATGGGTGTATGACCACCATCCAGAAGCCGGAAGCGAAGAAGAAAAGTTGTTGAAAGTGTTGGAAAATCCTGTTGATTGGATATAACAGCAATTAGCTCTCAGCTTTTAGCAATTAGCCTAAATTTAGAATATGAAAGATTATAAAAATTTTACAGTTTGGCAAAAATCACATCAATTAACACTTGACGTTTATAATATATTAAATACTTTTCCAAAAGAAGAACTTTTTGGCTTAACCAGTCAAATGAAAAGATCCGCAAGTTCAATACCGACTAATATTGCAGAAGGTTGCGGTAGAAATTCAGATAAAGATTTTTGTCGTTTTTTATATATTGCATTTGGTTCTGCAAATGAATTAGAGTACCAACTATTACTAAGCATTGATTTAAAATTCATTGAATTTGAAAATGGTCAAAAGCTTTTATTTCAAGTCGAAGAAATCAAAAAAATGCTCAATAGTTTAATATCTAAATTAAATAAGTAATTAAATTATAATTGCTAACGGCTAAAAGCTAATTGCTGAAAGCTGTCAGCTAAAAGCTAAAATATATGTTCCCATTACAACGAGGCCGCCGTTTAAGAGTAAACGAATCAATTAGAAGTTTAGTTAGAGAAACAACCTTAAGTCCAAGTGATTTTATGTTTCCCATGTTTATTGCCGAAGGCGAAAACGTAAAAGTAGAAATCCCATCGATGCCGGGAATTTTCCGTCGTTCGGTAGATTTAACGGTAAAAGAAGTTCAGGAATTATTCGCTTTAGGTATTCGTGCGGTAAATATCTATGTAAAAGTAGACGAAAAACTAAAAGACAACGCTGGAACGGAAGCCTGGAATCCAAATGGATTGATGCAAAATGCCATTCGTGCCATTAAATCAGCCTGTCCGGAAATGATTGTAATGCCCGATGTAGCTCTAGACCCCTACTCTATTTACGGACACGACGGAATCATTACCGATGGCGATGTTGCCAACGATGCAACCAACGATGCTTTGGTAAAAATGGCAATATCTCATGCTGAGGCCGGAGCCGATTTTGTTGCTCCATCAGATATGATGGACGGTCGTGTATTGCGTTTACGTGAAGGACTGGATGCTGCCGGTTTTCATAATGTTGGAATCATGAGCTATTCGGCTAAGTATGCTTCGGCATTTTACGGGCCATTTAGAGACGCTCTGGACTCCGCTCCCAAAGAAGCGGATGTCGTAGTGCCAAAAGACAAGAAAACCTACCAAATGGATTATACCAATCGCATTGAAGCGGTCAAAGAAGCCCTATGGGACGTTGAAGAAGGCGCCGATATGGTGATGGTAAAACCCGGAATTGCCTATTTAGACATCGTTAGGGAGGTTAAAAACGTCGTAAACGTACCAGTAACCGTTTATCACGTTTCAGGCGAATATGCGATGATTAAAGCCGCTGCCGAAAGAGGTTGGCTAGACAATGACGCAATCATGATGGAGCAACTCATGTGCATCAAACGTGCAGGTGCTAGTCTGATTTCGACTTATTTTGCCAAAGAAGCGGCCATTCTTTTGAACAAATAAACTGATATCTGTCATTTTTTACATTCATAATAAAGTGTAAATTTGAGTCTAAATAATAGTGAAAGATGAAAAAAATAATACTCCTTAGTTTTGCACTTATTGCCTTTTCATGTAAAAAAGAAAGTCAGGAATCTTTTGGAAAAGAAGAACCAACCGCTGTTGCAACCGTTGATAAAGAGCTAGCACCAGAAGAAATTGGAAAAGTTATTTTTGAGGGTAAAGGCGCTTGTATTTCTTGCCATAAAACCGATGAAAAGCTTATTGGACCAAGCCTACAAGAAATTGCCAAAACCTACAAAGATAAAAATGAGAGTATCGTTACGTTCTTAAAAGGAGAAAGTGACGCTATTGTTGATCCTTCGCAATTTGCAGTAATGCAGGCGAATCTAACACTTACCAAAACATTCACGGATAAAGAATTACAAGGTTTAGAAGCCTATATCAATTCAAATTTGAAATAATATAAGAAGCTATTCCTGCTGTACGCTATAGCTTTTATGGCGAACACCTCCATAAAAGGCTGCCGCTACCATCAGGGCTACATACACAAAAACCATTCGATTTCCCGAATGGTTTTTGCATTTATAAACAACCTATTTACGTCTTTCACAGCAAACTACTTTATCCCTCCAAAAGCGCCAAAACAAGCATTTTTATGTAAAATTTCAGTGCTTGCAAAACCTACTTTTTTCATTAAATCCAATTGAAAACTCATAGATCTTGGTGTATCTTCTTTTTCAATATAATCAAATACTTTTTGTTGGTATTCCTCTCCACCGTGTTGCCTTAAATAATCGGCATACATTTTCCATGTCAATTGATTTACCGCTTCGTTATCCTGAATCAATAAGTCCGAAATTAACAAACAACCACCCGAAGTTAAACTATCAAACAATTTTTGAAACACCATTTCCCAATCGGAATCATCACGCAAATGATGCAAAACCGCTCCAGCCAAGATGATATCAAAATGATTTTTAGGTAAATCAATATCTCTAATATCTCCCTGAATAGTTTCTACCTTGGAAGCTGTAACTTCTGAAACACGCTCCAATGCTTTGTCTAACATATTCCGACTCAAATCAACCAAAGTACAATTCAAATTCGGCACTTTTGACAACATTTTCAACGTATAATTCCCTGCTCCACATCCTAAATCTAAGATAGTTTTTGCTTCTGGTTTTACCGCTCTTGCGGTACAAGTAATTAATTCTAAGCTTAACTTAGCATCCATTGTGGCCACTTGACCGGTTTCTAAATTCGAGAAACGTTCTACTTCATTGTCAAAACGTTCTCTGATTTCTGTTACAGTTGATTTTTTCATGATTTCAATTTTTAAATTCTTCATATATAATTTATTAGCCACGAATTCACGGATAAGAGTTTTTACTAAACTCAATTATTCCACTAATTTTTAAGTTGAAACTAGATTACTCATTTTTAGATTCGAATTCACAAACAATAATTTTAATTAGTGAAATGGCGCATTCCTATTTTCAATTTAAATTCGTGAATTAGTGGCTTAAAAAATACTTTTTCTCTAAAGCTTGTTTATTTCACAAACCTATAATTTTTATATATGACATAAAAATACTTATTTTGTCAACTATTGATACTTAAAAAGTATTTATGGAATTAAGACACTTAAAATATTTTCTAAAATTAGCCGAGGAACTCAGCTTTGTTCGTGCGGCCGAAAAGCTATTCATTTCTCAACCGCCATTAAGCAGGCAGATTAAAGAATTAGAAACCGAACTGGGAGCCACACTTTTTGAACGCAATAACAAACGCGTCATCCTTACCGATGCTGGAAAATATTACCAAAAAGAAATTCAGGAATTGGTACAAAACCTAGAACGAATCAATGCTACAACCAAAAAAATTAGTGAGAATCAAAGCGGCGAATTCCGAATTGCCTACGTAAGTTCTACTTTTTCGGGAGATATTTCGGCATTAATTCAATTTTTGTCAGCTCAATATCCATTTGTCAATTTCAGATTGTATGAAGTTCCCACAGTCAAACAAATTGCCGCTTTAGAAGAAGGAAAAATCGATTTTGGAATCATTCGTGCGCCCTTGCATTCGCCTAAAATTGATTCCCAATTGTGGTTTAAAGACAGCTTTTCCTTGGTTTTTAATCAAAATAATTATTCCTTAACTTCTGAAGAAGATATAGAGCAATTAAAAACAGCTACTTTTGTGTTTTTCAACAAACAATATGCGCCTTATTTCTATGATTCCTTATTAGAAATTTGTGCTCGATATGGATTTAAACCCAAAGTTGTCCACGAATCTAACAATATTTCATCGATAATTCAGTTGGTTAAAAACGGACTGGGAATTTCAATTGTACCAACGGCAATAATGAAAAGTCATAATTATCCGGAATTAGCATTTATTGAACTTAAAAAAACAGGCTTGTTTACCGATATTTTATTGATTACACCAAAAGGAAATCCTTCGGAAATAGCACAAACTGCAATTGCATTTTTAACATCAAAAAACTAAAAAATGTCTGAAGAAAAAACCATCGCTTATTTTCAAACACCTCTGGGAATTGCCAAAATCCTTGGCGATCAAAACGGCATTTCTGTAATTTCCATTGATGATGAAGGTCAAATTTCAAAAAACATCCCTACTGTTCTACAAGACGCTGTTTCACAATTGAATGATTATTTTGAAGGAAAAAGGACCGATTTCAATTTTAAACTGAATCCTTCGGGAACCGAATTTCAACAAAAAGTCTGGAAAGCTCTGCTGGAAATTCCATTTGGAAAAACCTGTAGTTATATGGATTTATCAAAAAAACTGGGCGATGTCAAAGCCATTCGAGCCGTGGCTTCTGCCAATGGTAAAAATCCGCTCTGGATAGTAGTTCCCTGTCACAGAGTCATTGGGACTGATGGTTCGCTTACTGGTTATGCCGGTGGTTTGTGGCGTAAAAAATGGTTGTTAGAACACGAAAATCCGGCACGAAGACAACAACTTTTGTTCTGAAAATAAAATAACTAATCACTTTTTTCTTCTTTAATAATACTTTTTCACATATATTTGTAACCACTGTATAATGTTTAACAATGTGGTTATGAATGAATATCTATCTCTCTCTGAAACAGCAGAACTCGTTGGCAAATGTAAAGAAACTCTCAGAAGATGGGACAATGAGGGAATTTTAACTGCTGTTAGAGAACCTGTTTCAAATTATCGAGTGTACAGAAAAAGTGATGTGCAAGCTTTAATGGGAAGTCTTTTTGAAGGTCATGTCATTGAAAAAGAAATTTCTAACTATGTTAAACCAGAAAATGAATATACCGTTATTGAATTATTTGCAGGTGCTGGAGGGCTTGCTGTAGGTCTTGAAAAAGCTGGATTAAAATGTATTGCATTAAATGAAATTGACAAATGGGCTTGTACAACATTAAGAAATAACAGACCCAATTGGAATGTTTTGGAGGGAGATATAAAAAATTTAGATTTCACAACTTATAAAAATAAAGCCAATATTGTTACCGGTGGATTCCCTTGTCAAGCATTTAGTTATGCAGGAAAAAAATTGGGTTTAAATGATGCTAGAGGTACATTGTTTTACGAATTTGCCAGAGTTGTTAAAGAAGTATCTCCTGAAATATGTATTGGTGAAAATGTACGAGGTTTATTAAGTCATGAAAATGGAAAAACCCTACAAGGAATGATTTCTATTCTCGACGAAATTGGATATAATGTCGTTCCTGTTCAAGTTTTAAAAGCTTTAAATTTCAAAGTACCTCAAAAAAGAGAACGACTTATATTAGTAGGCATTAGAAAAGATATAGATATAATTTATAAATATCCAAAACCATATAAGAAAATCTACAATCTTTCTGACGCATTAAAAAAAGGTGAACTATTTGATTGCGATGTTCCTAAATCTGAGGGTGTAAAATATCCAAAGTCAAAAAAAGAAATACTTGATTTAGTACCTCCTAAAGGTTATTGGCGTGATTTACCTCTTGATATTCAAAAAGAATATATGGGAGGAAGTTTTTATCTTGGAGGAGGAAAAACTGGTATGGCTCGAAGAATTGGATGGGATGAACCTAGTCTCACTTTGACTTGTAGTCCTGCTCAAAAACAAACTGAAAGATGTCATCCTGATGAAACTCGTCCATTTACTGTTCGAGAATATGCCAGAATTCAAACTTTTCCAGATGACTGGAAATTTGCAGGTTCCATAGCTCAACAATATAAACAAATTGGAAATGCCGTACCAGTAAATTTAGGTAGAGAAATAGGTTATTCTATTATTAATTTTTTAAATGAATTTTATGGTTCTAAAAATCAAAAAGTGATGAATTTTTAATTTCTTCCTCTAAATCCGTGCAACCTTTATTGATTAAATCTTTAGTATCAAGTGTAAGTATGCGTTTATGCAATTCTTCAACTAAGCCGTTATAAAAATTTGGAAAACCGGTTATCCGATGCCATAAATCTTTTCCAATAATTACAGGATGAGATTTATCTATTGTTTTATAGTGCATACTCAATTCATCAGATTCACCGTACAAAACACCAACTATAAAATCAGTATTATTAACATCCTTAAAAGCCTTATTCGTTCTAGCTAAATTAATTGTGTTAGTAAATTTAGTAATCAAAGGTTTTACATCTTCAGAATTAATCGTGTTTGGACCAGATTTTAGTTGACACCATTTTTTTCTTTTATCTACTTTATCTGTAAATTCAATATCCATCCCTTTTATCAATGAACCACTTGCCAATTCAAGTTCTACAAACATATTTTGAATTCGAGTTCCAAAAGATGTATTTATTGAAGTTCCTAATACTCTAGGATAATATAAAGCTTTCGCAACACCTTTTGCTGTAAAATCACCTTCTAGTACTTTAGATAAATATTTTACAACTATAGGATTTATATTGTAAGATTTTAATTTAGCATTGTTTTTTAAAGATGACTCTATATGATTCTTAAAAATATAAGTTTCGAAATAATCTACAATTTTTACAATCAACTCTTTTTCTGACATTATTATTTTTTTTTATAATACCCAAAGATAACAATTTGCAATAATTATTCACATAATTCTTATAGAATGGCAACCAATTGTATATTAAAATTCGATTATTTTTTTATTTCACAATTAAAATAAAACATTATTTTTTTATGTAAATTCGTACTGAACAAACTCCAGATCCATGAAAAAAGTCAAAAAATTTCTGTTTAGATTACTAGTATTTATAGCAGTTTTGATTCTTTCCCTCTATATTTTCAAAAAGGATTATTTATTACGAGCCGTAAGAATTACGTATTTCAATGGACATTCCACTGCTTTTTTAGATGATTATCAATATTTTGATAACTCTATTATTCAAAAAAGCAACCAACCACAACCCTGGTCTATTGCCAAAGATTACAATCTAGTAAAACCAACGGAAAGACTTGAAAAAACACATCAACAAACGGGAACCGTAGCTTTTTTAATTATCAAAAATGATAGTATCTGGAACGAAAACTATTATGATAATTACAGTAAAGACTCCAAATCCAATTCCTTTTCAATGGCCAAAAGTATCGTATCTGCTGCCTTAGGAAAAGCGATTATGCAAAGAAAAATTAAAAGTCTGGACCAGAAAGTGGGCGACTTTTTTCCCGAATTTAAAAAAGGAAAATCGGCTCAAATGACCGTTGGTGATCTTGCTTCCATGGCATCGGGATTAGATTGGGACGAAGCCTATTACGATCCTTTTTCGATAACTACTCGCGCTTATTTTGATGATAATTTAAGAACCCTTATTTTAGGATTAAAAGGAATTGAAGAACCTGGAAAAGCTTATAAATATTTAAGCGGAAATACCCAACTCTTAGCCATGTGCATCGAAAAAGCAGTTGGAAAAAATCTGGCTGACTATGTTTCAGAATCATTCTGGAAACCTATGGGTGCCGAAAGTGAAGCCTTTTGGCAAACTGACAAAAAAGGATTGGTCAAAGCTTTTTGCTGCATTGCCAGTAATGCTAGAGATTTTGCGCGTTTTGGCAAACTCTACCTTCAACACGGAAAATGGAACGGCGAACAAATTCTAGACAGTACTTTTATTGCCAAATCGGTACAGCCACGCTTTAAAGAATCACCGGAATATGGCTATGGCTGGTGGTTAAGCCATTATAAAAACAAAGAAATTTTCTATATGCGTGGTCATTTAGGTCAATATGTAATTGTAGTTCCTGAAGATCAGCTCATTATTGTGCGCCTGGGAAATAAAGAAAATCCAAGTACCAATGGAACTCCACACAGTGATGATTTTTTTGTGTATGTAGACGAAAGCTATAAAATGTTGACAAAAAAACAATTTCAAACTAAAAATTGATTTGCAATGATTGAAAAAATAAATCTCAATAACATTTTGTTTTTGGACATAGAAACTGTTCCGGAAACCGCCGATTTCAATGAATTAGATCCTGAAATGCAAAATCTGTACGAACAGAAAACTCAATACCAACGCAAGGATGATTTCTCGGCAGAAGAATTTTACGATCGTGCCGGAATTTGGGCCGAATTTGGTAAAATCGTCTGTATTTCTGTTGGTTTTTTTGTGATTAAAGGAGATATTCGAAATTTTAGAGTGACTTCTTTTTTTGGCGAAGAAGCTAAACTTTTAAAAGATTTCAATAATCTGCTGAACAATCATTTCAATGGGCCGCAACATCTTTTATGCGGACATAATGCCAAGGAATTTGATATACCGTTTCTGGCACGCCGAATGATTATCAATCAAATTCCAATTCCAGAAAAGCTCAATCTCTTTGGAAAAAAACCTTGGGAAATAGCCCATTTGGATACTTTGGAATTATGGAAATTTGGCGATTACAAACATTTTACTTCTTTAAAATTACTGTGCAAAATCCTCGGAATTCCTTCTCCCAAAGGCGATATCGATGGCAGTCAAGTAGGTCATGTTTTTTATGTAGACAAAGACATTGACCGCATTGTTACCTATTGTGAAAAAGACACGATTGCAGTAGCTCAAATTTTCCTTCGATTAAGACGGGAAGATTTATTGATTGAGGATGAGATTATTCATGTGTAAATTTCAATAGCAATGGCAAAATTCAATGACAAAATATCCTGTTGGATTGAAATTGATTTTTGATATTTACATTGACATTGAATTATTACATTTACAAAAATTAAAATAATATGGTATTAAGTAGATTCTGGTTGGTGATTTTTATCTCATCAATTGTTTTTGTGGTAGTAAGTTTGTTTACTGGTAGTAATTACACGATTGATCATGTTCTAAATGGTCAAAAAGGTGATCCAATTTTAATTGCTGAAAAATATGCCGAAGAACTGCCTGCTTTTATCAAAGACAGCATTAAAAATGCGCCGGAGCAAACCATGATTATCAATCGGATTACACTGAATGCCGATACGACTTATGTCTATAAAAACAAAACCGTAAAAATTTACAGCGGAGTTCAAAAATCGGATGGATTATTACCCACCTGTAAAAGCACTTTGGTCGATTTAATCCTTCCGCTTATCGCCTATCTGGCCTTTTTCTGTGGATTGATGGAACTGTTAATCATTTCAGGAGCTTCTGGAAAACTAGCTGTTGTTTTGAGTCCCGTTTTTGTAAAAGTGTTTCCAAGCATCCCTAAAAACCATCCATCCATATCGTATATGACCTTGAATTTTGCTGCAAATTTCTTGGGATTGGATTCGGCTGCAACGCCTTTTGGACTTAAAGCCATGGAAAGTTTGCAGGAACTCAACCCCGAAAAAGACAAAGCCAGTGACGCCCAAATTATGTTTATGTGTTTGCATGCTTCGGGATTAACCCTAATTGCCACTTCAATCATCGGTTATCGTGCAGCAGCGAATGCAGCTAATCCTGCCGATGTGATGTTGCCTTGCATTATCACTTCTTTTATAGGAACCATAGCCGCGTTTTTGATTGTGGGAATCAAACAAAAAATTAATTTCAAAAGTGCTTCTTTAGTGGCGGCATTGATGGCTTTGATTGCAGCTATAGTTGGTTTGTTGATGTATGTAAATCATTTGGATTTGATAGGAAAGAATTATTTTACCACTAACCTTTCGGCTTTGATTTTATTAGGAATTATTATCGCTACTCTCATCTTGTCCTTTATGAAAGAAAAGAAATTTGCCGAAGCCAACACAACGGTTTTTGATGCTTTTGTTTCGGGAGCCAACAACGGAGTAAAAACCGGAGTTACCATTTTTCCATATGTTTTAGGGATGTTAGTAGCTATTTCCTTGTTTAGAAATAGTGGTTTATTTGAAATTATTAGTGACGGAATTGCTTTTGTATTTTCGAATATGGGCGTGAATAAAGAAATCGTGGATGCCTTACCGGTAGCAATGCTTCGCCCGTTTAGTTCCGCAGGTTCCAGAGGATTTTTGATTGATTCAATGAATACTTTTGGTGCCGATTCTTTAACTGGAAGATTAAGCAGTATTTTTCAATGTAGTGCCGAAAGTACGTTCTACGTAATTGCAGTTTACTTTGGTTCGGTAAACATCAAGAATACCCGTTATGCCTTGCCAACGATGCTTTTAGTGGATTTAATTTGTGTGATAACAGCCATTTTTGTGGCGAGCTGGTTTTTTTAAATCGAATGTTCCGAGCCGATGGCTCTCATTTGGATAGATTTGATTATCTCAACAGATTTATCTAAAAATAATTTTAGGATTTTCAATCAATTTTTCATTCTTTTGATTTCTTGAAAAAAAACATTTATTAATCATTAAACCAACTAACAAAATGTCAAAATACACCAAATACATCGCGATAGGATTGCTTATTCTTTTTTTAGCAACTAGCTTATTAACCTAATTTTCAAAAGATTAATCATACAAACTAAGAGATGATATTTGACAAATATCATCTCTTTTTGTTTGATTTTATAACAAAATGTCTGATTTTACCAAAGAATAGCAACTGTTAAAAGACTGTGCCTACGTTAAATAATTTTTATATTTGCCAAAAATAAAATACCCATGGACTTTATATACCAGGATCCTTATCCTATTTTAAAAGACGATACCCAATACCGCAAAATCACTTCTGATTATGTAAAAGTTGAAAAACTAGGCGATAGAGAAATTTTGACCGTTGACCCAAAAGGTTTGGAATTACTTTCTCAGGAAGCTATGAAAGATGTTTCTTTTATGTTGCGTACTTCGCATTTAGAAAAATTAAGAGCCATTCTTGACGACCCTGAAGCAACAGACAATGACCGATTTGTGGCTTATAATTTATTGCAAAATGCTGTGGTGGCTATTGATGGCGAATTGCCTTCGTGTCAAGACACCGGAACAGCGATTGTAATGGCTAAAAAAGGAGAAAACGTATATACAGGCGTTGATGATGCCGAATGGCTTTCTAAAGGGATTTTTAATACCTATCAGGAAAGAAACTTACGTTATTCTCAAATTGTACCGATTAGCATGTTTGAAGAAAAGAATTCCGGTTCTAATCTTCCGGCACAAATTGATATTTATGCTAAAAAAGGCGCTTCTTATGAATTTTTGTTTTTAGCAAAAGGAGGAGGTTCGGCTAACAAAACCTATTTGTACCAACAAACCAAATCCTTATTGAATGAAAAATCTATGGATGCTTTCATTCGTGCAAAAATCATGGATTTAGGAACTTCAGCTTGTCCACCGTATCACTTGGCTTTAGTGATTGGAGGAACTTCTGCCGAAGCAAATTTAGCCGCAGTTAAAAAAGCATCTGCAGGTTATTTCGATAATTTACCAACTACTGGAAACATGGCAGGTCAAGCTTTCCGTGATTTGGAATGGGAAAAAAGAGTACAACGCATTTGCCAGGAAAGTGCCATTGGAGCGCAATTTGGAGGAAAATATTTTACGCATGATGTTCGTGTGATTCGTTTGCCTCGTCATGCTGCTTCTTGCCCAGTTGGATTGGGAGTTTCTTGTTCTGCGGATAGAAACATAAAAGGTAAAATTACCAAAGACGGAATCTTCGTAGAACAATTAGAAGTAAATCCAAAACGATTATTGCCTGAAACACCACCACATTTGGAAGAAGCGGTTGAAATTGATTTGAACCAACCGATGGCTGATATTCTTAAAAAATTATCACAATATCCAATTAAAACCCGTTTGAAACTAAACGGAACGCTGATTGTAGCCCGTGATATTGCACACGCTAAAATCAAAGAATTGTTAGATGCTGGTAAACCAATGCCGGAATATTTCAAGAATCACCCGGTATATTACGCTGGACCAGCTAAAACGCCAGACGGAATGCCTTCAGGAAGTTTTGGTCCAACAACCGCAGGACGTATGGATGTTTATGTAGAAGAATTCCAAAAGAATGGCGGAAGTATGGTGATGCTTGCTAAAGGAAACCGTACTAAAGATGTGATGAATGCCTGTAAAACTTATGGTGGATTCTATTTGGGTTCTATTGGAGGTCCCGCAGCTATTTTAGCTCAAGATAATATCTTGAAAGTAGAAGTAGTTGATTTTGAAGAATTAGGAATGGAAGCAGTGCGTAAAATCACAGTTAAAGACTTCCCTGCTTTCATTATTACTGATGATAAAGGAAATGATTTCTTTGAGAATTTATAATCTAAAATTCTAAGTTTAGACATATTTTAACCGCAAATTCGCAAATTAAATCTGTGAATTTGCGGTTTATTTTTTCCGTTTAAAAGTGTTTTTAGGTTAGTAAACTGCCGCAAATACCTAATCCAATTAATAAATATAAAGCCGCTAAAATAAACAAAACTTTAGCTCCTTTTGGACTCTGTTTTTTTACTGCAAAACCTATTAAAGTTAATATTATTGGTGGTCCAATCATTATTCCCAGAATAAAAATAATCAGACCATTTAGATTTCCAACTTCTAAAGCGATCATAGTTTAAAATTTAATTTCATTACGTAATTCTTCTAATCTTTCTAACTTTTCATCTCTATAAAACAAATTCATTGTTTCAAACGGAATGATTTTATTGTCTTTATTGACAATATGCACACAGGATTTTTTAATCGCTCTGACATCAAAATTATAGGCATCAATAAACTGCATAATGATAATTCTAAATAAATTATCATAACCTAAATTAGGCGCATCAATATTAGGCAAACAACACATAATGGATTTTAGGTTTTCTTCAGCTACTTCAACCGAATTACCTGTACTAAAAAGTTCTATCATTTTTTCCTGTAACACATTGTCTTGCTCATAAATGATGGTGTTTTTGCTATTATCCAATAAATCATTTGGATTAATATATCGTGTTAATGGAAAGACTTCATTATCTAATTTTAAAGCATAACCCATTACTAAAGCATCCGGATTACAAGGCACTGGTAATAAATCATCGGGATTAAATATTGAGGTTTGTTCTAATATTTTTCTTCTTACTTCGGTTAAAGTCATTCGGTCCGTTTCAGGATTGAAATTCTCTAATCTTCCAGCAATTTGGGTAGGTTGAAAAGTAACACCACGAACACATTTTTGCTGTAAAGCAAATTCGACAATCTTACCTATTTCATTATCATTCAATCCTTTTTGTAAAGTTACAACTAAAGTGGTTGATAGATTAAGTTCATTTAAATTCTCTAAAGCTTGTTTTCGAATATCATTCAAATCAGCGCCACGTAGTTCTTGAAGAACTACATTTTCAAAAGAATCAAATTGCAGATAAATTTCAAAATCAGGAGTATAATTTTTTAGTTGTTTTGCAAACTCTCTGTCCTTAGCAATCTTAATTCCATTGGTATTTAACATCAAATGCCGAATAGGTAATGATTTGGCATAATCCAAAATCTCAAAAAATTGCGGATGGATGGTAGGTTCTCCCCCACTTATTTGAACTACATCAGGTTCTTTTTCATTATGAACAATGGTGTCTAACATGGCTTTTACTTCATCTAATGTACGATGTCTGCCATAAGTAGGTGACGATCCTGCATAACAGGTTGGACAGCTTAAATTACATCTATCTGTAACTTCAATAACCGTTAAACAAGAATGTTGTTCATGGTCTGGACATAAACCACAATCATACGGGCAACCATAATCTGTTTTAGTGTTAAATTTATAAGGTGTTTCAGAAGGTTTATTGTAATTTCTTATGTTTTTATAATAGGGAATATCATCAGCAATTAAAACCTTAGAATTTCCATGTTCTGGACAGCGTTTTAGCATATACACTTTGTCGTTTTCAAAAACAATTTTAGCATCAATTCGTTTTAAACATTCGGGACAAAGGCTTAAGGTATAATCGTAATAGGTGTAGTTTCTAACGGGCATTTTTAAAAAGGTGTAAAATGGTTTTGCGATAATAAATTAAGCATAATAAACACAATAACTGAATTGTGCTTAATCCGAAAACAAAGAAAACATTGGGTTTTAAAAATTCAATTCCAAAACGAAATGCAAAATAGAATATCATGAAATACTGAAATAATAATCCATTCTTCAATTCCCTATTCTTTATTTTTAACAAAAATACAGATAAAAAGATTACAAATATTAATTCATATAAAGCTAATGGATGTCGTATTAAACCATCACCTAAATTCATTCCCATAAAAAATGTGGTTACTTTTCCATAGGTAAATTCATTTATCCCAGATAGCATGCAGCCTATTCGGCCAATAAAAATCCCTAATAAAATTGGGAAAACAAATAAATCGCCAGATGATTGCTGTTCGCCAATAATCTTTTTAGAAAGTTCTACACCTAATAAACCTCCAAATAAGCCCCCCATAATGGTTTTATAATTTAAAACATTTACTAGCGTTTCTAAAGAATGAGGAAATACAGGATTTTCTAAAAAACCCATTATTCTGGAACCTAAAAAAGCACCAATTACCGCTCCTAAAATAATAGAGAGTCTATTAGTGTTCGAAATCGTATCAGTCGTTTTTTTTCTTAAAAACAGATAATATCTAAATCCAAAAAAGAAAGCCAAATATTCTAGAACTAAATGAATGTTGATTGTATAGCCTAAAATAATGGGGTCAAAAGGAATCTTCATAGTTTAAAAAATCAACATTTCAGGAATTTCGCCTTCAATGATTAAATTGGCTTCGGTGGAAGCGATAATGTGTTCTACTGAAACTCCAGGTGCTCTTTCTAATAATTTAATTCCTTTTGGGGTAATTTCCATCACAGCGAGTTCGGTTACTATTTTTTTAACACAGCCCACTCCTGTTAGTGGCAAAGAACATTTTTTTAGAATCTTACTTTCTCCTGCTTTATTGACATGCATCATGGCTACGATGATATTCTCGGCCGAAGCCACTAAATCCATGGCGCCTCCCATTCCTTTAACCATTTTTCCGGGAATTTTCCAATTGGCTATATCTCCGTTTTCAGCCACTTCCATAGCTCCTAAAATGGTTAAATCAACATGTTTGCCTCGAATCATCCCGAAACTCATAGCCGAATCAAAAAAGCTTGCACCGGGAAGCGTGGTAATGGTTTGTTTGCCCGCGTTGATAATATCTGCGTCTTCTTCGCCTTCAAAAGGGAACGGACCCATACCTAAAACGCCATTTTCGCTTTGTATTTCGACGTTTATTCCTTCAGGTATATAATTCGCCACCAAGGTTGGAATTCCTATTCCTAAATTCACGTAAAAGCCGTCTTGAAGTTCTTGGGCAATTCGTTTTGCTATATCTTCTTTAGTTAAAGCCATAATTTTGTTTTTTAAAACATATAAGTCATATAAGTTTTCTTTTCAAATAGAAATTTTTTTTGAACCATATAAGAAATGGAAGTTCATTTAAGTCTTGTATCTATACTGATCACTATTCTCTTTTTCGAACCGTCACCTTCTCAATACGTTTCTCATATTTCTCTCCCTGGAAAATACGTTGCACAAAAATTCCCGGAATATGGATTTGGTTAGGGTCTAAAGTTCCGGCTTCCACGAGTTCCTCCACTTCAGCAACGGTAATTTTAGCAGCACCGGCCATAGCAGGATTAAAATTTCTGGCGGTTCCTTTAAAAATTAGGTTTCCAGCGGTATCGCCTTTCCAAGCTTTTACAATGGCAAAATCGGCATTGAAAGCCAATTCCATTACGTGCATTTTTCCGTTAAATTCTCTGGTTTCTTTACCTTGACCCACTTCAGTTCCATAACCTGCCGGAGTGAAAAAAGCGGGAATTCCTGCCTGAGCAGCCCGACAACGTTCGGCTAAAGTGCCTTGCGGAATCAATTCTACTTCGAGTTCGCCCGAAAGCATTTGGCGTTCAAATTCGGCATTTTCTCCCACATAAGAAGAAATCATCTTTTTGATTTGTTTTTTTTGCAAAAGCAAACCCAAACCAAAATCGTCAACACCGGCATTATTAGAAATACATGTTAGGTTTTTAGTTTCTTTTTGGACTAATTCAGCAATAGAATTCTCTGGAATACCACATAGTCCAAAACCTCCTAACATTAAAGTCATTCCATCTTCAATTCCTTGAAGTGCTTCCTGAACCGAATTTACTTTTTTATTAATCATAACGAATTGATTTCTTTTCCATTCTAAAAATAAGGCTTTATTTCCAAAAGAAAAAACAATATTTCAATTCGTTACTAAACAAAAAAAGCTTCCCAATTGGGAAGCTTTTTGATATTGATTTTAAAATTCAAATTCGTCTGTATCTTGAATTACATTAGTAGCGGTGCTATCTTTTACTTTTGGAGCTTGATAACAATCTACTTTAATAGAAAGATTTGCCGGTCTTTCAAAATCTTTTTTGGATACTTTTAATTCCGGATCCTGATAACACAATTTCATAAAATATCCCCAAACTGGTAAGGCTGCTGTAGCACCTTGTCCGTAGGTAATGCTTTTAAAACGTGCGGAACGATCCTCACATCCGACCCAAACACCAGTCACTAAATTAGGAACCATTCCCATGAACCAACCATCAGATTGATTTTGTGTGGTACCTGTTTTACCTGCAATTGGATTTGTAAACGCATAAGGATATCCTGTCCAACGATTATCTCCGCTACCACCGTATTGCGTACGTAATCTTGAACCAGATCCGCCTTCCGTTACTCCTTCTAACAATTTAATTACTGCAAAAGCAATGTCTTTATTCAATACATCATGGGATTCAGGTATTGGTTCATAAATAACTACCCCACTCTTATCTTCAATTCGAGATAAAAATTGTGGTTTATTATACACTCCTTGATTTGCAAATGTGCTGTAAGCAGCCACCATTTCTTCAACAGTAATATCAACAGCACCAAGAGCTATGGAGGGTTGAGCAGGAATATTAGTTTTAACTCCTAATTTATGTGTTAATTTAATAACCGCTTCTGGTCCTACTTTATCAATTAATTTAGCTGAAATTGTATTAATCGAATTGGCCAATGCTTTTTTCAAAGTCACCATTCCAAGGTATTTGTTATTAGAATTTCTTGGAGTCCAATTTGCTGTAACATGATGACGACCTACAGGAATGGTAAACGGAGCATCGATAATAGAATCACAAGGTGACATATTTAGTTGCTCGATGGCTGTGGCGTATACAAAAGGCTTGAAAGTAGAACCTACCTGTCTAGCTCCCTGCGCCACATGATCGTATTGGAAATATTTATAATTGATACCTCCTACCCAAGCTTTAATATTTCCTGTTTGTGGTTCCATAGCCATCAAACCTGATTGTAAAAAGTGTTTGTAATAACGAATGGAGTCCAAAGGAGTCATCAAGGTATCTTTTTCTCCTTTCCAAGTAAAAACAGTCATTTTTACTTTTTTACTAAAAGATTCGATAATTTCATCTTCTGATTTATCCATTGATTTCATTACATACCAACGGTTAGAAGATTTCATTGCTTGCATTAAAATACGGTTGGTTTCTTTGTCTGAAATATTAACAAAGGGAGCATTTTTATTTTTTTTCTGATCAATAAAAAATTGTTCTTGAAGATTAGCCATATGTGCTGAAACAGCTTCTTCAGCGTGCGCTTGCATTCTGGAATCAATAGTTGTATAAATCTTTAATCCGTCTTTGTAAATATCATAATCAGAACCATCTGGTTTTTTATTGGTTTCAGCCCATTTCTTCATGTAATCACGTAAATATTCTCTAAAATAGGTTGCCATACCATCACGATGACTTTCTAATTTGAAATTCAAATTGATTGGCAATGCCTGATATTTTTCCTTTTCAGACTTAGTAATCATGTGCGATTTTTCCATTTGTGCCAATACTACATTTCTACGATTTTTAACACCTACAGGATTTTTAATCGGATTGTATAAACTTGAATTTTTAAACATTCCCACTAAAATTGCCGATTCATCTACCGTTAATTCTTTTGGTGATTTAGAAAAATAAGTATGCGCTGCTGAACTTACTCCTACTGCATAATTTCCAAAATCATACACATTGCAATACATAGCAAGAATTTCATTCTTAGTATATTGCCTTTCTAATCGAATAGCAATAATCCATTCTTTTGCTTTTTGAATAATACGAAATGGTAAAAATTTAGATCCTTCTCCATGAAACAATTGTTTAGCTAATTGTTGGGTTAATGTACTGGCACCACCATTAGTTCCTAGCGTAAAAATAGCTCTCAATGTACCTCTTCCATCAATTCCTGAATGCTCATAAAAACGCTCGTCTTCGGTGGCTACCAAAGCATCTACAAGATTTTTAGGCAAATCAGAATATTTTAATTGCGAACGATTGGTTTGAAAATACTTTCCAATAACCACACCATCAGATGAAATAATTTCGGTAGCCAAATTAGAATCTGGATTTTCTAAGTCTTCAAAAGAGGGCATTGAACCAAGTAATCCCCAAGAAGCAAATAGGAAAAAAAGAACAATTGCTCCCATTCCATATATGAAAAGCTTCCAGAATTTTTTAGTATACTGCTTAAAATCAGTAGCTGAATTATTCGTCTTTTTATTAGTAGTTGCCATAACTATTTATTCTTTTTTTTCAATTCTTAAACCTACATCTGTAATTCCTTCTAATTCTGTAACACCAGGGACTTTTCCACCTTCTCTAACGGCTTGTTTGATGTTGAGTTTGTATTTACCTCTAAATTTCACATTCTCTTTAAAATACAATTTACTTTCTTTTATGTCAGTAAAACCATTTCCTAACAAGGTTCCATCTGGAGCTGCCATTTCGTATTCTAAAGTATCCACTTTAGTATAACCGTTTGGTTTTTCTAACGTTACAATCAAGAAAAGATTATTAAAAGGATAATTATTATTGTCTCGTATATTTATAAAAACATCATATCTTATAGTAGAATCTAATTCGGGCAAATTAAAAGAAACAATACTGTCTTTATGCCAGGCACTTCCAACAGATTTGTATTCATCAAAAACCCTTTTTTTATCGCATGAAAAAAAGAGTATGCTAACTAAAAGTATTACAACGCTATTTTTTAGCCTCATTTTTTTTAATAATTATAGGTTTTCTAGGTCCTTTAGGCTTTTTTTCACCAGCTGGTTTTTGTTGGGCTGGAGCAGCTTGATTTCCTTGAGCTGGTTTATTGCCTTGTTTGTTAGCTGGTTTTTTATTGTTTGGACCACCCGCAGCATTTTCAACTGCTTTTTTAGGCTTTTTATTGTTTCTTTTATTTCTTTTTGGTTGATCAAAACGGGTTAAACTTTCTTGACCCATTGCGTTATTAAAGTCTTTTTCAACTTCTTGTGTAACTTCAATAGCAAAATCTTCAAGAGAAGAAACTTTCTTTTTTAACTTATTTTCAGCAATAATTTCCTTAACCTTATCAATTTTCAAAACATGCCAATTTGCAAAATTATTGGTGTAAGCAAACCACATTAAGCCTTTAAAAATATCTTGTTTTTGACAAACTGCATCTCCTTTTTCGGTAACTAATTTGGTTTCAAATTCAGGAAATCCTTTTAAGGCATCCATGTAAGTGTCTAATTCATAATTCAAACAACACTTTAATTTACCACATTGTCCGGCTAATTTTTGAGGGTTTAAAGACAATTGTTGGTAACGCGCTGCCGAAGTATTTACACTTCTAAAATCAGTTAACCAAGTAGAACAACACAATTCGCGTCCACAAGAGCCAATACCTCCCAAACGAGCTGCTTCCTGACGGAAACCTACTTGTTTCATTTCGATTCTGGTGCTGAATTCTTTAGCAAAATCTTTGATTAATTGTCTAAAATCGACACGATCATTAGCGGTGTAATAGAACGTAGCTTTTGAACCATCTCCTTGAAATTCGATATCCGAGATTTTCATTTCTAGTTTTTGAGCAATCGCTAATTCACGCGCACGAACTTTCATTGGTTCTTCTCTGTTACGAGCTGCGGACCAAATATCGATGTCTTTTTGAGAAGCTTTTCTATAAATTTTTGGAATATCATTTGCATCCGGATTAACTCCTTTTTTCTTCATCTGGATACGAACTAATTCTCCTGTTAGAGTAACTATTCCAATATCATGACCAGGAGAAGCCACTGTGGCTACAATGTCTCCCATGCTTAAAGTTAATTTTTCGGTATTGCGATAAAATTCTTTTCTTCCATTTTTAAAACGGACTTCTACACAATCAAAAGGAGCATCGCCATTAGGCAAACTCATATTAGAAAGCCAATCGAAAACCGTTAATTTGTTGCAGCTATCGGTGCCGCAAGTCCCATTATTTTTACAACCCTTAGGTGCGCCACCATCAGAAGTTGAACAACTTGCACATGCCATAATTTTATATGTAGTGTTGTGACCAGCACAACTTAAGTTCTTAAAACGTTTAATCCGTAAAGATAGTATTTTTTAATCTTAACTTGCAAGGGCTTAAATTTTCCAAAAGATTAAAATTTTTATAAAAAAAGCCTGTTACAAATAGTTTGAAACAGGCTTTTGAAGGTATTTTGAACAATGTTTTTTTAGTCTAAAATCTTGTATAATTTATCCGATAGACGAATTCTAAATGGTACCGCAAAAGTCAATTTATCACCTGCTACAGCCTGAATTCCTTCGTATCCGTTTACAAACATTTTTTCTAAAACCAATTCCTGATTTCCAGTTGTAGGTCCGGAAATTAAAATTTTGTCTCCTAAATTTAATTCTTGATTTTCAATAGTAAAAAGTCCAATTTGAGCTTTCACATAATAATGCTCTGCTTTACCTACTAAAATCTTTTTTACTTTTATCTTCTGACGAATATCGTTGGTTTTAGGAGCTGTTGCCAAAGCTATATCCGTTAGTTCTCCAGAATGTTTGAACTTTAAACTTTCTGATTTTCCTTTTCGGAATACTTTATTTCCTACTTGTTTTCCTTTTCTTAATTTCAATTGTTCTTCCCAAGGCAAATGGATAATTTCATGACATTCTACCGAACAACAATTTTCCATAGCAGCCTTGCAATCATCACATTGGATAAACAATAAATGACAACCATCATTAGCACAATTGGTATGATTGTCACAAGGTTTTCCACATTGATGGCATTGCGAAACAATATCATCGGTAATTCTTTCGCCTAGACGATTATCAAAAACAAAGTTTTTCCCAATGAATTTACTTTCTAAACCTTCCTCTTCAATTTGCTTGGCATAATTAATAATTCCACCTTCTAATTGGAACACATTTTTAAAACCTTGGTGTTTGAAATAAGCACTGGCTTTTTCACAACGAATTCCTCCAGTACAATACATCACTAGATTTTTGTCTTCTTTGTGGTCTTGAAGTTGGTCATTTATTATGGGTAAACTTTCTCTAAAAGTTTCTACATCAGGAGTGATAGCACCTTTAAAATGCCCTACTTCACTTTCGTAATGATTTCTAAAATCAACTACAATGGTGTTTGGGTCTTCCAGAATTTCATTGAATTCCTTGGCTTTTAAGTGTACGCCTTTGTTTGTTACATCAAAAGTATCATCGTTTAGTCCGTCAGCAACAATCTTGTGGCGCACTTTGATGGTTAATTTTAAAAAAGCATGATCGTCTTGCTCAACGGCTACGTTCAAACGAATGCCTTTCATGAAATCATAAACTTCCAGCGTTTCTCTGAAAGCTTCAAAATTTTCGGCAGGAACGTTCATCTGGGCGTTAATACCTTCGTGAGCAACGTAAATTCGACCCAGTGCATCCAGTGCGTTCCAGGCTAGAAATAAATCGTCGCGAAATTTTTTGGGATCTTCAATTTTGGCATACGCATAGAAAGACAACGTAAGACGTTGTTTACCCGCTTGATCTATCAATTCAGCTCTTTCTTCTGCGCTTAAGGTGTTGTACAGTTGCATGCTATAAACGGTTTAAGTGAGAATATTTTTTGCAAAAGTATAAAAAATTAAATTAACTACGAATTACACGAATTTTCACTGATTAACTAAATTATAAGGAATAACAACAAAATTTTACGACTTTATCAAATTCGAGAAATAGTACCGCATTTTTTTCGTGATAATTCGTGGAATTCGTGTACCAAACCTAATTCAAACTCGCTTTAAACATACGCAGTTCTTCCCAAGAGTATTTCTCGCCAAATTGTTCTTTCATTGGCGTAAGTGATTCTTCTTGGTAAAATTTAAAAGCTTCCGCCAATTCATCGATTTTATCCTGAGGCAAAATTTCACTAATGGAAATTCTTTTGTCCTGAATTAATTTGACCAAATGACTTTGAATAGTGCTAACTGTTAATTTTCGAATATCAGCAATATCCTGAATCGAATTTTTGGCTATCCACAAATCAAAAGTTTCTTCAACAGTCGATTTTTTGGGTGCTTTTTTATCTTTTTTCTTCGAAGTGTAACGGTTCAAATCTTCTTCATCTTCAATCAAAGTCACATTAACTTCTTTAAATTGATTTTGAATGGCTTCTTTTTTTCTTGAAAGGTATTTTTTTACTTCGTCTGAACTTAGTTTTTCTTTCGAAATCGCCTCATTTGCAATCACGGTTTCCATTAACAATTTGGCCTTCATCAAGCGCAAAACGGCTTTGGATTGTAATTCTTCTAATTCGGATAATTCTTCAAAATAAGCTTTGGCTTTCTTGAGTCGTTTTACTTCTTCAATTTTCCACAAAATCTCAAAAACCAATTCGTCCATGGGTTTGAAAAAATAAGCAATGGCTGCCTGAATTCTTTCGGAAACATGAATTAAATCGACGATTTCATTGGCAAATATTTTATTCAATTGGATAATAAATTTTTTGGATGGATCCAAAAGCGATTCGATATTTTCCAATTGTTTGGCTGCCCAAAGTGCATTTTTAGATTTGGCCGAACTTTCCGTTTTATCCGAATAACTGAACTTATGATTGCGCCATTCTTGTGCCAAATCCTGCCAATCAAAGCTGTTAATCAAATAATTATGAATAAAATTCTTGGTTTCAAAATGCAACGATTGCTTCAAAACTTCTTCCGAAGCTTTATTTTGCGCATAATCCATCACATCCTGGTCATTAGAAATCCCATTCATACGCAACGGAGAAAGCAAAACCAAGCCTTCTAACGAACGCAAACGCGACAAAGCCACATAAGCTTGTCCGGGCATAAAAACCTGCGAAACATCTATTGCTGCTTTATCAAAAGTTAATCCCTGACTTTTATGCACCGTAATGGCCCAAGCCAATTTGATAGGATAATGCACAAAAGTTCCCAAAACCTCCTCCTCGACTTCTTTAGTCAAAGGATCTACTTTATAGCGAATGTTTTGCCATTCGTAACGCTCTACTTCTATAGTTTTATTTTCTTCAGGAAAATGAACCAGAATTTCCTGGCTCGAAAGTGATTTAATAATCCCCATTTTGCCATTGAAATAATTCTTCTCATAATTCAAATCATTTTTGACAAACATAATTTGGGCACCCACTTTCAACTGCAAATTATATTCAACGGGATAAATTTTCTCCGGAAAATCGCCTATAATTTCTGGTGTGTAGGTAATTAATTCTCCTTTTAAATCTTCCAAAGCTTGAGCATTCATTGCATCGGCTTTAGCATTGTGAGTCGTTAAAGTGATATAACCTTTGTTGGCCTTTAAATCAAAATCAGGTTTGACATATTGGTTTAAAACCTGAACATCTTCGGGCGTGATTTGGTTGTTTCTTAAATTATTTAAAACCGAAATAAAACTAGAATCTGTTTGCCTAAAAATTTTAGACAATTCAATATACAAAGGCGGATATTGCTGAATAACATGCGAATGAAAAAAGAATTTTCCACGGTAATAATTGCGTAGAGTACGCCATTCTTCATCACGAATTACGGGAGGTAATTGCAATAAATCTCCAATAAACAGTACTTGCACACCACCAAAAGGAGTCGCTTTTTTCCGAACCGTTTGCATCATATAATCCATAGCATCCAGCAAATCGGCACGAAGCATACTTACTTCGTCAATAACGAGCAATTCCATATTTCGAATCACCGCTTTCTTCAAGCCATTCATTTTAAAATGCCTGCGTAAACTTTCTTTAGTTTCAAATTTTACGGTGTCTGAAAATTGTGATTCGGCCGTAAGCGAAGGAATAAAACCGCTAAACGGCAATTGGAACATTGAATGGATCGTAACTCCGCCCGCATTTAAAGCAGCAATTCCTGTAGGTGCCACCACCACAGTATTTTTATGCGTAGTCTCAATAATCTCCCGAAGCAAAGTAGTCTTTCCTGTACCTGCTTTTCCTGTCAAAAAAACCGACCGTTGGGTTTGATTGATGAACTGTAAGGTATATTGAGCGGCTTGGGATAAGGTTTGCATAGAGTGTAAAAATTAAATATAATTACAATTGGTCTTCAAACATTTCACAAAAATAACTTTTCTGAGCGATTAATGCATCAAAATCCCCTTTCTCTACGATACGTCCCCCTTTCATTACATAAATAACATCGGCTTTTTTCAATTGAAACAATCGATGTGAAACTAACACAATCATCTTTTCTTTACCCCAAACTCGCAATGAATTGTACAATTCGCTTTCTGAAAAAGCATCCAAAGCACTTGTTGGTTCATCCATAACCACCAAATCAGCATCACGGTAAAACAATCTGGCTAATGCTAATTTTTGCCATTCGCCACCGCTCAATTGTTCGCCCATCCAGAAAGTACGACCTAATTTGGTATCAAAACCCTGTTTCATTCTATCAATAAAAACATTAGCTCCACTATTTTTTGCAGCTTGATTTAATCGTTCTAAATTGATTTCCTCTTTAGAACCTAAACTGATACTCTCTCCAACGCTTAAAAAATATTTTTCAAAATCCTGAAAAAGAAAAACACTATTTTCCCGGAATGTCTCTTTATCAATATTTTTTAAATCTAATCCATCAATGACAATACTTCCATTTTCATAATCATACAATTTCCCTAACAATTTTACCAAAGTAGATTTTCCCGAACCATTAGCACCAACAATGGCTATGATTTGTCCTTTTTCACAGGATAAAGAAATATCATTTAGAATTTCTCTTTTGGTATCCGGATAAGAAAAATGAAGATTTTTAACTTCTAATTTAGATGGCTTTAGAGGAAAAGAAACTGTGTTATTCTTGTAAGTTCTTTCAGAAATATTTAAAAACTGAAAAAGATGATTGATAAACATTCGGTGTTGAAATAATTGTACCAAAGCCGTCAAAAAGCTTTTTGTTCCGGATTGTAATTTTTGAAAACCCTGCAAATAAATCACAAAAAGACCCGGTGTTATAATTTGTTCCCAGGTATTTCGAGCCAAAGACAGAAAAATAAAACCGACTAAAACAATCTCGACAGCTTCTATAATTACGCTGTAAAAATTTTGCCTGTTTTGAATTGATTTTCGCTGTTTGAACAAGTATTCCCTTAAAACGCTATAACGGGAAATGAATTCTTTTCCAAACCCAAAAAGACGTACTTCTTTGGCATAACTCAATCCCGTTAAAACCTGTTGTAAATAATTAGATTCTCTTTCTATTTTGGCTAGCTTCGTTTCTTCAGTAAAACTTTTTCTGGAAAAAAACCATTTAACTGCAAACAACGGTAAAGAAAGTACCACAATGATTACTGCATATTGCCAATAATAATATGCCAACATACTCGCAATCATAATCACACTGGAAAATTGCATCAACAAATTACTAAAGCCATTTAATAATTGGGCCGCTTTAAAAACCGCCTGCTGTTGCGCCAAATGCAGCGTATCGTGATAGACAGGATTTTCATAATAGGAGAAATCAACTGAAATAGCTTTGTCCAATACACGTTTCGATAAATAATCACCTACTTTTTGTTGGTACAAACCATTTACATATGTTGCTAATTGTGAACAAATGGAAGCAATCAATTGCAAAAGACAAAAACCAATAACCCAAAAAATAATTTCGTTAAAATCATGTCCTTTGGGAGTGGTAATAATATCAATAATTTCTTTGGTAATATAAAGTGTAGCAACCGGAACTACCGACTGAAACAACACCAAAACAAAATAACTCACCGCATTTCCGGGAGAAGCTTTGTAAATGATTTCTATGATTTTAAGATAATCCTGAATGATTTTTTTGAATTGAAACTGTTTTTTCAAAATGATTTATTGCTTTTGTTCAACTATTGGTTGTAACTTATTATCTAACAACCAATTGGTTATTATTTCTAATGAGGCCTCGATACTTTTATTACTAGTATCTACAATAATATCCGGACTCACTGGTACTTCATAGGGACTATTGATTCCCGTAAAATCCTTAATTTCACCTTTTTGAGCTTTGGCATACAATCCTTTAGTATCTCTTTGAATACAGGTTTCCAGTGGTGTAGCAATATAAATTTCGATATAATTTTCAGAACCAACAATGCTTTTAGCTGCAATTCTGTCTTCTTCAAAAGGCGAAATAAAAGAACTGATAACCACTACTCCGGCATCGTTAAAAAGCCTGGCAACTTCAGCAACTCTCCGAATATTTTCTTTTCTACCTTCTCTGCTAAAATCTAAATCCGAGTTAAGATGCAATCTGGTATTATCACCATCGGTAATGTAAGAACGTATTTGTTTATTGTAAAACCATTGATCCAGTGCAGCTGCAATAGTTGATTTGCCTGAACCCGAAAAACCACTAAACCAAATTGTAAAAGACTTATGCCCATTTAATTCCTCCCGGTCTTTGCGGGATACCGAATACTTTTGCTGAAATAAATGGTTTTTAACACTCATGTTTGTAAATTATAAAGGCTCAAATTTAGTCTTTTGACTTTGTATTTTATAATAAAAACTACAACCGATTTTTTAATTTTTATTGTAAAGTCTTTTTTTTGTAAAAAAAGACTATTTTTGTTTTACATTTTTAACAACTAAAATAATTTATTTATGAACACAGAAAAAAAACAATGGATAGCGCCTCAGGCTACTGAAATTGAAGTAAACGGTGGTACGCATCATGCTCATCCAAATGAAACACCATACCATAATCATCCATATGATTCTTAAAAAAACATTTTTTTATTCAAACACTATTTGATAATTATTAGTTTTACACTTACCACTAATAAATTTATCATTAACTTTTACCCAGGAATGCCCTTCATTCTTGGGCTTGTTTTTTTGAACACCTACAAGATATTCAAAAGGGATTTGGTATTTCAAAAGTAAATACACTGCCTGCCAGGATTGATGGCGGCAAACGTTTTTCCAAGGAAGATATTTGTTAACAATGTGAATAGCCAGTGCAATATCTTTGGCAATAGCTATTTTTTCAACCGTCAAGTCTCTATTTCTTTCCTGTTTTTTACAGATATGTTCGGAGAAAGCTTTCTTAGATTTTACCGCTAACAACAGATTTCTATAAGCAGCAAGCCAACACACCATCAAAACTAACTTTCGCTGGCGCCGGCTTAAAATAACTGCATTTTTAAGCTTCTTAAGGAAGAATTTCATTAATGTACTCTTTAGCAATTAAATCTGCTAATACTATTTTTAATTGGGCTTCACAGAGTTCTTGTTCTACTTCATATTCTTCCATTAATTGAGCTACAATTTCATTATACACTAAACCTTCAGATACATATTGCATAATCGAAGTATAAGTACTATTCAGACTAATGTATTTGCTTTCTTCAATAGCATACAATACACCTTCTTCTTCTAAAGGGGTAAACAATACTTTGTCGGTATTTAAAAGGTATTTTTGATTTTCCATAATTATTATGATTGATTTATGCTTCTTCCCAGTAATTAAATCGTTTCATCATCGATTCGTTGACTGTCATGATTTTCCGTATTTGTTCTTTAGTTAATTCCTTTTTCCAGCGTCCCGTTTCTCCTTTAAAAAAGAAAGCCGAAGACGGAATTTGTTTTTCTTTAAATCCCTTGTTTTCTTCCTGCTGTTTTAATTTCTTAAAATCTGTCGCTTCAATAGCTTTCAATATAGCTTCATCAGAATAATTCAATTGCATTTTATCCACCGCTGTTTTAAAAGTTTCAAATGGATTGGATTTCATATCTTCATAACGAATAACATGTACTGGAATATCTTTTTGCTTCATCCAACTTGAGACATGCATCGCCCAGGTACCCATCAGTTGGTAATATTGCTGTGCTGATTTTGCTTTTTTAACAAAAGCTCCTTCTTCGCTATTGATGAATTTATCAATCGTATCATCCACATTCAAACCGCTATGATTAGCCAATGAAAGTACTACATCTAATGGATTTCGAACCAAATAAATGGCTAACCGACTTCCTTCAGCAGGAATTAAAGGCAATCCATCCCAACGGGAATAAGTATAAGCATCATGTATTTTAACGAATAATTGTTTTTGGGCGAGCTGTGCTTTGAATGAAAAAGCAATTTTTCTAAACGATTCGAATTCTCTTGGTCTCAAATCATCGGTAGATAAGTCTAAAACACTCTCTATATATTCTTTTGCCGAGAAAATACCATCAGTTTCCATTCTGTTAATATCAATTTCACCTTCATTCAATAAAGCGGTCAAAAAACTGCGAAACCAGGTATTTCCTGATTTTGGATAGGAAGCTAACCAAATAATATTATTTTCCATCCGCTTCTATTATTTGTTCTATTATTGCATCGGCAAAACTATCAAAACTCGGTTGGTCTTTAGGTCTGGTAGCCTTCCAAAAAGATATTTTTTGAGAAATAGTACTCACGGTTTTAAATTGTAGCAATTGCTTATTCATTCCATGAACCCATTTATTACGATAGATATTATTTCCTAAATGCTGCATCCCTTTAGCTGGCTTAATTCGTTCAATATGAATACTATCCCCTTGCATTTCCAGAAAAACAATTCCTTTTACTTCTGGGGAAGTAGTTATAAAATCATCATGAAAAGCAATACCAAATTTATTAATTTCAGCACGGAGTTGCTTTCCATCTGATAAAGCATAAACCTGTTGATTATTCATGGTATTTTCCCAGGCTCTTAAAACGGGATAGGACGCAATAGCCACACAAACACCATTTTCAATTGTTATCAAAGCGGTATCATCAGTAAAAAGGGTATAACCTCTCTCTTTTAATTTTAAAGCTGTGGTTGATTTTCCAGTTCTGGAAGGAGCTGCAAAAAGCCATAATCCACCTTTTTTATCCAAAACACCTGAAACATGAAAAGGAATTTGGTTCTTCTGAAAAAGAACTGTGGCAATACAATTCGAATAAAAAAATAATAAAATACTGTCCCAATCTTCACAAAGTGGCTCAATGACTACTTTATTTCCATCGCTAACAAAATAACGGGCAATATCAGGTACCTGATAAAAAAATTCTTTTTCATTATATTGAGTAAAAGGTTTTTTTATAGTTGGTTCATTTTTAAAATCAGGTGCTACAGTACCTAAAACCACTTCAAAATCAGGAATTATTTTTTCTTGATTCACCACAAATGACGGAAGCGGAATGCTTGAAGTACAGCATAAATTAAAAACCTTGTAATTATATTGCATTAGCTCACTTTATTTTAATATTTTATTAACTTCGCAAATGTAAAAAAATACAGTGAAATGAAAGGTTTTTTTGGAATTTTAAACTTGAATAATGGAAATTTTCAAGAAGTAACGAATAAGTATCTCAATACTAAATCACTAAAGAATGAAAATATTTCATTGCTAACCAATGAAATCCTGTTGGAAGATTTTACTTCAGCAATTTCTAAAAACAATCCATTCCCTAATATTCAATTTGTAGGCTGGTGCAGAATTGATAATGTTGACGAATTACAATTGCAACTACAACTTTCTGATGATGCTGAAGAAAAAGAAATAATATTAGCTGCCTATCAACAATGGGGAAAAGATTGTGTCAAACATTTCATTGGTGATTTTAGTTTTGCCATTTGGGATGAAATAAAAAAATCGATTTTTTTAGCTAAGGATCAAATGGGTATCCGTCCGCTTTTTTACATGGAGCAAGATGGACTGCTTTATTTTGGAACTACAATTCCTTCGATAAAATCTGCTTTACTTAAAAAACCAGAATTAAATCAAGAATATATAGCCAAAGAATTACGCAATTATCCTCAGCAAGTAGAAGACACTTTTTTTAAGGACATCAAAAGACTCAAACCAGCTCATTCTATTACTATAACTACCGGAGAAAAGATAGAAGAAGTTCGTTATTGGGAACTCAATACAGTTGATTTAAGTTATTGCAAAAACAACGAAGATTATTATGCCCTTTTAAGAAAAACACTTACTACAGCCATACAATCAAGAATCAGAGGTAAAAAAAATGTAGGATACCAACTTTCGGGTGGTATGGATTCCTCAGCAATTGCAGTTCTTTCATCCAGATTAATGAACAAGAAACAGCTGCACACCTATTCTTTTGTTTTGAATGAAACCACAAAAGGGTACTCTGATAAAGGTATCGACGAACAAGACACTCAGGAAGAAATTATTAGCTATGCTGATTTAATTCGTGAAAATCATCATCAAGTTACTTCATTTTATTACGAAAATGTATATGAAGAATTAATTAAAAGGAATGAAATTATGGGAGGTATTGCCAATAGTGACTGTATCTGGCAAGACAGCCTGTATAAAATTGCCGCAGAACAAAACCAAGTAGAAGTAATTTTTAGTGGTTTTCCCGGAGATGAGGGAATTTCTCAAAACGGTAACAATTACTTTTATGATTATTTGAACGATTTTAATTTTAAAGGCTTATTTCAATTTTTAATAGACTTTAGACGTACTGCAATTCTAAAAACAATACATTATTACAAAGCTAAAAAAGCCAAAACCACAGTATTAAACTATTATGAAGTACAAGAAAAAAGAAATCTGTTAAATCCTAATTCTAAATTATACTCCGAATTAAAAGATAATTCTTTCACTTTTAATCCTAGTTTTAAAAGTTGGCAAAAAGAACAAATTTGCAGAGCACATACCAGTTTACGAACCGAATCAGAAGGGGCATATGCTAATCAATATGGTATTGAAACAGTATATCCGTTGGCAGATATACGCTTATTAGAAATAATTTATAGCCTACCTGCTGATTTGTTTAAACCCAAACCCTATTCAAGAGCCTTATTTAGGAACCTATGCGAAGGTATTTTACCTGATAAGGTTCGTTTACAACCCAAGAGAAACGGAGCCAAAACGCTGGCTTTTGTAGAATATTGGAAAAAGAAAAAATCCGAAGAATTGAAATTTTATAATGTAAAAAACCACACCGGATTAATGATATCGACTGAAGAATATGAACAACAAGAAGGAGAAAGCGAAGTAATGAAAATCAACAGATTTAATAGTATGAAAGAAATGGATTATTTGATTGATTTAAACTTTTAAACTAATTTCAAGTAATTATGATTATAGAAAAAGAAAAAATAATTCTGCTCTTACCTCCAAAAACAGCCTCTAACTCCTTGAGAAAACTATTTCAAGATTCAGGCTTTCACTTTCGTCCCCCTTTGCGAAAAGTGGATTATCCTGTTTATCATCTAACCTTATCTGAAATATGTTATGTTTATAATATCCCTAACAATGAATTAGATAATTATACAATTATCCAAATAGTTAGAAATCCTTATGATCGCTTTGTCTCGGCTTGGTTTCATCAAATGGATATTTTGAAAACAAAAATGAGTATTGATAATCTAATTGAAAAATTAAATCAATACAAACATTTACTTCCTCACCAAACTGACTCATTTTATGAAAGTTTTTATGGATCTCTTTCTCATAAAGAAAAATCATTTGCAAGAGGAAATTGGGGAGGCTTGAGATTCTATTTTGATCAAACCTATTGGAATGACCTTGATGTAAATGTCCATTATTTTAAATTAGAAGATTTGACTCAGGATATAAGTTCGCTATCGGAATTAATTAATTTCAAATTAACTGATTTACCTAAAATTAAAGTAAACTCTTCTACAAGAGAAGAGTTTACTATTTATTACAACGAAGAACAAAAAAAACAAATTCAAGAATTATTCAAAGACGATTTTAAAAAATTAGATTATGAATTTTAATTTTAAATATTTTGGTTCAATTGACATCAGTAGTTTATTAGAAAAACTGGAAAATTTAGACTGGAATGATTATAAATTCAGACAAATTGCACATAAAGTACATGCCGAAACCCTTACGGTTCCGTTACTATTTGACGAAAGATTACAGTCAGTAAAAATTCACAAAAATTTTGGACATTTTATTCCTGAATTGGAAAAAATTAAAAAAAATCTATCTGAAACAATAGGGAAAGGAGAATTTCAATCAGCCATTTTAATTAACCTACCAGCTGGAAAAAAAATAATCCGACATATCGATAAAGGAGAAAGCTTTAAAAAATACCATCGAATTCACATCCCAATAATAACTAATCCAAAATGCCTATTTGAAGTTGATAATGAAATTATCAATATGAAAACAGGTGAAATATGGGAAATCAATAATGATGATAAATATCATTCTGTAGAAAATAAAGGCGAAACAGACCGAATACACCTTTTAATTGACTGGAAGCCTATTAATAATTAAAAAACTCTTACTAAATAAAATCAATATAAATCAATGATTACTATTTCAGACATCAAAAACGAATATGGAATTTCTATGGCATTAGTGATACTATGCACTAGAATACACTTTAAAAATGCTGAAATAGACGATTTAAACGCTTTTATCAAGTTCAATGATATAGAATGGTCAGATGTATTTAAAACATGCAGAAAACATCAAATTTGCCCCCTAATTTTTAGGGTTCTTTTAAAAGCAGAATTAGATCATACAATACAAAAGCAAATAAGCAATCAATTAAAAAAATTTACCTTACAAAGTTTTGAACAAGCTAAAGAAACTGAAAGATTGATTCTTTTACTTAAAAAAAATAACATTTTAATAATTCCTTACAAAGGAACTTCATTTTCAAAACAATTCTTTAGTAATATCAGTATGAGGCAATCCAGTGATATTGATTTGGTAATCGATTCAGATGATATTCCAAAAGCAATTAAAATTTTAGAAAAAGATGGTTTTATAGCTTATCAAAAAGAATATTACTACTGGATAGGACATAAAAAATTTATCAAAAAACATAAAGATTTTAGTTTTGATAAATACATTGGATCTAAAAGAATAGATCATGTTGAATTACATTTTAATATTATAAGTAAAAACCTACATATACCGGATAAGTCAAATACATTTGATATAAAGGATACAAGTAAATGCCTCTTATTTCAAAATGAAATTGATTGTCTAAAATTAACAACTCATTATAGAGCTATTGCATTGCATCATATGTTGATGGATCAAATGGGTTATTTAAAAACAGTTGTAGATATATGTCAAATTCATTTAAATATTTTTAAACAAGAAAATGAAACTTTATCTTATAAACAATCAATTATAAAAGAATTCAATGAGAATTATAATTTAGATTTAATACATCAGATAATTTCAGATCTTATTGGAATTAAATTTAACAAAATTAATAAAGACAATAATGACCTAACTAAAAGGATATTAGATAGTTCTTATAAAAAAGTTAGAGAAAATAAAAATCCTTTATTTGATACTATTTCATATAACTACAAACAAATTAAATATACTTCGAATTTTTATAAAAAGAGAAAAGATAAAATACTTTATTATTTAAAAACCATAATTAGTATTACTTATCCTCAACCAGATGATTATATGGCAATTAAAATGCACAAAAACTTATACTTTTTATATTATATTATCAGGCCTTTCAGATTATTATTTTTTCCAGGTAATCCTAATAAAAAAATTAATAAAAAAGCCTTCAATCCAAATTAGAATTGAAGGCTTTTTTGACTTTTAAATCAGATTATTTTTTTTCTTCTTTTTTATCTTCAACTTTTTCTTCTGATTTAGATGAAGATTTGTATTTGTCATTTAATGCTGTAATAATTTCTTTAGTGATATCGTATTTGTCTTCGGCATACAAGATAGAAGCTGCATCACCTGTACCGTAGATATAAGCATAACCATTTTTCTTACCGTAATCTTTGATGAATTTTTTAACACCTGTAATTAAAGTATCCATTTCAGCACCACTTTCTTGTTGTAATTGTTGTGCTAAAGCTTGTTGTGCATAGCCTAATTGTTGCTCTCTTTTTTGTAATTCGGCTGCTCTTTTTTGAGCCCATTCCTGACCATTAGCTTGCGCTTGACTTTGAAAATTAGCAGCATCTTGCTTAAAACGTTTTATCTCTGCGTCTAACTGTCTTCCTTTTTCTTCTGATTGCGCTTTGTATTTTGCTTCCAGATCTTTTGCTTCTGTATACTGTTTCATCAATTCAGAAGTATCTACATAAGCTGTTTTAACTTCTTTAACTCCTTCTGTAGTTTTATTACAAGCAACAACTGAAATAGAAATTGCAATCATTAATAATATTTTTTTACTCATATTAAAAATATTTCCTTTTTGGTATTCGTGAATCATTGATTTCATTTTGAACTAAATTGTAATTAAAAAATGTGTGTGTGAGCAAAAATATAAAAAAATAGACAGCATCCTAAAAAACACTGAAAAAATGGCAAAAATTTAAACTATTATCATTTACTATGCCATAAACAAAAGCAATAATTTAAATTTATCAAAAACGGATTAAATAAATTAAATTTAAAGCTAAATCGAAAAAAGGAGGATATAATTTATATTTAAAGGTAAAAAAACCTCTAAAACAGCTTTAAAATGGGTTTTAGTTGTTTTTTAAGACGTATATCAATGAAGAATACTCTAAATTTTGTTTTGCTTTCCAATTAGACTGTAATCCTATGAAAAATGCTTTTACAAAATTCATTTTTCCATTTTTATACTTTTCGGAAAGTAGACTCACATAAAAAGAATCAAATTTCATGGGAAGTACTTTTTTCAAAATCATATTCTCTTTTTCAAAAAGCATCTGGATTGCTTTTTTTGAAAAATGCCAAAAATGGATAGGCACATCAAAAGCTGCCCAAAATTCTTTGTAATGGTTTGCATCAAAAGATTTAAAATTAGGAACCGCAACAATCAAAGTTCCATCCGGTTTTAGCAAACGTTTTAATTCTTTGATTTGAAAATCTAAATCTGGAACATGTTCTAAAACATGCCACATCGTAATGACATCAAACGAATTATTTTCTAATACAGTTGTATTTTCAACAAATGAAATTCCTTTGTTAATTGCAATTCCTTTTGCTCTATCGCTCGGTTCAATTCCGACAGTTTGCCAACCGTCATTTTTAGCAACCGTTAAAAAGTCACCTGTTCCTGCACCTATATCTAAAATTCGACCTTTTGCAGTTTGTTGCGAATTGATTAAATTCAATTTGTTTTTTAAAGCAATTCTTTTTACAAAATGATATGCTTTTTCAAATAGAGAACGTTTATTATCGGTATGCGAAATGTAATCCTCACTCTCGTAATATTTACCTAAATTTTCAAGACTGGGTTGTGGATGTGTAATTAGCATATCCAAATCTTTATCATAATACAATTCGAAAATTTCCTTTGAAACAGAATGATCTTTTACAGTAAGGAAATGTGTTTTATTTGAAATATCCATTTTTTAGCGGTTAGTGGTCTTTTTAGTATTCAGTTAAATCGAGGACGAAATTATACATTAAAATTTATTCTAATTTTTAAAAGGAGTAATAAATCAAAATATCTATTACTCCTTTTGTTTTTTTTAAATCGAAACTTTTCAGTGATATCAAGGCTTACGGCCGTAGTTTCACGTGGAACATAACTTTAGTAATCAGAAATCAGTGTTCAACTTAAAGTAAAAAAAACTTACTGAACTGATTCCTTTTTTTATCTACCCATATAAATCAACAAGACTGAAATATCGCTAGGAGAAACCCCGCTAATTCTGGAAGCCTGAGAAATCGTAACCGGACGAATCTTATTTAATTTTTGTTTGGCTTCAATAGACATTGATTTGATTTTATTATAATCAAAATCAGCTGGAATTTTCACATCTTCTAAACGGGTCAATTTATCAGCATTGTTTCTTTCCTTTTCAATATAACCTGAATATTTGACTTGAATTTCTGCCTGTTCTAAAATTTCTTCGTCTAAATCATTCTCAGCAACGTAAGCCTGAACTTTTTCAAACTTAATCATGTCTTCTAAATCAATTTGCGGCCGAGAAAATATTTTAAACATCTTATCCCCTTGTGAAATTGGAGCAGTTCCTTTTTCTTCCAAAATAGGATTTGTTTCAGCAACTGAAACGGAAGTCTCTCTAAAGAAGGCAACCATCTTTTCCGATTCATTTAGCTTACGCTCCATTCTGCGTAAACGCGCTTCAGAAGCCAAACCTATTTCATACGACATTGGTGTTAATCTAAAATCGGCATTATCCTGACGTAATAATGTTCTGTATTCCGCTCGAGAAGTAAACATTCTGTATGGCTCTTCAGTTCCTTTTGTAATCAAATCATCAATTAAAACACCAATATAAGCTTCATCTCTTTTTAAAATCAACGGCGCTTTTTCATGCACTTTTAAATGCGCATTAATTCCCGCCATCAATCCTTGAGAAGCTGCTTCTTCATAACCTGTAGTTCCGTTAATTTGTCCAGCAAAATACAATCCTTCTACTAATTTAGTTTCTAAAGTATGCTTTAACTGTGTTGGAGGAAAATAATCATATTCGATAGCATAACCAGGTCTGAAGAATTTTACTTTTTCAAAACCAGCAACAGAACTCAATGCTTTAAATTGAATATCCTCTGGAAGTGAAGTTGAAAATCCGTTCACATACACCTCACAAGTATTCCAACCTTCCGGTTCTACAAATAATTGGTGGCGTTCTTTATCAGCAAAACGATTAATTTTATCTTCAATAGAAGGACAATATCTTGGTCCTAAACTTTTAATTCGTCCGTTGAACATTGGCGAACGATCAAAACCTTCACGCAAAATATCATGTACGTCAAGTGAAGTATAAGTCATATAACAAGAACGCTGATGCGCTAATGGCGCAGTCAAATCAGAATAGGAAAACTTAGAAGGTTTCGCATCTCCTTTTTCTTCATTCATTTTTGAATAATCCAAAGAACGACCATCCACTCGGGGAGGAGTCCCCGTTTTCATTCTTCCTGCTTCAAAACCTGCTTTGATCAAATCTTCGGTAATTCCATGAGCAGCACTCTCTCCTGCTCTACCTCCACCAAATTGCTTTTCGCCAATATGAATCAATCCATTCAGGAAAGTTCCATTGGTCAACACCACCGATTTGGATCTAATTTCAACTCCCAAAGAAGTCGTGATTCCTTTTATTTTTCCATTTTCAATAATCAAACCTTTAACCATCTCCTGATAAAAATCAAGATTTGGAGTTCCTTCTAACATCATTCTCCATTCTTCGGCAAAACGCATACGGTCACTTTGAACACGCGGAGACCACATTGCAGGTCCTTTTGATTTGTTCAACATCTTAAATTGAATTGCTGTTCTATCAGAAACAATTCCTGAATAACCACCAAGCGCATCAATCTCACGAACAATTTGACCTTTTGCAATTCCACCCATAGCAGGATTACAAGACATTTGGGCAATGTTTTGCAAACTCATTGTAACCAATAAAGTTTTCGAACCCAAATTTGCGGCAGCGGCAGCAGCTTCTGAACCTGCGTGACCAGCACCAACAACAATTACATCATACTCTTCTAGAAACATTTTTTTTATTATTTGCCCTGAAATCAGGGATGCAATTTTAATCTCAAAAACATTTTTGAAATCAAAACCCGAGTTTAAATTCCGTCTCGAAAACGAGACATTTCAATATTCAATTTTAAAATGTTCCACGTGAAACATTTTATATCGAAAGACAAAAAAGAGCTTTATTGTTCCACGTGGAACATAGCAATTTTTTCATCTTCCTTTGAACGCATCAACCGTTCACTTTCTTCATCTTTATCTTTATAACCACAGTAGTGTAAAACACCATGAACCAATACACGTTTTAATTCTTCTTCAAAAGAAACATTAAAATCAGAAGCGTTGTCCTGAACACGTTCTACAGAAATAAATATATCTCCGTTTAATTCATTACCAACCGTATAATCGAAACTAATAATATCTGTCAGCGTATCATGGTTTAAGTATTCAAGATTGATTTTATGCAGATAATCATCATCACAAAAAATATAATTAATTTCTCCTTCTTTCTTTTTTTCAGATACAATTACAGCAGATAACCATGAAGCAATAGCTTCTTCATTATCCAGATTAAAGTCGTTCTCGTAGTTAAAATTTATCATTTTGTTTTAAAATATTCTTGAACCTTACGGTTGAAATTGGAGCGCAAAGGTAATGATTGTCTATTTAAAATTTCTATACTATTCAAATATTCTAACAAGCTGTTAGGTAGTGCCCTTGATTGATTATTAAACTCTTTATTATTTGTTTGAGATTGTCTTTTGTTTTCTTCTCCTTGTTGTTGAATAGCATTGTTTAATTTCAATAATTCTTGTTTAATATTCATTACTTTCTGAAGCGTTTCATTTTTAAAACCTTTATTTAATAATTGTTTTTCAAGTTGCTTCATTTGGTCCAAAGCATTTTGCCCAGCATTACCCAAACCTTGCTTTTTCAATTCACTTTCCAGAGCATCTCTCAACTCCTTTTGCTGTTTGTAAATCTCCATTATAGCTTTAGCATCTCCTTCCCCGTCTTCACCTTCTCCAGCATCCTTCCCGTTTTTATCATTCCCTTTGCCTTCTTTACCTTCACCAGGTTTCATCCCTTGCTTCATCTTGTCACCCAAAGATTCTTGTTTAGCAATAATATCTGGTAATTGCATCCCTTCACCCTGACCCGGTTTTGGTTTTCCTTGTCCCATAGAGGACAAAGACATTTGCATATTATTCAAAACTTCGCTTAAAAAATCCCCTAATTTATTAGCAGAAGCGACTGCATATTGCTGATGAGAAACTCCTTTTGAAACTTGAGAATCGGATAAGGTTTCTAAAGCTTTATCTACATTATACTGTACATTACCCACTTCTCGAGTAATGTCTTCCGTAAATTTAGGATTACGCAAAGACATAGCAAACAAACTATCATCAACATGCTTGAATTGTAAACGTAAATCCTGTTGTAATTTTATATTCTTATTGAAAGCTGGTGAAACAGTATTCAATGATTTAAAACGCAACATTACGGCTTCTTCAGAAAGAGAAAACGCTAATAGATTATCTAAAATTTGGCGTAACATTTTTACATCTTCTTCCATTTGATCCATCTCAGCTCCTTCCATACCTTGATCCATTTTCTTAGACATGGACTTCATTTTCTTAGCAGCATTTTTTTGATTCGGTTTAGCTTTAGAAGAATTGTTATTCTTTAATTCTTCGGATGCTTTATTCAAATCAGTATCAATAGATTTTTCTGTATTATCATCTTGAGGCAAATCCAAAGGAGCTTTTAACGCTTTATTATCCTTTTTTAAATCATTTAAATCCTCCTGAATTTTATCAAATTCTATATTAATTTCCTGTTGTTTGGAAAGTGAATTTTCCTTTTCATTTTCCGCAAGCTTATCCTGTTTATCTGAAAGTTTATCTAATTTATCAGCAATTTGTTCTGCCTTTTTCTGAACATAATACTTCTTAGTAAGCTCAACTAGTTGTTGCAAATTCTTAACTTGATTTTTACTTTTTTGTTTGAACTGATCCAACTTATCAAGTAAATCTTCGTTCTTCATCTTCTCATTTAAAGCTTTTAACTCGTCTAACAGTTTCTTGTTTTTTTCTATTTCTTCGTTATTAGATTCTAAACGCTTTTCTAATTCTTTTTTAAACTCATCCTCTTTTTTAGTTTTAGATTCCTCTAAATTATTTTTCATTTTATCCATAAAATTACGCATCAATTCATCTTGCTTTTTTTGCTGTTGGATAAAATCATTTATCTTTTGTTGATCATTAAATTCAAAATTTTCTTTTTCTTTTCCGGATTTTTGAATCTTATCTAATTGAGAAAATTGCTTATCCTGGCTCTTTAAAGATTTTTGTAAACCTTGAATATTATCTGATTGTTGCTGTAAAACCAAATCTTGTTTTTCCTGTGCAGTACTTATTCGATTAGAAAACACTGCTGACTTAGCGCTTTTAAAATGATGCAACACATCATTGTCAAAAACTTCAAAATAATAATCATAATTGACTCCTTCCTGAACAGGAAGATTAGCAGGAAAAGCAAATACAAACTGATCAAAAACTCCTGACTTGATTGCAATTGTTCCACGTTTGGCAGTGGTCGGTTTATTCGATTCATAATACACCACCTGTAATTGGCATAAGCCATAATCATCTGAAATTTTTCCTAAAAGATAATTGGTTGCCAACTTTAAACTGTCTGGTGCCTGGTTAACAGTGATAGTAGGAAACTGATCTTTGATAACCGTTAACTGATAATTGAGTTTTTCATAGTCAACTACAGCATTATTAGAGCTAATGATTTGATAATCTGTATTTTCACTGATATTTTTGGATAAAATGAAGTTATTTTCCGATTTATTGAATTCAGAAACTGAATTAGCGTTCGAAAACACTACTTTTTGAGTAGATTGAGTATTAATTTTCCAGGTAACTTTAGTTCCTTCGGGAATAATAGCATTTCCGGTTCCTTTGATAATTTCAGCTTTTCTATTGAGATGAGCAGGAAAGTTTAACTGCATTTCAAAATTTAAAATAGAAGGAACGGCAATAACTTTCAATTGATATTCCTGAGAAAAAACAGCATTCCCTTCAACATGGAAAGAAATGTCCTGAGTAGGTTTTTCTATTTTGAATTCAAATTCGCCAGCTTTAGTACTTTCCATAAAATAACTTTCGTCATTTATGAAAATCATTGCATTTTCAGGAACGATTTTTCCAACCGTTTTAAGCTTAACAATAAAATCTTTGTTTTGTTCCGTTTGTAAATTAGAATTCAAAAGCACAAATTCAAAAGGAGCTGGTGGTAAAAAAGTAGCATTAAAATGAACTATTCTATTCAAGCTTTGAGTAATGATTCCTTTATTTCCAGAAAAATAAAAAGAAGCAAACAATAAAACAGGAACAATAGCTAAGGGTAAATATTTTTTATTGGAGTTGAAATTTACTGCTTTACTAAATGCGATTGGTTGCAAAGCATTTGCTTTTTGTTCAATAGAAGCCAAAAGCAATTCAGATTTATTCTGATGAATATCAGAATCTGACAATTGAATAAAATTGAGCAACTTGTCTTTAACATCTGAAAAATGATTTCCTATAATAGCTGAAGCTTCATTATAATCTATTCCCTTTTTGAATTTGAACAATTTAAAAAGGGGAAATACAATATAACGAAACAATAAAACCACTTCTACTCCAACAAAAGTCCAAAACAAAATAGTTCTTGCAGTAGGTTTCAACCAAAGAAAATATTCTACAAAAAGTGTAAATAGAAAATACAGTAAACCCAAACCGATAAAGAAAACTACGCCTCGAATCAATTCATTCAGATAGTACTTTCTAATAAAAGCCTCTAATTTTTGATATATGAAATTGGAACTGTTCAAATTTATTTTGCTTTTTAATAACCCATAAAAGTAATAATTATAATGACATATTTTTAATTTCAAAAAATCAATAAGAACTACATATTCAAATCTAAACTGGACAATCTAAAATCTGAATTGTATCTTTGTATAAAATATATATCAAATGTCAAACCCAATTCGTGTGCGTTTTGCACCTAGTCCAACGGGACCTTTACATATTGGCGGAGTTCGTACTGCCTTATTTAATTATCTGTTTGCCAAAAAAAACGGTGGAACCTTCTTTCTAAGAATTGAAGATACTGACCAAAACCGTTTTGTACCAGGAGCGGAAGAATACATCATGGAAGCATTAGAATGGTTAGGAATTGCTCCGGATGAAACCATTGGAAAAAATGAAAAATTTGGCCCTTACCGTCAAAGCGAAAGAAAAGATTTATACAAGCAATATGCTGACCAATTGATTAATTCCGGTTGGGCTTATTATGCTTTTGATACTCCAGAAGCTTTGGATGCTTATAGAAAATCTGAAGAAGAACAAGGAAAAACTTTTATTTACAATCATACCAACAGAGAAAAATTAGATACTTCTTTAGTTATTTCTGCAGATGAAACAGCTCAAAGAATTGCTAACGGAGAACATTATGTGATTCGTTTTAAAACTCCGGTAGATGAAATTTTACATTTAAAAGACATCATTCGTGGACATGTAAAATTTGAAAGTAATCTTTTAGACGATAAAGTTTTGTTTAAAAGTGACGGAATGCCAACCTATCATTTGGCTAACATTGTAGATGATCATTTAATGGAAACTACCCATGTAATACGTGGTGAGGAATGGTTGCCTTCTATGCCATTGCACGTTTTACTGTATCACGCTTTTGGATGGCCTGCACCAGAATTTGCACATTTACCTTTGATTTTAAAACCTGTTGGAAACGGAAAACTATCCAAACGTGATGGAGATAAATTAGGCTTTCCAGTATTTCCTTTAGAATGGAAAACAGCTGAAGGAATTTCATCGGGGTACAGAGAAAACGGATTCTTCCCGGAAGCTGTTGTTAACTTCTTAACTTTATTAGGTTGGAATGACGGAACGGATAAAGAATTATTTTCATTAGAAGAATTAGTGGAAGCATTTGATTTGAATCGAGTTCATAAAGCGGGAGCTAAATTTGATCCAGAAAAAAACAAATGGTTCAATCACCAATATTTAATTCAGGCAGAAGATTTAAAATTAGCAGAAGATTTTGCTGTTATCTTAAAAGAAAAAGGCTTCGATACTTCACTTGAAGTAGTTACAAAAATTGTATCCTTAATCAAAGAAAGAGCAAACTTTGTATCTGAATTTTGGGAATTAAGTGATTTCTTTTTTGTAGCTCCAACTTCTTATGATGAAAAAGCAAAGAAAAACTGGAAAGCAGAAACACCAGCCTTAATGCAGGAATTAGTTTCTGTTCTAGAAGAAATCACCGATTTTACTTCTGTAACTATTGAAACAATTGTAAAAGACTGGTTAACTAAAAACGAAATTGGAATGGGTAAAGTAATGCAGCCTTTCCGTTTGAGTTTGGTTGGAGCCTTAAAAGGCCCTCACCTATTTGATATTGTGGAAGTCATTGGAAAAGAAGAAACCATTTCAAGAATTCAAAAAGCAATTGAAAACATATAAAACTAAAAAGTCCCGATTAATTGTCGGGACTTTTTTTATAAATAAAGAATAATATTTCCGTTTAAAATTCCGGGATTTCCTTTGAACTTATATCCCAGATTTTTAGAATTCAAATTACCCAGCATATTTGAAATTCCATATTGATAAGAAACATTCAATCTAATATGTTTAGCTCCTGCTGTAATTCCAACGGTGGGATAAAAATTAAATTTAGAGATATCAACAATGTCTTTAGCTTGTAATGTAGTTCCAGAAATTATATTGTTTTCTTTGCCTGACTCCACTTTAAATTTTCCATTCACTTGTACCAATGGGCCAAATTCAATGGACAAATGATTATCAATTAATGCATAACTCAGTTGTAAAGAAATTTGAGCCGAAGGCAATGTATAATTGACATTTTCAGTTCCAAAAACCAATTGGTCAGTAACAACTGAAAAATTGTTTTCAGAAAACTGAATAGCATATACCATATCCCAGTTGTCATAAAAATTGCCTCTCATAGATAAACCAGCATTCCATCCCGTTTCGGGTTTGGTATCAAAATTATTGGTATTTAAGGTAAACTGATTGATTCCTGCTGTAATCCCAATTCTATTAGAATCTCGATAACCATATTGAGCAAAACTACCCAAGGAAATCAATAGAAAACAAAAAGATAACGTAAGCTTTTTCATAATAAGGGTTTTAAACAGACACAAACCTAAAGTTTTTTTGTAATTTAACAGAGTATTTTTAACTAATTTATAAACTTATGAACATTCCATTTATTTTCTTGTTATTTGTTGCGTTATTTATTTTCCTTTCCTCCTTCTTTACAGTCAAGCAACAAACGGCTGTAATTATTGAACGTTTTGGAAGATTTTTGAGTATTAGACATTCCGGACTGCAATTAAAAATTCCAATAATTGACAAAATTGCCGGACGTGTTAACCTAAAAATCCAACAATTAGATGTTATTATTGAAACTAAAACCAAAGACAATGTATTTGTTAAACTAAAAGTTTCCGTTCAATTTATGGTAGTTAAAGAAACTGTTTATGATGCCTTTTACAAATTAGAATACCCACATGATCAAATTACATCTTACGTATTTGACGTAGTTCGTGCCGAAGTTCCAAAATTAAAATTAGATGATGTATTTGAAAGAAAAGATGATATTGCCATTGCTGTAAAAAGAGAATTAAATGAAGCGATGACAACTTATGGATATACTATTATCAACACTCTGGTAACTGATATAGATCCGGATATTCAGGTAAAAAATGCAATGAACAGAATTAATGCTGCCGATAGAGAAAAAACAGTAGCTGAATTTGAAGCAGAAGCATCCAGAATTAGAATTGTAGCTAAAGCAAAAGCTGAGGCAGAAAGCAAAAGATTACAAGGACAGGGTATTGCTGATCAAAGACGTGAAATTGCCCGTGGATTAGTAGAAAGTGTTGATGTATTGAATCGCGTGGGAATCAATTCGCAAGAAGCTTCAGCATTAATTGTTGTTACACAGCATTATGATACTTTACAAGCTATTGGAGCTGATACGAATTCTAATCTAATACTACTACCAAATTCTCCACATGCTGGAAGCGAAATGTTGAATAATATGGTAGCTTCTTTTTCAGCTTCTAATCAGGTAGGTGAAATGATGAAGAAAAACAGAAAAGTTTTGCCTAAAAAAGAAGAACCAAAATTAGAAGAACCTGAAAATCCATCAGATGAAACAGATGAAGTATAAATAACAAATAAAAAAGAGGCTTAATTGCCTCTTTTTTTATTCGTAAACCATTTTATAATAATTGGTATCAATAATCTAAAAATTGTCCCGTAGGAACTAAAAAAAGTGCTTTTTACAGTATCTGCTACATTTGATGCAACATTTAGAAAAGTAAAACTTTCTTTTGTTTTCTGAACACTTAAAACTAATTTTTGATAGCTAATTTCCTTTTCAACTTTCAGAATTTCTAATTCGCTATCAATTTGTGCATAAGAAGAATATTTTTTTGTTTGCATAATTAATCATTAAAAAAGATTTCTGAAAATTTCTCTAAAATAGGTCCTTCTACAATTTTATCTTTTACCAAAAATAATAACCCAGTACAAAGCAAATAAATTAAACCTACAGTTAAAAATCCTAAAGTATAACTTCCTAAATAACTCGAAATAGCAAAAGCTAATCCGATGGAACAAAACAATAAAACCATACAAAAACATAACAAAATCAAGGTGAACTTAAAAATCATTGTAGTGGATTTCATAGCCATCTTGAACGCTACCAATTTATAATAAGATAAATTCTTATCGATATAATCTTTAGCTTGTTCCTGAATATTTTCTGAATGCTCTTTTAAATCATCAAAAGCCATATTGTTTTATTTCAATTATTAAAAAAGAATTATTTTTGAAGTTTAGCATTTTGCTCTTTTAGTTCAGCCAATTTTATTTCTAAAAATGAAATAACATCTTCTGTTTTATAACTCATATTAGAAAGTAATTCTTCATAAGTTTCTTCTAAATCTACTTTAGCATTAGCTAATTTAGCTTTCATATCTTTCTCAAGATCTTTGTATCCGTCTTTGATTTTTTTTCTAGTTTTATCACCCTTATCTGGAGCAAATAAAATTCCAACTACTGCTCCTATTGCTGCTCCACTAATAAGAGCTATTAATGTATTTCCAGTACTACTTGACATAATTTGTTCTTTTTAAGTTTCTTATAAAGATACTAATAAATTTAGAGAATAGCTTCTTAAGGAATTGTTATAAATATTTTCTTTTAATAACTCTTAATTGTTAAATACACTTAAATTATTAAAAAAATAAAATAAAGCCTTATAATCAATAAAAAAACAAAAGACGATCTATGAGTCAAACATTTTAAAAAAAGGCTTTAAATTTAAAATATGAAAGCTGTTTTTAATCTATAAAAATTATAGTTTTAAAAAATTAAATAGAATTTTATAATAATAAAAAAAAGCGCTTAATTAGCGCTTTTCAATAGTTATAATTTATTTAAAAATTGTTCTATAAATTCTTTTTCTCTTTCGGAAGAATTTTTTGGAGGATTCGATTCTAACTTTAAAATTTCATCTCTGAAAGAATTTTTAAATTCTGAATCATATTCTAAATGATATAAATTTAAAATTGTTCTCGAACGAACAAAAGTCGATTCACTTCTAAGAGACATTGTAAATAATTTTTGCAAATCTTCTCTATCGTAATCAGATGCTTTTAAAGGAGCATATTTCAAAATCAAATTAGCAAACAACAACGAACTTTTATTATTGTTGATATTTTTCTTAAATGAATTTTGCAATAAACTATAATTGGAAATTCCGGCCAGGGTCTCTCCTATTGCATTTCGTATTGCATTACGCTCTTCTCTAGATCCAACTTTAAAATATTTGTTGATGTCTTTTAAAGCATTATTAATACTATTAGTTTCTTTTTTACCTTTTTCTTCCCAGGCATCTTTTAGTCCTACAGTCTTGTTAAACACTAATTTAGAAGCCGTTGAATCTTTATCCACATTGAAATAACCTAAACGTTGGAATTGGAATTTATCTCCTAAAACTGCTGTTTCTAAACTTGGTTCTACGAATCCTTTTACAATAGATAATGAATTTGGATTTATAAAATCCAGGAAACTTTTCTCTTTATGACTGTCTGGTGCTTCGTCAATAAACAATCTATCATACAAACGAACTTCGGCTTCAACGGCGTGTTGAATTGAAACCCAATGCAAGGTTCCAGCTACTTTACGTTTAGAAGCTTCACTTCCACTTCCACTTCTACTGTCTTCATCATACGTAACATGAATTTCAGTAATCCTTCCATCTGCATCTTTTACAACACTTTCTCCTTTAATGATATAAGCATTTTTAAGACGTACTTCATTACCAATACTTAAGCGGAAAAACTTAGCCGGAGCAACTTCTAAAAAGTCTTCTCTTTCTATATAAAATTCTTTAGAAAAAGGTACTTTTCTAAAACCGGCACTTTCATCTTCCTGATTATTTTCGGCATCCAACCACTCCTCTTTTCCATCAGGATAATTAGTAATCACCACTTTTACAGGGTCTAAAACAGCCATTACACGAGGCGCAGTTTTATTCAAATCATCACGCAAACAGAATTCTAATAAAGAATAATCAATAATATTCTCCCGTTTAGCAACACCAATAATATCACAAAATTTACGAATAGAAGCTGCTGTGTATCCTCTTCTTCTTAATCCGGAAATAGTGGGCATTCTAGGATCATCCCATCCAGAAACAAAGTTTTCCTGTACTAATTGTAACAACTTTCTTTTACTCATTACCGTATAATTCAGGTTCAAACGAGCAAATTCATATTGATGTGGTCTAACCTTAGATTCATCATAAATTTGATCTAAAAACCAATCGTATAATTCACGGTGCATTACAAATTCTAAAGTACAAATAGAGTGTGAAATTTGCTCTAAATAATCACTTTCTCCATGTGTATAATCATACATTGGATAAATGCACCAATCGTTTCCGGTTCTATGATGTTCTTTATGCAAAACACGATACATAATAGGATCACGCATTAACATATTAGAAGAAGCCATATCAATTTTAGCTCGCAAAACATGACTTCCTTCAGGAAAATCACCGTTTTTCATAGCTTCAAACAGCGCTAGATTTTCTTCTACTGAACGATTACGAAAAGGACTATCAACACCAGCTTGTGAAGGTGTTCCTTTTTGTTCTGCCATTGCTTCAGAAGATTGACTATCTACATAAGCTTTGCCTTTATTAATTAAAATAATAGCCCAATCATACAACTGTTGAAAATAATCAGAAGCATATAATTCCTTATCCCATTGAAATCCTAACCATTGCAAATCTTCTTTAATAGCATCTACATACTCCTGCTCTTCTTTAGCCGGATTGGTATCATCAAAACGTAAATTTACGGGAGCATTGTATTTTAATCCTAAACCAAAATTCAAACAAATGGATTTAGCATGACCAATATGTAAATAACCGTTAGGTTCAGGTGGAAAACGAAATCTTAAATTATTTTGAGGAAAACCATTAGTTAAATTTTCTTCGATAATTTGTTCTATAAAATGCAGTGATTTTTCTTCAGTTGACATGTCTAAGTTTTAAAAACACAAAGTTATCAAAATTGTTGATTAAATAAGGATTTGAAGAATTGCATATTTACATTAAAGTATAAAATTTCAAATATTTTGTACTTTTGCAGCCAATTCAAATAACTTATAAGAACAACAATAATATGGAAACTATAAAATTAAAAAATATCCGCACCTTCTCTTATCACGGATGTCTTGTTGAAGAAGGAAAAATAGGTTCTGATTATGCTGTTAACTTAGAAATTAAGGCCGATTTACAACAATCTACACAATCAGATGAATTAGTAGATACAGTAGATTACGTGCATTTAAATCGTATTGTTGTTGAAGAAATGGCTATTCGATCTAAATTATTAGAACATGTAGCTAAAAGAATTAATACAAGAGTATTGGCTGAAATTCCTATGGTAATGAAAACCATTGTTGAAGTCTCAAAAATCAATCCTCCTATTGGTGGTGATGTTGAATCAGTTACCATAATTTTAGAAGCATCCAGAAATTAAAAATTAAAAGTTTTGGAGTAAAAGTTTTAAACTTTAAAGTTTTTAATTACTTTTGCAGTCCATAAAACAATGGCGTCGTGGCCGAGCGGCTAGGCTGGGCTCTGCAAAAGCTCCTACTCCGGTTCGAATCCGGACGATGCCTCAAAAAGAGATACAGAAATGTGTCTCTTTTTTTTATGATTAATTTTTAGAAAAAATTAAATAAAGATAGATTCGAATCCGGACGATGCCTCAAAAACCTTCAAAGTAATTTGGAGTTTTTTTTATTCTAATTTTCCACAATCTTGTCATTGCGAGGAACGAAGCAATCCACTTAGTCACTCTCGTTATGTGATTGCTTCGTTCCTCGCAATGACACAACTGAACATAAAAAAAACCGCTCATTATAAGCGGTTTAATAATCCATTTTATTTTTGTTCTTCTATATGTTGAAAAGCTTTAGTTACCATTTCTTTTTCTTTAGGGAACCATCCTTGTGTTATTAACACAAATCCAAAAATCATCAAAACAATACTGATTCCTTTTTTTATTCTAAGAATATTTCCTGGAGTCATTTTAGATTGTAATTGTTTAGCTAACAGAATTTTAATACAATCTACTAACAAATAACTGATAATTACGGTACTGAAAAAAGTCATCATTCTGGAAGTTTGCATGTCTAATTTTGGACCAACAGAAATAATAACTGCCAACCAAAATCCTAAAACTCCAATATTGATAACATTTAAAAAAAGTCCTTTTAAAAACAAACCTAAATAGTCTTTTTTAATGATTTCGTTATCAATTTTTTTAGTATCAATTTTCTTTTCTTTATGCAAACCTACATACGAAATAACGCCATAAGCTAACATTACAATTCCGCCAAAAATAAAAAGTGCCGGTTTATCTTTTAAACTTTGAATCAACCTGAAGCTTCCCAAATAAGCAATGGCAATAAAAATAATATCGCCTGAAACTACACCTAAATCAAATACAAGAGCAGCTCTAAATCCTTTTATAATACTAGTTTCCAGCAAAATAAAAAAAACAGGACCAATCATAAAACTCAGGAAAATTCCCCATGGAATCCCTGATAAAATATCGTTAATCATCAATTTTAGAATTTTTTACCGAATAAAAATACATTTTTTTTATTCTTTTTCTTCTATTTTTCCTCCTAAAATTGTTTGTTGATTAATTTGTTTTGGTTTTCCGTAAATAGAAATTGTACCTCCGGCTTTCACTTTTGCATCTACTAAAGTACTAGCATTTACTTCGGCGTTTCCTCCTGCAGAGACAGTTACAGTAGTTTGAGAAGTATGTAAATTTTTAGATTTTAACACACCACCAGACATAATTACCACATCCTGATTAGCTGCTGCTCCACTTAATTCAATAATACCTCCAGTAACTGCTTTTACATTTACTTTTTGTGCATCAACTTTCAAATTAATAGAAGCCCCTTCTTTAGCATTCAAATTAAAAATAGTTTGCTTAAAAACAGCCTCACTGGATACCGAAGATCCTTCGCTTGCCATTACATCATCAACATTTTTAAAGTACAATTTGATAGAAATGTCATCTCCTGATAATAATTTAGGAAAAGGCATTCTTAATTTTAACTCTCCATTATTGTTAACAACCTCTACTTCTTTTTCTCTATTTCCAGTAATAACTACTTTATTTTCATTAGAATCTATCAGTTTTACACTTAGTTTATCATACACTTTTACACTGCTAAAATCACCTAAAACTTTGGTTACTTGTCCAAAAGTAGTTTGCGAAATAATTGCAATTACTACTAAAAATACATTTTTTATTTTCATATTCATTTTCATTAATTTTCTGTTTCTTCTGATCTTCTTAAATAATTAAAATCCAATTGTTTTTTGACTAAATCGGCATTTTTTACCTTAACGTAGATTTCATCTCCTAATTGTAGTAAACGGTTAGAAGTTGCACCCACTAAGGCATATTGTTTTTCATCAAAAGTATAATAATCTTCTTTGATATCTCTAATTCGAACCATTCCTTCGCATTTGTTAGCTACAATTTCTACATAAATTCCCCATTCTGTTACACCCGAAATAACTCCTAAAAATTCTTCGTCTTGATGATCTTGCATGTATTTTACCTGCATGTATTTGATAGAATCTCTTTCGGCATTAGTAGCTAAACCTTCCATAGTGGAACAATGCAAACATTTGGTTTCATACAATTCTTCGTCAACCGATTTTCCACCATCCAAATAATATTGTAACAAACGGTGTACCATAACATCTGGATAACGACGAATAGGCGAAGTAAAATGCGAATAATAATCAAAAGCTAATCCGTAATGACCAATGTTATCAGTAGAATACTTAGCTTTACTCATACTTCTGATAGCCAGTGTATCAATAAGATTTTGTTCTTTTTTTCCAGCTACATCTTCCATTAATTGATTCAAAGATTTGGAAATATCGCCAGGATTACGGAAATCAATTTTATAACCAAATTTTGCAATTACATTCTGCATCGCAATTAATTTATCTTCATTTGGTTCGTCGTGAATTCTATAAACAAAAGTTTTCTTTTGTTTTCCAATGTATTCCGCCACTTTTTTATTGGCTAAAAGCATGAATTCTTCAATCAGATGATTGGCATCTTTAGAAATTTTAAAATAAACACCTTCCGGTTCTCCATCAGCATCCAAATTAAATTTTACTTCTACTTTATCAAACGAAATCGCTCCATCATTCATTCTTTTTCTGCGGAAAATTTTAGCTAATTCATCTAATTTTAGCGTTGCTGAGACAATTTCTTCCGAAACTTGATACGAACTACCAGTAAGTGAAATTTCTTCTGGAATAGTATCGTCTTTGGTTTCTATGATGTATTGTGCTTCTTCGTAAGCAAATCGTTGGTCCGAATAAATTACGGTTCTACCAAACCATTGATTGACAACCTGACATTTTTCGGTAATTTCAAACACTGCTGAAAAAGTATATTTTTCTTCCTGCGGACGCAATGAACAAGCAAAATTAGACAACACTTCAGGTAACATAGGCACTACTCTATCTACCAAATAAACAGACGTTGCCCGTTGATAGGCTTCATCATCAAGTATGGTTCCTTCTTCTAAATAATGCGAAACATCTGCAATGTGAATTCCAATTTCGTAGTTTCCATTTTCAAGTTTTTTAAACGAAAGTGCATCATCAAAATCCTTGGCATCTTTTGGATCAATTGTAAAAGTTAACGTATCTCGCATATCACGACGCTTGGCTATTTCAGCTTCAGTTATAGAAGTATCAATCTTTTGAGCATAAGTTTCTACCTCAATAGGAAATTCAGAAGGCAAACCGTATTCCGCCAAAATAGCATGAATTTCGGTATCATGTTCTCCTGGTTTTCCTAAAACTTTAATCACTTTTCCAAAAGGACTATCGGCTCTTTTAGGCCAATCTTCGATGTGAACCAATACCACATCACCATTTTCAGCATCTCCTAAATTGTCTTTTGGTATAAAAATATCGGTGTACATTTTTGGATTTGCAGTCGATACAAAAGCAAAGTTTTTTTGAATATCAATTACTCCAACAAAGTCCGTTTTATGTCTTTCTAAAACTTTAATTACTTCTCCTTCAGCTCTTCTACCCTTTCTTCTGTTATACACATAAACGCTTACTTTATCTTTGTCTAAAGCACGATTTAAATTATTGGTTGGAATAAAAATATCCTCTTCAAATTCATCACAAATAAAATAAGCTGTTTTACGACTCGTCATATCAATTGTACCTTCATAATAATCCTGGCTTACTGCCTTGATTAAATATTTTCCAGGTTCGGATTCAATGATTTTCTTTTCGGCAGCAAGAATTTTTAAATCTTTTATAATTTGATTTCTACTTTGTGTATCATCAACATCTAATTTTGCTGCTATCTGCTTATAATTAAAGGCTTTATTAGCACTATTAGATAATATTTTTATAATTTTATCTGAGAAACTTTTCTCTTTTTTAGCAGGCTTTCTTAATCTTTTTCCCATACGTCTTTTCTTAAAAGTCGAAAATTACAAAATAGTTAGGCAGTTATGAAGAAAAGGAAACAGTTTTAAATAAAATATAACGTATTTCAGTATTTACCTTTTAACAATTTGATCGCTATGGAAGCATTTATTACCATTGCTACTTTTGATTACATTCACGAAATCGAAATTCTAAAACATCGATTGGATCAGGAAGGTTTGCAGTATTACTTTGAAAACGAAATCATGTCTTCCATTGTTCCTATGTCTTCCACAGCTTTAGGAGGAATCAAACTTAAAATTCATCCAAACGATTTAGAGACCGTAAAAACAATTCTTCAAGAAATGAAATACGATAACAATTTAAAAATTGTTTAATTTTTCAAAGTTGTCAACATATATTAATATAATAAAAAAGAAATTTTAAAATTTTAAAAAATATTTATTGTTATTATAGTGTGTTAATAATGGCAATAAATTATTTTAAAAATGCTTTTAAATGAAGTTTTACCATCTTTTCAAGAGTTATTAACATAGTTTTAGAAGGCTAAATATTTAATTTTAAAGTATTTTTGAATTTTAGTTAACAACCGTTGATAACCTGAAATCATTTTAAAATGTAAATAAGTATTTTTTGAAATTGTATTAATAAATCTTCTTTTTATGTTTATAACTTTTCTAAAAATCGCTCAAACTTTATTTGGTTTTTAAAACTCAATTTTTGATTAGATTTTTTTTTATTACCACCAAAAAAAACTTCTAATTTTCTATCTCAACTTATTAACAACTCATGTTAAATTAAAGTTAACTGAAAATCAACGAATTATAAATCACTATTAACAATGCAAAATTTTAACAAATTAATTATATTATAGTAATTGATTTCCAATGTTTTATGAATTATTAAAACTGTTAATAACCTCCTATCCTATTAATAATGTGATGATTATATAGTAATTAAAGCAGTGCTATTTTACTTTTTCAAAATTTAATAAAAAGACAAATAGTTTTGGTAAATTTGCAAAAAATTAAATACATACAAAATGAAAATTTCAATTGGAAACGATCACGCAGGTCCGGAATATAAAATAGCTATAGTGAAATGGTTAGAAGCTAAAGGATATGAAGTAACTAATTATGGTACGGATACAGATGCTTCTGTTGATTATCCTGATTTTGGTCATCCAGTAGCAACTGATGTTGAAAAAGGAAAAGCTGATTTTGGAATCGTAATTTGTGGAAGTGGTAACGGAATTGCTATGACTGTTAATAAACATGCTGGTGTAAGAGCTGGTTTGTGTTGGACTAAAGAAATTGCTTATTTAACCCGTTTGCATAACGATGCTAATATTGTAAGTATCCCAGCGCGTTATACTTCTATTCAACAAGCTATTGAAATTGTTGAAACATTTTTAAATACTGCTTTTGAAGGTGGAAGACACCAAAATAGAGTTGATAAAATTGCTTGTCAATAAAATTTTCGCGGTGCTTCGCACCAAAAATTAATAAAAGCCCGGTATTTTACCGGGCTTTTTATTGTTTTCTATCGACTAATTTAATGTGAATTCGGTCAATGTACTGACTGAATTAATGTTAATTCAGTCAACGTACTGACTGAATTAACGTTTTTTGATTATATTTGTATCTAAAATAATTAAAATTCAAAGTCATGAATTTTTTAGAAAGAGGAATAGATAGAGTATTTTCCAAAAAAGTTTTACCTAATAAAGTGTTGATTTTATTGGGAGCAAGACGTGTGGGTAAAACGGCTTTCATCAAAAATTATCTTTCTACGATTCCTAAAGAAGATTATTTACAATTAAATGGGGAAGATATTCAAGATGCCGATTTATTGAAAGAACGATCAGTTGTTAATTATAAACGTCTTTTAGCGAATGTAAAATTGTTAGTTATTGACGAAGCCCAAAATATTCCTGAAATTGGATTGATTTTAAAATTGATTGTAGATACTATTGAGGATATAAAAATCATTGCTACAGGATCTTCGGTTTTTGATTTATCGAATAAGTTGGGCGAACCTTTAGTAGGCAGAAAAAATACTATTTATTTATTTCCGTTGGCTCAGATGGAATTTGCGAAGTATGAAAATTTTAAAGAAACGACTCAAAAATTAGAAGAACGATTGCTTTTTGGATCGTATCCGGAATTGGAACAATACCTGGATTGGAATGATAAAATCAATTATTTAAAGGAGATAGTCAATTCGTATTTATTGAAGGATATTTTGGTTTATGAAGGCATTAAACAATCTAATAAAATTCTGGATTTGTTAAAATTAATAGCTTTTCAAGTTGGGCAAGAAGTGTCGCTACAAGAATTAGCCAGACAACTGGGTATTTCTAAAAACACGGTCGAAAGTTATTTGGATTTACTTTCCAAAGTTTTTGTTATTTATAAAGTACCAGGTTTCAGTAGAAATTTACGCAAAGAAATTACTAAATCGAACAGATGGTATTTTTATGATAACGGTATCCGTAATGCGATTATAGCCAACTTTAGTCGTTTGGATTCCAGAACAGATGTAGGTACATTATGGGAAAATTATCTCGCTTCGGAACGAATTAAATATCAAAATTATACTCAAAAAACGGTTACAAATTATTTTTGGCGCACCTACGACCAACAAGAATTAGACTGGTTAGAAGAAGAAAACGGTATTTTACACGGTTATGAATTCAAATGGAATGAAAACCGAAAAGCCAAGATTCCTACGGCTTTCGCCAAAGCTTATACTGACGCAAGTTTTGAGGTGATTAACAAGCAGAATTATTTAGATTTTATAGTTTAAAATTCCAAAATAATAATTCAGATAAATCAATGTAATTTGGATAAAAACAATACTCCAAAACTTCCATAAATAGCTTTTTTTAGCTGTTTTATGTCTAAAAATTAGCATTCCTAATCCAGAACCAATCGTTCCACCAACGAAAGCAAAAGTTAAAAGTGTTTTTTCTGGAATTCTTCTTTTATGTTTTTTAGCTAAATTTTTGTCATAGCCAATAATTAAAAAAGCAAATAAATTAAGTTCTAAAAAAACGTAGAATAAAATCATTATTGGTGATTAATTAAAAGTTAAAGATAGTATTTTAGCAATTATATTATAATTATCAATTTACTTAAATAATAATGAAAGATTTAACCAACTCTCAGATTGACAGGAATAATGTATTAAATAACAATATTGCCATCAAAGAAATGTATAACCAATTAGGTTTTATGGGAATATATTTTGAGAATAAATATAGGTTTACTCTTAATCAGGTTGCTAAATTTTATGATGTTGATACTAGAACAATTGAGCGTATTTTACAAGATAATAATCAAGAGTTAATAAATTCAGGTTATGAAATTTTTAGAGGTATAAAACTTAAAACCTTTAAAGAATTTATTAATCAACTGACCGACATCGATGTCGGTCAGTTGATGCAAGATAATGATAATGAATTGGTTGGTAAAAGAGCAACAAGTTTATCTGTATTTACTTTTAAAGCATTATTAAATATTGGAATGTTATTACAAACATCTGAAAAGGCAAAAGAAATAAGAAATTTTGTTTTAAATGTAGTGATTGATGTTTTGAATAAAAAATTAGGAGGTTCTACTAAATTTATTAATCAGAGGGAAGAGGAATTTGTTCCAGCAGCAATGAGAGAAATAAATTATAGAAAAGAATTTACAAATGCAATTGATTTTTATATAGTTCCAAATAAATTTAAATATGGACAGTTGACGGATAAAATATATAAAAGTATTTTCAAGGAGAATGCTAAAGAATATAGAAAAGTACTTGATTTAAAAAAGAAGGAAAGTGTGAGAGCCACAATGTATTCAGAAGTTTTAGATTTAATATCCAGTTATGAAAATGGTTTTGCAGAATTTTTAAAAGATCAATTTCAGATAAATAAAAATCAATTTACATTATCTGAAGCCCATGAAGTATATGCTAATTTTGAAAAATTAACTAATAAAATATATGAGCCTTTAAGAGAAAAAGCAAGAAGTTTAATGGCAAGTAGAGATATGGCTTTTAGAGACGCTTTACATGAAAAATTAAAAGATTATGTAAATACGGTAAGTACTGAGGATTTTGATAAATTTTTGGGAGAAAGAAGTCAAGCACTTGAAGATAGATTAAAAGAAAATATAGATGTGTTTAAACGTTTAAAAGATCGTTAATTATGAACTATTTATATTTTGATACAAATCACGCTATTAAAGAACAAGATTTTATAATTGAAAATAGTGGTGGAAAAAAAGGAATTATTAATATAGGTTTGGTTGATAGTGTTTTACAACATATACAAAATGATTTGTATTATCCAGAATTTGAAAATAAAGTATGTCATTTATTTTATTCAATAAATAAAAATCATGCTTTTGAAGATGGAAATAAACGAACTTCAATAGTATTATCTGCATATTTTCTAGAAGTTAATGGTTTTGATTTTAAGGTAAGTTATTTTATAAAAGAAATGGAAAATATTGCAGTTCATGTAGCGGATAATAAAATTGATAAAGATTTGTTACAGGAAATAGTTACATCTATTTTGTATGAGAATAGTTACGAAGAAGAACTTCAATTAAAAATTATTAATGCAATTTCTTGTATTGAAGAAAATAATAACGAAGAAACAGAATTTTAAACATTAAAATTGTTACAAATTATAATGACCAACATACAATTCATCGCCAAGTCTGTTAACACAGCAGCCATAAACATTCAAAATACGGTTCAATTATTGGAAGAAGATTGTACCATTCCGTTTATTTCCCGTTATCGAAAAGACAAAACCGGAAATCTGGACGAAACTGTAATTGAACAAATTGCTAAACTTCAAAAAGAGTATGAAGCTATTGTAAAACGCAAAGAAGCTATTTTAAAATCTATAGAAGAGCAAAAAGCTTTAACGCCGGAATTAGAGAAAAAAATCCAACAAAGTTTTGATACGCAAGAATTGGAGGATATTTATCTGCCATTCAAAAAGAAGAAAAAAACGAAGGCCGATGTAGCCCGCGAAAACGGATTAGAACCTTTGGCTAAAATTATCATGGCGCAAGGAAAAGATGATGTTGATTTCCTGGCTACAAAATATTTGAATGTAAATGTGGTAAACGAAGATGCCGCCCTGCAAGGAGCAAGAGATATCATTGCCGAATGGATTAATGAAAATATTTTTGTTCGTAAACAATTACGTCGTTTGTACCAACGAAAAGCGACCATTACAACCAAAGTGGTTAAAAGTAAAAAAGAAGAGGAGGGAGCCCAAAAATTCAGTCAGTATTTTGATTGGTCAGAACCGTTGACTAAAGCGCCTTCACACCGATTGTTGGCGATGTTGCGTGCCGAGAATGAAGGTTTTATCAAGTTTAAAGTCGAAACCGATTTGGACGAAGTTTATGATATTATTGACGAATTAGTTTTGAAAGGACAAAGTCCAGCCACGTCTCATGTGCAATTAGCCATTGAAGATAGTTACAAACGTTTGTTGCAACCCGCTATTGCAAATGAAACTTTGCAGGAGGCCAAAGCAAAGGCCGATGCCAATTCGATTCAGGTTTTTGCCAATAATCTAGGGCAGTTGTTATTGGCTCCGCCTTTAGGAGAAAAACGAATTTTAGCCATTGATCCCGGTTTTAGAAGTGGCTGTAAAGTAGTTTGCCTGGATGAAAAAGGCGATTTGTTATACAACGAAACCATTTATCCGCATGCTCCTCAAAATGAATCGGCAATGGCTATGAAAAAAATCCGTTCGATGGTTAATGCGTATAACATTGATGCTATTTCAATTGGTAACGGAACAGCTTCCCGTGAAACAGAATTCTTTATCAAAAAAATTGCTTTTGACCGAGAAGTACAGGTTTTTGTGGTTTCTGAGGCTGGAGCATCGGTCTATTCCGCATCTAAAATTGCCAGAGAAGAATTTCCTAATTATGATGTAACGGTTCGTGGTTCGGTTTCTATCGGTCGTAGGCTGAGTGATCCTTTGGCTGAATTGGTAAAAATTGACCCGAAAGCCATTGGCGTAGGCCAATACCAGCATGATGTGGATCAAAATAAGTTGAAAGAAGAACTGGATTCCACTGTAATTCGTTGTGTGAATTCGGTGGGTATTAATATCAACACGGCGAGCAAGCATTTGTTGAGTTATGTGAGTGGAATAGGAGAGAAGCTGGCCGAAAATATTGTGCAATACCGTTCTGAAAATGGTCCTTTTCAAGATAGAAAACAATTGAAAAAAGTGCCTCGATTAGGTGAAAAAGCCTATCAGCAAGGTGTAGCTTTTATTCGAATAAAAGAAGGTAAAAATCCATTGGATAATTCGGCCGTTCATCCAGAAGCTTATCCCATTGTGGAAAAAATGGCGAAAGATTTAAAACTTTCGGTAAACGATTTGATTGCCAACAAAGAAAAAACAGCTTTGATAAAAGCAGAAAATTATACCAATGAAACGATTGGGATTTTAGGGATTAAGGACATTATCAAAGAGTTGGAAAAACCAGGTTTAGATCCAAGAAAAGCGGCTAAAATATTTGAATTTGACCCAAATGTAAAAACCATAAAAGACTTGAAATCCGGAATGATTTTGCCGGGAATAGTGAATAATATTACTAATTTTGGTTGCTTTGTAGATTTAGGAATCAAAGAAAGCGGTTTGGTTCATATCTCTCAGCTCAAAGCAGGCTTTGTAAGTGATGTAAATGAAGTAGTGAAGCTACACCAACAAGTACAGGTAAAAGTAACCGAAGTTGATGAGGATAGAAAACGAATTCAGTTGACGATGGTGATTTAGAAAGCAAAAAAATCCAGATTCGGATGCAGTACATTTCGAATCTGGATTTTGAATAAAAAATCGCAATTTTTTATTTTGTTTCGTCTTCTTTTTTATCAGCTGGTTGATCTTCTTTTGCAGCGTTTTTGAATTCTTTAATTCCACTACCAAGACCTTTCATTAATTCTGGAATTTTTTTACCTCCAAAAAGTAATAAAACAACTGCTATTATAACAAGGATTTCTGGTAAACCTAATCTTCCCATGATTGAATAATTTATGCCGAAGCAAATTTGTATTAAAAACTGACTACAAAGGTAAATAGAATTAATTAATTATGAATTCAATTTCTCGCAATTATTTAATTTATATAACGTTAAAAATTATTTAATTTTTTTTCAATTATTTATAATGATAAGCTAATGCTGGCAAAGTTCATTGATTGACTTTAATTATTATATTTGTGAAATAAAGAAAAAGCATGTCAGGCAAAAGATTAAAAAGAAAGAAACTTCACAGTAAATTATTCACTAAAAACCGATTGGTTATATTGAATGAAGATACTTTTGAGGAAACTTTTTCTTTAAAACTAACTTTAATGAATGTTTTTGTGGTGGCTTCATTAGGCGCAATTTTCTTAATTGCAGTGACTACTTTCATCATTGCTTTTACGCCTTTGCGCGAATTTATTCCAGGATATTCTTCTACCAAATTAAAGAAAGACGCCACGGAGCTGGCCTTAAAATCGGATTCTTTGACTACTATTTTAAAGAAAAATCAAGCCTATATTTTATCCATTCAAAAAGTGTTGACGGGTAAACTAGATTATGCTAAATTTAATAAAGATTCCATCTTAGCAGTTGCAGTAGATTCGGTTTCAAAAGTAGATTTATCACCTTCCAAAGAAGAATTAGAGTTGAGAGCCGAGGTAGAGAAAGAAGATAAAAAAGCACAGCAAACAGCTGTAAAAAAGAAGAAATAGTTTCTGTATTTCTTTAAACAAATTATAATCAGCAAAACGAAATGTCAATAAAATCAATAGCGGCAAAATTATTTGCTAAACAAATACATAAAAAAACGCAGGCTTGGGCCACTAATCCTGTGGCAACACAACAAGCGGTTTTTGAAGATTTGATTGCAGCTGCAAAGTATACGCAATTTGGTAAAGACCATCATTTTGACCAAATAAAAAATACTGAAGATTTTGTCAAACAAGTTCCCATTCGCGATTATGAAGATTTGAAACCGTATGTGGAAAAAGTAGTAAAAGGCGAGGAGAATGTGTTGTGGAAAGGCAAACCCATGTATTTTGCTAAAACTTCGGGAACAACTTCGGGTGCTAAGTACATTCCGTTGACTAAGGAATCGATGCCGTATCATATTGAAGCGGCACGAAATGCCATCTTGAGTTATATTCATGAAACAGGCAAAGCCGATTTTGTAGATGGGAAAATGATTTTCCTGCAGGGAAGTCCCATTTTAGAAGAAAAATACGGAATTAAATTCGGCCGACTTTCCGGAATTGTAGCACATTTTGTGCCGAAATATTTGCAGAAAAACCGCATGCCTTCCTGGGAAACCAATTGTATCGAAGATTGGGAAGCTAAGATTGATGCGATTGTCGAAGAAACGTTTAACGAAAACATGAGCGTGATTTCGGGAATTCCATCCTGGGTGCAAATGTATTTTGAGCGTTTGCAACAAAAAGGGAATAAGCCTGTGGGGGATATTTTTAAGAATTTCAATTTGTTCATTTATGGCGGTGTGAATTATGAGCCATACAGAGCCAAGTTTGAAAATCTAATTGGGCGAAAAGTAGATAGTATCGAATTATTTCCGGCTTCTGAAGGATTTTTTGCCTATCAGGATTCGCAAAAAGAGAAAGGAATGTTGTTGCTGTTGAATTCCGGAATTTTCTATGAATTCATTAAATCAGAAGAATTTTATAATGAAAATCCTCGCAGCTACACTATTGGTGAAGTCGAATTGGGCGTGAATTATGTGATGATTATTTCTACCAATGCGGGACTTTGGAGGTATAATATTGGCGATACCGTTCAGTTTACTTCTTTAACACCTTATCGCGTGATTGTTTCAGGCAGGATTAAGCATTATATTTCGGCATTTGGGGAACATGTTATTGGCAAAGAAGTCGAAAGCGCTTTGCAGGAAGCCATGGAAGGAACTAGCATTCGAGTGAATGAATTTACTGTTGCACCACAAATTACGCCAGCTAGAGGTTTGCCGTATCACGAATGGTTTATTGAATTTGAACAAGAACCTGAGGACATGAACACTTTTGCGGAAGCAATAGACAACGCCATGCGCAAACAAAATATCTATTATGACGATTTAATTGTGGGGAACATTTTGCAAAAAGTGGTTATTACTAAAGTGCCTAAAAATGGTTTTCAGGAATACATGAAATCCATCGGAAAATTAGGCGGACAAAATAAAATCCCAAGACTTTCTAACGATAGAAAAATTGCTGATTTTTTAACTAAAAACAACAATGAAAGAAACTAAAAATATATCCAGAACCCGTGCTCAGGAATCCTCGGCGGCTATTGAAAAAATGTACATTACCATGCGTCATTTGTTCAATAGAGGTTTTTACAAACCAATGGGGGTTTCGGGTGATACTTTGCGTGAAGCTCTAATGACACTGCGTCCAGAAATTTATGGAAATATAGCCGATGAAAAAGTCGAACTCAACGGACTTTTATATGTCATTGAACGTTTACCTTTTGGTATAGAAGAATGTCGCTATATCAATTTAACTTCAGATGAAGGTTATTCCAAATCGCACTTTCAGGCAATAATTCCACCTAAAAGGAGACGCAATTGTTACCGCATTGATGCCGAACAAATGAATGTTGAAATTACTCGTGGGCGTTCGGATATTTATGATATTTTGACACATCTGACTTTTATTTTCATTGAATCACATAAAATAAAAAACAGAGTTTTAATAGACGATGCCGGCGAAGTATCTCGTGATTGGTTAAAACTGGAAGAAGCTGTTTTAAAAATAGAACCTTTAACTTTGGTCGAGAAAGAAATAGCTATTTCGCATGCGGCTAATATTTTGGGTCGCAGTTTTGAAGATGTATTGGAAATTTATGATGATTTTGGTTCAGAAGAAAATCCGGATCGTTTTTTAAGCATCATTTTTTGGTTAGGAAAATTAGCCATGGAAGAAGTGGTGACCAATAATAAAAGAACCATTACCTTTAGTCCTATTCTTAGAGAGCGTTTAGGACATCATATTCACGGCGAAATCTGGGCAACGCGTATCAAAGAGGTTTTGAAGACTAATCATCTTCTGGAACGCCCTATTCATATTATTAGTGCCAATATGCATTCGGTGATGAATTCTATTTTTGCTAAAAATGCTCTGAAATCGACTTTGAAAGGCAAATCGGAATTTGAGATTTTTGAAGAATTGAGTAAGCCAACAGCAAATGGAAATCGTACTTTGGTGGAAGAAGTGGCTATGAAACAAGGCATGGTTTTTTTGCCTGAAAATTCAGGAGCCAATATTGATGTGCAAATTTTTGATACGGCTAAAATTGATTGGGCAAGTACTTCTTTCCCGAACGCTAATTTTGGAGATGAAAAACCGGTTCTAATTGTGATGGACTATGCTTTTGGTGAACAGGCTTATGAAACGGTTGATGAGTTGTTAAAACCTTACAAAAAGAATACTTTTCTCAATGTACAGTCGGTTTCAATAATGGGAAAAGCCGGAATTCTCGAAGGAGGAAAAGGTGATATTATGATTCCAAATGCCCACATCAATGAGGGAACCGCCGATAATTATTTTTTCGAGAACGAATTAACTCCCGAGATGTTTCTAGGTAATAATATTGCTGTTTTTGGAGGATCTATGGTTACCGTTTTGGGAACTTCATTGCAAAATAAGGACTTACTAAAATTTTTCCATGAATCTACCTGGGGAGTTATTGGTTTAGAAATGGAAGGATCCCATTATCAAAAAGCCATTCAATCAGCTTCAAAAATTAGAAAAAGCATCCCTAAAGATGTCAAAGTGCGTTATGCGTATTATGCTTCGGATAATCCTTTGGAAACAGGAAGTACACTGGCTTCGGGAGGTTTAGGAACATCAGGCGTAAAACCGACCTACTTGATTACCATTAAAATATTAGAACAAATTTTTAATATCAGTTAAATTTAAAGAGAGGAATAGATTGCTTCGTTCCTCGCAATGACATATATATGAAAAGAATATTGATTACGGGTGCGGCAGGATTTTTAGGATCTCATTTGTGTGATCGTTTTATTAAAGAAGGTTATTTTGTTATTGGGATGGACAATCTCATTACGGGCGATTTAAAAAATATTGAGCATTTGTTCAAATTGGAAAATTTCGAATTTTATCATCATGATATTACCAAGTTTGTACATGTGCCTGGGCAATTGGATTATATTCTGCATTTTGCTTCACCAGCAAGTCCAATTGATTATTTGAAAATTCCAATTCAAACCTTAAAAGTAGGTTCACTTGGAACACACAATTTGTTAGGTTTGGCCAGAGTTAAAAAAGCCCGAATTTTGATTGCTTCTACCTCCGAAGTTTATGGTGATCCATTAGTACATCCGCAAACAGAGGAATACTATGGTAATGTAAACACCATTGGGCCAAGAGGAGTGTATGACGAAGCCAAACGTTTCCAAGAATCGATAACGATGGCTTATCATACTTTTCACGGGGTAGAAACCCGAATTGTGCGCATTTTTAATACTTACGGACCAAGAATGCGTCTCAATGATGGTCGCGTAATTCCAGCTTTTATAGGTCAAGCCATTCGTGGCGAAGATTTAACCATCTTTGGAGATGGTATGCAAACCCGTTCGTTTTGTTATGTAGACGATCAGGTAGAAGGGATTTTCCGTTTACTGCATTCAGATTATGTGTATCCGGTAAATATTGGAAATCCGGACGAAATTACGATTAAAGATTTTGCTGAAGAAATCATTAAATTAACTGGAACTAACCAAAAAGTGGTGTATCATCCGTTGCCGGTTAACGATCCATTGCAACGTCAACCCGATACTACCAAAGCTAAGGAAATTTTAGGTTGGGAAGCCAAAGTTGGTCGTGCCGAAGGAATGAAAATTACCTATGATTATTTCAAATCGTTATCTCCGGAAGAACTTTCTAAAGAAGAACACAAGGATTTTACCGATTATATTAAATAAGAAAGATGGAGAACTCTTTAGTATCTGTAATTATTCCAACATTCAATGCTGAGAAATACATTTCGGATACTATTCAATCTGTTCAAAATCAAAGCTATCAAAATTGGGAAATCATCTTAGTTGACGATGCTTCAACTGATGAAACTCAAACAATAATCAATCTTTTTTTAACGGATAAAAGAATTCAATTTTATCCGTTAGGAAAGAATTCAGGTACAGGAGTGGCTAGAAATACTGCTTTAGCAAAAGCCAAAGGAAAATACATTGCTTTTTTAGATGCGGATGATTTGTGGAAACCTCAGAAATTGGAAAAGCAGATTGATTTTATGCAAACGAATCATGTACCATTTACTTTTTCATTTTATGATTGCATCGATGAAGAAGGAAAATTATTAGGAAAAAGGGTAGAAGCACCTCGTAATTTATCTTATACACAGCTGTTTTTCTGCAATTATGTGGGGAATTTGACTGGGATTTATGATGTAGAATATTTTGGAAAAATCAGTATTTCCAGTATTCGAAAAAGACAGGATTGGATGCTTTGGCTCACTATTTTAAAGAAAATAAAAAAGGCTAAATCAGTTCCTGAAAGTCTGGCTTTTTATCGGGTGAGAGATAATTCACTTTCTACTTCAAAAACCGAATTAATCCAATATAATTTTGCGGTTTATCGACAGTTTCACGGCTTTAATTGGATAGTTTCCGTGTTTTGTATGATTGGATTCTTGTTTACCCAATTGCTTATAAAACCGCTTTATTCTAAGAAGATTTAATTATTTTTTGTAGCCAATTTTGGTTCTTGGTTTTTCGTATTCTTTTTTCTCTGTTAATTCATCTAAATAGGAGAAAACCAATTCAATATTTTTACCTTGATTTTCTAATTTTTTTTGAATTTGAACAATATCTAATTTCATTTCGGTAGTGTCCAGAAGCATTTGTCTCACTTTTGTAAAAATCCGCATAATTTGAATGTTGGTCTGAATGGCTTTTTCGCTATTCAAAACGCTTGAAAGCATTAGGATACCATGTTCTGTGAAGGCCATTGGAGCGTAACGCAAGCCCATTTTATCTGAATTGGAGGTCACAATTTGTGATCTCCAATTTTGAAACTCTTCTTTAGACAATTCAAACATAAAATCTTCAGGAAATCGGGATATATTTCGTCTTACGGCTTGTTTTAAAACTCTTGTTTCTATTCCGTAAAGTGTTGCTAAATCCCTATCCAGCATCACTTTTTGATTTCTAATGTAGTAAATAGTATTAGAAATTGTTTCTTCTGAAAGAATAAGTTTGGAATCCATCGCTTCCATATTTTAAAACACTAATATACGATTTTATTTACATCATAAGAAAGATGTAAACTGTTTCAATTTTCCTCTGGCGGTTCTTTCTAAAGTATTTTTTTTAATAAAAGAAAAGTGCAAATTGGGTTCTAAATACAAAGCAATAGCTTGTTCTATTTTTTGAATTTGTACCAAATCTAATTCGGTTTCGCTGACGTATTCGATTTCAAATTGATCTATTTCACGTTGTTTGATGACAAATTCTTTGACGTTTCCATCGTCTTCAATAATGGATTTGGTTACGTAATAAAAGGTCAATCCAGGCGATTTTTTGCCGCTTGGCAGCATAGCAACATCATTGGTTCTACCAATAAGTTGTCTTAAAATCGGTTTATCAAGAATACTATTTTCGTCCAAAATTCCAATATCACCAATGTCATATCTTATAAACGGATGTGCTTTGTTGAACAGCGAAGTAATCACAATTTTACCTTCAGTTCCATTTGGAACAGGATTATTATTTTCATCTAAAATTTCTACAAACAATGTTTCTGAATTGATTAGCCATTCTCCATTTGGATTTTGAAAAGCAATTAAATCCAGTTCCGAAGCGCCATATTCATTGATAATTGGAATTCCGAATTGTGTTTCTAAAAGGATTTTATCATCTTCAAAAAGCATTTCGGAAGTGACCATACACACTTTCAAAGTAGGACAGATATCTTTTAAGATGAGGTTTTGCTTTCGCAAAAATTTGGCAAACAAAACAATGGAACTCGTATAACCGTTGAGGTATTCGAATTTTGTTGTTTCGAATTTTTTCAGCATTTTTTCTAAAACGGCATCCGATAAATCAAAAATAGGAAAACGGAATCGGTGGGCCAGAAAATCCTTGATGCGTTCTTTTTTGTTACCTATAAAATCCAATGGAATTCCGTAAAATCGGGCTTGCAGTGAACGGTTAAAATCAATTCCATGTAAACCAAAACGATACATATTAGAAGCCCAAGTAAGTGCGTGAGTATATTTGTCTTTGGCAAAAACAAAAGGCTCACCACTGGAACCCGAAGTTTTGTTGGTATAACTATTTTTCGTTGTAAAACCTTTTGAAAGTCGGGATTCTAAAGGACTTTGTAGATTGCTTTTGTTTAAAACAGGTAGATTTTCCCATTTGATATTTTTTTTTGAACCCACTAACTTTTTATAAAAAGCATTGTTTTCTAAATGAAAGGCAACAATAACTTGTTTCTGATTTTCAATAAATTGCTTTTTTTCGGCTGGAGAAAGTGCGACTATTTTGTCCAAATCGGATTTTGCTTTCTGGATAGGGAAAGCATTTAATTGCAGCGAAAGGTCAAAAATAGAAAACATGGGAGTGTTTATTTCTTCAAAAATAATATTCTACTTAGAACTTCTGGCTTAGATTGCGTAAGTTTTTAAAAAATAATTATTTTTTACGTCCAAAAGCAATTATTTTTGCACCATTCTCCGAAAAGGAGGTTTTTGCAACTAAAAATTAAAAAGACATGAATATATTACTATTGGGTTCAGGAGGAAGAGAGCATGCATTTGCATGGAAAATGGTTCAAAGTCCACTTTGTGACACTCTTTTTATGGCACCTGGAAATGCTGGAACAGCCGAAATTGCTACCAATGTTGCGATTGCAGTAACCGATTTTGAAGCCATTAAAGCTTTGGTTATCAAAGAAAACATTGAAATGGTTGTGGTAGGTCCTGAAGATCCATTAGTGAAAGGTATTTATGATTTTTTCTTGAACGATGAAAGTTTGAAAAATATTCCTGTGATTGGGCCATCAAAAATTGGAGCAACCTTAGAAGGAAGTAAAGAGTTTGCTAAAGAATTTTTAGTAAAACACAATATTCCAACAGCAGCTTACGATAGTTTTACGGCTGAAACGGTAGAAAAAGGATGTGATTTTTTAGCAACCTTGGCACCACCTTACGTATTGAAAGCAGATGGTTTAGCAGCAGGAAAAGGAGTTTTGATTATTCAGGATTTAGCAGAAGCGCAATCTGAATTACGAAATATGTTGGTGGGACAAAAATTTGGTGCTGCTAGTTCAAAAGTGGTTATCGAAGAATTCTTGGACGGAATTGAATTAAGTTGCTTCGTTTTAACTGACGGGAAAAGCTATAAAATTTTGCCAACCGCTAAAGACTACAAACGTATTGGAGAAGGTGATACAGGATTAAATACAGGCGGAATGGGAGCGGTTTCTCCGGTTCCTTATGTGGATGCTGTTTTGATGGAAAAAATTGAAACTCGCATTGTAAAACCTACCATTGAAGGTTTCCAGAAAGACGGAATTCCATATAAAGGATTTGTTTTCATTGGACTAATCAATGTTAAAAACGAACCAATTGTTATTGAGTATAATGTGCGTATGGGTGACCCAGAAACAGAAGTTGTGGTTCCTAGATTACAATCGGATTTAGTAGAGTTGTTCTTGGCTGTGGCCAATGAAAAACTGGACGAATTTGAATTAAAAATTGATCCAAGAAGTGCTACTACAGTAATGTTAGTTTCTGGTGGATATCCTGAAGATTTTGAAAAAGGAAAAGTAATTTCAGGATTAGAAAATGTAGAAAACTCAATTGTTTTCCACGCTGGAACGAAGTTAGATAACGGAAATGTAGTAACTAACGGTGGACGTGTTATGGCAATTACTTCTTATGGTGATTCGTTCCAGGAAGCTTTAGCACAATCGTATCAAAATGTAGATAAAATTACATTTGATAAAATGAATTTCAGAAAAGATATTGGTTTCGATTTAGTCTAATCGAAGCCAGTTTTAAGCATAAAAAAACGTCTCGATATCGAGACGTTTTTTTATTTGAATCGTATAGAATACTATTTTTTATCTCCTAAGAAAGAATGTGCAGTAGTATCTTGATTTTCAGTTCCTGCATCGTCAAAAATACGTAATTGTTTAATCCAGTAAACAATTGCACAAGCACAAATAGCCATAAAAATCCAATTTAGAGTATTTGCTCCAAACCAAGTTTTTAATTCTAAAGCGCGCAACCAATCTAATGGTTTGAAAAGAAAATCAACAAAAAGTGATTGTATTCCTTCGAAAAATGCTTTCATGATATAGAATTTAAATTTTATTAATATTTGATATGTAAATATTTAAAAATAGTATCTGAATAATAATTTTGTCTTAACTCGTTTCCTTTTTTGAACAAGTAGTATATTTACAGTCACAAAAGTATAAAATATCCTTATGATAACAAGTGTTTTTAAAAAATCTACACCATTAAATTTTTCTTTAGTAGTATTTTTGATACTGTTTTTCGATTTTATTTATCAAATTCAAGATTTAGCTTGGTCTCATTCGGCAGTTTTAGTTTTTAAAAAAATAGGGATTGGCTTGGTAATTTTGGCTTCTGGATTGATTACCAATTTTATTTCCAGACGAAATGGTCTTAGTAAAGACAGTGCTTTTAGCATTTTATTCTTTCTAATCTTTCTACTTTTTTTTCCTTCCCTTTTTGACGATATTAATCTGGTATTTGCTAATTTTTTTCTGCTTTTGGCTTTTCGAAGATTAATTTCTTTACAATCTCAAAAAGCATCTAAAGAAAAAATATTTGATGCTTCAATCTGGATTTTTGTAGCATCCTTATTTCATTTTTGGTGTATTTTGTATTTGGTTTTGGTGTTTATTTCTATCATATCGCATGTTTCAGGGGATTATAGAAATTGGCTTTTACCATTTATAGCCTTCATTGCCATAGTCATTATCTTTTTGTTATATTCCTTATTGTTTAATGGAGATGCTATTAGTTATATTACTAAAGGAATTGAAACAAATTTTAGTATTGATTATTTTACTAATAATTATCAAAATGCAGCCTTGTCTATTTATGCCACAATTGCTTTATTTTTTGTTGGTTCTATGTTGATGACTTTATCATCTAGACCTTTGCAATTGCACGCTTCATTTAAGAAAATTGTATTTGCTTTTCTAATTGGGGTTGTAATCTATGTAATTTCGGCACATAAAAGCAATGATTTATTAGTGTTTACCATTGCTCCTTTGGCAATTATGACCACGGCACACATCGAAATGCCACAGTCTAAACTCAATCAGGAATTGGCATTAGGAGTTTTAATTTTATGTAGTTTGTTTGCTTTTTTCTCCCAACTATAATTTGATTCCAAAGGCTAAATCACCTGCATCTCCAAGACCCGGAACTATGTAGCTGTGTTGGTCTAGTTTTTCGTCTAAAGCGCCAATCCACAAATGACAGTTGTTAGGCAAATGTTCTTCTAGATAAGCAATACCTTCCGGAGCAGCTATGGTTACTGCAATATGAATGTTTTTGGGAGTTCCGCGTTCCATTAATCGCTGGTAAACTACCACAATAGATTGACCAGTAGCTAGCATAGGATCTATTAACAACAGCGTTTTGTTATTAATATCGGCAATGGCTTGGTACTCTACCTTTATTTCAAAATAATCGTCATTATTAGGATGATGTCTAAAGGCCGAAATGAATCCGTTTTCGGCTTGGTCAAAATAATTTAAAAACCCTAAATGCATGCTTAAACCTGCTCTTAAAATAGAACAGAGTACAATAGAATTGGCAATTTGAGTGGTTTTTTTAATACCAAGTGGCGTTTGAATTTCAATAGTTTTATATTCTAATTCTTTGCTCAATTCATACCCCATGATTTCGCCAATGCGTTCAATATTTCTTCTAAACCGCATCGAATCATGATGAACATTCACATCTCTTATTTCGCCTAAGAAATGGTTGAGAATGCTGTTTTTATCCGATAAATAATGAATTTGCATAGCCGTTGAATTTGGGTTAGAAATGAATCAGAGAAAGTTAGAATCTAATTTTTTTATAAAAGTATAAAAAGTATCTTTGTCTAAATAAAAAGATAAAGATGTTTTCAAAATTAGCTTATTCCGTTTTTGAGCAAAGTATAAAAGATTATCACCAATTTGATAATGTAGATCAACCTATAAACAATCCTTATCCAAAGGAGAAGTTTGAACATTTATTGTATTTAAAAAATTGGATTGATACCGTGCAATGGCATTTTGAAGATATTATTCGTGATCCACAAATTGATCCAGTAGCGGCTTTGACTTTGAAAAGAAGAATCGACGCTTCTAATCAAGAACGTACCGATATGGTAGAATATATTGACAGTTATTTTTTGCAAAAATACAGCAAAGTAGTTGTAAAAGAGAATGCAAAAATCAATTCAGAAAGTCCAGCTTGGGCTTTTGATAGGTTGTCTATTTTAGCTTTGAAAATTTATCACATGCAAGAAGAAGCTAATAGAGCAGAGGCTTCTCAAGAGCACAGAGATAAATGTCAGGAAAAATTGAACGTATTATTAGAACAAAGAACTGATTTGTCAACAGCAATTGATGATTTGTTGACTGATATTGAAAATGGAGATAAATTCATGAAAGTGTACAAGCAAATGAAAATGTACAACGATGATGAGTTGAATCCTGTTTTATACCAAGGAAAAAAATAATTGGCTGTACCCTTGTCTAATAAAATAAAGCATATCGCCGTCATGAGACTTTCCGCAATGGGAGATGTCGCCATGACGGTTCCTGTTTTACGTGCTTTTGTAGAACAGCATCCTAATATTCATATAACGGTGGTTTCGCGTCCGTTTTTCAAGCCTTTTTTTGATACGATACCCAATGTTGCTTTTTTTGCTTTTGACGAAAAGGAAAGGCATAAAGGCTTTCTTGGTCTGATTCGGTTGTTTAAGGATTTACGAAAGTTAAAAATTGATGCTTTTGCCGATTTGCACAATGTATTGCGTTCTAAGGTTGTGCGAACACTTTTTGCCCTGAGCGGAAAAAAAGTAGCTGCAGTTGACAAAGGACGTGAAGAGAAAAAAGCTTTAACAAGATCCGAAAATAAAGTTTTCAAACAATTACCTACCATGTTTGAAAGACACATAAAAGTCTTTGAACAATTGGGTTTTGCAATTGATTTATCTAATCCTAGTTTCCCCGAAAAAGCAGTTTTAAGTCCTGAAATTATTGCTATAATTGGTGAAAATCATCAAAAACTAATAGGAATTGCACCTTTTGCACAGTATGAATCTAAAGTGTATCCTTTGGATTTAATGCAGAAAGTTATTTCGCAATTAGCAGCAAATCCACAAAACAAAATATTACTTTTTGGTGGAGGAAAAAAAGAAATTGAAATTTTAGATTCTATTTCGTCCCAATACGAAAACGTCATTAATATGGCGGGGCAACTCAAATTTCAGCAAGAATTACGACTTATTAGTAATCTTGATGTGATGCTTTCTATGGATTCTGGAAATGCTCATATTGCCGCGATGTTAGGTGTAAAAGTCATTACACTTTGGGGTGCCACCCATCCTTTTGCGGGTTTCTCACCTTTCCATCAAGCTATCGAAAATGCCTTGGTTTCCGATAGAGAAAAGTTTCCATTATTACCTACTTCAGTTTATGGAAACAAAAAAGTAGCTGGTTACGAAGATGCCATGCGAACAATTACAACGGATTCTATTACCCAAACAATAAACAATTGTAAGTAAGTAAATTAAGTTTCATCCTTAGGAAAGTCCGATGTTTCCTGAGTTTTTTTATTGAAAGAATAATTTTACCAATTTTTTAACTAATACCTTTTAAATAATTAGTGTTAAAAATACTACTTTGGCTCGCTGTGAGTTAGCCCTTACAACTAGAAGTTAAACTAGGAAATGTAAAGTGTTTTTTAAAGTTGCTTTAGAAATCTTAGAATGTTCATACAATAAAACAGAAACTATTTATGCAAAGAATTACAGGATTAATTACAATTTTGTTCCTATTTTCATTTTCAGCTTTTTCTCAACAGGGACATCTTTCGGGTACAATAACCGATGGAAATGAAAAAACCGCGGTTTATAATTCGGTTGTTGCTTTATTGACTCCTGTAGATTCTATTTTATACAAGTTTACCCGATCGGATAAAAAGGGAAATTTTAACTTCAAAAATGTCAAAGCAGGAAATTATATCCTGATGACTTCACACTACCAATATGCCGATTATGTGGACGAAATAATAGTTAAGGAAAACGAAAATAAGCTAGGTGTTATTGCTTTGAAAAGCAAAATAGAATTGCTCAGAGAAGTAGTTATAAAAACGGGTTCCATCAGAATAAAAGGAGATACTACCAGTTATAGAGCAAGTGATTTTGTGGTTAGTGAAAATGCTAACGTAGAGGAGCTTTTAAAAAAACTTCCAGGAATACAAGTAGATAAAAATGGAACTATAAAAGCTATGGGCGAAACTGTTCAAAAGGTTTTGGTGGATGGCGAAGAATTTTTTGGTGATGATCCAGGAATGGCAGTCAAAAACTTAAGAGCCGATGCCGTAAAAGAAGTACAAGTGTTTGATAAAAAAAGTGAACTTGCAGAATTTACAGGTATAGACGATGGTAACACTAAAAAGACCATTAATTTAAAATTAAAAGAAGACAGGAAGAAGGGATATTTTGGTAAAATTGATGGTGCCAATCAACCCTTTACAGATGCCGATTCCAGATACAACACGAATCTTATGTTTAGTAGTTTTAAAGGGAAAAGAAAACTATCTGCTTTTTTATTAAATGGAAATACGGGTCAGGATGGATTAGGCTGGGAGGACAGCGAGAAATTTGGTGCTCGTGATAACAGCTTTAGTATGAACATGGATGATGATGGAAATGTAAGTTATGAATGGCTTGGGGACAATAATGACGGAGAACCACGTGTAAACACACAAAATGGATTTATCAAAAACACCAATGCGGGATTACAATACACCAACAAATGGAATGATAAACAAAACTTGAATCTCTCACCTAAATTCAATAAACAAATTTATACCAATAACAATAGTAGAATCTCTCAAACTCAAGTAGGAGATACCCAATTGAATGAAGATAAATCTACAGTAACTAACGTAAACAGGAGTAATTTTAAAATTAATGCTATTTATGATGTAAAATTAGACTCGGTCAATTCCTTAAGATTCTCTGCTAAAACTAATTTTTATAACACCGAAAGTGATGAATTTACCGATGGAACCACAACGGGGAATGAAGGAATATTAAAGAATAAACAACAGCGATTATTCACTACAAATTCAGATAAATCTGCTTTGTCTGCCAGTGTTTTATTCAAACATAAATTTGCTAAGCCACGTCGAACTTTTACGGTAAATAGTAGTTGGAGTTTGTTGAATACCAATTCAAATAATTTTTTAAAGTCTACTAACGAAAGTTATGTAGATGGAGTTTTGGCCACAAAAGACGATGTGAATCAAAATAAAATAGGTGATAGAACCAGTCAAAATTTTTCGGCTAGTTTTAGTTATTCTGAACCTATAGCTAAGCAATTATCACTTCAGTTTGCATACCAAATAGCTTATGATAAAGGGAAAAACAACTATTATACTTATGATTATTCAGAAAGTACAGGGCAATATGATCAATTGGTATCTTCATTGTCAAACGAGTTTGAGCAAACAATAACTACCCACAGACCTAATGTCAAATTGAGTTACAATGCTAAAAAAATCAATTACAGTATAGGAAGTGGTTTTGGCTTTACCTCTTTTGACTTGTTAGATAAAACAATGGATAAGGAATACAAACGAAGCTATACTAACTTTTTCCCTTCGGCAAGTTTAACCTATAAATATAAAAGCAATGGTAGCTTACGTTTTAATTATCAAGGATCTACCAGACAGCCAACACTTGACCAATTGCAACCACTGCGAAACAATCAGGACTTTTTTAATCAAACTTTAGGAAATCCTGATTTAAAACAATCTTTTACTAATAATTTCAACATCAACCAAGGGAGCTATGATATATTGACGGAAAGACAAATTTACCAAGGAGTGTATTTTAGTACCACAAGCAATGCTATTATTTACAGCAGAGTGATTGACCCCGAAACGGCTAAAACCATTTCTAAACCTATTAATACTAATGGTAATTTTTCAGGAAGTTTTTACTTTGGCTATGGATTAAAAATCAAGAAATTTGATGTTAGAGCTGATTTTAGACCTTCAGTAAGCTATAATAAATCAATACTTAGTATTAATGATAAATTGGGTAGTGCTAAGAATTTAAGCTCAGGACTTTCCGTTTATTTAAACAAGTCCAAACAAAAAGAATATGATATTACTTTAAGCAATCAGTTTTCGTTTAATAGAAGTAGTACCACTCAAAATAGCCAAATTAAATCGTTCAATACGAATAATTTGAATTTAGACGTAGGCGTTTATTTTGCTGAAAAATGGAAAGTTGCTACAGATTATAATTTAAATACCAGACAAAAAACAGCGGATTTTCAAGACAACTTGACCAATCAATTGTGGAACGCCAGATTGCAGCGTACTTTTAAAAACGATGAATTCACTGCTTATTTTATGGTACGCGATATATTGAATCAAAATATAGGCATACAAAGAAATGTGTATGAAAACACCATTAGTCAAGAACAAAATGATAGGTTAAAACGATATGTTATGATAGGTTTTACTTGGAATTTTAAAAACAAAGGGGAGACTAAAAAATAGATTTTTGTTCAAAGAGGTGTGCAGAATAATCATTTAATTCTTTCACTTATTGCCTAAAACTTATAATATACAAACGATGAAAACAATACTTTTTTTTATAACTGCAGTCTTTTTTTCAATGGCATCAAATGCGCAGCAATTTGTTGATAAAGCTGTAATTGAATACGAGGTAAATACCAATCTAAAAAAAACGATGAGTAATGATAGTTGGGATGAGAAGATGAAAGAGAATCTCTCTGACCTTAAAATTTCTTATTTCAACTATACTTTTGCGGATAATAAAAGCATATTTAAATTTGATAGATGGAGTCCAAAAACAAGGATTCCAAAATACCTAAAAGATACAGAGGAAGAGAACAGCTGGTATTTTGATTTTAATACAGGAGTGCTAAATATGCAAAAACAAATTGCAGGAACTCTTTTTGTTGTAGCCGATAGTATTCCAAAAATTGAATGGAAAATCACCAACGAAAACAGGAAAATTGCCGGTTATAATTGTCGCAAAGCCATTGGTAAAATTATGGGCGAAGTCTACATATTTGCTTTTTATACCGATGATATTACTATTTCTGGAGGTCCAGTTTCTATAAGTGGTTTGCCAGGAATGATCTTAGGGCTTACTATTCCACGTTTATATACCTCTTACGTTGCTACTAGAGTCGATGTGTCTGTTAGTGACACCTCAATTATTAAACCCATTACAGCCAAAAAAACCTATGACTTAAAGGAGTTAAAAAGCCTGTTTGAAGAGAAAACTAAAGATTGGTATAGCTATGGTGATGATAAGGAAGAAAATGAAAGACAGAAGAATATTTTCTTGTGGAATGCGTTTTTGTAAGCTTTATAAATTATTTACTTTTCCATAAATGCCACCATTTTTTCTTTTTAATTACTACGACCTCACCAAGTAAACTTTGCTGTGCTTGAATAATTAAAAAATCTTTAGTCACAGGTAAAGTTCTTTTGTCAATCGAAAATTCAGTGTTTTCGTAACCTAAATAATAGATTACAAGATGAATTTTGTCTGTTAATAAACGATTAGGAATTATTAGTTTAAACTTTCCATCCATATCTGTTGTAGTTACTGTGTTTGAGTTCTTAATTGAGACCGCTGCACCAAGTAATGGTTCTTTTGATTGTAGGTCAATTACTTTTCCTTGAATTATATTTTTTAAGCTATCTAAAATTGGTTCTTTTTTCTGCTTTTCTTGAGAAGTATTATTTGTTTTTTTATCAGCAATTGATACAATTTCCATTTGAGAAGATTGTTTTGATAAAAGATTGTTTTTTGCAAATGAATTTATTGCAGTTCCCAATAAAAAAAGTCCAGTTAATGTTTTATATAATGTTGAATGCTTAGACAGTTGCTTATTTTCTATAAGTCTGTTTATTTGTAGTTTATTCAAACGACCACAGAGCTTATCTGATTTTTTGTCAATGATTTGAATAATTTCATTATCTGTTAGTGAAGTAAAATCAATGACCTTTTTTGAACAGTTCGAGCAATATTTTCCAATATCAGTTTTTGTCATTGAATTCCAATCCTGATGACAAGGGGTATCAATTTTCAAAATATAGTTCTGTCTTTTCATATTCCTGTTTATACCGTATAAAATTATTTTATTCATTGCTAATATAAGAACTTTCTTAAAACAAAAAAACTTCCCTTTTCAGAGAAGCTTTCAGTTATTGGAATTTGGAAATTTTTTAATTGGAATTTTAAAGACTATACATCATCAAAATCCACATAAATAGTATCTGATGTTGGATGTGCCTGACAGCTCAGGATTAAGCCATCGGCAATTTCTTTATCAGTTAGGATAGAGTTTTTCTTCATTTCGGCGCTTCCTTCCGTTACGCGGCAAAGGCAGCTGCTGCAAATTCCGCCTTGGCAAGAATAAGGCGCATCGATTCCTTGTTTTAAGGCAGCTTCTAAAATGGTTTCTTTTTGAGACATTTCAAACGAAGTTTCTTCATCATCCACCATAATGGTAATTTTAGAATGTCCGCTTAAATCTTTGATTTCGTTTTCAAAAGCCGAAGCTGTAAAAAGTTCAAACTTAATAGCCGAATCTTTTACATTTTTTTCTTTCAAAATCCCAGAAACATTATCAATCATAGATTCTGGTCCGCATAAATAGAATTTTTCAAACTCTACGGCTGCGTGTTTGTTGTTCAAGACATAATTCACCACCGATTTGTCAATACGACCAAATAAAGCTTCATCAGCCTTAGCCTGACTGTAGACATAATGCACAAACAAACGGCTCACGTATTGCAAATGCAAATCATGTAATTCTTGGTGAAAAATGGTTTCTTCAGGTGATTTATTTCCGTAAACCAAAACAAATGAACTTTTTGGTTCGCTTTTTAAAACCGATTTGATAATCGATAGAACAGGAGTAATCCCGCTTCCAGAAACAAAGGCAACATAGTTTTTTTGTCTGCTTGCATCTGGTTCAAAGGTAAATTTTCCTTCTGGTTTTCCTACCTCCAGTACATCGCCTGCTTTTAATTGCTTATTTGCAAATTGAGAAAACAAACCATCTTTAACGGCTTTAACGGCAATGCGTAATTCGCCACTTTCAGGTGAGGAACAAATAGAATAAGCACGACGAATTTCTTTTCCGTCTAGTGTAAGTCTTAAGTTTACATATTGTCCTGCAATGAATTTATAATTGTCTTTTAATTCTTCAGGCACATTAAAAAGTATTGAAACGGCAGCGGCAGTTTCTCTTTTCACCTCTTTTATAAGGAGTTTAAGAAAATTTGGCATGTGATATAATTTTTTACAAAAATAGGAAACCCAATATAATTTAAGATATGTAATAACGGAATATTTTGAGGAATAATCAATTTTGGTTGATAAAAACTATTTATTAAAAATTATATTAAAAAAAGTAGCTGTTTTACTAATTCATGTTTTTAGGTTTTTTATTTAAACAATTGATTTTTAGTATTTCAGTGGGCTATAATTAGTTTGAGTCATCAATTTTTGAATTATTTTAAGATTGTTCTAATTGAAAGCCATGCATTTTAAGACTTTAAATTTCTATATTTCAAAAAGAAACGTATTTTTACCAGTCATTATACTAAAAAAACTTTTTAAAAGTTTAATGATAAAAACTGCGAACCATTGAAAACCAATAGAATTAAATATTCAATTCCCTTAGGCTGTTTGTGCATTTTAGTAGCCTGTTCTACTAAGAAGGATACTTTTTTGGCTCGAAATTCACATGCGTTAAGTACTAAGTATAATATTTTATACAACGGACAAATAGCATTGGATAAAGGAATTAAAGGAATTGAAGCCAGTAATCAAGATGATTTTTGGGATATTTTGCCTATCGAACCTTTGAATATTGACGAAGATTTAGTGGTTGCAGATACTACTAAAAATGCCGATTTTAAATTGGCGGAGACCAAAGCAACTAAGGCTATCCAAAAACATTCCATGAATATTCAGGGAAGAGAACGCAATACTCAAATAGACGAAGCCTATTTACTTTTAGGAAAATCCCGTTATTACGACAAACGATTTATTCCAGCCCTAGACGCTTTTAATTATATTCTATACAAATATCCTAACAGCAGCCGAATTGATGAAGCTAAAATTTGGCGTGAAAAAACCAATATGCGTTTAGGTAATGATGCTTTAGTCATTAAAAACATTACTAAAATGCTCAAAGAAACCAAAGCTAAAAAACAGGTTTTGGCTGATGCCAATGCGCTTCTTGCCGCTTCTTTTTTAAATTTGGAACAAAAAGACAGTGCTATTGTCAAATTAAAAAAAGCAGTAAATTTTAGTACACATAATAATGAAAAAGCCCGATACCGTTTTATTCTCGGACAATTGTATCAGGAAAAAGGAGAAAAGGATCAGGCGCGTGCTTATTATGAGGCAGTGATTAAAATGAATCGAAAATCGGATAGGAAATACATGATGCAATCTCAGGCGAGATTAGCGGAATTGTTTGATTATCAAAATGGAGATAAATTTGCCTTTGATGAAAAGTATCATAAACTATTAGCAAACCGAGAAAACCGACCGTTTTTAGACATATTAAACTATCAAATGGGGGTTTTTTATGATAAAATAGGAAAAGAAGACAAGGCATTAGAATACTACAATGCCTCTTTAGATAAAGCCCAAGCGGATAATTATTTAATTGCTTCTGATTATAGAAATATAGGAAACTTACATTTTAGAAATGCACGTTATCCACTTGCAGCTAAATATTACGATAGTACTTTAGTAAAACTCAACCCAAAAACCAGAGAGTTTATCCACATTGATAAAGTGCGAAAAAATTTAGATGAAGTTATTTTATACGAAGCCATAGCGGTTAGAAATGACAGTATTCTTCATGTAGTTGGATTGCCAGAATCCGAAAAAGTGGCTTATTTTAATGGCTATATCGAAAAATTAAAAAAAGAAGATGAGGCTAAACGAATTTTAGAAGAAAAAGAAGCCGAGAAACAAAAAAATATAGCAAGAAATAGTCAAGCTAATGTGGCCGATGTTGCAGTGGGTGCCAATGGAAAATCATTGCCTAGAACGCCATTTGCTCCACCATCAATGAATGGTCTTTCATCTGAAAATAACTTTTATTTTTACAACCCAACTACGGTTTCTTTTGGAAAAGTGGCCTTTAAGAAAAATTGGGGCAAACGTACTGCTACTGGTTATTGGAGGTTGTCTTCTTCGGCTAATGACATTGCTAATGATGCTTTTGCTAAAGATACTTTGGCGGTAGCTCAAAAAGATATTCTTAACGATTCTATTGCAAAAGAAGAAGGAAATCCTAAATACAATTCGGATTTTTATTTGAATCAATTGCCTACAACCACAGCTGCTATTGATAGCATTGCTAAAGAACGCAATGAAGCTTACTATCAATTGGGGATTATTTACAAGGAAAAATTCAAAGAAAATGAATTGGCTGCTAAAAAATTAGAAGAGTTATTAGCCAATAAACCAGAGGAAAAGTTAATCCTACCTAGTTTATACAATTTGTATAAAATTTATCAAGTTTCTGATGCTGACAAAGCCGAAAACATCAAGAACAAAATTATCTCTCAATACCCAGATTCGCGTTATGCACAAATTATCAATAACGGCAATGTAGTGGTAGAGGAGGGAAGTCCTGATGTGGTGTATAAAAAAATATACGAGCAATACCGTAACGAAGAATTTGATGCAGTATTAGGAAAGATAGATGGATTAATCAAGCAATTTTCGGGAGAAGAAGTGGTACCTAAATTTGAACTTTTAAAAGCCAATACCATTGCTAAAGTAAAAGGATTAGCAGCTTACAAAGAAGCTTTAGAAAACGTAGCAGATATGTATCCAAATACCGAAGAAGGAAAAAGTGCTCATAACATCTTGGCCGAACAAATTCCGTTATTAGAAAAAATGGATTTTGACTTCAAAGCATCTAATCATTGGAAAATATTGTATCCATTAGCTTTAGATGCGGAAAATGATAAAAAAGCCATTCAAGAAAAAATAACAAAGTTTATGAGTGCTGAGAATGCTCAAAGATTAAACTTGGCTTTTAATTCTTATGATGCAAATACAGGTTTTGTAATTATTCAAGGAATTACCAATCAGGAATATGCAGCGGGTGTGGCACAGTTATTAAAAGAAAATCCAAGTTATAAAATAGCAACGCCAGCTATTATTATTTCGAATGAAAATTATAAAATAATCCAAATCAAGAAAAATCTAAATTCCTATTTAGAAGCAAAAAAAGAATAACGATGTTTAATAAAAAAGAAAAACCCTATACTGACCTTTTAGGAAAAACCAATAGAATTGTTGAAGGAACTGTAATAAAAGGAGATATAATTTCGAAAGCTGATTTTAGATTAGACGGAGAATTAATTGGGAATTTTCAATCTACCGGAAAGCTGGTAATAGGGCCTACAGGAAGTGTTACAGGCGATATTAGTTGTAACAATGCCGATATTGAAGGAAAATTTAATGGCAACATTAAAGTAACTGAATTGTTAAATATAAAATCCAAAGCGAGTATCCAAGGCGATGTTATCGTGGGCAAATTATCAGTAGAACCTGGTGCCGATTTTAGTGCTTCCTGCTCTATGAAAGAAAATGTAAAACTAACAAGCGATGGAAAAGAAACCCAACAACAAAAAATCAAGTAAGTGGCTGGCTTTAATTAATATTCCCATTCAAATGGGGGTAATCATATTTTTGTTCTCTTATTTGGGTGATTGGCTTGATGAAAATCATCCCAGCCCTAAAATATATTACAATAAGGTTTTGGTGATGGTAGGGGTGTTCTTAGCATTGTATAATGTAATAAGGCAGGTAAACGAGATTAATAAGGAAAAAGAATAATTAAAATAAACGCGCTTTATAAGCAAAACAGCGATTATGTTTTTAAAAAATTACAGGTCATTTCTATTTTTACTAGTATCAGTAATTATAGCTTATGGAATACATAAATTGGTTTTTTATTTTTTTAAGATCAATCAAGATGCTTTTTATTATAGCTTAGAACAATTGTATGGCATCTTTTTTATTCTTTCAATAATTATAATTACTATTTTGCTAAAGATAAAAGAGCGCAATTTTGATCAGTTAGGAATGTCTTTCTTGTTATTAACCAGTGTCAAAATGCTGTTTTATTATTTGCTTTTGAGGCCAATTTTGAAGATTAAGCATTATGATATTGCCACGGAAAAAATGAATTTTTTTATTCTATTTGTCCTTTTTTTGACAATTGAAACAATTGTAACTATAAGAATATTAAGCGAGAAGCCTTAAAAAACGGCTTTTATAAAGGTATTAAAAAAAATATATTTTCATATCCTTTCGGATATTAATAAAAAATGTACCTTTGCGCCAAATTTTAGAAACGTAAATATAACATATTTTGTAATTATGGTGATTTTAAAGAGACCACTTAGATTGATTTTAGTAGCATTTTTAGCGTGTCTTCCAATGATTAGTTTTGCAAATCAAGAAGTTGATTCGACACAAGAACATGCAGAAGCAGCTCATGAAGTAGTAGCTGAAGGACACCATGAAGGAGGTCATGCTGAACCAACAGATTTGAAATCTAAAATTAAAGCTTTTATTGGTCACCACGTTTTAGATTCTCATGATTTTTCATTGACTCAAGATGATGAAACAGGAGAAAACTGGGGAATTTCTTTACCAGTTATTTTATGGGATAATGGATTACACGTTTTTTCTTCGGCTAAATTTAACCACGGACATGAGGTAGCAGAATCTAATGGTAACTATTACGCTATCAACCACCACGATGGTAAAATTTATAGAACAGATGCTTCAGGAACAATTACTGAGAATGAAGAAACAGGTTTCCCTACTAATGTTCGTCCTATTGACTTTTCAATTACTAAAACGGTAGTTTCAATTATTGCTGCTGCTATTTTAATGTTTTTTGTTTTCACCAGTTTAGCAAAATCGTATGCTAAAAATGGAGGAATCGCTTCTGGTGCAGGTCGTTTCTTTGAACCACTTGTAATTTATGTGCGTGACGAAATTGCTATCCCGAACATTGGAGAGAAACACTATAAAAGATACATGAGTTATTTATTGACAATCTTCTTCTTTATATTGTTCTTAAATATCTTCGGTTTAACACCACTAGGAATTAACGCTACAGGAAATTTAACAATTACTTTTTCTTTAGCAATTTTAACTTTTTTAATTACAAATCTTACTGCCAACAAAAATTATTGGGGACACATTTTTTGGATGCCGGGTGTGCCAAAACCAATGCGTATCATTTTAGCACCAATTGAGTTATTGGGTGTTATGATTAAACCTTTCTCATTAATGATTCGTTTGTACGCGAATATTTTTGCAGGACACATTGTATTGATGAGTATTATCGCTTTAATGTTTATCTTTAAAAGCTGGATTGGAAGTAGTTTATCATTTGGATTAGCATTTGTACTTTCAATAGTTGAAATTTTGGTAGCCTTCTTACAAGCGTATATTTTCACAATGTTATCAGCGCTTTATTTCGGTTCTGCGGTTGAAGAACACCACCACGAAGAAGGGCACCACTAAAAAGTTATAGGTTAAAAGTTAAGATTTATTCGGCAGTTTTTGAACGTATAACATTTAACTAATAACACATAACCATTAAATTGAATGTTTAATTTTTAATATATATAATTATGGAAATTCCAGAAATCGTAGGAGCAGGAATGATTGTTATCGGAGCAGCTTTAGGTATTGGTAAAATTGGTGGTTCAGCAATGGACGCTATTGCTCGTCAACCAGAAGCTTCAGGTAAAATCCAAACAGCTATGCTTATCGCTGCTGCACTTATTGAAGGTATTGGTTTCGCTGCTTTATTTGCGAAATAAGACTAAAAAAATCAATAGTTACAACGGTTGGTTGTAACTATTGATTTTAAAATTAAAACATTACATTGCAGGATTGCAATAAGATTAAATTTAGAATATAAAACTTAGAATTATATATAATGGAAAAGTTAATTAATCAGTTTGAGTTTGGTTTGTTTTTTTGGCAAGTATTAATATTTGTTGGATTAATATTTTTATTGAAAAAATTCGCTTGGAAACCTATTCTTGATGCCGTTAATGAAAGAGAAGAAGGAATTAAGAATGCATTAGAATCTGCTGAAAATGCTAGAAAAGAAATGCAAGAACTTCAGGCTGATAACCAAAGAATCTTAAATGAAGCGAGAGCGGAGCGTGATGCTATGTTGAAAGAAGCTCGTGAAATGAAAGAGAAAATGGTTGCTGATGCTAAAACAGAAGCTCAAGCGCAAGGAGCAAAAATGATCGAGCAAGCTAAAGCAGCAATTGAAAGTGAGAAAAACTCAGCAATGGCAGAATTGAAATTACAAGTTTCTTCATTGTCATTGAGTATTGCAGAGAAATTATTGAAAGACGAATTATCTAATACTGAAGCTCAAACTAAATTAGTTGAGAAAATGTTAGGTGACGTAAAGCTAAACTAATATTATGGCAGGTACAAGAGCAGCAATTCGTTATGCAAAAGCAATCCTTAGTATGGCCGACTCTATTGGAGTAGCCGCTGAGGTAAATAACGATATGATTTTAATTGCATCAACCATTAAAAGTAACTCTGAATTAAATACTTTTATCCAGAGTCCAACTGTAAGTGTTGAAGTAAAAGAGAAAGCATTGTTAGAAGTTTTTGCTACAATCAATGGTGTAACTAAAGGTTTCTTTCATTTATTATTCGAAAATAAAAGATTTGAAATTCTGGAAGCTATTGCAGTAGCATATTCTAATTTATTTGACATTGAAAATGGAGTTGAAGTTGCAAAGGTAACTACAGCTATCCCAATGGATGCAGCATTAGAAGCTAAAGTATTAGCTAAAATTGCATCTTTGTCAGATAAAAAAGTGACAATTAATAATATTGTAGATCCAGCCATTATTGGAGGATTTATTTTAACTATAGGTGATAAGCAGTACAATGCTTCTATTGCCAACCGATTACAAGTATTAAGAAAAGAATTAAGTAACTAGTTTTATTGCACATTAAGTGTCTAAATTATAAATTAAGATGGCGGAAATCAAACCTGCTGAAATTTCAGCAATATTAAGAAAGCAAGTAGAAGGTTTTGAATCTGGCGCTACGCTAGAGGAAGTAGGAACGGTACTTCAAGTTGGAGATGGTATTGCTCGTATTTACGGGCTTTCGAATGTACAATATGGAGAGTTAGTAGAATTTGAAAATGGTCTTGAGGCTATTGTATTGAACTTAGAAGAAGATAACGTAGGGGTGGTACTTTTAGGACCATCTACTGGAATCAAAGAAGGTTCTACTGCTAAAAGAACACAACGTATTGCTTCTCTTAAAGTAGGAGAACAAATGGTAGGACGTGTAGTAAACACTTTAGGTCAGCCAATTGATGGTAAAGGACCTATCGGTGGAGAATTATACGAAATGCCATTAGAAAGAAAAGCTCCTGGAGTAGTTTTCCGTCAACCAGTAACAGAACCATTACAAACAGGTGTTAAAGCGGTTGATGCTATGATCCCTGTTGGACGTGGACAACGTGAGTTGGTTATTGGTGACCGTCAAACAGGTAAATCAACTGTTTGTATCGATACTATCTTAAATCAAAAAGAATTTTATGATGCTGGTAAACCAGTATTTTGTATCTATGTTGCTATTGGACAAAAAGCTTCAACTGTAGCAGGAATTGCAAAAATGTTAGAAGAAAAAGGAGCAATGGCTTATACAGTTATCGTTGCTGCTAATGCTTCTGACCCTGCTCCAATGCAAGTTTATGCTCCTTTCGCAGGTGCTGCAATCGGAGAATATTTCAGAGATTCAGGTCGTCCGGCTTTAATTGTTTATGATGATTTATCTAAACAAGCTGTTGCTTACCGTGAGGTATCTCTTTTATTAAGAAGACCACCGGGACGTGAGGCTTATCCTGGAGACGTTTTCTACTTACACTCTCGTTTATTAGAGCGTGCTTGTAAAGTTATCGCTGATGACGGAATTGCTAAAAACATGAACGACTTACCAGATTCTATCAAAGGAATCGTAAAAGGTGGAGGTTCATTAACAGCTTTACCAATTATCGAAACTCAAGCTGGTGACGTTTCTGCATATATCCCAACAAACGTAATCTCTATTACTGATGGGCAAATTTTCTTGGATGGTGATTTGTTTAACTCAGGGGTTCGTCCTGCAATCAACGTAGGTATTTCTGTATCTCGTGTAGGAGGTAATGCTCAAATTAAATCAATGAAAAAAGTATCAGGTACATTAAAATTAGACCAAGCTCAATTCCGTGAATTGGAAGCGTTTGCTAAATTTGGTTCTGACCTTGATGCTGTTACTTTAAATGTAATTGAAAAAGGAAAAAGAAACGTTGAAATCTTGAAACAAGGTTTGAACGATCCTTATACTGTTGAAGACCAAGTAGCGATTATCTATGCTGGATCTAAAAACTTATTAAGAAATGTTCCTGTTGCTAAAGTAAAAGAATTCGAGAAAGATTTCTTAGAATTCATGAACGCTAAGCACAGACCAACTCTTGATGCTTTGAAAGCTGGAAAATTAACAGACGAAATTACCGACGTAATCGAATCTGTAGCAAAAGAAGTATCAGCAAAATATAACTAATCTAGTGAATAGTAATTAGTGATTAGTCAAAAGCTAGTCACTAATTACTTATTACTATTTACTTAATAAAAAATGGCAAACTTAAAGGAAATCCGTAATAGAATTACTTCCGTTTCATCTACGATGCAAATCACATCGGCGATGAAAATGGTATCTGCAGCCAAGCTTAAAAAAGCTCAGGATGCAATTACAGCCATGCGCCCTTATGCCGAAAAATTAACGGAATTATTACAAGGTCTTTCTGCTACTCTTGACGGAGGAATTGGGGAAGAATTTACTACACAACGTGAGGTAAAAAAAGTATTATTAGTTGCTATCACTTCTAACAGAGGTTTATGTGGTGCTTTTAATACCAATGTAATTAAAGAAGCTAAAAATCGTGCAGCTTATTTTGCAGGAAAGCAAGTTGATGTTTTTGCTATTGGTAAAAAAGGAAATGATATTTTATGCAAAACAAATACAGTTATTGACAATCAAAGTGCAATTTTTGATGATTTAACTTTTGATAATGTAGCGGCTATTGCTGAAACATTAACTCAAAAATTTGTTAGTGGTGAGTACGATAGAATTGAATTGATTTATAACCAATTTAAAAATGCGGCTACTCAAATTGTTCAAACAGAACAATTTTTACCATTAGCTCCAGTAAAATCAGATTTAAATGTTGCAGCTGGAGATTATATCTTCGAACCATCTAAAGAAGAGATTGTATTGACTTTGATTCCTAAATCATTGAAAACACAATTGTACAAAGGAATCCGTGATTCTTTTGCTTCTGAGCATGGTGCACGTATGACAGCAATGCACAAAGCAACCGATAATGCAACTGAATTGAGAAATCAATTAAAATTAACATACAACAAAGCACGTCAAGCTGCTATTACTAACGAAATCTTAGAGATTGTTGGTGGAGCAGAAGCTTTGAATGGATAATATTTTTATTCAATATAGATTTAAAAAGTCCCGCAATCGCGGGACTTTTTTATTTAACGTTATAAGTAAATTACAAAGTCGGGTACATTAAATTTGTTTTCATTGCAATTAAAATAGATTATCTTTTTATTCGTTATAAAAAAGATAATGAATCATTTCTCAGCTTGAACGATTAAATCAAAGATTTAGTTATTTTTGTTTCTTGAATATCTATAAGACATCACATTTTGGGTTTATATAAAAATCTTTTTAAACAAACAGCCATTTACGGACTCGCTACGGTGATACCTAGAATGTTCAGTTTTCTGTTAGTGCCGCTGTATACTGATTTACTTCCAAAAGACGAGTATGGAAAAGTAACCATCATATTTTCATGGATGATCTTTTTCAATGTAATCTTGGCTTATGGAATGGAAACTGCTTTTTTTAGATTTTATAATAAAGAAGACAATAAAAAAACAGTAGTAGAAACTTCGATGATTTCTATTTTCTGGACCACCATTGTTTTTTTAGTTCTAGCACTTTTATACCGTACAACCTTAGCGGATTGGTCTGGAATCGATTCCCAATACATCACCTATACCATTTGGATTTTGGCTTTGGATGCCTTGGTGATTATTCCTTTTTCCAAATTAAGAGCTATCCAAAGACCAATTATGTATGCTATAATTAAGATTGGAAATGTTTTAGTAAATCTTTTATTAAGTATCGTTTTCTTAATTTATTTACCCAAATTATCGGCTTCACATCCAACAGGAATTGTCAGTTCTTTTTATATCGAGAATTTCCAAGTAGGTTATATTTTCTTGGCTAATATTATTTCTAGTTTATTAACCTTTGTGGTTTTATCTCCAGATTATGTTTTTCTAAAATGGAAATTCGATTTTAGTTTGTGGAAGCGAATGATGGTGTATGGATTGCCTATTTTAGTAGCCGGAATTGCCTTTGCTATCAACGAGCAATTTGACAAAATTTTATTGTCTAAATTATTGCCTAAAAGCATTGCTGATTCTGAAGTAGGGGTATATTCGGCTTGTTATAAGTTGGGATTATTTATGGTTTTATACCGTACCGCTTATACGCTTGGAATTGAACCATTCTTTTTTAGTCATGCTAAGAATGAAAATGCGCCACAAACCTATGCTATGGTGACTAAATACTTTGTCATCTTTGGTTCGTTTATTATGCTTAGTGTAATTGTTTTTGCTGACCTTTTTAAAATTATTATGATTCGGGATGAATCCTATTGGGTAGCCATGAAAGTGGTGCCGTTGATTATTTTGGCCAATTTCTGTCTGGGAATTTATACGAACCTTTCTGTTTGGTACAAATTGATTGACAAAACCTATGTGGGGGCTTATATCTCAATAGTTGGTGCCATCATAACCTTAGTACTTAACTTTTTATTGATTCCTTCTCATAGTTATGTAGGTTCGGCCATTGCAACATTAGCTGCTTATGGAAGCATGATGTTAATTTCCTATTATCTGGGAAATAAATATTATCCTATTCCTTATGATTTCAAAAAAATAGGTGGTTATCTAGGATTGTCTATACTATTCTCGGTGGTTTCTTTTTACTATTTTAGAGAAAATTACTTTGTTGGAATCGGTTTGTTAGTTTTGTTTCTTTATTTCATTTACCATAATGAAAAAGCCACACTGATGAATATTATTAAACGCAAAAACAACTAGTAAGAATAAGCTTTGACCTGTTCCTACTTTAAAAATATAAATATGAAAATAAACATTATCAATAAATCACAACATGCCTTGCCTAACTATGAAACCATAGCTTCAGCAGGAATGGATTTAAGAGCAAATTTAACAGAATCGATAGTCTTACAACCTTTAGAAAGAACTATTGTTAAAACAGGTCTTTTTATCGAATTACCGATAGGTTACGAAGCACAAGTACGACCAAGAAGCGGACTCGCGTTTAAAAACGGAATTACAGTTTTGAATAGTCCTGGAACGGTTGATGCCGATTACCGTGGCGAAATAGGCGTGATTTTAGTGAATTTATCCAATCAAGCTTTTGAAATCCAAAACGGGGAACGCATTGCTCAATTAATCATTGCCAAACACGAACGCGCCGAATGGTTTGAAGTACAAGAATTATCAGAAACTTCAAGAGGTGCTGGTGGATTTGGAAGTACCGGAGTAAAATAAAATTTAATAATTTAAAGATTCAATGATTGAAAGATTTTTTAATCTTTCAATTTGATAATCTTTTAATCTTTCAATCAAAAACATGAAAATAATTGTTCCAATGGCTGGACGTGGTTCACGTTTACGCCCACATACACTAACCATACCTAAACCATTAATTCCAGTTGCTGGAAAACCAATTGTACATCGATTAGTAGAAGATATTGCTGGAGTATTAAATCAAGAAATCGATGAAGTTGCTTTTATCATTCACGAAAGTTTTGGCGAAAAAGTTGAGCAGGATTTAATTGCTATTGCCGAAAAATTAGGAGCTAAAGGAACTATTTATTACCAAAATGAAGCTTTAGGAACAGGTCATGCCATTATGTGTGCCAAAGATTCGCTTTCTGGACCAGCAGTAATTGCTTATGCTGATACATTGATTAGAGCTGATTTCGAATTGGATCCAACTGCTGATTCGGTAATTTGGGTAAAACAAATTGAAAATCCAGAAGCTTTTGGAGTAGTAAAATTAAACGCAAATAGCGAAATTATAGAATTGGTTGAAAAACCAAAGGAATTTGTGAGTGATTTGGCAGTTATTGGAATTTACTATTTCAAAGACATTGCTATTTTAAAACAAGAATTGCAAAATGTTCTAGACAACAACATCCAAAATGGTGGCGAATACCAAATTAACGATGGTATCAAAAACATGATGGCTAATGGAAAAGTGTTTAAAACTGGCGAAGTAAGTGCCTGGATGGATTGTGGCAACAAAAATGTTACAGTAGAAACTAATTCAAGGATGCTTGCTTTCCTTGCAGAAGACAAAGAAAGCTTGGTATCTAAAAATATAAAAACAGAAAATTCAACTATCATTGAACCTTGTTTTATTGGAGATGATGTGGTTTTAATCAATGCTACTGTAGGACCAAATGTCTCTTTAGGGAATGGTTGCCACGTAGTTAACAGCAGTATCAAAAACAGTTTGGTTCAAACACATGCTCATATTAAAAATGCTAATTTAGACAATGCTATGATTGGTAATCATGCTAGTTTTGATGGCAATTTTACAAGCATCAGTATTGGAGATTATTCGGTATTAGAATAATTTTGAGTTATAAAATCGTCTAATTTGTTACAATGAAAAAGGCCTTTTCTTTAATGATAATGTTGGTTTTGCTAAGCAATTCGGCTTTGTCTTGGGGACAAACGGAGCCTGAAGAAATTAAACTTGACGACAATAAGTTTAAGGATTATTTTTTTGAAGCTTTAAAACAAAAAGGTATCGAAAATTATGATAAAGCTATTGTTGCCTTAGAACGTTGTTTAAAAATTGACGCGAATAATGCCGCTATTTATAACGAACTAGGAAAGAATTATTTTGCTCAAAAAGACTATAAAAATGCCTATTCTTCTTTTGAAAAAGCCAGTACAATAGATCCAACTAATAAATGGTTTTTGATAGGAATGTATGATGTTGATTATGCCACGAAAGATTATGTTGATGGAGTTAAAGTAATCAATAAACTCATTCCATTTGATGCGAAGTTTAAAGAAGATTTGACATCACTTTATATGAATACAGGCGAATTTGAAAAAGCCTTGTTGCTCATTAATGAATTGAATGAAACCGTTGGAAAATCAGACAGAAGAGAGAATTATAAATTACAGATCTTATCGCAAGGAAAATACCAAGATGCCGAAATAAACAACTTAGAGGAGCAAATTAAAAAATATCCTAAGGTTGAGGAAAATTATATTTCACTGATTTACTATTATTCTAAGAAAGATGATTTAGAAAAAGTACTGGAAACAGCCCATCAATTAGAAAAAGAAATTCCGAATTCAGAATGGGCTCAAGTGAGTTTGTTTAAAAACTATTTAGAACTTGATGAAGCTGAAAAAGCCATAAAAGCTATGGATATAGTTTTGTCAAGTACTAAAATTGATAACAAGATCAAGCATCGCATTTTTAATGAGTTTTTAATTTATGTCAATGCGCATCCACAATATACAGCTGATTTAGATAAGGCAATTGGATATTTTGAAGAGGATAAAGATGTAAACGTTGCTAAGGAAATTGGTAAATATTACCATAACAAAAAGCAATGGGATAAGGCGGAAAAATATTATCAACTTTCGTTTAAAAACAGCAATCCAACGGATGTAGAAACTAATTTGCTGTTATTGGATGTCTACGTTCAATCGGATCAATTTGATAAAATGGCTACAACTGCGAGTGAAATGGTGGAATTGTATCCAGTACAACCACAGTTTTATTATTATGCCGGATTAGCCTACAATCAATTGCAACAATTTAAAAATGCAAAGGATATGCTTGAAATGGGCATGGATTATGTAGTAGACGATATTACATTAGAAATAAATTATAACATTCAGCTAGGAGAAGCCTATAATGGTTTAGGAGATACTAAAAAGAAAGTATTTTATTTTTCGAAAGCGGACGAATTATTAAAAAAACAAAAATAAAATGAATAAATTCTTAGCATTATTAGCTATCATTTTTATGGTTTCCTGTAAACCCAAAGCTATTGTTAGTTCGACTACGGTTACTGAACCAGTTGAAAACATGAAAGTTTCAAAAATAATAGACAGTCATTATAGCAATAAAAGCGATTTTTCTACATTATATATCAAAGCCAATGCGCGTTATGCTGATGATAAACAGTCCCAAAATGTAACTGCCGAAATTAGAATCAAGAAAGACCAAAAGATTTTAGTTAGCATTCGTTTTATAGGCATTACAATGGCAAAAGCATTAATTACACCAACATCGGTTAGTTATTACGAGAAAATAAAAGGCACTTATTTTGAAGGCGATTTCAGTGCGTTGAGCCAATGGTTAGGAACGGATTTGGATTACGATAAAATTCAAAATATGTTAGTAGGAGAAACTTTGGACGATATGTATCAAGGAAAATACACGCAGGTTTTGCTAGACAATTTGTATCGATTAGATGATGCTAATAATGGAAATACACAAAAAAGCTATTATTTTAATCCAAATGATTTTACTGTAAACAAACAAGAAGTTGCACAAAAGGCTGAAAACAGAACCATTCAAATTTCTTATCCGGAAAGAGTAGCTTATAAAGAAGCTAATTTGCCTGCAAGTGTGGAAATCAAAACAGAACAACCTAAAGGAAAATCGGAAATAAACTTGAATTACAACTCCGTTTCATTCAATGAAGAACTTTCTTTTCCATATAGTGTTCCAGATGGTTACAAAAGAATAATAATTAAGTAAATTTGCATAAATATATTTTTTAAGATGCCAAAATATTTCCTTAGCCTGCTATTTGTGTGCTTGACTTCTACAATTTGGAGTCAATCGCAGCAAGAAAAGTTAGAACAACGCAAAGCTCAAATTCAAAAAGAAATTAGAGACAATGAAAAGATGTTGCAAAACGTTAAGTCAAAGGAAAAATCAGCTATGAATGTTTTTTTGATTCAAAAAAACAAAATTAGACTGAAAGAAAATTTGATTAGTACTACTGAAAAACAAACCCGACTTTTAGCCGATGACATGTATCGCAATCAGCTTAAAATAAATAAATTGAATAGGGAGTTGAAAGTATTGAAAGAAGATTATGCTAAGAAAATTGTAAATTCTTATAAAAGCCGCTCCGAACAAAGTAGAGCGATGTTTATTCTTTCTTCCGAGAATTTTTTGCAAGCTTACAAAAGAGCTCAATATCTAAAACAATATACCAGTTTTAGAAAATCGCAAGGCGAGGAAATTAATGCAAAATCGAAAGAACTAATTAGTTATAACGAAAAATTAAAGATTCAAAAGATAGCCAAACAAAAATTATTGGCCGAAAATCAAAAGGAGCGATTGGAGCTTGTAAAAGAGAAACAAGAGCAAGAAAAATTGGTTAATTCGATAAAAAAAGACAAAAACAAAATTGTTTCTGACATTCGAAAAAAACAAAGAGAATTTAAAACGATTGATGCTCAAATTAATCGTTTGATTCGTGAAGCTATTGCCGAAGCCAATAGAAAAGCAGCGCTTGAAAGAGCTAAAGCTGCAGCTAGCGGAGATAAATCTAAAACAACCGAAGTAAAAAAATCAGTTTCTAAGGCATCGGTATCTTCTTCCAGAATTGAATTGACACCTGAGGATAAAATTATAGCCGATAATTTTAGAGCCAACCGCGGAAGCCTGCCATGGCCTGTAGAAAAAGGTTTTATATCCTTAGGTTATGGAGACCAGCCCCATCCTATTTATAATACATTAGTAGTACACAATAGTGGTTTGGAAATTACCACTAATGAAGGAGCCAATGCCAGAGCTGTTTTTGGTGGAGTGGTGTCTAGTGTACAGATTATATCACCAGTAAATAAAGCCGTTATTATTCAGCACGGAGATTATTTTACAGTGTATCAATATTTGAGTTCAGTTAATGTATCGCAAGGAGAAAAAGTAAGTATTAAACAAAATATTGGTCGAATCCGTACCAATGGCGATACCGGAAAAACTGTAATTAAGTTTTTATTATTACAAAATACTACTTATATGAATCCACAAGGTTGGTTAGCTAATTAACAAATACTTGATGAAAGCAAAAAAGCGAATCGGATTTTCTGATTCGCTTTTTTTATGTTTACTGTTGAAATTTGGGTTTTTTATAGAAAAAATTACTGTTGCTGTTGTTGTTGCTGTTGGTACTGTTGTTGTTGTTCGTGATGTTGCTGCTCGGCAAAATCCAATTGTACCAAATATTCGTCAGAGAGCTGTTGTAATTGCACATTGTTTACTTCTTCGTATTGTCTTCCGTCTTCATAGCCAATAGAAACCATTACAGAAAGTGACTGTTTAGAGATGCCTTTGAAAGTTCCTTTTAGAGGCGTGCATTCAGTGAAGTTTTTTCCAACCGAAAGTTTGATGTGGTTGTCCATAGTCCAAATGTTATTGGTAGGATCAATACCCAGCCAACCTTGTTTTGCTGTATATACTTCCACCCAGGCATGCGTGGCGCCTTCTCCGCGGAGATCAGTTTCATTAGAACAAACATAGCCACTTACATATCTGGAAGGAATACCTGCTGTTCTCAATAGTTGTAATAACAAATGGGAGAAATCCTGGCAAACGCCTTTTTTAAGTTCTAAGATTTCATCAATGGTAGTGTTGATAGTGGTAATTCCTTTTTTGTATTCAAAATTACTATAAACATATTCACTACATAGTTGAGTAATTTCTATTATGGATTTATTAGTAGCATCAATTTCTTTCAAAATGGCTTTAATTTCATTTTGCTTTTTGATGCTTTCCGGATAACAAAGTCGCAACAGGTAGATGTCATTTTCTAAGTCTAAATCGCTTGGTTTTGTTTCATCAATTTCAGGTATTTTAAGCGAATGATTGACACGAACTTTCATTCGGGTTTCAATAGTCATCTCGTTATGAGGATATAAGGTGTTAAAATTCCCCACACGGTTGCCATGATAATCATTAGAACTGGAAACGTCCGGATTTTGTGATATCAATAATTGGAACTGCAATACGTCTTGATTTAGGAAATTATGAGGAAACAAACGAATTTCATTGATACTTTCCTTAATCGGTAAGTTGTATTGGTATTTTGTGATGTGATTGATGTTGTAGACTGCCATAATTTTTAGGAATGAGAAAAGAATAATTTAGAAAAATCTATCGAAAATTGTATCAATTGTTCTTTGGTGTTATTAAGTACTTGTTCTAATTGTTGGCTTGTTAGATGATGGTAATCCGTGAATTCTAATGAGCTTTTGAGTCGTCCAAATTGATTGCGCATGGTGGTAGCTTCTACAAAACTATTGCTCTTGAGAATAAAATCTAAATAGGTTTCTATTAGCCCCAATGTAAAAATTACCGAATGTGCAAAATCAGGATTAAAAATCACATGCTGAATTACTTTGCGATTATGAGTGTTATTGCTATAACTTTTTAGATACAATTCGTAACCGGACAAGGACAGTAAAAGCTTTCTCCAATACAATAAATCTTCATTACTGTCTAGATTGTAACCAATAGGTTCGTAATACGACTGTGTCATCGAAATGGTTTGTAAACACCTTTCAATATGTTTTCCAACACTGGAAAAACTCCATCCCAATCCTCGAGGCATAGTAACATGAAAAATTCCATTATAGAGTAAGAAATCTTTATTGAGTTTAGCCAAAATAGTGATGGCTTCATGAGTTTCCAATCGTTGGGGCAAATCAGGCGCCTTGATATAATGGTACATTGAATTGATGTGCTCCCAAAGTTCCTTAGTAATTTTATCCTGCGAACCTCTTGCGTTTTCTCGGGCCTTAGTGATAAGGTTCTTGACCGAATTGTGGTTGTTGCTGTCGCAAATAATGTATTTCAACACAAAATTTGTATCAAATTGGTATTGGGTGATGTATTCAGGATAGAGATCCGTATAATATTTTAATAAGGGTTTGTATCCTTGATAATCATTTGTTTCTTTATCAAAAGACATGATGTATAGAATGTTAGTTGTTAGTAACATACCATCAGTCCTTTCCATATATCTATTGAGCCAAAACATTCCGTCTGCAACTCTACTAAGCATATTTACTCCCATAACTATTTCTTTAAAAGGTTAATAACCAATTCTTATTATTTCATTATCCAAGTATCTTTACTTCCACCACCTTGGGAGGAATTCACTACCAATGAACCTTCGGTTAAAGCTACTCTGGTTAAACCACCAGGTACAATTTGGACTCCATTAGGACCACACAAAGCATAAGGTCTTAAATCAACATGCCTTAGTTTTAGTTCGCCATCAATAAAACAAGGCACGGTACTCAATTGTATGATAGGTTGTGCAATAAAATTGCGAGGATTTTTGGCAATAGCTATTTTAGCTTCCTCTAATTCTTCTGCGGTAGCTTTGTTTCCCATAATCATTCCATACCCTCCACTTTGATTGGTTTCTTTGATAACCATGTTTTCCATATCGGCAAAAACTAATTCTCTTTCCTCAGGGTTTTCCATTTGATAGGTGGGCACATTTTTAAGAATAGGTTCTTCGTTCAGGTAATATTTAATCATGGCTGGAACATAAGCATAAACCGCTTTATCATCGGCAACACCATTTCCTACGGCGTTTACTAGGGCTACATTTCCCATTTTATAAGCGCTTATTAGTCCTGGAACTCCTAAGGCACTATCGGGTTTAAACACTAATGGATCTAAGTATTCGTCGTCTAAACGTCTATAGATGACGTCAACTTGTTGCAATCCCGAAGTGGTTTTCATATACACTTTGTGATTGTTTACCACAAGGTCACGACCTTCCACAAGTGGCACTCCCATTTGTCTAGCCAAAAAAGTATGTTCGTAATATGCCGAATTATACACTCCAGGAGTCAGTAAAACTACATTGGGTTTTGAGATATTTCTAGGAGATAAAGACACTAAGATGTTGTGAAAAATCATCGGATAATTGACCACCATACTTACATTGTTTTCACTAAACATCTCCGGAAAAATCCTCTTGGTGATTTCTCGGTTTTCAAGCATATAACTTACACCGCTTGGACATCTTAAATTATCTTCAAGAACATAGAATTCGCCCTTTTCTCCTCTAATTAAATCGATTCCTGCAATATGCACATGGATGTTATGAGGCACTTTAACACCTTGTATCTCTGGGAGATAATGAGGACAGGAGGCAATCAATGAAGCAGGCATAATGCCGTCTTTTATAATGTTTTGTTCATTATAAATATCTTCTAGGAATAAATTCAAGGCATTCAATCGTTGGGTGATTCCTGTTTCAATTTCAGCCCATTCGTTTTTGGTAATGATTCTGGGAATAATATCAAAAGGAAATATTCTTTCAATTCCTTGATTATCATCACTGTAAACAGTAAATGTAATCCCCTGGTTCATAAAAATATCCGAAGCCTGTTTCTGTTTTAAATCAAGTGTTTCAAGATCCAAACTTTCTAATGTTTGCAATACTTGTTTATAAGAGTCTCTTACTCCTTCCTTAGAAAACATTTCATCCCATCCTTTTGGGCCTAATTTCGGCGTTAAATTTACCATCCTCTAATTATTGAAAAATTAATAAAAACCAATTTTGGTTATAAAAACATCAGTATTTAGGCTAATTTAATAATTTTAAGGATATGTAAATTAAATAATGTTGAGAATAATATAATTAATATAGCATTCTTTTTTTGGGTATGCGTTTTTTGAGAATTAGTGTTTTAAACTTATTTTTTTTTAATATTTCTCAACTCTTAAAATAGAAAACAGCTTCTTTTGCGCCTAATAAGAACATTTAAAAAAAGAAAAATAATATTAAAAATGAGCTGTTTATAGCAAATATCAGAAGTAAAGTTAGGGCGTGCTAATTTTTGATATTAAATAAATAGTAATAAATTGTTATTTCGAGTTCGTAAAAGTAGATTCCATTGATTGCATCATGCGCTCAGTAGACCAAGTTCCTGATACAATCATGCGTCTTACGGTGTAAAGGGGATCAATAGAATCTCTTTTGGTAGAAAGGATATAAGCCATTTTATAGCCGCTTTTCTTAATTTCAGGAATGGCTTCCTTATTCCATAATCCAAAGGGATAAGCAAAATAGTTGATGGGTTTTTTAATGATTGCTTCTAGTTTGGCTTTTGGTTTAACCAATTGGGTATTCCAATCTTCGCCAGCGTATTTGGTTACCATGTGATGGTCCCAAGTATGTGCAGCAACGGTATTTCCTGCATCTGATAGTTCTTTAATTTCGGCAGAACTTAAATAATTAGGGCGATTGATAGAAACAGTCATGACAAAGAAAACGCCTTTGAAATTGTATTTTTTCATTTCGGCTGCGCCAATGCTGTATTGTTCGCCTCGCGTATCATCAAAAGTAATCATTACTGGTTTTTCGGGCAAAGCTTTGTTGTGTACCAAATAATCATACAATTGATCGGGCAAAATACTTTGGTAACCCGCATCGGCTAAGGCTTTCATTTGTTCGGCAAAAGCAGCTGGTTTTACAGTATAGGTTTTGGTCATTTCACCAGCGGAAGCCGAGAAATCTTTGATATTATGATAGCATAAAATAGGAACTTCTTTTTGAGCCAATATGGCTGCGGCATCGTTCGTAACTATTTTAGTTGCTTCTTTTGGAGGAGCAATAGTTTCTGGAGTTACAACTTCTTTTGCAGCAGGAGTAGCTTTTTTTTGTTGGCAACTCAGCATCAAAAAAACACCAACAATGGCTATCAATATCGATTTTTTCATTTTGAAATCCCCTTAAATTATTGAAACTGAATGTAACTTGGTTTTGGCGAAAATTGCAACAATTGCTCTGGTGTGTACATTTTCCAGTCGTTCCAGTTGTCGTTTTTATAAAATAATTTAAAGCCTGTAAACTGAACCGGTTCTCTGTAAATGTATCTTAAATAGGTAGAGCGTTTTAAAACTTGACTTCCAAAACCGTCCATATCCATCACAATTTGAACTTCGGGAACTCTTTTAATAGCTTTGTAATTAGTTACCATTCCTTGGGTAAAACGGTGTACTACTAAGATTTTAGGAGTTAATTTCTTTTCGCGTACAATTTGAGCCAGAATATCAATAGCGTCATTGATATCATCGGCGGACATGGTTCCGATTTTTTTGCCAGGAGTATGACCTTCTTTCATCGAAAATTCAGGATCAATTCCCAAGTGAATATTTGGTTTTGCCAGATATTCGACCAGTTGGCTTACTTCTTCTTTTACGGTACTGTGTCCCACTTGAATGTCTAAAAACACTAAAGCATTGATGGGTTTCGCCCAATTTAATAGTGTATCAATTTGCTTAAAAGGCATGCGCATATTGTAGCGATTGGCTGCTCCCGGAGCGCCTTGAGCAGAAACGGCTATATAATGCAAAGCCGGAATAGTAGTCACACTAGAATCGGCAGCTTGCCATTTGGCCACTTCGGCTTGTAGTTTTTCAATCATTTCAGCTCTAGGATATTCTCCTAAAACACCCATTCTTTTCGAATACAAATTACCGTAAAAAGCAATAATACGATGGTAAGGCAATAAGGCACCTGGTAAAGGATAAGGCGCTTTTACCGGCCATCTTCCCGTGGTATCTTTATTGGCTAATGCCTTCATTCTTCGGTTGTAATCAACAGTGTCAATGGTAGTGATGGCTTTCTTTTTAACGCTATCTTTTTTTACTACAATACTGTCTTGAATGCTAGTTTCTTTAGTACTTGATTTGCTTTGGTTGCAATTGGTAAAAAGTAAAAATAAGGAAGGACAAATAAGAATTGCTAAAGCATATTTTTTCATAAAGAAGTTCATTTGAATTTAGTACAAATGTAAACTTTTTAAGTAACGCGCTATCGATATAATTAGTATTCTAAGCGTAAAAAATTATGATTTTTCTACTGGGTAAAATTAGCAGAATTCAAAAGGGTTTCTCTATGAGTTTTCTGTTCTTAATGAGTCTTTTTGTTGTTAAAAAAACAATTCTTTTTTATCTTTATCTGAAATAAGTATACTATGAGGAAAATTTCTCTATTTGTGGTAGTTATTTTTGTTGGCATCTTCATCAACGCAATTTCTGTTTATTCGAAAGAAAAAGTAGAAAATTCTAGCTGTTATCTTGATTTGTTTTTTCAAAAAACACAAGAGTTTACTCCCTTGGATACTATCAACAAGCAGACCATTAATATTTTTTTTAAGAAATATTCAAATTTACAATCGTACCAATCTAAAGTTACTAGTTTATATGCAACTAGAAAATTCAATTCCATTTGGTTTGATTCAGATTGTAAGTTGATTCCTTTGGCTTCTTTATTGTATTCTAAAACCAATTCGTTGGAAGAGGAAGCAGTTGCATCCTGTTTTGATTATCAGGATTTAGTAGATGGAATTTTTGATACTAATTCTATTTTGCCACATCTTTCTGATACCGATACTGAAATGATGTTGTCCACTTTGTATGTGTATTATGTTGAAAAGGTATATGACGATTTTAAGAGCAATGATTTGCAAAAAATGGGCTGGTCTTTGCAAAAAAAGGAATTGGATTATAATGAATTTCTCGATTCGGTTCTAGAGCATCCAAAATTGTTGGATAAGGCAGAAAAATACCAGTTTAGTCAATATTACAAACTGCGTTCGGTTTTAAAAAAATACCGTGAAATTGAGAAAAAAGGAGAGTGGAATACTATTGCTTACGATTCTACAATCCAAAATTATAAACCCTACGATAGTTCCGCTACCATAAGTCAAATTAGACATCGACTTTATATTATGGGCGATTTGGAGCAGGATTCTAAAAGCGCCCTTTATGATAATGAATTAATGAAAGCCGTATTGCGTTTTAAGAAAAGAAATGGCTATCAGGCTAATTATTTTATCTCTCCTTGGCAGATTCAACAATTGAATTTACCAATTGAACATTACATTCAAAAAATAAAGATAAACATGGAGCGCTGCCGCTGGGTTGACCCCGAATTGACCAATACCGATGCGTACATTATGATTAATATTCCATCGTATAAATTAGTTTATGTGAAGGATGCCAAGAAATTATTGGAATCAAATGTTTTTGTGGGGCAGGACATGATGCAAACACCCATTTTTAGTGCCTGTGTAAGTTCTATTGTTTTTAGTCCGTATTGGTATGTGCCTCAAAGTATTATAAACAATGAAATCAAATCAAAAATGGCTCGGGATAAGAATTATTTAAATGACCATAATTTTGAATGGAACAATGGTAATGTTCGTCAAAAACCCGGCATTAAGAATGCCCTTGGATTGGTAAAGTTTGTTTTTCCCAATAAAGATGATATTTATTTGCATGACTCACCGGCTAAGATGCTTTTTAATTTAGAATATCGTGCTTATAGTCACGGTTGTATTAATTTACAAAAGGCTAAAGATTTGGCTTTGTTAATCTTGAAAGATGATCCAGATTGGCCAGAAGAATGTATCAATTGGGCCATGCAAGGCGAAAAAGAAAACAGATGCAAGTTGAAAAATGAAATTCCTATCCATTTAACCTATTTTACCGCTTGGGTCGACGATCAAGAAATACTCCATCTTAGTGATGATATTTATGGAAGAGATGCACAATTAGCGCAACTTATTTTTAAGGATTAAAGCAGAAATAGTTTAAGGTTTTAAAGACGCAACTTCTTTTAGGGTAACCATTTTTTTATTTTTGTTGCTCCAGGAATTCATTACATAATTCATCACATCAGCAACTTCTTGGTCACTTAATCCCAAAGGGGGCATGATGGTATTGTATTTTTTGGCATTGACGGTTATCTCTCCTTTTTGGCCATATTTTACACCATGAATGCTTGCCGTTCGGTTCTTTTTCAAATAATCAGAACCATCAAGAGGCGGAAAAGTACTGCCGTTTCCTTTTCCAGTAGCCAGATGGCATTGGATACAGAAATCAGTATAGATTTCTTTGCCTTGAGCAATGCTTTTTTGCAAAGGCGTTTGTTGCTGTTCCTTTACTGTTAAATACTCTTTTTGAGAATCCATGACAGTTGTTGGACTCCAAAAAGACAAAGCTGTTACAAACACGAAGCCCAATCCTATATTTATTTTAGTAATCATGATTAATTAGGTATAATTTTTAGAATTCCTTTTCCTTCTACGCCAAGGTAAATATAACCATCAGGACCTTGTGCTACATTTCGTAATCGACCGATGTTAGTTGCTATTTTTTGTCTGCCAATGATTGTATCGCCATCGAGTTTTACCAACTCTAAATATTGAAATTTTAGTGAACCTACTAAAAGATGTCCTTTCCAATCAGGGTATTTGTCACTAGTAACGAAAGCCATGCCGCAGGGTGCGATGGAAGGTGCCCAATAATAAATAGGATTTTCAATGCCTGCTTTTTGTTGTTCGTTGCTGATAATAGAATTGTCATAATCAATGCCATAAGTCACCACTGGCCAGCCGTAATTTGCGCCTTTTTTGATGATGTTGATTTCGTCACCGCCTTGTGGACCGTGTTCGTGTTCCCAGATAGCGCCTGTTTTAGGATTTATGGCTAATCCTTGCGGATTGCGGTGTCCATAAGAATAAATAGCTTCCTTGGCATTTTCTTTTCCCACAAACGGATTGTCTGTTGGGATGCTGCCATCATCATTCAGACGGTAGATTTTTCCGTTATCTCGAGTAATATCCTGCGGATTTACAAAATGATTGCCGCGTTCTCCGGCTGAGAAATACAAATAACCGGCATTGTCAAAAACAATTCGGGAACCAAAATGCTGTCCCTTGGTGGTATTAGGACCACATTTGTACAAGGATTCTATTTGAGTCAGACTTTCGTTTGCTAGTTTGGCTCGTATCAGTTTGGTGTTGCCGCCATCTCCTTCGCCTTCGGTGGAAGCATACGTAATGTAAATCCAGCCATTTTGCGCATATTTAGGGTGCAATACAATGTCCAGCAAACCGCCTTGACCGCGATTGTACACCGCAGGAAGATTTCTGACTTCGGTTTTCTTGCCGTTTGTAATATGGTACAAAATTCCTGATTTCTCAGTTACCAATAGAGAACCATCAGGTAAAAAAGCCATGCCCCACGGATTGTTAATACCATCCACTACCGTTTCCAGACTGTAGTTTTTCACTTCTTCCTGAAGCGGAATCGCATCGTTAGTTTTTAACTGTGCCTCACAGTTTACAATGAAAATAGAAAAGATTAGTATCGATAATGCCTTCATAATGTCCGAATTAAAACTTTTTAAAGGTATGGAAAAATTTCGAGTACAAGGTTTTGGGTTTTTAATAAGTAGGTTTTAGGGATAAGTAACGTTTAAATAATTTTCTAAAGCTTTAGAAAATATTTTTTGGTCAAGTTCTAAAAGTTCTAATTTAATATTCCAATCTTTAATCTTTTCTTCATCTTCTTTGGAAATAAATTCACCTTCCAGTTTCCTTGTTAAAATATCACTCAATAGAATATCATTGCATGAATGATAATTAGGATAATAGTTTTCTATAAATGACCAGTAAGTTTGATTTTGGTTTTCTAGAGTTTTCATATATAAAGCTTTATTTTTCGAAGATAGTGTCAAGATGATAGTCTAAAAATTCTTTTCGAGGTAAATATTTAACAGCTTCAGTTATTTTTAGATTTTCGATTGGTGCGAAATGATTTTTGTAGAAATCAGTATCTTTTTTCTTTTTTAAAGAACTTGCCAAAATAACGGTATGATTTTTATTAATCCCTATAATTCCTTTGTCAAAAGCTTTGTCGTATAATGCAGAAAGACAAATTCCATTTTCAGGATTTAAACGATGTTCTTCATTTTTTGACCAAGGCATAATGTGACTGGCTAACAAAAGATCAGGAATATCAATTCCTGTAATGGCACATTTACTCGTGTAATTTGCTAAAACCATTTTTCTGAAAACAGATTGATTTACTCTGGTTTTTATTTCTCTTATAACGGTTTCTCCCTTTAAATCTTTTAAATCAAAAAGTAATTCTTGGTATTTATTTTCTATGGTAGAATTTTCTTTTTCGGCTAATATTTGTTCACTTAAGAAAATTAATTCTTCCTGATTATTAAAAAATTCGTCCCAAATAGGCTGAACTTGATTTGTTCCGTTTTTTAAGCCATTAATTCCTCTTTTTTGATGAAAAGGATCAACACTTGCAAAGTTTCCTAATCTCATACCAATTGAACTTGGAGTTCTTCCTAATAAATTTGCTAGCTCAATAACTTGTGGGTTTCCTTTATGAGTTTTTCCAAATTCGATTTTTAAATAGAGATTGAAGGCAAGTATTAGTTCTTCTCGTGACCAAAGATTTTTTGCAGCCATTATTGTTTCTTTGTTTTAATTTCTTCAATACATTTAAATTCAAAATTACAATTAATTGATAAACATTTATGAAATTGAGAATTTTCAAAATCATTAATTAATTCTTTTAAAAAAGAAGTTCTATTTCCACATTTTGGACAAGTAACCGGTTGGTCATTTATAAAAAAAACTTCATTTAGATTCATCGTTTTCATTTTGTTGAATTGTATCGAAAGGAATTCTAAAGTAAGGATTATTTTTTGAATTTAGATTGAGTTAAAGAAATTTAGTTTCGCTAATTATTTCTCATCACTTTTTTTATACACCTTCGTAACATGGTATTCAAAAGGAGATTTTTTTTGTACCACCAGCTGTAAAGAAGTTAGGGCATCCAGTTCTTCGCTATGGCGAATATTGGACATAACATAGCTTTTAGGGTGTAGTTTCAGGTAGGCGTTTAACTCGGCAATGGTTTGAACTACTGGAAAAATGCGTTGGAAGTTAAAAGGAAAAGCCGAATCCATGCGTTGGTAAACCACAATTTCGGCATCTTTACCAATGCGATTGCTCACTACATTTACGGGATTGATCTGGTTGAGTGAAGGATAAATAACGGCAAATAAAACAACAGCCAGCAGCATAAAACTGGCTCCGGTAAAGTTAAACCAATAGACAAATTTCCCTTTGTAGAGAAAAACGACGCCAATTAAACTGCCAATGGCGGTTGGAATGAGCCACAAACCTAAGCTGTGTTTTTCGGCGAGATTTGGATCAAATGGCAATCCAAAATAAGCGCCAATAGGGAGTAGCACGGCAAGAAATACGATGATAAAAACACTGATTTTGTTCCAGCCTTTGGTTAGTGTAAACCAATTGTTTTCTAGGTAATAACCCAACAAAATGGCTAAAAAAGGATAACAAGGCATGGTGTAATTAGGCAATTTGGTCGCCGAGAGACTAAAAAACAACACGAATACCGTTCCTGTAATTAGAGCAAATAACAATACCGGCAATTCTTTTAGTCGTAACGCATTTTTAATGGCTTGTGGCAGGAATAATGAAAAAGGAAAAAGCCCTAAAAGAACGTATCCCCAAGTGATCAAAAATGGTCCTCCGTGTCCTTGCATGGCGCCTGAGAATCTTTCGAGATTGTTTACCACAAAAAAGCCTCTAGTCCAAGCACCTTGCGTTAATTCGTCCACGCAGTAATACCAAGGTGCAGCCACGACCAGAATGCCAAGTAATCCAAGTAGAGGATAATAAGAAAACACGGTTTTTATTTCTTTGTTAATCAGTAAAAACAGCGCAATGCTCAATCCGGGTAAGGCAATGGCAACGGGACCTTTGGTCAGCACACCTAATCCTAACAGCAAATAGCACAATAGCAGTTGTCTGGGATTTCTTTTGACATAAAAACGGTAGAAAGCAAATAAGGAAGCCGAACAAAAATAGATTAAATAAGGATCTGGAACGGCGAGTTGAAATTGTTGGACAAAGAAAAAAGAGCTCAATAAAATAAATAGGGTTTTTCTAGCAATGCGGCTGCCTAAAAATTCTTTGACAAACCAATAAGTCGTCATGACGGTTAGGACCCCAAAAATCCCGGAAAAAAAACGCGCACCCAATTCGTTGATACCAAAAAGAGCAAATCCTAAAATGCTAAAATAATTTTGTAAAGGCGGTTTGTCTACATACAATTGGCCATTGAAATGAGGTACCCAGAAATTGCCGGTTACAAACATCTCGCGGGAAGCTTCGGTAAATTGCGCTTCGTCTAAAATATAAATGGGTGAGGCGCTTAAAAAAGCGGTGAATAGAATTAAAAGGATAAGAGTCAGCCAAAGACTGCTGTATTTTTTTGTAAAAAAAAGATTCATGATTTTAATTGTTGAGTACTAGAAAAGTTCTTGCTGTTTTCTTTTTAGCAAATACAAAATAAGTAAGTTGGTTTGCGGTTACCACCGAGAACAGTCCGATATAAAAGCCAATAAAAACATCTAAAACAAAATGTTGAAACAAGAAAATCCTTGAAAATCCAACCAGAATGATGGCTGCAAAAAGCAATTTGATGTAAATGGTTTTTTTGATATAGCGCATCAGGAAAAAACCAATGGTTGCAAAAGTGGCGGTATGCCCCGAGGGAAAGGAATGGCGGGTATTGAAACGGATGTTAAATTGAGCAGGATTCCAGTTTGGGTTTTTAGATGTAAAATAAGAAAAAGGTCTTAAATCATCGGGAAACAAGTAATGTTTAAGGACGCAAACTACTAATGTCATCAGTAAGGCGGCAAAAATAAAAATATACAGCTCTTTGAGGTTTTTCTTTTTTTTGTAAAAATGCAAACGCACTAAGATAAATACCAAAACGCCAAGCAGCATCCAGCCATCTCCCAAAAAGGTGATGTATTTAAAAAGCAAAAAGAGTTTTGGGTATTCAAACAGATTGTATTTCATTTCGATGAATCCTTTTGGGAGTAGTAGTAAGGGAGCTAAAAAAAGGAGGACTAATCCAAAATGAGGATACAGTTTGTTTATTTTTTTGGAGTTCATGAACTAATGATTTAAAAAAAAATAAAAATAGCTTCGATTTTAATACGGCTTATTATTCCAGTCTTAAGTTATTGCTATCGAATCATTAAGGCTTTTTCTTAGTTAAAAAATCCAAATGTAATTTTGAATTCCCTTGATGTGATAATATCCTATAATATTTTGAGAAAATCTCATAGGAAAACGTTGTAGTTTTGGAATAATTTTGTAAAATCATCAATATGTTGTACGATATGCTTATGGCTGTTGAGAAATTAAATATAAAATCCCATCTTTAATAAATGAAAAATTTACCATTATTAGATATCGCTATTATTGTAATCTATTTGATTATCATGGTAGGCGTGGGGATTTATTTCTCAAGAAAAAATAAGAGTTCGGAACAATACACTAAAGCTTCGGGAGCTATTCCGGGTTGGGCAATTGGTTTGTCCTTGTATGCTACTTTTTTAAGTAGTAATACTTTTTTAGGTGTTCCTGGAAAATCCTTTGGAAGTAACTGGAGTGCATTTGTGTTTAGCTTGTCAATGCCATTTGCCGCCATTATTGCTTACAAATTATTCATTCCGTTTTATAGAAATGTACAAGAAGTTTCGGCTTATTCGCATTTAGAAAAGCGTTTTGGCTTATGGGCCAGAACCTATGCGGTGGTTTGTTTTATATTAACGCAGTTGGCTAGAATGGGTTCTATATTCTTCGGAATTGCCTTGAGTTTACAAGCACTTACGGGTTATGACATGCAATCGATTATGATTGTGGTAGGAGTTTGTATTGTGATTTATACCGTTTTGGGTGGAATCGAAGCGGTGATTTGGACCGAAGTGATTCAGGCTATTTTGCTGACTTTTGGAGCGTTATTGATTTTGTTTACCATTATTAATAAAATGCCCGGAGGTGTTAGCGAGATTATAGAAATTGGTCAAGCGAATAGTAAATTTAGTCTGGGGTCTTTTTCTTTAGATTTTACTTCGCCTACGTTTTGGGTAATTTTATTATACGGTTTTTTCATCAACTTAAACAATTTTGGTATCGACCAAAATTACGTGCAACGCTACCATGCTGCTAGCACTAAAAAGGAAGCGGCTAAGTCTTTATGGATTTGTGTATTGATGTACGTGCCTATTTCCCTGTTGTTTTTTGTGATTGGTTCTTGCCTTTTTGCCTACTATCATATCCATCCTGATTTGATTGAAGGAGTAAAGTTGAAAGCTGCTGCCGAAGGACTTCCGCTAGGCAGTACAGCGGAACAAATTAAAATGGCAGCACAAGGTTTAAAACCATCGGACTATGGCGATAAAGTAATGCCAATGTTCATGGTAAAAGAAATTCCATCCGGTTTAGTAGGATTGATTATCTCGGCTATTATGTCGGCGGCAATGAGTACTATTAGCTCCGGAATGAATGCTACGGCAACGGTATTTTGTATTGATATTTACAAAAGATATTTCAATCCTAATTTAGGCGAAACCCAATTTTTAAAACTGCTTTATATCGCTACTGCTGTATTTGGAATTGCAGGAATGGGAGTTGGAATTATGTTGATAGGAACTAAGAGTGTACTGGATATTTGGTGGGAATTAAGCGGCATATTTTCTGGTGGAATGTTGGGCTTGTTCTTACTCGGAATTTTGAGTAGACAATCTAAAAACCTAGAAGCCATGATTGCTACCGCTATTGGTTTAGTGGTTATTTTATGGATGTCTCTTTCTGATAAAATTGCGGTGAGTTATCCACAATTAAAAAGTCCGTTTGATAGCAATATGATTATTGTAATAGGAACGCTAAGTATCTTTTTGACAGGGGTTATTATTACTAGAATTAGAGGAAAAAAACTGGAAAGTAGTATTTAGGAAGCAAGAAGCAAGAGAAAAGAAGCAAGAGGAAAGAAAGCAGAGAGTGGCTTTGTGAGCTTTGTGTTTAAAAAAAGAGAATTGAAGTTAGAAAATAGAAATAAGATTACAGCGGTAATTCCTGACTAAATTACTAGTCACTAGTTACTCGATTACTAAAAATAGAACGATGAACAAGTCTAAAAAGGGATTTATTCCAGTAATGTTGACCCCATTTAATAATGATGGTAGCATTGATTATAAAACATTAACGACTTTAACAGAAATGTATTTAAAGTCGGGCGTTACAGGTTTGTTTGCCAATTGTTTGTCAAGCGAGATGTTCGAATTGTCAGATGCAGAGCGCCTTCAACTAACAAAACATGTGGTGGATGTAGTGGCAGGTCAAGTGCCTATTGTAGCTACAGGAACTTTTGAAGGAAGCATCCAGCAACAAGCTGATTTTACGAATAAAATTTACGGAACTGGCATTGATGCGGTGATTTTGATTTCGGGATTAATGGCTAAAGAAAATGATTCTGATGCTGTTTTTGTAGACAATGTGCATCAGTTGTTGAATTTAACACCGGGTGTTCCAACGGGTTTTTACGAATGTCCAGTGCCTTATAAAAGAGTGTTGTCGGCTTCGCAATTAGAGGATTTTGTGAATACAGGAAGAGTGGTGTACCACAAAGATACCTGTTTAGATATCAATCAAATTAAAGCCAAATTGAGCGTGATTAAAAATCCTGATTTTGGTTTGTATGATGCGTATATGGTACATGCTATCGAATCTTTAAAAGCAGGTTCGGCAGGATTGTCTTGTATTCAAGGGAATTTCTTTCCCGAATTGATTGTTTGGATTTGCGATAATTACAATGATGCTTCAAAAGCAGCAGAATTAGCAGCAGTACAACAATTTTTAGAGTCTAATATGGGGGTTATGCACGAGGTGTATCCTATTGTGGCTAAATATTCCTTACAAAAAAGAGGATTGCCTATTTCTAATTTTACCCGTAGAGCAGTAGGCGATTTTACTCCAATTGTAAAAAATGCAGTAGATCAACTGCAAAAAGAGTATGATATTCTCCAGAATGAATTGTCATTCTAGTTTATATGTTTTTGGTTAGTGTTAGTGATTATTAACTCGTCTGTTCAATTGTTTTTGTATAATGACCGCTCCTCCCTACTAAGGTCATCGTGTGAAAATTAAAAGAACCTTTTTTTGACCATAATTTTGGTTCTATATATGATTTCCAATGGAAGTTTTTTTTGGACAGACGGATTAATAATTGATTTAAATTGCTTGCCATGAATTCACAAATTATCACAGATTTTTTGGAACACAGATTTTAGAAAATAAAAAAAATGATGTGCTCTTAGTGTTTAAAAATTTAGCCACGAATTCACTAATTTTTTTTTTCTAATCATTGCGTTTAAAGATTACCGCAAATTCACAAATTATCAGAGATTTTCATTTTCATAAATGAAAATAACTTATCTGAACTTCTTTTTCTCATTTAGGAAATACAGAAACTTATATGACTTATATGTTTTAAAATTTTCAGCCACGAATTCACTAATTATTTTTAAAATCTTTGCGGATATTTATTGACCACAAATTCCCACAGATTTAATAGATTTTTATTTATGAAAATAAACTTATCTGAACTTCTTTATCGCTTTAGAAAGACAACAAAACTTATGTGACTTATGTGTTTGAAAAAAATAAACACAGATTTAAAAGATTAAAAGGGTTTTGTCTTTGCCTTCTTTGCGAAAGCCTTTTTTACTTTGCGGTTTAAAATTCACCGCAGATTAATCTATTCTCTTTCTTCTTTTCTCTTTCCTCTCAATTCGACAAATACCTTTTCTTGTATTCCATAGGAGTAATCCCAGCTACTTTTTTAAAATGGCGGTAAAAATTAGATACATTATTAAAACCACATTCAAAACAAATCATTTCGGTAGGGATTTTATTTTCAATCAATAACCTACAGGCATGACTGATGCGAATTTCTATTAAAAAATCATAATAGGTTTTTTTAGTCATCAGCTTAAAATAGCGACAAAAAGAGGTAACACTTAGGTTGCTAAAGGCTGCAATTTCTTTTAAAGTAATTTCCTTTTTATAGTTCGAAAGGGTGTAGCTGCATATTCTATTCAATCGAATCGAATCGGATTCATTGGATTGATAAAAAGCATGCGAAGAAGTAATTTCGGTATATTCCTCCGTTTCCGACAGTAATTTTAAGATGTTTAACAAGATGATTAGCTTGTCAATATGATTGGCATGCGGTGCTTTTTGCATTTGTTCCATCACTGCTTCACGAGTATTTCCTTGAATAATCATGCCTTTTTTAGCCTTTTCAAAGAGTTTCGGAATCAGGAAAGATTCTGGTAAATGTATAAAATCTTTGCCTAAACAGTCGGGTAAAAACTGAATCACGATGGCTTCTACATCTAAATCCTTATTATTTTGATAATATTCCTCATGACAACGCCAGGTGTGTGGTAAGTTTTCGCCCAGCAAAATGAGCTCTCCGGAGCTGAAATTACTGATGTTGTCGCCAATAAAGCGCACCCCTTCTCCTTTAATTACATAATGTAGCTCTAGTTCAGGATGATAATGCCAAATCTTCCCAAAATTAGGTTCACGGTTGTGTCTTATTTCAAAAGAGCTTTGAATACTCGTGGGAACTTTGTGGAATAAGGGCTTCATAAACAATGAGTTTGGAATTATTTTGCTAAATTAGTGTAATTTTTACAATTTTAAATGTTTTTATGATAACATCCTATAAATACATGCAAATAAACAACAAGAGCTGGAGCGTAATTTTTAGCATATTTGATAATAGACTGTGAACTCCAAATTGGGTTGGTCTAAGGGGAAAAAATAATTTAGTATTAGCGAAACACAAAACGGTTTGGATGGATTATTCAAACGGTCTTTGTGCGCTATTGCTTATAAATAATTTAAAAAATGAACATTTATTTAGTAGCAAGTGGCGATTTGCGTTTATCAGCAAATCAAGTATGTTGGGATGCACAGGCCCAAATGGAACAATTATTATCAGAAGCTGTTGCCGAAGCAGGTGGGAAAATCATTAGAGCACATGCTTATGATGAGCAAAAAAAACACGGTTTTATTGATAGTCAAAAAATGGGAATGCAGGTTTTTAAAAATATTGACCCAACAGCACCGCTTATTGTTGCCGAAAGTGTTTGGCAGTATTCGCACCACGTTTTAGCGGGATTGATAACGCACCAAGGGCCTATTTTAACAGTGGCGAACTGGAGCGGCGAATGGCCTGGACTAGTAGGAATGTTGAATTTGAATGGTTCTTTGACTAAAGCAGGAGTTGAATACAGCACGCTTTGGAGTGTGGATTTTAGTGATGATTTTTTCAAAACGAATTTGAAAAACTGGATGCAAACCGCTACGGTGCAACCGGATTTAAGTCACGTGAAAGCTTTTGATAAAGCACTAATTCCTGCGGATGAATTGGTAAAAGGAACAGCATTTGCGCAAGCTTTCCGAAAAGAAAAAGCGATTATGGGCGTTTTTGACGAAGGTTGTATGGGAATGTTCAACGCCATTGTTCCCGATCATTTGTTACATCCTACTGGAATTTACAAAGAAAGATTATCGCAATCGTCGCTTTACGCAAAAATGCTAACGGTGAAAGACGAAGAAGCAGAAGCTGTATTAGCATGGTTGCTGGATAAAGGAATGCAATTCGATTGGGGAACGGATGAAGCTACGCAATTAACCAGAAATCAAAGCTTGTTACAATGTAAAATGTACATTGCAGCGGTGCGTATTGCAGCTGAATTTGGTTGTGATACAATCGGGATTCAATACCAACAAGGCTTGAAGGATTTAGTTCCTGCCAGTGACTTGGTGGAAGGTTTGTTAAACAATCAAAATCGTCCTCCGGTTTATGATGAAGAAGGGAATGAATTATTTGCTGGGGAAGCCTTACCTCATTTTAATGAAGTAGATGAATGCGCTGGAATTGATGCCTTAGTGACTTACAATTTATGGCGTTCTATGGGATTAAAAGGCGAAAATACACTGCATGATTTGCGTTATGGAGAGCACTTTAAAAATGAAACTATCGACGGATTTGTTTGGGTATTCTTAATTAGTGGAGCGGCTCCACCAGAGCATTTTGTGGGAGGTTACGAAGGGACTTCCAGCGAAAGACAACCGGAAATGTATTTTAGATTAGGTGGAGGAAGTGTAAAAGGAGTGAGCAAACCGGGTTCTATTGTTTGGAGTCGAATTTATGTGATGGATGATGCTTTGCATTGTGATATGGGAATTGGGGAATCTGTCGATTTACCAAAAGAAGAATTAGACCGAAGATGGAACATGACTACACCGCAATGGCCCATTATGAATGCGGTTTTGAAAGGAGTGAATCGTGACCAAATGATGGGACGTCATAAAGCCAATCACATTCATGTAGTGTATGCCGAAAATGAAACTGAAGCTAACAAATTGTGCCGAATCAAAGCAGCTGCTTTACAGGAATTAGGTATTCAGGTGCATTTTTGTGGAGATGTAGCTATTTAAAAATAAATAGGTTTTATAATTAAAGCTTAAAATAAAAAGAATAGAATGAAGAAATTGAAAGGGATTACATGGAACCATACCAGAGGGCTATTGCCTATGGTTGCCACGGCTCAGCGTTTTACGGAGTTGTATCCAGATGTTGAAATTAGTTGGGAAAAAAGAAGTTTACAGGAATTTGCAGATGCTTCGATTGAAGATTTGGCTAAAAGATTTGATTTGTTGGTAATTGATCATCCCTGGACCGGTTTTGGTGCGGCGACGAATACCATTGTGCCGCTATCAGATCATTTTTCAAGTGAATATATTAAAGATCAGGAAGTAAATACGGTTGGGAAATCATACGAGAGTTATGTTTTTCACAATAAACTTTGGGCTTTGCCTATTGATGCGGCTACTCCGGTGGCAGCGGCTCGCTTGGATATTTTAGAAAAAAACGGATTGAAAGTGCCTGAAACCTATGAAGATTTATTGGCTTTGGCCAAAAAAGGTTTGGTGGCTTTTGCCGGAATTCCGGTAGATTCTTTGATGACTTTCTATTCGTATTGCTGTAGTTTGGGTGAAGCTCCTTTTCAGTCTCAGGAAAAAGTAATCTCTGACGAAATTGGAATTAAAGCTTTGCAAATGCACCGCGAACTGGCGCAATTGATGAATCCGGCTAATTTTAACCGAAATCCAATTCAGGTGTATGAAGCCATGGTCAATACAGATGAAATTGCTTATTGTCCTTTTGCATATGGTTATTCTAACTATTCCAGAATTGGTTACAGTAAGCATTTATTACATTTTTATGATTTAGTAAAGTTGAACGATCAGCCTATGATTAGTTCGCTTGGCGGAACAGGATTAGCTGTTTCTGCTTTTAGCGAAAACCTACCAGAGGCATTAAAATATGCTGAATTTACAGCTTCATCTCAGGTACAACAAAATATTTTTGCCGATAATGGCGGACAACCAGGACATTTACAAGCCTGGAAAAGTGATAGAATTAACGGAATCACTCACGATTATTTCAAAAATACTTTGCCTGCTTTAGAAAGAGCTTTCTTGCGTCCAAGATATGCCGGGCACATGTATTTTCAGGATCATGCCGGTGATGTAGTGCGTGATTATTTAATGAACGGTGGAGACGAAAAAGCTGTTTTGGCAGCGATGGACGCTTTGTATATCAAATCATTAAAAAACGAATAGCTATGAGACCTTTAGAAGGTATAGTGGTATTGGAGTTTTGCCAATTTTTGGCGGGACCTTCGGCAGGATTAAAATTAGCTGATTTAGGAGCCAGAGTTATTAAAATAGAAAGACCTGTGAAAGGAGAGGCTTGTCGTCAATTGAGTATTAAAGATTTATTTGTGGACGAAAGTAGTTTGTTGTTTCATACCATTAACAGAAACAAAGATTCATTTGCTGCCGATCTAAAAAATCCTGCCGATCTGGAATTGGTTAAAAAACTGATTGCCAAAGCCGATATCATGACCCATAATTTCAGACCAGGAGTTATGGATAAAATTGGTTTGGCTTTTGCCGATGCCATTGCGATTAATCCGAAGATCATCTACGGAGTCGTTTCGGGTTATGGCGATGAAGGGCCTTGGGCTAAAAAGCCCGGACAGGATTTATTAGTTCAATCTTTGTCAGGTTTAGCTTGGTTAAGCGGACGCAAAAGTCAGGGACCCGTTCCTTTCGGTTTGTCTACTGCCGATATCATGTGCGGAAATCATTTGACACAAGGAATTTTGGCCGCTTTACTAAAAAGAGCCAAGACCCAAAAAAGAGTTTTGGTTGAGGTTTCTTTGATGGAATCTATTTTAGATGTGCAGTTTGAGGCCATAACTTCTTACCTGAACGATGGTGGAAAATTGCAGGAAAGAGGAGATGTTGCTGGAAGTGCGCATGCATTTTTGAGTGCGCCTTATGGGGTTTATCAAACACAGGACGGCTACCTTTCTTTGGCTATGGGCGATTTGATGTACATTGGTGAATTGCTTGGTATCGATTTGAAAGTGTTTTCAGAAAAGCATTTATGGTTTGAAAAACGTGATGAAATCAGAACGATTTTAGCCGAAAGAATCGTTCAGGAAAATACTGATCACTGGTTGCAGTTATTACAGGAAAAAGGGATTTGGTGTGGAAAAGTTATGAATTATCAGGAGTTGGATGCCATCGATTTTGGAATGCCAATGAAGCAAATTATTGAAAACTCGGATAACAAAAAGATTATCACTACCCGAAGTCCTATTCAGTTGGATGGAGCCATTTTGATCAGCACAAAAGCAGCGCCTAAAGTAGGAGAACACAACGCAATTATTCAAGAAACAATTATTAATTAGACGATGAAACCTTTAGAAGATTATTTAATTATTGATTTCAGCCAATTTCTTTCGGGACCTTCGGCTAGTTTACGATTGGCTGATATGGGTGCTCGCGTCATTAAAATTGAGAAACCTGGAACGGGCGATATTTGCCGTACCTTATATACTTCGGATTTGATTATGAACGGAGAATCCTCTGTTTTTCATACGATTAACCGAAACAAAGAATCTTTTGCAATTGATTTTAAACAAGCGGAAGAATTAGCAAAATTGAAGAAATTATTGGCCAAAGCTGATGTAGTGATGCATAATTTCAGACCGGGTGTTATGGAACGCATTGGACTGAGTTATGAAGAGGTTCAAAAGATAAATCCTAATGTGGTGTATGCTTCGATAAGTGGTTACGGCTCAAAAGGTCCTTTTAAAGATTTACCTGGACAAGACTTGTTGTTGCAATCCTTAACAGCATTGACCTGGCTAACAGGAAATGAAGGCGATGGTCCGGTTCCTATGGGATTATCCATCGTGGATATGTTAGCCGGAGCACATTTGGCTCAGGGAATTTTGGCTGCACTGTATCGAAAAGTAACTCAAAATGTAGGGGCGCTGGTAGAAGTAAGTATGCTGGAATCGGCATTTGATTTTCAGTTTGAAACCATTACTACGTTTTTTAATGATGGTGGTGAATTACCAGTAAGAACCAAGACCAATAATGCGAATGCCTATTTAGGAGCTCCTTATGGGATTTACCAGACGAAGAATGGTTATATGAGTCTGGCGATGGGCTCGATTCCTGTTTTGGCTGAATTGTTATCCTGTGAAGCATTAAAACAATTTCCGGAAAATAAATTCATTTTAAGAGACGAAATCAAAGCGGTTCTGGCCGAACATTTACGTACTCAGGATTCTGAATATTGGTTAAATATTTTAGAACCTGCCGATATTTGGTGTGCTAATGTATTGAATTATGAGCAACTTTTTGCTCAGGAAGGTTTTCAGGTTTTGGATTTTGTGCAGGAAGTAGAAATGATTGATGGCTATCGATATAAAACAACCCGTTGTCCTATTCGAATTGACGGAGAATTATTTACATTTGGTAAAGCTTCGCCTAAATTAGGTCAGGATAACGAAAAAATAACTAAGGAATTTAATCTTTAATAGCGAATGGAAAACTCAGTCTTTAGAATTGCGGTTCGAAAATTTGGTCCTTTTGAAACGGCCATGCAACAACTTTGGGATGCTTTTTGTTTTAAAAATGATATTAGTATGTCGGTCGAAATGCTGCCTATGGAATTGCATGATTTGTATGAACAAACCATTAGTGAAGGAGGTTTGAGAAAAGGTGATTGGGATATTGCACATATCAATACCGATTGGATTTTTGATGCAGCCAAAGCCAATGCAGTTCAGGATTTGACTTCTTTTATTGCTCAAAAAGCACCGCAGGATTTTCCTGAAGGCTGGCACAATTCCTTGTTGCATTTGCAAGAAATTGAGGGCGGTATTTATGGATTACCATTCCATGATGGCCCAGAATGTTTGATTTACAGAAAAGATTTATTCGAAAATCCAATTGAAAAAGAAAATTTCAAAAAGCAATATGGATACGAATTGGCGCCACCAAAAACCTGGGCAGCATTCGAACAAATAGCTACTTTTTTTTATCGTCCAGCAGAAAATTTATACGGCTGCGTTTTTGCTAATTATCCTGACGGACACAATATGGTATTTGATTTTTGCCTGCATTTATGGACTCGTGGAGGTACTTTATTAAACAATGACAAAAATGTAAACGTTAACACTCAGGCAGCTATTGATACACTGGACTATTACCGTTACATTGTTAAGAAAACTGATGCGGTTCATCCAGGTTCTATTGATTTTGGATCGGTTGAAGCAGGAATGGCTTTCGCCAATGGTGAAGCGGCGATGACCATCAACTGGTTTGGATTTGCCTCGATGTCAGAGGTGATTGCCGAGTCAAAAGTGAAAGGAAAAGTAGATGTTACGACCTTACCATTTGCCGAAGGCGGAAAAACAGCTTCTTTGAATGTTTATTGGTTGTATACTATTGGAACCGGAAGTAAACACAAACAATTGGCTTATGATTTTTTACGCTTTGCCACCACTGCTGAAAGCGATAAATTATTAACGAATGAAGGCGGAATTGGTTGTAGAAAATCGACCTGGAAAGATCCGGAAATCAATGCGACCATTCCCTATTACCACAAGTTGGAAAGTTTGCATGAAAATGCACATACTTTGCCTCAAATCGCGGTTTGGCCCGACATTGCTATTTTGATTGATCAAATGGTACTGACCGCTTTAAAAACAGACATCCCATCAGCGGAGTTATTAAAAAACACACAAATTGAAATTGAAAAAATACTATAATGATGTACATTCCCTATAAACCCGAATTACCCAAAACCAAACAACCCATAGTAATTATTGGTGCCAGCGGAATTGTAAAAGATGCTCATTTACCAGCCTATAAAATGGCAGGATTTGAGGTTTTCGGAATTACAAACAGGACTTTTGCCAAAGCACAGGCTATGGCTGCCGAATTTGGGATTCCTCATGCTTTTGAAACTGTAGCAGATGCTGTTAAAAATGCTCCTGCCAATGCGGTGTATGACATTACTGTAATGCCGGAACAATACATTGAAATTCTAGAACAATTGCCTGATGGAGCTGCCGTTTTAATTCAAAAACCCATGGGAAATGATTTGGCCGAAGCCAAAGGAATTTTAGAAGTTTGCGAAAGAAAAAAACTGGTTGGAGCGATTAATTTTCAATTGCGTTTTGCTCCGTTTGTGGCTGCAGCGCGTCATTTGATTCAGGAAGGAGTTATAGGGGAACTCTATGATTTAGAATTCAAAGTTACCGTAAATACCCCTTGGGAAATGTTTCCAGTGGTGAAGGTGCATCCAAGATTAGAAATTTTATTCCATAGTGTGCATTATATTGATTGCATTCGCTCTTTTATTGGTGATCCAAAATCGGTTTTGGCAAAAACATGGAAACATCCGTTGAAGGATTTATCCTCTTCACGTTCCACGATAATTCTGGATTATGGCGATACGATGCGTGCGGTGATTAATACGAATCACGATCATCATTTTGGTCCGGAACACGAAGAGAGTTACATCAAATGGGAAGGTACAAAAGGAGCCATCAAAGCCAAAATGGGCTTGCTAATGAACTATCCAATAGGTTTAGAAGATGTTTTTGAGTATTCGGTGCAAAATGAATCTGGTCAATACGAATGGACCAAAGTGCAACTAGAAGGATCTTGGTTTCCGGAAGCTTTTGTGGGAACAATGGCCAACTTGATGCGCTATAAAGAAGGTTCAGATAAGGTATTGCATGCCAGTGTAGAAAATGTTTTAGGAACCATGAAAGTAGTGGAAGCCTGTTATATCAGTAATAAAAATGGTGGAATTCCACAAATGGAGTTATAAAAACGAAAAAGTCCTTAGTCCTTAGTTTTTAAGGATAGACTATTGCTAAGGACTAACAACTAAGGACTAAATAACTAAAAAATATGTATTTCAAATCAACTTTTTTCGAAGATTATCAATTAAATGAAAAGCGTGTGACGCTGGGAAGAACGATTACTGAAACCGATTTTGTGGTGCATGCCGGACATACAGGCGATTTTTTTCCACATCATATGGATGAAGAATGGTGTAAAACGCAGCCTTTTGGACAACGTATTGCTCATGGAACGATGGTTTTTGCCATTGGGATTGGACTTACGGCATCGGAGATTAATCCAGAAGCTTTTTCTAAAGGGTATGATCGCATGCGTTTTGTAAAACCAGTTCACATAGGAGATACCATCCATTCGGAAATTACGATTTCTGAGAAAGGAGAAGCCAAAAGACCAGAAATGGGTACGGTAACTGAACATGTGGAAATTATCAATCAAAGAGGGGAAGTGGTAATGGTATGTGATCATTTGCTACTGGTTAAAAAGAAAAATTAACAATCGATTATTATCAATTATGAAAATAACCAATCAGTTGGGTGACCAACATTCAGTGCCAACCGAAGGAGGTAAAGGTCCAAATTATGTATTGCCTTTTATCCTGATTACGAGTTTATTTTTCCTTTGGGGAATGGCGCACAATTTGGATTCTATATTAATTCCGCATCTCAAAAAAGCCTGTCAGTTGAATAACCGTCAGTCTACATTGATTGATACTTCGGTATTTTTGGCTTATTTTCTAATGGCTATTCCAGCGGGGATGATTATTAAAAAAGTGGGTTATAAAAACAGTATTATAATAGGTCTTTTGGTATTTGCATCAGGTGCCTTTTTATTTGTGCCTGCGGCCAATACAAGAGCTTATGAATTGTTTCTGTTAGCCTTATTTATTATTGGATGCGGACTGACTATTTTAGAAACCTCTGCCAATCCCTATGCTGCTATTTTAGGCCCTCCCGAATCTTCCTCTAAACGATTGAATCTGGCGGCTTCTTTCAATGGATTGGCTGCAATGGTGGCGCCAATTATTGGTTCCATGTTTATTTTATCTGGTAAAAGTTTTACTCCTGAACAATTGGCGGCGATGCCTGATGCTGAAAGAATGAGCTATTTGGCTGGTGAAGCAGCAGCGGTCAAAATGCCTTATATTGTTTTGGGAACGATTTTAGTTTTGGTGGCTGTATTATTCTATTTTATGCATTTGCCATCGATGAAACCAGATCATGCGGAGGTTGAGGTAAAACCTGGTTTTTTCTCTGTTTTAAAACACCGTCATCTGAGTTGGGCAGTTATTGCACAGTTTTTCTACGTAGGAGCACAGGTTTGTGTGACCAGTTTCTTTATCAGAATGGCGGAACAAGGTGCTAATATGGATGAAAAAACGGCGGCTTATTATTTAGGACTTTATGGAGTACTGTTTATGGGCGGTCGTTTTATTGGAACTTTCTTTTTAAGATATGTAAAAGATTATGTTTTGCTTTCAATTTATGCCATTTTGAGTGCAGTGCTTTGTGCTGTGGCTATTTATGGTAGTGGTATTGTAGTAATTTATGCCTTAGGTGGAATTGGTTTTTTCATGTCGATTATGTTTCCAACTATATTTTCTTTGGGTTTAGTTGGCTTAAAAAACAATACCGAAACTGGTTCGTCCTGGTTAGTAATGTCAATTGTGGGAGGTGCCATTTTACCTTATGGGATGGGAACGTTGATTGATATGAATCATGACGACATTCAGTCGGGTTATATCATTCCTCTAATTTGTTTTTTGGTGATTTTGTATTTTGGAGTTTTTGGGCACAAGGTGAAAAAAGTAGCTTAAATTCTTTTTTATAAAACAGTAAGCCCCTCTTTTCTGAAATGGAAAGAGGGGATTTTTTTTATAAAATGTTTTTTTTATAAGCCGAATTTGAGACTTTAATAAAATTTTAGATAAATTTACAGGACAATCGATTACATTTGTAAAGACCATCTAAAAACCAATTAAATACAATGAAAAAGAAACCATTCTATTCACTATGTCTTGCATTTACTTTTTTAATGACAAGCTATTCGACAACTATTGAAGCTCAGAGTACCACGGCTACAAACAATTATCCTGGTGTTGAATTTAAAATGAATAAAATTCAAGAGCCAGTTATTCCTAATAATTCTGTTAAAATTACCGATTTTGGTGCTGTAAGTGGTGGTGATGTTTTAAATACAGCAGCATTTGCTAAAGCGATTGAAGCCATTTCAAATAAAGGAGGAGGAAAAGTGATTATTCCTCCCGGAATTTGGCTTACTGGGCCGATTATTTTGAAAAGTAATCTAGAATTGCATGCTGAAAGCGGTGCTTTGATTAAATTTTCACCAGACAAAAGTTTGTATCCATTAATAGAAACTAGTTTTGAAGGATTAAATACTTGGCGTTGTATTTCGCCTATCTACGGAAAAAATCTAGAAAATGTTGCTTTCACTGGAAGCGGAGTTTGGGACGGTTCAGGTGAAGTTTGGAGACAGGTTAAAAAAAGCAAACTAACAGAAAGCCAGTGGAAAAAATTTGTGTCTTCTGGTGGAGTAGTTAATGCTTCTAAAACGAGTTGGTATCCATCGGAAGTTTTTATGAATGCATCTGAAGGTGCTGATCAAAATGTACGTTTAGATTTAAAAACGAAAGAGGATTTTGAAGCTATTCATGATTTTCTTCGTCCGGTTCTCGTAAGTATTCAAAACAGTAAAAATGTTCTTTTTGACGGACCAGTATTTCAAAATTCCCCAGCTTGGAACATTCACCCATTAATGATTGAAAACTTAATTGTTCGTAATGTATCGGTTCGTAACCCTTGGTTTTCTCAAAATGGAGATGGTCTTGATGTAGAATCCTGTAAAAATGTATTGGTAGAAAATTCCAGTTTTGATGTAGGTGATGATGCCATTTGTATCAAATCAGGAAAAGATCAAGACGGTCGTGATCGCGCAGTTCCTTGCGAAAATATCATTATTAGAAATAATATTGTGTATCATGGACATGGTGGTGTTACTGTAGGAAGCGAAATGTCTAGCGGTGTAAAAAACATGCACGTTTCTAATTGTACTTTTATGGGAACAGATGTAGGATTGCGTTTTAAAAGTAATCGCGGACGTGGCGGAGTGGTTGAGAATATTTTTATTTCGGATATTTTCATGACTGACATTCCTTCTCAGGCAATTTCGTTCAATTTGTATTATGGAGGGAAATCTATTGCCGAAACTTTGGAAGAAGGAGGAACTCCTGTTGAGAACAAAATGATTCCAGTTGATGAAAAAACGCCACAGTTTAAGAACATTTCGATGAAAAACATCACTATTGCAGGAGCCAATCAAGCAGTGTTTCTACAAGGTTTACCTGAAATGAATTTAGAAAACATCGAAATTTCTAATTTGAAGGTGAAAGCAGATAAAGGTTTTACCATTATTGATGCCAAAGGAATTAAAATTACAAACGCTAGTTTAGATATTAAAGACTCTGCGATTTTTGATGTTTATAACGTTAAAAATATGGCGATTAAAAATGTTGATTTTAATTCGGCTTCTCCAAAAGCAGTTAGTATCAATGGAGCTCTTTCTGATAAAATAGAATTGTCTTCTTCATCCAATACCGATTTGACTAAGAAAACATTCATTGGAAAATCAGTTCGCAAAGGCGCTGTAAAATTCTAAAATAAAATAAATTAAGATCTCCAGAGTTCATGAATTCTGGAGATTTTTTTTTCACGTTTAAATTTGATAAAATGAAAACAACTATCCGATATACATTTTTGCTTTTACTGGCTTTTTCGCTTGTTGCAAATGCGCAAAAATCGGATACCTTAGTAAGTTATAAAACGGAATGGCTGCTTGCTAATTTACGTTCTGAGTCATCCAATGCTATTGAAATTCTTGGAAATCCAACAATTGTTGCCTCGCCTTATGGTGATGCTGTTGCCTTCGATGGAATAGACGATGCTTTGTTCTTAAAAAAAATGCCTTTAAAGGGATTGGAATCTTTTACTGTTGAAATGATTTTTAAACCCGAAGTATCTGTTCCTTTTGAACAACGCATTTTACATATTGGCGGCATTACAACTGACAGAATGTTACTGGAAATTCGTGCTGTAGAAAATAATTGGTATTTTGATGGTTTTGTTGCCTCAAGAGGTGTAAAATTGGCTTTAGCTAAGGAAGAATTATTACATCCTTTAGGACAATGGTATCATGTGGCTTTTGTGGTTACACCCAATAGTTTGACTACTTATGTCAATGGAAAACAAGAATTAAAAGAAGATTATACATTTAATCCTATTGAAAAAGGTCAGACTTCTATAGGGGTGCGAATGAATAAAGTCTCTTGGTTTAAAGGAGTGATTTATAAAATACTTATTTCTCCTGATGCGCTTAAACCAAATCAATTTATAACTATCTAAACAAGTACCAACCCTAAAAATTATACTTTATGATTCTCAAAAACAAGAATTTATATGTTCTTATAATGGCACTTCTTTTTTCGAGTGCTTTTGTAAATGCCCAATCAGATAAGAATGATGCTGAAGTTATCAGTACGAAGCCTTTTGGCGATAGCGAAAGACATTGGTACGGCATAAAAGATAAACATAATTTGGTGGACCCAATTCCCAATCAACCGCGTTATGAAGAATCCGATTATACTAAAATAGCGGATAATATGATTCTTTTTCAACGAGCTAATGGCGGTTGGCCTAAGAATTATGATATGCGAGCCATTCTAACTCCGGAGCAACAGCAAAAAGTAGCTTCTACTAAGGCACTTTTGCATACTACTTTTGATAACGAAACTACTTATACGCATATTTATTATTTGGCTCAAGTTTACACAGCTACTAAAATTGATAAATACAAAGAAGCCTGTGAAAAAGGAATCCAGTTTATATTAGATGCGCAATTTGCTAATGGAGGTTGGCCGCAGTATTTTCCTTTAGAAAACAATTACAGCCGCCATATCACATTCAATGATGGTGCTTACATGGGAATCATGAATTTGTTAGATAAAATAATTAGTGCAAATCATAATTTTGCTTTTATCGATGAAGGCTTAAAGGCTAAAGTGACTACAGCGTATAACAAAGGATTGGATTGTATTTTAAACATGCAAATTAAAGATAAAGACCGATTGACCGCTTGGTGTCAACAACATGACGAAGTAACCTTAGCTCCTGCTTGGGCACGTAAATTTGAACCGCCAAGTATTTGCAACGGCGAAAGTGTGGATGTAGTTTTGTTTTTGATGAAGATTAAAAAACCAAATGAGCGTATCATTCAATCCATCCAAAGTGCGGTGAAATGGTTTGCTGATTCTAGAATTTACAATACTAGAGTGGAATCTTTTGAAATTAAAGCCTTCGACTCTGAATACAAAACAGTAAAACGTGATGTTCGCGTAGTAACCGATTCTACTGCTGCACCTATCTGGACGCGTTATTATGAACTAGGTACTGAAAGACCTTTGTTTTGCGATCGTAACAGTGAGTTTTTGTATTCGCTGGCTGAAGTTAGTGTTGAGCGTCGAAGTGGATATGCCTGGTACACCAATAGTCCTCAAAAAGTATTGAATAAATATCCGGAATGGCAAAAAAAGTATGCTCCAGATGATAATGTTTTAAAGGAATGATTTTTTAAAATAAAAAAACAATGATCTGTGATTTGGTGGTAGTTTTGAATTGAAATATTACAGCGATGATGTTCAATTGAACGAAAAATTAAGTTTAGTAAAATTATGTTTGTTTTAGTCATATTGCATTAGATAAACATAATGTCATGTTTTCTAATTTATTAATAAGTTTTAACGCAATATTTTAAAATATGAAATATAAAATAGTAATATTATCCATTGTAGGGCTGTTAAGTTTTACCTCAAAAGCTCAGGAACTCTCAAAAACCATCTGGGAGAGTGGCAATTTGGCTGTACCAGAATCTGTGTTATTTGGTGCTACAGATAAAAAGCTATATGTAAGTCTGATTGATGGTGCTGGGAATGTAAAAGATGGAAAGGGAGGAATAGCTATTCTTAATCCAGATGGTTCGATTAACAATGCAAACTGGGTTGTGGGTCTTAATGCCCCCAAAGGTTTGGCGCGTTTTAAAAATACTCTTTTTGTGGCTGATATTACGGCATTGGTGAGCATTGATATTACAACTGGAAAAATCATTAATAAATTGGAAATTGAAAATACAGTTTTCCTGAATGATGTTGCAGTAGACGATAAAGGGGTGGTATATGTATCTGATACCCGTACCAATAAAGTTCATCGCATAAAAAATGGTAAAAGTGAGGTGTATTTAGAAAATGTAAATGGTGCCAATGGTTTAAAATGGATCAATAAAAATCTCTATGTTTTAGCTAATAGCGAACTTTTAAAATTTGATAAAAACAAAAATAGAATGGTCATTGCCCAAGGTTTTGAAAAATCCGGTGATGGACTCGAACAGCTTAAAAACGGTGATTTTATAGTGAGCTGCTGGGCGGGTTTGGTTTATTATGTAAAAGCCAATGGCGAAATCAGGAAATTACAAGACGTACAGGGTCAAATGAACACCGCTGATTTGGGTTATAACCCTAAAGAAAATATATTGTATATTCCAACATTTAATCATAACAGTGTAATTGCTTATAAATTGCTGGCGGATTAAAATTTTTTAAAAAAATATAAAATAGAAAAAACCTTTGCAGTGATGTGAAGGTTTTTTTGATCTTAATGTTTTATAAAAATCCAATGTATATTCAATAAGTTTAGAAGTAATGAATATTTTTCCAGGTAAAGACTTTATTACCGTTTATAAACCTCCTCTTTTATTCACTATCATTTGTAAATTCAAGTTTAACGTTGAGTTAATAATTTAATAATCAACCAAGAGTATTTTTGTAAAAATCTTTTTTACATGCTTAATATTCTTTTTTTTGTTGCATTTCAGTCATTTGTATTAGTGTTTTTGCTGTTCCTGAATAAAAAGGACAAAAAAGAAGATTACTATTTAATGTCTTTTTTTGGAATAGTATTTCTGCATATCGTTTTTAAAATGGCTTTGTCTTATTTTTTTAATGATTTGGTATTCAATAAGGTTCATGCCAGTTTTTCATTATTGTACGGACCTGTGCTTTATTTTTTCTACGCTTCGGCTTACGGAATTGAGTTGACTAATAAAAAAGTATTTCTTCATACCCTTCCGTTTCTTTTTTCTTCGATGGTTAATATAAGAATGCTGATTCATTTGTTTTTCTTTGAAGAAAACGATCAATGGGTAGAAATTTACGATATATTCTCGATGATGCTTTTTGTTCCGTCTTTGCTTTTGTATTCTCTTTTTTGCTTAAAAAAAATAGCTTTTAGGTTCAATTTTAAAGATGAAACTATTATTGGCTTAAGAGATAAAATGATTCAGTTGTTGAGTTATATGCTTTTATTTTCTGGTTTTTTGGCGGTTTTGGGGTTGTTTTTTACTATCATTCATTTTGAAAGTATCCTCAATCTAAGGTATTTCTATTACGGTTTTTTGTTAGTTATAATGATTACTACTTTAAATTACAGAATAAAATTGACTCATAAATTTCAGCTTAGCAACGAAGAGGGTAATGTAATTGAAAAAGCAAAAGAAAAGTATAAAAATTATGATTTGAACGAGGATGAAATGGATGCCATCATCAATAAAATTAATCACTCTTTCGAATCTCAAAAAGTATATCTTAATCCTGACTTTAGTTTAGATTTACTGTCTCAAAATATCAATATTCCTAAAATAAAAATTACTCAGGCACTCAATATTAAATTGGACAGTAATTTTTACAATTATCTTAATTATTTCAGAATTGAAGAATCCAAACGATTAATTAAAAAATCTAAGAACTCAAGTTTAATAGATATTAGCATTGAAAGCGGATTTAAAAATAAATCGACCTTTTATAAAAACTTCAAACTCCTTAACGGAATTACTCCAAAAGAATATCAAAAAAATCTGCTTTTGAATTTCGTATAATATCCTACTAAATGAAGTATTCAATGGTTTTTAAATACATTTAATTTTTCATTAATTTCTTTTTTACAATTCGTTAATACAAAGTTAATGTTGTGTAATATATTCTTTTTCAGTGTTTTATAATTGTTTTTAATCAAAATTAATACAGTTAAATTTAAATCCTGTATGTCTAAATTTAAAAAGACTGCTTGCTTGAACTTCCCCGATACATTTGCCGAAAATTAAAATAATAGAAAATGAAAAAGCAATTATTGTTATTCGGGATGATTTTGTTCGGGCTTAATTTTTACGCTCAAAATCGTTCTTCAATTGTGGGTAAAATTTCAGATGGTAATGGATATTTGCCCGGTGTAAATGTTGTTGTACTTGAAGGAAAAAATGGAGTGACTACAGATTTAGACGGTTCTTTTCAACTGACAAATCTGGTTGGTGAAAAGATAAAAGTGGCTATTAGTTATTTAGGTTATAAAGAAATTACAAAAGAAGTAAACTTAGCTCCCGGAGTTAACAATTTGGGAACAATTACAATGGATGAGGAAGAAGGCGTGTTGAGCGAGGTTATAATTAAAGGCTTTACCGCTCCTTCACAAATTAAAGCTTTAAGTATTAAAAAGAAATCGTTTGCCATTATGGATGTTTTAGCTGCCGATGCGGTAGGGAAATTACCAGATCGTAATGCGGCTGAGGCTGTACAAAGAATGCCTGGCGTAAGTGTGAACAGATACCACGGCGAAGCCAATCAGGTGAGTGTTAGAGGGACTCCTTTTGGTTGGAATTCTACTTTGTACAATGGGAACAGATTGCCGAGTGCTTCCGTTTTTGGTTCGAGAAACACCTTGCTGGATGCAATTCCTACGGAGATGATTCAATATATTCAATTGTCAAAAGCCATCACTCCCGACATTGAAGGAGATGCTATTGGGGGGTCGGTTGATTTTATTTCCCGTATTGCTCAAAGTAAAGATATGCTGAATGTAAGTTTGGGCGGAGGTTACAATCAACGTGCAAATAAATCGACTTATAATGGTTCTGTTGTTTTTGGGAAAAGATTTTTTGATAAAAAATTAGGAGTGGTTTTAGCAGCTTCTATTTGGGACAGAAATTTTTCTACAGATGAAATGGTAGTTGATTATAACATCAATGCTGCCAAACAGGATCAACGCTATGCCATCAATAGTGTGAATGCAAAACGATATTTTGGATCCAGAAAAACAAAAGCCTTTAGTGGAACTATAGATTTTGAGTTGAACGAAAGTAACAAGTTTTTTGGCAAATTCCTGATTGATAAATTTGAAGATGTTCGTCCGGTTTATGAATCATTTTATGATTTTGCAAAGAAAAGATATGTTTATAGCTACCGTTATTCTTTTTATGAAACAGCTTTGAATGCATTTGAGGTAGGAGGAAATCATTTGATAGGTTCAAAGGTAAAAGTGGATTGGTCAGTATCTAGCAATGATATGGATTATATTTTGAATACACCGCCTAATATGCCTAAAAACCAAAGAGGTTTGCCTATTGCACAGTTTACTCAAAAATTATCAGGAGATTTTGGAAACCGTGCTACAGATGGATTGGTTTATAATTTATTTGATTCTCCGGATGCTAATGGAGTTGATTTATTCAATATTGATCCAAAATTGACTAATTCGAATGACTTTTTAGATCCAACACGTTTACAATTGACACAGTTGGTTATTTATCAAACCAATCAAAAAGATAAAGACAAAATCGCACAGTTTAATTTGACATACAATCCAACCGCTGCGCTGAGTTTGAAAATGGGTGCTAAGGGGAAGTTAAAAAAATACGAGGGTCAGTTGACTCCTTTAGTATTCTTGCCTGGTGCAGCTTTAGGGATTCCGGGTTCACCGGCATTACGGACTTTGAGCGAATTTGAAACAGAGGCTTATCCTAATCAGTCAACTTCGTTTAAAGAAATAGGAGGGACTTTTGCTCCTCTTATTGTTGACCCAATTACTAAAGGCGAATTGTTTCGAATATTTACACCAGGTTATTTAGCTGATAATGGTTTTGCAGACTATTCTTCAAAATCAAATCCTACTACAAAATATGTGGCTCATGAGAATGTGTTTAGTAATTATTTGATGGCTACTTATAAATTAACTGACAAAACAACACTTATAGGTGGTGTACGTAATGAATATACCATGATTAATATTAAGAGTGCTAAATATGATGTGGAAACTAAAACGGTTACTACTGTTGAAGAAAACAATTCGTATAATGCCTTTTTGCCTATGCTGCATATTAAATATGCTGCTAATGATAATATGAATATTAGGGTTGCTTATACCAGAACATTTTCCAGAGCTAATTTTGGAGATTTGAATCCTGGAGAAAATGTAGATACAACAAATCCGGGCTTGGTTAAAATTACGAAAGGAAATGCTGATTTGTTGCCAACATTTGCAAACAATTTTGATCTGATGGGCGAATATTTTCTGGACGATATTGGTTTGATTACAGCCGGTGTTTTCTACAAAGATTTGTCAAATTATATTTTCAAAGATTTATCAGTTCAAAAAATAGACAATGTCGATTACTTAATTACACAACCCAAAAACGTAGAAAATGCCAGTTTATATGGTTTTGAAATGGGAATTACCAAACGTTTTACCGAATGGGATAATTTCTTCGGCGGATTTGGTATCGATTTAAATGGAGCTTTCATTAAATCCAGCTTAAAAGTAAATCGATTTGATGCTGATGGAGGTTTAGTTGCAGTGGATAAAACAACTTTGCCTAATCAATCGAAGTTTTTGTTTAATTCATCTATTTTCTATGAAAAATATGGTTTTATGTTCAAAATTGCCGGAAACTATAGAGGAAAATCTGTAGAAACGATTAATCAAAATTTAGGTCCTGATTATTATATCTCGGCCAGAAGTAATTTCACCGTAGATTTTTCAGCAGATTATTCCATCAGTGATAAGCTGAAAGTTTTCATGGAAGTACGCAATTTAGCTAATACTCCTTTTCAACAGTATTTAGGAACTAACGAAAAAAGATTTACCAGCAGTGAATGGTCAGCTATTAACTGTCAGTTAGGGGTTAAATATCAAATTTTCTAATAATTACAAACAATAATTAAAGTGTCCTACAACGGCAAATCGATTTCGGTTTAGGGCGCTATTTCCAAATCTTAAAATTAAAAAAAAATGAAAAAGAATTTATTTTACGTACCGTTATTGGTAATGTTTTCCGGATTACAATTAAGTGCACAACAAAAAGTGTTTTTCCAGGACAGCCCTAATTTTAGAAACTTTTCAGAAATTGTAAATGCTGAAGGGAAAAAAATCAAAACGAATATTTATCGCTCAGGTAGTTTTTCTAATCTTAATGAAGATGAAAAAAAGCAATTCAAAAATTTACACATTACGACAATTGTGGATTTTAGAAATGATTTTGAAATAACAAGAGAACCTGATTATGTTCCTGCCGAAAGTCATATCGAAGTCAAAAATGCCCCTATTGGAGATATTGGGTCAAAATCAATGCAGGGTTTTATGAAAGCGTTGGCAAAACCCGATTTTGGAGCACAACAAGCCGATTCTTTAATGGTAGATGCTAATAAAAGTTTTGTTGCTAACATTGCCGATTTCAAGCCTTTTTTTGAAAGTTTAAAAGACGATAAATCGGTAGTTTTATTTCATTGTTCAGCCGGAAAAGACAGAACTGGTTTTGCGGCTTCCATGTTCTTGCATATTTTGGATGTTCCAAAGGATGAAATTATGAATGACTATTTAAAATCAAATCAAGTTGTTCAATATGTAGATGATAAAAAATTGGCAATGTACGGGATTCCGGCAGAAAAGATGAAATTACTAATGGGAGTAAAAGCTTCTTATTTAGAAGCCGCTTGGAATGAAGTTGCAGCTAAATACGGTTCGGTTGACAACATGCTGTTAAAAGAGTTTGGTATTGATGTTTCTACAAAACAATTAATCAAGAATAAATATTTGATTAATTAGTGTAGCGTTTTGTTTTTTGTTTTATTTTTTAGAAAAGGTTGTTTTTAGTAACTAAAAACAGCCTTTTTGCATAATACCTAACTTTTGCACCTGACCCTGCCTATCATTAGCCAATAAAGTTTTAAACAAAAAAAGCCTCTACATTGCTGTAAAGGCTTTCTAATAGCTCTTCCGCCGCGGCGGACTCGAACCAGGTTCGAAATATGTCTAAAACAAAAAATCCAGTTTAAATGAATAAACTGGATTTTTCTAAAAAAGCTCCCCCTCTTGGGCTCGAACCAAGGACCCTCTGATTAACAGTCAGATGCTCTAACCAACTGAGCTAAGGAGGAAACTGTATGTTTAAAATGCGTAAGGACGTTTTTGTTTGCTAGTGTAAAGTTGTATGACTTTCTCTTAGCGGTTGCAAATATAAGAGGTTTTTTGGATGTAGCAAACAAAAGAGTTGTTAATTCATTAATAGATTTAGAAAGTTTAGAACCAAAAAAGGCTGTCTTTGTTGATAATCTTTTCTAGAAAACTTCTCCGCAGCGGCGGACTCGAACTAAGTATAAAACAAAAAAAATCCAGTTTAAATGAATAAACTGGATTTCTTAAAAAAAGCTCCCCCTCTTGGGCTCGAACCAAGGACCCTCTGATTAACAGTCAGATGCTCTAACCAACTGAGCTAAGGAGGAAACTGTATATTTAATATGCGTAAGGAACGTTTTTGTTTGCTGTTTTTAAGCTGTGTTAGCTTGTTCTTAGCGGATGCAAATATAAGACGTTTTTTGAATGTAGCAAACAAAAAATCAAAAAAAATCGATTTTTTTTACCTGCCTACAATTGCTTTATAAATATCATTCCCATTGGCAAATAATAAGAGTGTGATAAGTAATACAAAACCAACTATTTGTGCGTTCTCTAGGAATTTATCACTCGGTTTTTTGCCCGAAACTATTTCGTATAATAAAAACATTACATGACCACCATCTAAGGCAGGAATAGGTAATAAGTTCATTACTCCAAGCATAATCGATAACAAAGCAGTAATGCCCCAGAACACTTCCCAGCTCCATGTGCTAGGGAAAATATTGTATATCGCTGCAAATCCACCTACACCTTTGTAAGCTCCGGTACTAGGATTAAAAATCATTTTCAATTGTTTTCCGTAACCAATTAATTGATCTTTTCCTTTTTGAATTCCAACAGGGATAGATTCTATGAAACCGTAATTTTGAGTACTTACTTTATAATACCCTAGTTTCTCTAACGAATCTATTCCTAAACCTCCTGTTTGAATACCTAGTTTACCTTCTTTATCAATAAGAACTTTAACAGTAGTTTCTTTTTGATCGCGCAAAATGACAGCAGGAATTGTTTTTCCTTTGTTGTTATCTAAGATTGTTTTGGCTTCGTCAAAGTATTTCGTTTTTTGACCGTTTAACGAAAGTACAACATCTTTAGCTTGCAAAGCAGTATTCTTAGAATCTTCGGAAACAGCACCAATTACAAATGGCATTCTAATAGAAACGATAGAACCTTTTTCATATTTAGATAGCTGATCGATAAAATCAGTTGGCATTTTGATGATTTGTTCGGCACCATTTCTTTCGATAAGTACTTCTTTAGCCATCACAATTTTTATGTTAAGATCATTGTCAAATTTGGCAATTTTATCTCCATCAATAGCCAGGATTTTATCTCCTGTTTTGTAACCGGCTTTAATCATGGCAGGGTTTTCTATTAAAAGACCATCTTTTAAATCGTTCATGGCAATATAGGTGTCGCCATAAGCAAATGCCATCCCAATGTAAATAATGAAAGCCAAAATAAAGTTGACCGTAACTCCGCCTAGCATGATAATCAAACGTTGCCAAGCTGGTTTAGAACGAAATTCCCAAGGTTGTTGTGGTTGTTCCATTTGTTCCTTGTCCATACTTTCGTCAATCATTCCCGAAATTTTTACGTAACCACCCAGTGGCAACCATCCAATTCCGTATTCGGTTTCTCCGATTTTCTTTTTTAGCAGCGAAAATTTAACATCAAAAAACAAATAGAATTTTTCAACTCTGGTTTTGAATAATTTGGCAGGAATAAAATGTCCTAATTCGTGTAATATAATTAGTAATGATAAACTCAATAAAAATTGAGAAAGCTTGATAATGATATCCATTTTTGATTTTCTGTTCTTTTATATTCGGCTAAAGTAACATTTTCTGTTTTAGTGGCAAACATTTACCATTAGCTTGGATAATAAATGTTTGTTAATAATTTTCATTTTGAGTTGTGAAGCGTAACTTTACGTTTCTCAAAAAAATAAATTATATGGCTAATTGTTTATTTTCTCCCATACAAATTAAATCAATCAGTTTTAAAAATCGAATAGTGATTTCACCCATGTGTCAATATTCATCCCAAGATGGTTTTGCTAATGACTGGCATTTGGTACATTTAGGCAGTCGTGCCAGTGGCGGTGCAGCATTGATTATTCAGGAAGCAACTGCGGTGGCTCCCGAAGGCCGAATTTCGCCCGAAGATTTAGGAATTTGGAAAGACGAGCATATTGAAAAAATGAAAGCCATTACCGCTTTTATCAAAAGTCAGAATGCTGTTCCAGGCATTCAATTGGCACATGCTGGTCGAAAAGCCAGTGTTTCATCGCCTTGGAAAGGAAACAAAAAACTTGAGCAATCGGAAGAGGGATGGCAAACGATAGCACCAAGTGCGATTCCTTATCATGATACGGAACCTTTTCTTCCGGAAGCTTTGGATAAAAACGGAATCCAAAAATTAATTGCAGATTTTAAATCCGCAACCAGAAGAGCTGTTCAAGCGGGTTATGAAGTGCTTGAAATTCATGCCGCTCATGGTTATTTGAATCATCAATTTTTATCACCATTATCGAATAGCAGAACAGATGAATATGGCGGAAGTTTTGAAAACCGAATTCGTTTTACGCTGGAAGTTCTCGAAGCTGTACAAACCGAATGGCCTGAAAATTTACCATTATTTGTTCGCATTTCGGCAACAGACTGGGCAGAAGGAGGATGGAATGCTGAAGAATCGGTACAATTCTCTAAAATTCTTAAAGAAAAAGGAGTCGATTTAATTGACGTTTCTTCGGGCGGATTGGTTTCGCACCAAAAAATTCCATTGGAACCAGGCTACCAAGTACCTTTTGCAGAAAAAATAAAAAAAGAAACAGGAATTTTAACGGGAGCTGTAGGTTTAATTACGGAGGCTCATCAGGCAGAAGAAATTATCGTTAGCGGAAAAGCCGATTTGGTTTTATTTGCCAGAGAATCGTTGCGTGATCCTAATTTGGCATTGCATTTTGCGAAAGCATTAGAAACAGATGTAGTCTGGCCAGTACAATACGAACGAGCAAAACCAAGAATAATTTAATAATTGAACCATTAAGGTATTAAGTTTCATTAAGAGTTAAGCTTAATTTTTCTTAATATCTTAATGATGGAAAATAATTTTTAATGTTTGACAAATAAGTAATTATGAAAAAAATAAAAGCAGCCTTACTTTCTTACGGAATGTCCGGCAAAGTATTTCAGGCACCCTTTTTAGAATTGCATCCGGGTTTTGAATTATTGGGTTCTTGGGAAAGAAGCAAGAAATTAATTCAGGAAGATTATCCGAAAGTGAAAAGCTATGCGTCTATTGACGAAATATTGGCTTCGGATGCAGATTTGGTAGTAGTAAACACACCCATTGACACTCATTTTGAATATGCCAAAAGAGTTTTGGAAGCAGGAAAACACGCCATTGTAGAAAAAGCTTTCACAGCTACTTTAGCGGAAGCAGAAGAATTAGCGGCTTTAGCCAAAGCAAAAGGATTAAAATTAGCCGTTTTCCAAAACAGAAGATGGGACAGCGATTTAAAAACGGTACGCCAAATTTTAACAGACGGTGCTTTGGGTGAAATTATAGAAGCCGAATTCCATTTTGACCGTTACAATCCGCTTTTAAGTCCTAAAGTTCATAAAGAAACCGTGAATTCGGGTTCGGGAATTTTGAAAGATTTAGGGCCACATTTAATTGATCAAGCTTTGTACTTATTTGGTTTTCCAACAGCTGTTTTTGCCGATATAAGAACGACAAGAGAAAATTCAGTTGTAGATGATTGGGTCGATATCATGTTGTATTATGCTGATTTCAGAGTACGATTGAAAGCAAGTTTCTTTGTACGCGAACCGAATCCGGCTTATGTAATTCATGGTAAAAAAGGTTCATTTTTAAAGCCGCGTGGCGATGTGCAGGAAGATGATTTGAAAGTAATGAAAAAACCAAATTTAGATACTTGGGGAACAGAACCTTTAGAAAAAGAAGGTTTTTTACATACTGAAATTGATGGTACAATCATGCACGGAAAAATCCCAACACTTCAAGGAAATTATTATGATTTTTTTGATGGAGTCTATAATTCTATTGTGAATGATACTCCAGAACCAGTTACCGCTCAGGACGGCGTTAATGTCATGCGTATTATTGATGCTGCTATTCAGAGTAATGCTGATAAGAGAGTAGTTGATTTGTAGTTTTTTTGCGTATAATATTAACCGCAGATGCGCAGATTTTAAATGAATCTGCTAAAATCCGTTTTATCTGCGTTCCATCTAAGCACAAACTTATAAACGATAACGATGTATTATGAGCTACTAAAAATCAAATCATTAAAACCCAAGATTCCTTTTTGTATTTTTGCAGCTGCAATCCCTAAAACACAAAGCCTTTGTTACGATTAAATTTTATAGGAAGCTTCAGAGCACAAGGAAAGATTAAGAAGAGTTTTAGAAACGCTAAACTGTCTTATTTGAACCGAGTGCGTATTGCTGTTTCATCCTTTTATTTCGGAATGGGATTGTGTTTTGCAACTTGGGCGAGTAGAATTCCAGACATCAGAGTCGCACTCCACCTTAGTGATGCCGATTTAGGTACTATTTTATTTGCTTTACCTGTTGGACAATTGACCATGATGGCATTTTCAGGAAAATTAGTCACACGTTATGGAAGCCATCGTTTGGTGGTGTTGTCACTAGCTATGTATGCTTTTTGTTTGACTAATTTAGGCCTGGCAACTAGTGCTTGGCAACTGGCTTTGGGATTGTATTTATTTGGAATCTTTGGAAATATGAACAATATTGCCGTAAACACCCAAGGCATTTATACTGAACAACTTTTTCAAAGAACCATTATGGCTTCTTTTCATGGAGTATGGAGTTTTGCCGGTTTTACAGGAGCATTAGTCGGATTAGGAATGCTAGCTTTAAAATTAACACCTTACCATCATTTTATTGTTGTTGGAATAATTACAATATTACTTATTGCTTTCAATTATAGGTATTTGGTTAAAGCCAAAGAAAAACGAAAAGCTGTCGAGAAGAAAAAACTGTTTTCAAAACCTGATATGACGTTAATTTGGTTAGGAATTATCGGTTTTGGCTCAATGGCTAGCGAAGGAATTATGTTCGATTGGAGCGGAATTTACTTTAAAGATATTGTTCAGGCGCCCGGACCATTAATCATTTTGGGCTACACTTCTTTTATGATTATGATGGCCACGGGACGTTTTTTAGGCGACGGAATGATTAATAAATTTGGAAGAAAACGAGTAATACAAACCGGAGGAGCATTAATCTCAACGGGACTTTTTACAGCCGTATTTTTGCCGTTTTTAATTCCTTCAACCATCGGTTTTATGTTAGTAGGATTAGGTGTTTCGACAATAGTACCTACATTGTATAGCATCGCAGGAAAGCATCCAACTATTCCTCCGGGCGAAGCATTAACTGCCGTTTCTAGTGTAAGTTTCCTAGGTTTTTTAATGGGGCCACCCGTAATTGGATACATTGCCGAGTTGTTTGGACTGCGATTTTCATTTGCCTTTATCGGTATCTTCGGAATTATTATTGCTTTTTTAGTACCAAGAATTAAAGCTGTTCAATAGTTTTTAAACTTTTTATTAGAAGCTATTTCCTGCTATACACTACAATCTTGTATGCCGAAACCCGGCAAACAAGGATTTTCGTTTCTATCAGGGCTAGAAAAGGTGGAATTTAAAAAAATAATGAAAAAAAAGATTCTAAAAACAATTTGTATAAATAATTTTTTTCTTACTTTTAATACTTCAAAAGTGCGATCCTGCTTTTTACAAGTTATTCAATACCACCCTTTTGTTATTTGTTAGACTCTTTTTAGAGTCAAGCCCAATTTCCAAAAATAGAAATCCATACTGTTGTTGAAATATTCCTTTTTGGGATATTTTTTTATGCTTAAAAGTTATCTTTTTTTCAATTAAATGATGCAATAATCTTTTCAACATAGGTTTTTGCGGTTAATTCTAATTGGGCTTATGAAATATTTTTTGGTTATATTTTTGGGAATTGGGTCAATTCATGGAATATTGGCGCAAAATGAAGTTCAAATTTCAGCTAAAGTTTTAGATGCGAAAACACTAAAACCAATAGTGGCTGTGGTAGTTTCCATTCAAAATACCAATTTTACGCAACTGACTAACTCAGAAGGAATAGTTGTTTTTGAATCGGTTCCGCCAGCCGATTATTTAGTGCTTTTTCATAGTCAAGGGTACAAAGATGCCTTGTTTCCAGTCACGGTTGAAAATACTTTAGCATTGGATTTGGGTACCATTTTGCTCGATTTAGACCAAGTTTCCGATCAGCAAGCCGCCGTAATTCAGCTTTTTGAAGACGATTTAACCGATGACAACAGCAGTTCCGAAAATACTTCTGGATTATTGCAATCTTCCAGAGATGCTTTCCAGCAAGCTGCCGCTTTCAATTGGGGACAAGCCCGTTTTAGAATTCGTGGTTTAGATAGTGAAAATGCTACTACCATGATTAACGGTGTACCAATGAATAAACTGTATGATGGCAGACCGCAATGGAATAACTGGGGCGGACTCAACGATGCCACACGAAATCAAGAATTCTCTATAGGAACTGCTCCTTCCGATTATACTTTTGGAGGAATTTTGGGTACGCAAGAAATCAATACTAGAGCTTCTATTTATAGAGCAGGAAGCCGAATCACTTTTTCGGGAACCAATACTAATTACAGTTGGCGCGCCATGGCAACCTATGCTTCGGGAATGAGTAATTCGGGTTGGGCTTATGTGGTTTCGGCAGGAAAACGCTATGCTCAAGAAGGCCATTTTGAAGGAACCACTTATGATGCGAATTCCTTATTTTTAAGTGTCGAAAAGAAATTAAACGACCAACATTCGCTCAATATTACCGGATTTTATACTCCAAACGAAAGAGGGAAAAATTCGCCCAATACTGCCGAAGTAACTAACTTAACCAGTGAAACTTATAATTCTTATTGGGGTTATCAAAACGGGAAAATAAGAAATTCCAGAGTAAAAACGGTTGAAGAACCTATCGTGATGCTGAATCATTATTTTAAAATCAATGATCATACTAATCTCAATTCGGCAGTGATGTATCAGTTTGGAAAAGTGGGCAACAGCAATATCGATTATCAAAATGCCAATAGTCTTGATCCAACATATTATCGCAAAATGCCGAGTTATTATTTGTCGATGTATGCTCCAGATCAAGGAGAATATTCAGGTGATTTTATTCCCGATGCTGATAATGCTGAGAAAAGCAGATTGGCATTTTTAGGGAATCGGCAAATGGATTGGGGAGCGATGTATCGGGCGAATCAGAATCCGATTGTAGATGCCAATTCAAGTATCATTGGCTACGAAGCTGCTCAAAGTCATTATGCGTTGTATGAAGATCGAAATGATGATAAAACGATTGCTGTAAATTCTAACTTTAATTCGCAGCTCAATGAAAACTTGATTCTCAACGCTGGAGTTTCTTTTCGAGATTTGGAATCGCACAATTATCAAAAACTAATAGATTTGCTAGGAGGTGCTTTTTTTGAAGATATTGATGGATTTTATAGCGGAACGCAAGCCCAATCGGATTTGAATAATCCGAATCGTCAAGTTCAAGTGGGCGATGCTTATGGCTATAATTATAAGCTTTCGGCAACTGAATTTCAGGCATTCACTCAGTTTAAATTTTCGTACAATAAAGTTGATTTTTATTTGGCGCAATCTTTTTCCATAACCAATTATCAGCGAAATGGCGTGTATAAAAATGGTATTTATCCAACAATTTCTTTTGGCGAAAGCCCAAAACTCAACTTTGAGAATTTTGGTTTCAAAGGCGGAATACTATTTAAAATATCTGGCAAGCAGTCTTTGAGTTTTAATGCGGCTCATTTGACCAAAGCACCGAATTTGAGAAATAGCTTTTCGAATGCTCGCTTGAATAATACTGTGGTTGATGGCTTGGAAAGTGAAACACTCAACAGTCTGGATGCGACTTATGTTTTTAGAACTCCAAAACTAAAATCGAGAGTAACAGCTTATTATTCGACCATTAAAGATGCAACTAAAATTAGCTTTTTTTATGCCGAAGGAATTTTTGATAAAGAAGGAGCTTATAGCAATACTAATGCTTTTGTGAGTCAGACGTTGACGCATCTAAACCGAAAAAATCTTGGAGCCGAATTGAGTTTTGAGTACCAAATTAATCCAACTTTAAAAACAAGTTTTTCGGCGGCTTATGGACAATTTACCTATGATAGCAATCCGAATGTGAGTATTAACAATGATGCGGTGGCTTCCGTTGAAAATACCAATTCTTCTTTTGATTTTGGTACAGCACTTTTAAAAAATTACAAACAGGCCGGAATGCCGCAGCAGGCATATAGCCTAGGTTTAGAATACCGAAACCCGAAATATTGGTGGATAGGAACAAATGTGAATTATTTGACAGATAATTATATTGATGTTTCACCAATTGCAAGAACCAATCGGTTTTATACCAATCCAGCCAATGGACTTCCTTTTCCTGAAGCCACCGAAGAAAGAGCTGCTGAATTATTAAAACAAGAAAAATTTGATCCAGTAGTTTTACTCAATGTTATAGGTGGAAAATCTTGGAGTATTAAAGGAAAATACCTCGGACTTTTTGCGAGCATTAATAATTTTCTAGATACGAAATACAAAACAGGTGGTTATGAACAAGCTCGAAATGCTAATTTCAGGCAACTCAATCAGGATGTTTCTAGTGACGCACCTTCTTTTGGGAACAAATATTTTTATGGTTATGGTAGGACTTATTTTGTGAATTTGAATTTCAGTTTTTAATTTAAAATGGTAGTTATTATGAAGAATTATACTTTTCGATTTTTATTAATGATGCTGGTTTTAGAATCTTGTGTCAATGATGCAACGGAGATTCCAAAGTTGAGTTGCAACCAACCTGATTTCGCAGTAAATAAAACTGTAGCGAATATCAAAGAAACTACTGCCGAAATTGTCGCCCAATATCTTTATGACGATGTGATAGAAGCCTATGTGGTTTCGAGCGATGAAAACGGAAATTTTTTTAAAACCATTTCGTTGCAAACTCTGGCGACAGCTACAACTCCTGCACAAGGTTTTTCTGTTCCTGTTGATGTGACTAATTTATATGTGGATTATCGAATAGGAAATAAGGTGTATGTGAAATTAAAAGATCAATACACCGATTTGTATTATGGCGGCTTGCGAATAGGCGGTTTATATGTGAGTCCATATAATCAGGGTGGAGTAGGTAGGCTTTCGCAAAATGATTATAAAAACGTGTTACATGCTTCCTGTACCAATGTAAAAGAAGAGCAATTGCTGCGTTCGATTGGTTTGGGGGATATTGATGATAGCTACTTGAATACGCTTATCGAATTGGATGAGGTACAATTTACTGAACCAGCCATTGGACGAAAATATTATGAAGAGGTCAATGATGTAGGCGGAGCGACCAATTGGAATTTGGTGGACAAAAATGGCAATCAATTGATTTTAAGAACCAGTTCTTATGCCGATTTTTCCAAAAGTATTGTTCCTGCAGGAAGTGGAAAAGTACGTGGAGTTTTGACTAAGTATGCTACCGATTATCAATTAATTGCCCGAAAAGAAGCTGATATTCAAATGTCAGGAACCAGAAATATTCCTTTTTTCGTGGAAGATTTCCAGACGGTTTCCGATGGTACTAATTTAAGTTTGCCAGGCTGGAGTAATATTATTGAAGCGGGTGCTATTGTTTGGAAAGGCGGAATCACTTCCACCAATGGGTATGCTGAATTTGCCATAACAGGAACAAAGGTAGTATCCAATATTGTTTGGTTGATTTCGCCAAAAATCGACATGGATGAGCATACCAATGAAACGCTTTCTTTCCGTTCGGCACAAAATCATTTGGATGTCGATTCTCCTTTAAATACCTTGGAAGTCTATGTTTCAACTAATTTTGATGGTGCTAATGTTAAAACAGCAACTTGGATTCCTCTTTCAGCCCGAGTACCAACGCAAGTTACACCCTGGAATGAATTTATGGGTTCGGGAGCGATTGATTTATCATCCTATATCGGAAAAATTAATATTGCTTTCAAGTACATTGGTTCTGGGAAAGATTTAGCATTAGATGGTACTTTTCAAGTAGATGACGTACAGATTTATGGGGATTAGTTTAAACGGTATTTTTTTTCCAGATATTGCGTTAATCTTTCATACGGAATAATTGCCCAATCCATTAGATTACAATCTTTAGAATAGGATAGACAAAACAAAATTCCTTTTTTAGTTAGGGCAAAATTAGGTATGGCCCAGCTGGTAACTTCGTTGAGTTTGCAATCAGTGTTTTGCATTTGTTGCGGATAAATTTTGCTTAAAATAGAGAATAATTTTGGAGCAAATATGGCTTTACGATATTCATAAGTTTGTGTAATTTCATGTGCAGCTGGTTTTGGATTTTGGGGATCTAACCAAATTAAACTTTCCAAATCTACAGATTGTCCTGTTTGCATATCTAAGGTAAAAAACTGTTGTGTTTTAACTTCTGGCTGGTTTTTAAAAGACATAGAAGTTATTATTTTGAAACTAATAATGCCTTCATTGAGATAAAGCAGTTCAGCCTGAATATTCAGATTGCTTCTGTTTGGGTTGAAACGAAAACAATCCTGAAGGATGGCCAACTGAATTTGTTCAAGGTTTTTGTTAATGGTATCACAGCTTACTTTTTTGTTTTCACTTTGTAATCTGAAAAAAGAGATTCCGGATTCCTTTTCGGTTAACCACTCTAATTGAAAATTTTTAGCTGCTTTTTCGGTTTCAATTTTATCCAGTTGAAAAATAGAAACTTTGTAGCTTTCATAAGGGTCTAATTCTTTGGTTTTTGAGTAATAAAAATAGTTAGCTTCGGGATTTATGTTTACGGGATAGAGTATTATATTTATTTTCTTATCAGAAGCTTCGCGCCAATAACCTTTCCAATTGCCATCTTTTTCCTCTCTGATAACCAGATTTTTTTCTTTTTTGTCTGTTTCCAATGAGATAAATTGCCAGGCATTACCAATGAGATTGCCTTCCATGTACTGATCTGTTTTTTTATCATTAAAAAAATAGTCCAAATAACGTACAGAAGATTCGTTATAGCATTTGATTTTTAAGGTTAAGGTTCTTTCTCCTACTTTTCCCTGAAGAAAAATCATTTTGTCAATATGTGCCAATAACTTCCCAGAATTTGAAATTGCGGGTAGGAAAAAGGAAAGTAGAAAAAATAAAATGGCTATGGTTTTTTTCATTGGTTTGAATTAAAAAAGCGGCTCGAAATTTAAATAACGAGCCGCCTGTTTTTAGGTTTATTAATAGAGCCCAAACAAAAATAAACTATTTTTTGAAATGCCTTTTCTGATTCTATTTTAATCTGAATTGGCTTTGCTGAGGCTTATTGGTAAGTATAGCTTAGAATCGATGTCGAATAAGACCCTTGCGCATCAATTGTGTTAATTTTTATTTGATAGTTTGAATTTAACACCGCTACAAAATCGGCAATTGAAGTAACCGTTTGATTCGTCAATGATTGAATAACCACATTGTCTTTTTTGATTTCGATATCATATTTCAAAGTGCTGGCATTCGAATCTTCGTCTTTACCTACCCATGATAAACTGGCCATGCTGGTTGTGCTGTTTACACTAAAATTGATTATTGCAGCATAAGGTACATAATTTCCGACTGGATTTCCGGGTGTGGTGAATGAATAAGTAGCACTGGTTTTTTCACCATCTTTATTTTTAGCAGTAATTGTCCAGGAATAGGTTTTCCCTTTGTCCAAAATTACTTTTAAAGAATTTGTCGAAACAGTTTGATTGGCAACTTCTACTCCGGCTTGCTTAATTACTAAAGTATAATATGTGGCATAGGCAGCCGAAGCCCAGCTAAAGCTTATTTCGGCCTTAGCTGAATTATTAGTTACGACTGTATAACTGCTGCAGCTTTCGCCGTTAACGGGTAAGGATAATGATGGTGTTTCGGGTAAATTTACTTCAGGTGTATCACTTCCGCCTCCTCCACCGCAGGATGTCATAAGTCCTAATCCGATTAACAGGAATATTGTTTTTATTTTTTCTATCGTTCTCATTTCAAAATAACTTTAAAAGTTTCTACTTCGCATCCCTGAGTAATTTTTATCAAATACATCCCAGTTGAATAACCACTTAAATTGATACTGTTAGTATTTTCGGCATTGGCCTCAAGCAATAAAGCACCATTGTTGGTATACAACTGAATCAATCCTTTATTAACACCTTGTATATAAACAACATCGGTCGTTGGATTAGGATGGATTGTTACTGACGGACTGAGATTGAAATTATCTTCTACCTTTTCCTGACAGTCACTGTTAGTTGCTATAGTCACAGTATTAGTTGTCTGAAGCAAGCCGGTATTAATTTCAATTTTAGACGTTTCCGTTGTTCCGGTAAGATAGGTTTGTACAATTCCGTTGACAGTGACAATGTATTCATTGCTTCCTGAAACAGTATAACTAATGGTTTTGTCTGTTTCTTCTCTTTTAGCAGTAATAGCCGAAATTTCTTTGACAATTACACCGTAACTTTCTTGGAAAGAAATGGATGGAATTGCAATAGTTATCACATAAGTCCCTGCGGCAAAATCTGATTTTTCCCAATTGGTAGTAGTGGTGATAGTTTGATTGGTTAAAGTTAGATTAACTCCATTTCCTGTAATGGTCAGATTGTAAGTATAACTGTTTAAATCAGTACCAATACTAATTTTACCATTCGATTTCCCTGGACAAGTAGGTGTTTCAACATATACTTTTAGTTTTGGAGTAGTATGTTTAAAAGTCACTGTACTCGAAGCTGTAGTTACCTGAACTCCTCCATTTCCTGCTAAATCAGTAAAATTTATTGTAAAAGGAATAATACCTTCCGTATCGGCTGTAACCATAGTATAAGAAGCACTATAGTTATTCCCCGAATTATTAGTTGCAGTAATGGTATGTCCTGCAATGGTAACTGTTGGGGTATTAATAGCTTCCGATGAAGTAAAGTTTAGAGTAACCACATTTCCTTCTTTTGCCATTTTGGTATTGGCATTACTGGAAGTGAAAGTTACCGTTGGTAATGTTGGAACAGTACGGTCAAATGTTATTGTTTTTGCATCTGTCGTTGAACTTACTGTGCTTCCTGTATTTCCGGCTAAATCTTTAAACTGAATTGAAAATGGTACTATTCCTTCCGTATCAGAAGAAGACATTGTATAAGTAGCCGTGTAATTATTTCCGCTTGTGTTAGTAGCCGTTACCGTATGACCTGCAATGTTTACATTAGTAACAGAAATACTTTCAGATGCAGTAAAGTTTAAGCTAACTGTATTTGCTGTTTTAGCCAAAGTAGTAGTTGCATTGTTGGATACTATTGTAACAGTTGAAAGTGTTGGATTTGTTTTGTCAAAAGTTACTGTTTTGTCATCTGTAGAAGCAGTAACAGTAGGCATAGCATTTCCGGCAGCATCTTTGAATGCAATTGAAAAAGGGATTACTCCCTCGTTATCGGTACTTGTCATCGTGAAAGTAGCACTATAGCTGTTACCACTCACATTTGTTGCAGTTACATTATGTCCGGCAATGGATACTGACAAGTTGTTTATTGTAGCTGAAGCGGTAAAATTCAAGCTAACGACATCCCCTGTTTTTGCCAAAGTAGTAGTTGCATTGTTTGAAGCTATTGTAACCGCACTTAAACTAGTAACATTTTTGGTAAAACTAATAGTAGAGGCTGCTGTAGTCACTTGAACTCCTGCATTTCCAGTTAGGTCGGCAACATTAATTGTGAAAGGAATTGTACCCTCTGTATCAGAAGTTGTCATCGTGTACGTTGCGCTATAATTATTACCGGAAGTATTAGAAGTTGTTACTGTATGTCCAGCGATAGTTACTGTTGGACTGCTAATAGCTTCTGAGGTTGTAAAATTAAGAGTAACAATACTTCCTAGTTTTGCAATGGCATTGTTAGCATTATTTGAGGTAAATGTAACAGCTGACACAATAGGAGCAGTTCTGTCGAAAGTTACAGTTTTCGCATCGGTAGTGGTGCTAACAGTAGTTCCTGAATTTCCGACAATATCTTTAAAATCGATAGAAAAAGGAATTATTCCTTCCATATCGGAAGAAGTCATTGTATACGTAACCGTGTAATTATTTCCGCTTGTGTTAGTAGCCGTTACAGAATTTCCCGCAATAGTTACTCCAATATTAGCAATACTTTCTGAAGCTGTAAAGTTTAGCGTTACAGTATTTGCTGTCTTAGCCAAAGTAGTAGTAGCATTATTTGAGGCAAAAGTTACCGTACTCAATGTAGGTAATGTGTTGTCTATGGTGTAAATTTCACCGGAAGTAAAACCACTAGTGATAGCATTACTCGAATCGTCAGTAATTCCGGTACCACTAGCTTTCAAATCTAAACGTAAAGTTCCATTTCCGCTTATAGTATTAACTGTGACATCATATGAAGAAGCTGAGACAGCGGTCACCGAAGCAACAGTTCCAACAGCATTACCTGTAGCTATTATACTAAAATCACTACTATCAACCCCGCTTACATTGGCTGAAAATAAAACATTGTAGGTAACAGATGAGGCATTAGTTGATGCCGCTGCAGGTGTTTTTCTTGAAATTGATGTTACTCCCGTAGTGGAATGACCTGCTATTGTAATTTTTGCTGTTGGAATATTATTTACGTCCATATCATAACCAATGTAATAGCTAGGATAAGGAGGTTGGTTGTATGCCGAATTTTGCCAGGCGATAGCAGTACGGTATTGCGGATCATGCATTAATGTTGGAATTCGGTAATCTGTTGGTGTATCTGTAGTGAAAATAACCAATTCAGTATTGTCTGATTTACGCATAATTAATTCCTCTCTCCAGTCTCCCAAAATGTCTGCTTGTAAGCAAGGGTTGGCCTTTGTACTATTGTTATAAGTTACAGGATAATCATTATAAATTGTATATAAACGTCCTGCACTTTTAGCAGTAGGGTTCCATTTATCGATATAATTTTTGTCAAATAATTCGCGACCTAAATCGCCGTCCCACCAAATACCAAAATTGTAAGAAGGTTTGTTAGAACTAATAGCGTTTCCTTTTACATCATATACACTGTCACCGGAAGACCCCCACATTTCATATCCTTTGAAGTAAGGATCTAAATCGGCAGCCATAGAACGACCTACATCTCCTGTAGTTCCAATACCCCAATTGGTCTGGCCTGTTTTAGCATCATATTGTCTTAATCCCAATCCATCATATGAACCTGGAGCTTCTAAGTTAATCCAAATTTCTTGTCCTGGTATATCTAAATCCATATCAGTCATGTGTAAGGCATCTCCATGTCCCAAAGCATATGTCCAAAGAGGTTTTCCATCATCATTAATAGCACTTGAACCATTGATAATTTCATCTTTTCCATCGCCGTCTACGTCTCCTACCGTCATTTGGTGATTTCCTTGACCAGAATAGGCATTGTATTCAGGGTGCAATGGGTCTTTACTGTCAAATTTCCATAACATCGTTAATTGTCCATTACGCCAGTTGTAGGCAGCACGTACTAATCGGTTGTAATAACCACGCCCCACAATTAAACTTGGTCTGGCACCATCCAAATAAGCAATCGCCGAAACAAAACGATCCTGTCGGTTTCCATAACTGTCACCCCAGTCAGATACATTGTCACGAGCTGGTTGGTAATCTATAGTAGCCATAGCGGCACCGGTTAAACCGTTAAATACGGTTAGGTATTCAGGTCCGTCCTGTACCCATCCTGAAGTATTACGATAATCTACCGATGCATTACCAATTACATTTCCTTGTCCATCAATGGTACCATCAGCTGTTTTTAAGATCATTTCTGCTTTACCGTCACCATCAAAATCATATACCATAAATTGATTGTAATGAGGTCCGGCATTAACATTGTATCCCAAGTCAATTCGCCAAAGTTTGGTACCATCAAGTTTATAACAATCAAAAATTTGTTTACCACTGTATCCTCCTGCATTGTCATTAACAATAGTTGGATCCCATTTTAAGATAATCTCATAAGTACCATCACCATCAACATCACCAACAGAAGCATCATTAGCGGTATAAGTATACGTGCGGCCATCGGGTAAAGTACCACCATCTGGAATTTGTAAGGGGATATATAATTTGTTATGATGACCACTGGAATTAAAAGTGTTCAAAGCCCATATATTTACCGGAGTCGTTTGTTCGCTCTCCACTCCATTTATAATAGTCGTAATACTGTAATTGTTATTAGAAGTAGTTGTTATATCTGTATAATTGGTTGAAGTTGTAATTGGTGAGCTATTTACTTTAACGCCATTACGATATATGTTAAAAGCAATACTTTTAGGGTCGTCGCCTAAGAATCTCCAACTTAAAAATACCGAATTTGAGGTTTTTTGGATAGCAACAAGCCCTCTGGTTAAGTATTCCATTTGTTTTGGGGTGCTAACAACTGCATCCGGAATTTGCAAGGTGTTTACTCTAACTGTATTTCCATAAGATGCAGCCCCGCCATTAATGGCATAAGCTCTTGTATAATAAAAAGTTCCCGGAATTAATCCTGATAGTGTCACTGAATATTCACCTAAACCTGCAGAAACATCAACTACTTTTCCATCATTGATAGTAGGGCTGGAATTGCTATTGCTATACACAACACCTCTTTCTGTTACTGCTACTCCACCATCAGAAGTAATGTTTCCACCGGAAGTAACAGTTGTTGTTGCTATGTCAGTTGGATTATTAGTTGTAAGAATAGCTGGAGGTGGTGGCGGAACATACAATCTGGCAATCGGTGTTGTAATGCTGTTAGAATTCGATTTTGTGTAAACTACATAAGGATAAGCTGAGCCGCTAATGGTAATAGCCAGGTTTCCTGTTGGTTCATCTATTCCACGACTGGCATTTTTGTCTGTTAATTCTGTCCATGATGTACCACCGGCTTCTAATTTGTGGACTCGGGCAACTTGTACATAGGAGGAGCCACTATATTTGTCAATATAAGAGCAATACACATTATTGTTTGGATCATTAATCAAACTAATATATTGACCATCTCTTGATGATAATGTTGTTTTACCGCTCCAGCTAGAAGTTGTTTTGTCAAATTGGATGACAGTTGTTCTGTTTGTGTTTGCTGTATCAAACATTGCCATACAAAGATTGTTGTTTCCGTTATTAGCTAAACATATTTGACGTAGTCCACCAATTGGGGTAGGGTTTATACTTTCTTCCCAAGTTGTACCATTAAAACTAAAAAGCGCTAAAGTTCCAGTAGTGTCTCCTGTTGTAGTTAAACTTGTGTATGCTAACCAAGGTTTGTCATTCGAATCAATAGTTAAACTTGGTAATGCTGCTATACCTGTAGTAGCAGGGCCGTTTCCAACTGTTTCCCAGCTAGTTGTGTCAGTATTGAATTTTTTGACATAAGGGATCAAACCTGCATCAGCAAAAGCAACATAAATTGTATTGAAAGAATCAAATGCGATAGAGAATCTTTGTCCTGAAAATTTAGTACTTGCTTGATTGATATTACCGGTTGAAACATAAAGCGAATTACTGTCGGAAGGATTCAAAGGATCCCAAGTGCCGGCTACATAATCATATTTTTTCACCGCTAATTTAGAACTTGTAGAGCCGTCAATGTAAGCAACATACAGGTTACCTACAAGATCTGCAAAAATTTGTGTGTAAGATGTGCTTGATCCTAAATCAGTGCCCACCTGCTCCCAAGTACCATCAGTCAAGCGTTTTTTTACTTTCGGTACTCCGCTTTCAGTAAATACAACATAAGGAATAAAATTGGCTCCATTTTTTACCACGGCAATGTTGGTATATGATGAAGCGACTGCGGAAATTTGTTCTTCATTCCCTAAAATATTCCATTGCTGAGCATTGGACGAAAAGCAACACAGAAAAAAATATATCGTCATACTGATTGTAAAGCGCAGTTGATGATAAGAAAAAGTAGTTTTTCTATTCATAAATTTTTTGGTTATTGGTTAATAGTTAGGAGGTAAATTTAAGTGGAAAGTTGATAATTAGCATCCTGTAGTGTCTTGTGCTGTCCTGAAATTCAAACAGGTAAGTTGGATTTGTTTATTGTAAAATAGGAATTAATTAAACTCTAAAATCAATTTAGAGAAGTCAGAGTTGATTTTACTATATTTGACCATTAAAAAAAAAATATTATGAAACAGCTATTAACAGCACTATTGGTTGTAACTCTTTTTATTTCTTGTAAAAAAGAAAGCAACAATTCTAGCGAAGCTCCAAGTGAAATTCCTTATATCGCTAAGAATGAAAAGCAAATTGAAAAATATGTTGCTGAAAAAGGATTAAAAGGAACTAAAAGCGAATCTGGATTGTACTATGTAATCAATGATCCTGGAACGGGTAAGCAAGCTACTCCGGCATCTAATGTAACCGTGGTATACAAAGGTTATTTTATGGATGGAAAAGTATTTGATCAAAGTGATGAAAAAGGAATCTCTTTTGGTTTGGGTCAAGTAGTAAAAGGATGGACTGAAGGTATTTCGTATTTAAAAGAAGGTGGAAGTGCTATCCTTGTTATTCCTGCAAAACTAGGTTATGGAGGTAATGATTATGCCAGTATTCCTGGAGGTTCGGTACTTATTTTTGAAGTGAAACTAATTTCAGTAAACTAAAAGCTTCTTTTCGGAAAATGTTAATGTTTTGTCGTGGTTTTTAAGTAATTATAAAATCAGGTTTCTACGTAACAAATCATTAAATTTGTAGCCTTATTTAAAAACATGTTAGAAAAAGAAGTAATAAATTTTGAAAAATCGGTCATTGTAGGTATTGTAACTCAAAATCAAAGTGAGGAGAAACTCAATGAGTATCTCGATGAGTTGGAGTTTTTGACTTACACTGCTGGTGGACAGGTGGTAAAGCGTTTTTCGCAAAAAATGGATAAACCGAATCCGAAGACTTTTTTGGGAACCGGTAAAATAGAAGAAATTCATTATTATGTTAAAGAAAACGGAATCTCGACTATTATTTTTGATGACGAGTTAACGCCTTCACAACAAAAAAATATCTCTAAAATTATCGATTGTAAAATTCTGGACAGAACCAATCTTATTCTGGATATTTTTGCACAACGAGCCGAAACTTCCTATGCTAGAACCCAAGTGGAGCTGGCACAATGTATCTATTTGTTGCCACGTCTTTCGGGATTGTGGACACACTTGGAGCGTCAAAAAGGGGGGATTGGGATGCGTGGTCCAGGAGAAACGGAGATTGAAACCGACCGTCGTATTGTCCGTGATCGAATTTCGTTATTGAAAGAAAAAATCAAAACCATTGATAAACAAATGGGAGTGCAACGCAGCAATCGCGGTGCTATGGTTCGTGTGGCTTTAGTAGGTTATACCAATGTGGGAAAATCAACTTTGATGAACGCCATTGGTAAAAGTGATGTTTTTGTAGAGAATAAATTGTTTGCTACACTAGACACAACGGTTCGAAAAGTGGTGATTAAAAACCTGCCTTTCTTGCTTTCGGATACTGTTGGATTTATTAGAAAGTTGCCAACTCAATTGGTGGATTCGTTCAAAAGTACGCTGGATGAGGTCCGCGAAGCCGATTTATTGTTGCATGTGGTGGATATTTCTCACCCTGATTTTGAAGATCATATTGCATCGGTAAACCAAATTTTACTAGATATCAAAGCGGCTGATAAACCTGTAATTATGGTTTTCAATAAAATTGATTCTTACCGACATTTGACCATTGATGAAGACGATTTGATGACTGAAAAAACGACCAAACATTATACGTTAGAAGAGTGGAAATCTACTTGGATGAGTCGTGTAGGAGAGGAAAAGGCATTGTTTATTTCGGCTACCAACAAAGAAAACTTCGAAGAATTCAGAGAAAGAGTTTACGAAGCCGTGCGCCAAATTCACATTACGCGTTTTCCGTACAATAAATTCCTGTATCCTGATTATAAGGATGCCATTGAAAAAGAGGAAAAAGAATAACTTCTCAAAAAAATTGTTAAGCAATAAAAAATCCCTTTTCAGAATCAATTCTAAAAAGGGATTTTTTTATGTATAGTTATGGAAATTAGAAACCGTAATTAATTCCTAATCCAAATATTTCTTTTACCTGAAAAGCTTTAATAGAGTTGTCATCGTATATGGTTTGCATATTGATATTTGCCGAAAGATATTTGTTTATTTTCATCACCACATTCATTTGGTAATTAATATCTACATTTTGAGGGTCTTCTAAATAGTTAGAATATAAATTTAGGATATTTTCAATAGACACATTAGTTATAGGGCTAAATTTATAATAAGCTGATACGCTTGCTCCTAATTCAAAACGGGAATTATCTCCTTGTAAAACGCCAAAAGATGGACCTAAATCAGTAAAATGTTGGTGTACCAAAATTAATTTTCCCGCTGCTGGTGCAAAGTTTACACTTAAATTGTTGTCTTTTTTCCATAAGAATCCAGGACCAAACTGGAAATATGCTGGAGAGAAAAAATGAGATATTTTCACGTCATTTTTGTCAACGCCTGTATCCATTTGCGATTTGAAATTAAAATACATGGAATAGTACCAGTTTTTAGCCGCCGATTTTTTACCCCAAAGTGAATTCAATTCAATGCGGTCATCAGTTTTTGCCATTCTCTCATTTCCTTTTATTTTACTTAGTCCATAAGCTAGAATAAATTTATTATCCCAAACTACATCACCTTTTTTATAATTGAAATCATAGTTTAAGCCAAAATTTCCAGCTACGTTAGTGGTTCCACCGCCTAACCACTGTTTGTTATAAGCAGATTGGCTTAGTAACAAGGACATATTGCCTTTAGTTGTCCATAATTTAGTTGTGTCTTTTACTGTTTCTTGCGCTTGAATTGTAAGTGTTGCTACAATTAAAACAAGGGAAAGCATTGTTTTTTTCATAGGTTGAGGTACATTTGGTTAAGATTGTTTTTTGGCTTTATATAAAGGAACTGCCGAACAGGCTTCTCCATACATAATACTTCTGGCAAAAGGCTGTAAATAATGCGCTGCCAAAACATAAGCACGCATAGGAACTGGTTTTTTAGAACAACCTTTTATAATTACAGCTTTGTTTTCATAAGCCGTATAATCTATTTTAGGTAACAATTCTTCGTATAGAGCAGCATCCATATCTTCGCGGTTTCCGTCAATGATTTTTTTAGCAAAAGGAGCTAATTGTACAGCAACTAAAATGGAAGCCCAAGCAGGAACAATAGCATCAGTACTGCAATTAATAGACACAAGATGGTCTTGGTATTGTGTCCAATCATGATTTTTTAGTTGTTCTCTAAAGTCTTTTTCTTTTAATAAAAATCCTTCTAACAACCATTGCGAAATATCAATTTGCGTACGAATGCCCTTTGGATAGTAATCTTCTAAGTCGAAAACTTCCAAGGCACTATTTGCCACTTTATTTACAATTTCTTCCATTTTTTAAGTTTGTAGTTTATGGTTTATGATTTGTAGCTCAGAAAACAACAAACCATAAACCACAAATAAATTAACGGATTAAAGCATTCCCAATTCTAATTTTGCCTCTTCACTCATTAAATCTTTGCTCCATGGAGGATCAAAAGTAATTTCTACTTCAGCACCTTTTACATCAGGAATTGATTTAATTTTTTCTTCTACTTCTCTTGGCAAACTCTCAGCTACTGGACAGTTTGGAGACGTTAATGTCATTAAGATTTTTACTTCATAATCAGTATTGATCATTACATCGTAAATCAAACCTAATTCGTAAATGTCTACGGGAATCTCCGGATCGTAGATGGTTTTCAATTTCATTACGATAGATTCTCCTAAGTCAGCAGTATTTATTTCTTGTTCCATTTTGTTATTTATTTTGAACCATATAAGACATATAAGTTCATTAAAGATTATTTTATTTAAATTATCAATAAGTCCAAAAAGACCTATTTTTTTGCGTCAAATGCCAACGCATACATTTTAATGTTCTTTATCATCGAAACCAAACCATTAGCTCTGGTAGGCGATAAATGCTCTTTCAAACCTATTTCGTCAATAAAATCCATTTCGGCATTAATGATGTCTTTAGGTGTTTGATTTGAAAAAACACGAATCAAGATTGCAATAATCCCTTTGGTTAATATGGCATCACTGTCGGCTGTAAAAACCACTTTATCATCATTTTTTTCTCCCTGTAACCATACTTTAGATTGACATCCTTTGATTAAATTTTCGTCAATTTTTGATTCTTCTTTAATAAGCGGAAGATTTTTTCCTAATTCGATGATGTATTCATAACGTTGCATCCAATCATCAAACATCGAGAATTCATCCACTATTTCTTCTTGTATATCTTTAATTGTCATTGTTTTGTTTTGCAAATGAATTTATTTTAGTCACTAATTTTTTTATTGCTTCAGGAGGAAAACCATGATCAAAACTTTGTGATTCATAGTTTCTTCCGTCGTATTTTATTTCTAAATGCGCTATGGCCGCACCATCATAAAAACGTTTTTCGGTAGGTGCTTTCCAATTATTTATTTTTTCTAAATCGACTTGCTGAAATAGCCCCACTAATTCATCCCAATCGGATTTTGAAATTTTGACCGTTTCAGCTTCGCCTTTTCTGTCTCTTTTTATTCTTGCAATATGATTCCCGATACTAATTTCCTGAAAAAAACCTCTAGAGTTTGCTGTGTAAATAAGTTGTGCCGCTTCCATTTTTTTTTGAGCGTCACCTTCACAGCCTTTTCCTAGAAAAATGGTCAATAGTAATAACGAGATAAATTTCATATTCGTGTTTTAGGATAGCATTAATTGTGCCTTTTTAACTGCTTCAACTAAGGCATCAATTTCTTCTTTTGTATTGTAAAAAGAGAATGAAGCTCTTATCGTTCCTGGAATTCCAAAGAAATTCATAATCGGTTGTGCGCAATGATGTCCTGTTCGAACAGCTATTCCTAATTTATCAATAATAGTACCAATATCATAAGGATGAATACCTTCAATATTAAAGGAAACTACCGAAGTTTTTGCTTTTGAATTTCCATAAATACGCAAACCTTCAATTTCGGATAAACGTTGGGTTGCATAAGCTAACAATTCCAGTTCTTGTTGTTGAATGTTTTCAAAACCAACTTCGTTCATGTAATCAATGGCAGTTCCCAGCACAATTCCACCAGCAATATTAGGCGTTCCTGCTTCAAATTTATGTGGCAATTCGGCATAAGTGGTTTTTTCAAAAGTCACTTCCTTAATCATTTCACCACCACCTTGATAAGGAGGCAATTTGTTTAACCAAGCTTCTTTACCGTACAAAACCCCGGTTCCTGTTGGTCCACACATTTTGTGTCCTGAAAAAGCATAAAAATCGCAATCTAAGGCTTGTACATCTGGTTTTAAATGCGGTACCGATTGTGCTCCGTCGATTAAAATTGCAGCGCCAACTTCATGTGCTTTATCAATCATGTATTTGATAGGATTGATAATTCCTAAAGCATTCGAAATGTGATTTACAGTTACAATTTTAGTTTTATCCGAAAGTAGTTTATCATATTCTGACATGATTAACTCTCCGTTTTCATCCATTGGAATCACTTTCAATACAGCGCCTGTTTTTTCGCAAAGCATTTGCCAAGGCACAATATTACTGTGGTGTTCTAAATGTGAAACAATCACTTCGTCGCCTGGTTTTAAGATAGAAGCAAATCCATTAGCCACCAAATTAATCCCAAAAGTAGTTCCTGAAGTAAATAGTACTTCGTGAGCATGTTTAGCATTAATGTGATTTTGAACTTTGCCACGGGCAATTTCGTAAGCATCAGTAGCCAATTGGCTTAAGGTATGTACGCCACGGTGAATGTTGGCATTAATTTCCTGATAATATTTTGAAATGGCATCGATAACCACTTGAGGTTTTTGCGAAGTTGCTCCGTTATCGAAATATACTAAAGGTTTTCCATTTACTTTTTCGTTCAGAATTGGAAAATCGGCTCTTATTTTTTGAATGTCTAACATAACTTATTTAGAAAAAATCTATTTTACAAAAGTACTAAAACTAAAATTGTTTTTTACCTCAATTATTTGTTTTGATTGATTGTAGTATCAGTTTAATTTATTGGAAAGATTTATAATGTAAAAGTTAGTCTTCTATTTGTGTTTTGTGGAAAGCGAAGCTTCAAGAAAACTGATAAAATTACAAAGGGCACAACGTTATCGAAATAAACTTTGTGCCCTTTGCTTAAACCTTTGCGGTAAAAAACTATAAATCGAAACCTAATTTCACGCCTAATTTCATAGCGATGATTTTAGTAATTCTTTGTTTTAGTTCCGGTATTTTGATGTTTTCGATTACTGCATTAGAGAAAGCGTACATCAATAAAGCTTTGGCTTCTTTTTTAGGGATTCCACGTTGTTGCATGTAGAATAAAGCAGTTTCATCCAATTGACCTACGGTGCATCCGTGCGAACATTTTACATCATCGGCAAAAATTTCTAATTGAGGTTTAGCGTTGATGCTTGCTTTGTCACTCAAAACAATGTTATTGCTTTGTTGGAAGGCATTTGTTTTTTGCGCTTCTTTCTCAACATATACTTTTCCGTTGAAAACTCCAGTTGAACGGTCATGGTAGATTCCTTTGTAATCCTGGAAACTTTCACAATTTGGCTGTGCGTGATTCACTAAGGTGTAATGATCCACGTGTTGTTTGTCTCCAATGATGGTAATTCCGTTAAGGGTACTTGTTAATCGCTCACCAAAATGGTAAAAGTTCAGGTTATTACGAGTTAAATTTCCACCAAAAGAAAAGGTATGTACAGAAGCATGACTTTCTTTTTGTTGCGAAACATAAGTGTTGTCAATTAAATTGGCTTCGTGATTGTCATTTTGGATTTTGTAATAATCCACAATAGCACGTTTTTGAGCAAAAATTTCTGTTACCGAGTTAGTCAGAACAGGATTATCACTTAAGCTTTGGTGACGCTCAATAATTTGTACATGAGAATTCTCACCCACAATTACTAAGTTTCTAGGCTGAACCATTAAAGCTGATTCGTTTCCTGTAGAGAAATACATGATTTCAATAGGTTTGTCAGCTACTTTGCTTTTTGGAATATTGATATAAGCTCCTTCATTGGCGAAAGCCGTATTTAATGAAGTAAGACTTTCATCTTTGCTGGCAATTTTGTTAAAATAGTTATCAATAACCATTTTGTATTTTGGCTTTGTCAATGCCGAAGACATCAAACAAACGTCAATTCCATCGTGAGTGGTTGAAGACAAATGAGAGCTAAAAATACCATCAATAAATACTACTTTATAAGTGTCTATTTCGTGAATAAAGTATTTTTTTACTTGATTAAATTCTATTGCACTGTCTTTTTTAGGAAAAACGGTAAAGTCATTTTTTAAGATGGCATTTAGCGAAGTATATTTCCAAGCCTCTTCTTTTTTAGTTGGGAAACCTTTTTCTTCAAAGTTCTTTAAAGCGGAAGTTCTCACATCATGAAGTTCGGATTGAACATCGATGCGCTCTTCAAAGGCCATGAACGATGATATTAATTTTTCTTTTAATTCCATTTTTATACTGTTTATGGTTTATGGTTTTTTGTTTATTGTTCAACTAGGAACAATAAACGATAAACTACAAACATTTTTACGCTTCTTGTTCTTGTTTAATCCAGTCGTATCCTTTTTCTTCTAATTCTAAGGCTAGGCTAGCGTCACCAGATTTTACAATTCTTCCATTGTATAATACGTGAACAAAATCAGGAACGATATATTCTAATAATCTTTGGTAGTGTGTAATTACGATAATGGCGTTTTTGTCGCTTTTTAATTTGTTTACCCCGTTAGCAACAATTCTTAAAGCATCGATATCTAATCCAGAATCAGTTTCGTCAAGAATAGCCAATTTAGGGTCTAACATTGCCATTTGGAAAATCTCATTACGTTTTTTCTCTCCACCAGAGAAACCTTCGTTAAGAGAACGCGATAAAAATTTACGGTCAATTTCTAATAATTCAGATTTTTCACGAATTACTTTCAACATTTCGTTAGCTGGCATTTCTTCCTGACCGTTAGCTTTACGAGTTTCGTTGATAGCTGTTTTCATGAAGTTTGTTACCGAAACTCCCGGGATTTCAACAGGATATTGGAACGAAAGGAATACTCCTTTGTGTGCTCTTTCTTCAGGAGCTAATTCAGAGATGTCTTCGTTTTCTAATAGGATTTCACCACCGGTTACTTCGTAGTTTTCATTTCCTGCAATAATTGCAGAAAGTGTACTTTTTCCAGCTCCGTTAGGTCCCATTATGGCGTGAATTTCTCCTGCTTTTATTTCAAGATTGATTCCTTTTAATATTTCTTTGTCCCCAATTGAGGCGTGTAAATTTTTTATTGATAACATTTTTCGAATGTGTTTTTTATACTTTAAACTAATTTTATCCTACAGAACCTTCAAGAGAAATTTCTAATAATTTTTGAGCTTCAACGGCAAACTCCATTGGCAACTTATTCAATACGTCTTTGCTGAAACCATTAACAATTAAGGCAATCGCTTTTTCAGTTGGTATACCACGTTGGTTGCAATAGAAAACTTGGTCTTCCCCAATTTTAGAAGTCGTTGCTTCGTGTTCTATTTTTGCTGATGGATTTTTACTTTCGATATAAGGGAAAGTATGTGCTCCACAATTGTTACCCATTAATAAAGAGTCACATTGTGAGAAGTTACGAGCATTTTCAGCTCTTGGGCTTATTTGCACTAATCCTCTATAACTATTTTGAGATTTCCCTGCCGAGATACCTTTGGAAATAATAGTAGATTTAGTGTTTTTACCTAAATGAATCATTTTTGTTCCAGTATCGGCTTGTTGGAAATTATTAGTAACAGCAATCGAATAAAATTCGCCTACAGAATTGTCTCCTTTTAATACACAAGAAGGGTATTTCCAGGTTACAGCTGAACCTGTTTCTACCTGAGTCCAGGATATTTTAGCATTGGTTTCACATAAACCTCTTTTGGTTACAAAGTTGTAAACCCCACCTTTTCCTTCTTTATTTCCAGGGAACCAGTTTTGAACTGTAGAATATTTAATTTCGGCGTCGTCAAGTGCAATTAATTCTACCACAGCAGCGTGTAATTGATTTTCGTCACGACTTGGAGCAGTACAACCCTCTAAGTAAGAAACATAACTTCCTTCATCAGCAATAACAAGAGTTCTTTCAAACTGACCTGTTCCCGCCTGATTGATACGGAAATAAGTAGAAAGTTCCATAGGACATTTTACTCCTTTTGGAATATAACAGAATGAGCCATCAGAGAAAACAGCCGAGTTTAAAGCGGCATAAAAGTTATCTCTTTGCGGTACTACTGTTCCTAAATATTTACGCACTAATTCCGGATGTTCTTTGATAGCTTCAGAGATACTCATAAAGATAATCCCTTTTTCGCCTAATGTTTTCTTAAATGTTGTAGCTACTGAAACCGAGTCAACTACAATATCCATAGCTACATTATTCATCATTTTTTGCTCATCGACAGAGATTCCTAACTTTTTGTACATTTCTAAAAGTTCAGGATCTACATCGTCAAGCGTTTTATTCGGGTCTACCGTTTTTGGAGCTGAATAATAAGAAATGGCTTGAAAATCAGGTTTGGCATAATGTACATTTGCCCATTCAGGTTCTGTCATTTGTTCCCAGGCTCTGAAGGCTTCAATACGCCAATCGGTCATCCATTGAGGTTCTCCTTTTTTTTGTGAAATGGCACGAACAATGTCTTCATTTAACCCAATAGGAAACGTCTCCGATTCTAATTCGGTGTAAAATCCGTACTCGTACTCTTTCGTTTCGAGTTCGATTTTTAAATCGTCTTCTGTATATTTACTCATTTTTTTTATTTAAAGATTACTTCGTCCTTTGCTTTTTAAGCTTAGGTAAAAATTTAAAGATGCAATTGTTCTTTAAATAGTTTTTTAATCGTTTACTTTCTTTCTAATTTTAGAATTTAATTTCTAAATTGATTTTGTTTAATCAAAGATTTATAGTGAGAAACTTTCTCCACAACCACAAGTTCTAGTTGCATTTGGGTTATTGAAAACAAATCCTTTTCCGTTTAACCCACCTGAAAACTCTAAAATTGTTCCGGCTAGATATAGGAATGATTTTTTTTCTACGGCAATAGTTATGTCGTTGTCTACGAAAATCTTATCGTCTTCCCCTTTGTTTTTGTCGAACTTTAAATCATAAGATAAGCCCGAGCATCCGCCGCTTTTAACACCTACTCTTACATAATCTGTGGCGGCATCAAAACCATCTTCTTTCATCAAGTCGATGATTTTCTTTTTGGCAGTATCAGAAACCTTTATCATTGTATATAGATTTTGTCTAAATTAACTGCAAAGATAAGGCATAAAAACGGTATTGCACAATAGATAACATTTTTATAACTAATAAGCGAATAGATATTACTTATTTAGTGTTGTTATTTAGAATAAATCTTATTTATTTTGTTTTTTGGCTTGAAAATCAGCTTTTAGTTGTTTATTGTTGTTTTCAATTTTTTATCCAATAAAGAGCATTTTTTTAAGAGAAATGCAGCTATTTTCCATAAATTGGCAGTCTAATTGTTTTTAGAAAATTTTAAATAAAAAAGATGAAGTTGTATCCTATAGAAACAGGAAATTTCAAATTAGATGGAGGTGCTATGTTTGGAGTAGTGCCAAAAACAATTTGGAACAAAACCAATCCCGCTGACGCCAATAATTTAATTGATATTGCTGCACGTTGTTTGCTCATTGAAGATGGTAATCGCTTAATTTTGATTGATACCGGAATGGGAAACAAACAATCGGAAAAGTTTTTTGGGTATTATTCGCTTTGGGGTACACACTCTATGGATGCATCTCTAGCTAAATATGGTTTTCATCGGGACGATATTACCGATGTATTTTTGACTCATTTGCATTTTGATCATTGTGGTGGAGCTATTCAGTGGAATAAAGATCATACAGGCTACGAACCAGCTTTTAAAAATGCTAAATTTTGGTCGAATGCTAATCATTGGCAATGGGCTACTGAACCGAATTCTCGTGAAAAAGCTTCTTTTTTGTCTGAAAATATTTTGCCGATGCAGGAAAGTGGTCAGCTGCATTTTATTGCCAGAAATGAAACCGATTTTTTAGATAAATCAGAGTTAGATTTCGGAATTTTCTTTGTCGATGGACATACTGAGAAGCAGATGATTCCGCATATTCAGTACCAAGGGAAAACCATCGTTTTTTGTGCTGATTTGTTACCAACAGCGGGACATATTCCCATTCCGTATGTAATGGGCTATGATACCAGACCACTATTGACAATGGACGAAAAAACAAAGTTCATGAACGCAGCAGCTGATAATAATTACTATTTATTTATGGAACATGATGCACATAACGAGATTATAACGGTGCAGCATACTGAAAAAGGAGTAAGACTTAAGGAAATCTTCAGTTGTTCCGAAATTTTATAAAAAAGTACATTAATACAAAAAACAGCCCATTTTGGATTTTCCAAAATGGGTTTTTAAGTTTTAAGTTTAAGAGATTGTTTAGTTGGTTTTAAATTTCCAGATTTGACCTGTTGTTTCTCCTCCTTTATTGTCTTTAACAACTACTTTCCAATAATATTCTTTTCCGGTATTTAAGTTTACATCAATGGTAGTTGTAGTGAGATTTTCACTTATTTTTTGTGTTGGAGTAGTCGTAGTACCAAAATAGACATCATAAACAAGAACATCAGTTGCATCAACATCAGTAGCTGTCCAACTCAATTTTGCAGTAGCAGTATTTAAAACTGAATTGGAAGCCGGAAACACTAATTCAGGTAAAAATGGTAAGTGATTCGTAACCGCTTCGCCAGCAGTATAGAATTTATATGTAGTTGAAAAACTGCTTAAAGAATTTTGACTGTCAGTAGCTTTAATTCTCCAGTAGTAAGCTGTGTTTTTTTCGAGTTGAATGGTTTGTAAATCGGAAACTGTAGTAACGGTTTTTACAATTTGAGTAAATAGATTGTCTTTGGCAATTTGAATTTGGTAGCTGGTTGTAATGTTTGCTTCAGCTACAATGTCCCATTCAAAATCAACAGCATTATCAAGACATAATTTATTATTTGCCGGAGCTACTAAAGTAGGAGCTATTGGTGCGGTGTCGTTAGTTTCCTCTCCACCACTGCTGCATGAAATGGATAAAAAACCAATGATGATAAAGTATATAAAATTCTTCATTTTTATTTTTTAATGATTTTTAAGTATTTAGGTGTGTTCAAATAGATTTTTACATAATAAACACCGGCAGGCTGGTTTTCAATGTTGAATTTGATTTGACCATTAGTTACACTTTTTGTTTCCGAAGAAATAATTTTAGAATCGGCAGTATATAAATCAATATTGATATTTTTAAGAGAAACAGGAACTTCAATTGTAAATTCTCCTTTGGTTGGGTTTGGGTGCGCTACAATTGAGGCTTGGGCATCTGCAATTTCTTTCAGATAAATTCCCTCACAGGCTTTAGCCGTCTTTACTTCTAAGAAATCACCATCGTTTACGGCAACAGAAAAAGTATCCGAAGTCGTTTCAAATTGTTCTTTACCATTAACAAAAACAGTGTAAGGTGCTGTACCTTCCGTTATTTCTACCGATGCCAAACGCGAAGAAATAGTTGATTTTCCAGTAATTGTTGCCGCTTTAGGAATCGTTACGGAGAAATTTTGTTCAAAATATTGTCCCGGAATCGTAATTCGGATTGCGTAAGTTGCCGGAGCCAAATTAGCGACCGTCAAAGTATTATTGGTCAAAGTATAATTGGTGCTGTTAATACTAGCAACATAATTATAATTGGCTTTAGCGGTAATAAATATAGCTCCGTTATTTTCATTCAAACAAGTTTCTCCTTTAGATTCGATGGTGAAGTTGTTTGAAGCTAAAGTAAGTGGAGCATTGCAGTCTTCAGCATATTGAGTTTTTGAATCTTTAGCAGTTGACCAATTGGTGTCAGCATATAAAACATTGTCTATTTGGATGCAATATAAGGAAGCATTGTTTTTAAAATTGACTGTAACTAAATTGGTGTTGAAACCATTTTTTAGATTTAAACTTTGTAAATCATTGTTCGAACAATTGATAAAAGTTAGAAGCTTATTTTTAGACAAATCAAGACTTACAATCTGATTGTTGGAACAACTTAGTTTTTTTAATTGCAAATTATTGGATAAATCCAATTCGGTAAGTTTGGTTGTTGTAGTATTTTTAGCAGTTATTGTTTTATTTGTAACAACAGTAGTGCCGTCAATATAAAGTTCTTCGAGTAGACTGTTTTTTGAAACATCTAGTGCACTTAATGGATTGTTTGAGCAGTCTAAATATTTCAAAAGTGTATTGTCGGATAAGTTTAGAGAAGTTAAGGAGTTTCCGCTACAGGTTAACTTTTCTAAATTTACAAAGTATTCAATACCTGATAAATCACGGATCCCTGAATTGGAAAGATCAAGAGTAGTTGTGTTTAAAATTGCAGCGGATAAAACGGAGCCGTTTTTTCCATCTTTATCAATACCCAAAGCAATTAATTTATCCTCAAATTCACTACTTATTTGAATGTTTTTAGGTGCACAATTTTCAGAATAAGAAGTTGTTGTGTCTTTTATATTCGACCAGTTTTGTTCAGAATAGGCTTTATTGTCGACTTGAATACAACTTAAATTTGGGTTATTTTTAAATGATGAAGCTAAGTTAGCGAGATCAAATTTTTGATTGTTTTCATTTTTTAAATTAAGACTTTCTAATTGATTATTTGAACAATCAACACGTATTAAATTAGTGTTTTTGGAAACATCTAAAATAGTGAGTTGATTTGAATCACATTTCAAATTGCTTAATGAAAGATTTTTAGAAACATCTAAATTGGTTAGTTGGTTTGAATTACAAAGTAAACTGCTTAAAGTAACATTTTCTGAAAGATTTAGATTAGTTAAGGTATTTGAATAGCAGGATAAACTACTCAGATTTATATTTTTCGAAAGATCTAAATTATTTAGTTTATTGTGAGCACAATTTAAAGATCTTAAAGCAATATTCTTGGAAAGATCTAAGCTACTTAAGTTGTTAAACATACAGACTAAATTTTTTAAAGCTGAGAAGTTTTCAATTCCGGTTAAATTAGAAATAGCAGCACTGGAAACATCCAAATTTACTACAGAAGAGATACTATCAGTTAGAACTTTGCCATCAGGTGTTCCTGAATCAATGCCTAGAGCAATTAATTTTTTTTCAAAATTGACGTCAGGAATTAATGTAGTTGGATTTCCACCTAATACTGTTACAATTTGTGTCGCAGTTGCAATATTATTGCTTCCATCTTTTACAGTCCAGATTACTGCGGTATTTCCGGAGAGAAAAGTAGTAGGGGCATTATTGGTTACTGAAGCTACGGAACAATTGTCGCTTGTTATTGGAGTGTCTAAATTAATTCCTGTCGCAACTCCGTTAGAATCTGCATTTACGGTTTTATTAGCGGGAGCTGCAATAATAGGTAAAATAGTATCGTTAACAGTTACCGATTGTGTAATTGTTGCAATATTATTACTGGCATCTTTTACAGTCCAGGTTACTTTTGTGTTTCCTAAAGGGAAAGCAGATGGAGCGTTATTAGTTACCGATACTACAGAGCAGTTATCTGAAGTTACCGGAGTGCCTAATGAAACATTAGTAGCTGTACAGTTTAAATTAGTATTTACCGATATGTTTGGCATATATGAAATGGTAGGGTTTTCAGTGTCAGCTTCTGTAGTTAAAGTAAAGTTTTTAGTTACTGATAATGAATCTGCATCTTTTATAGTACAGGAATAGTCTCCGGCTTTAATGTTGATAATGGTGCTTGTCGTTGCTCCGTTTGACCAAAGGTAAGAATAAGGTGTAGTTCCACCAGTAACAGAGGTTATTGATGCTGTACCTAGTCCTGAACAAGCTTCGTTAGTTTGGCTTGTAGTTACAGTAAGTGACTCTGGGCAATTAATAAGAGTTGGAGTGTTTTTATCAGTAGATGTGCCATCACCTAATTGGCCATAAGAATTACGACCCCATGTTAATAGAGTAAAATCTTTTTTTAAAGCGGCTGTATGTAAAGAGTGTGCAGATACTGTTTGCCAATTATTTGTTGTCCCAATTTGTTTTGGAGTATAGCTGTCACTATTTTTTCCATCTCCAAGTGTTCCTGTAATGTTACTCCCCCATGCCCATAAAGTTCCATCTGTTTTTACACCAAGTGTATAGCCTGATCCTGCGGTTATGGATTCCCAATTTGTAGATGTTCCTATCATTATAGGGGTATAATTGTTTGTAACTGTGCCGTTTCCTAATTGTCCAGAAATATTACTTCCCCATGTCCATAAAGTTCCATCTGTTTTTGTAGCAACTGTGTGGCTAGATCCAGCAGCTATTGTTTTCCAATCAGTTGCTGTTCCAATTTTTTTTGGAATACTACTGTTTATTTGTGTGCCATCTCCAAGTCGTCCATAAAAATTATTTCCCCATGCCCATAAACTACCATCGGTTTTCAAGGCAACAGTGTAATCATAACCAGCTGTTATCGTTTGCCAATCTTTGGCTGTTCCTATCTGTGTAGGTATATTTTTATTTACAGTGGTTTCATCACCGAGTTGACCATATTTATTATATCCCCATGCCCATAAACTACCATCTTTTTTTATGGCTATAATATGATATCCTCCAGCAGTTACCGTTTTCCAGTCAGTTGTTGTTCCTATTTGTGTAGGTGTATTTTTATTTATATTGGTTCCATCTCCTAATTCCCCAAAATAATTATTTCCCCATGCCCATAAAGTGCCATCTGTTTTTATAGCGATAGTGTTAGTCTCACCTGTCGCCACAGCTTGCCAATCTTTAGTAGTTCCTATTAGTGTTGGAATGTTTTTATTTATATTACTACTATCGCCGAGTTGACCAACTCCATTGTATCCCCAAGCCCATAAAGAACCATCATTTTTTATTGCAACAGTATGTGATCCTCCAACAGCTATAGTTTTCCAGCATTGTGCTTTTATATGTAAGTTTGAAAAAATGATAAGTAAAAGTAAAATTCTTCTCATATTTAAAAATTTGGATTTCGTTCTAACTAATTCAGGGTGTAATTTTTTTATTACACAAAACTACAATAAATATTATTTCTAAGTGATTATTTTGTAAGAATTCATTCTTTTTTAAGTTAATTAGGATGTTGTAATATACTTGTGTTATAGCTTTTACATAAAGTTTTTTTCCTGTACTGATATCTTAATCTAGTGTTAATCCTGAAAATTTTCGAATAGAAAAATTATTTTTAATCTATATTTGACTTTGATTTAATAAATAATGTACATGAATACAGTAAAATCCATTAGCCTTTCGCTGTTGTCTGCTTTAGTTTTAGCAGGATGTGGGGCTCAAAAATTGCCCAATTATAAATCAGTAACCGCCATTACAGCACCAGAAAATGTTACTAAAAAGAGGGCTTTAACGGATGACCAATTGAAGTTTTGGAATCAATACGATATTGTAAAAGATACCGTTCCTGGGATGAGTGTGGATAGAGCTTATGCTGAATTGCTGAAAAATAGAAAATCTCAAAAAGTAATCGTTGGAATTGTAGATTCGGGTGTGGATATCGAGCATGAGGATTTGAAATCAGTAATTTGGACTAACCCAAAAGAAATTCCAGACAACGGAATTGATGATGATAAAAACGGTTATGTAGATGATATTCATGGTTGGAATTTTCTGGGAGACATTACTAAAGAACATTTAGAATACGAAAGAATTGTAAAAGACAAGAGTTTAGTTGATGAAGCTACTTATCAAGAAGCTAAAAAACTATACGATAAAAAAATCTCTGACGCACAGAACGAGAAAAACTATCTAGGTACTTTATTAGCCCAAGCAACTAAAGCGGACGATATTATTAAAAAACAATTAAAAAAAGAAATCTATACCTTAGACGAGGTAAAAACTATTGATTCTAAAGATACTTTGGTTCAAAAAAGCACTATGATTATACAAAAGATGTTTTCTTTTGGGATGCCAATTGCCGATTTGAAGACAGAAATTCAAAAAGAATTAGATACTAAAGAGGAACTTTTAAATCCAGATAATCTCAATATTGATTACAGAAAAGTACTTGGTGATAATCCAAATGATATTACAGATACTAATTATGGTAACAATAATGTGATGGGACCAGATAAAGAAGAAATTCTTCATGGAACCCATGTAGCTGGAATTGTTGCTCAAGTAAGAAACAACAATATTGGAGGAAACGGAATTGCTAATAATGTAGAAATTCTTACTGTTCGTGCTGTTCCTGATGGCGATGAGTATGACAAAGATATTGCATTAGCGATTCGTTATGCAGTAGACAATGGTGCTAAAGTAATCAATGGAAGTTTCGGAAAATCATTTTCGCCACATAAAAATTGGGTTTTTGATGCCATTAAATATGCCGCTGAGAAAGATGTTTTAATTGTTCATGCCGCTGGAAATGATGCTAAAAACATTGATTTTTATGATAATTTTCCAAATGATTCAGAAGATAAAAAAACGGAGATTTCAGATAATTTAATCACAGTTGGCGCATTGAATTTTGAATATGGAGAGAATTTACCCGCACGTTTTTCTAACATTGGAAAAATCAATGTAGATGTATTTGCACCTGGTGTAAAAATATATGCTACAACTCCGGATAATACCTATAAGTTTTTACAAGGAACATCAATGGCTGCGCCAAATGTGGCTGGAGTAGCGGCCTTAATTCGTTCGTATTATCCAAAATTAACAGCTTCTCAAGTGAAACATATTTTGATGGATTCAGGGGTAACAATTGATAAGAAGGTTGTTGTAGGTGGAAATCCAAAAGACATTCGCCCTTTTAGTGAGTTGTCCAAAACTGGGAAAATAGTAAACGCCTACAATGCCATTTTGATGGCAAATAAAATGGCTAAAAAATAGATTCATACAATATTAATGTAATGGAAGGATGATATGTCCTTCCATTTTTTATTTAAATACCATGAAGAGAATTCTTTTACTTGCATTTATTTTGACAAATGTATTTTCTTTGGTTGCCCAAAATCCTCCTTATTGGCAGCAAGCCGTAGATTATAAAATGGAGGTGGTAATGGACGCTGAGCATTATCAGTACAAAGGCAAACAGGAATTAGTTTACAACAATAATTCCTCAGATACTTTAAAGAAAGTGTATTATCATTTGTATCCCAATGCTTTTCAGCCGGGAAGTGAAATGGCTGAAAGAGCCGATTACATTCCGGATCCCGATGCCCGAATGGTCAGAAAAACCAAAGTAGATGGAGTTGAAATTAAAGAAAACCGCATTCAGCAATTAAAACCTAATGAAATTGGATATTTGAAAATTTCTAATTTCAAACAAGACGGTGTTACTGCAACTACCAAAACCATTGGAACAATTTTAGAAGTAATTTTGGCAAAGCCCATTTTGCCTCATTCTAAAACTACGTTTACTTTGGATTTTGATGGGCAGGTTCCGGTGCAAATTCGTCGTTCCGGTAGAAATAATGCCGAAGGTATCGCTTTTTCGATGTCGCAATGGTATCCTAAAATCGCCGAATTTGATTTTGAAGGTTGGCATGCAGATCCCTACATCGCCAGAGAATTTCATGGCGTTTGGGGGAATTTTGATGTCAAAATTACCATTGATAAAGACTATGTTTTAGGAGGTTCTGGTTATTTGCAAAATCCAAACGAAATAGGGCATGGTTATCAGGACGAAGGTGTGGAAGTAAAATATTCGAAAAGAACTAAAAACCTAACTTGGCATTTTGTAGCGCCTATGGTACACGATTTTACTTGGGCAGCCGATAAAGAATACATTCATGATGTGGTAAAAGGGCCTAATAATGTAGATTTACATTTCTTATACAAAAACAATCCTAAAATCATAGACAACTGGAAAAATTTGCAGCCTTTAATGGTTAAGGTGATGGATTTTTACAATAAAAACATTGGTGATTATCCGTATAAACAATACTCTTTTATTCAGGGTGGCGATGGTGGAATGGAGTATGCTATGTGTACTTTGATTTTAGGAAATGGAACTTTGGAAGGTGTTTTTGGTACAGCAACGCATGAATTAGGACATAACTGGTTCCAACATGTTTTGGCCTCCAATGAGTCCAAACATCCTTGGATGGACGAAGGTTTTACCACCTACATAGAAGATATGGCGGTAAATGAAATCACTGGAAAAAAAGCAGCAAACCCATTTGAAGGAAATTATAAGGCTTATTATTCTTTGGTGAATTCGGGTAAAGAACAGCCACAAACCACTCATGGTGACCGTTATGATTGGAATCGTGCCTATAGTATTTCTTCTTATGTGAAAGGAAGTATTTTTCTTTCTCAATTGGGTTATTTAATTGGTCAGGATAATTTAGCCAAAACTATTAAAAGATATTATCAGGATTTTAAATTCAAGCATCCTACACCAAATGATATTAAACGAACTGCCGAACGTGTTTCGGGAGCGGAACTGGATTGGTATTTAACCGATTGGACGCAAACTACCAATACTATTGATTACGGAATTACCGCTGTTACTGAAAATGGAGCAAATACGCTAGTGAGTTTGGAACGAATGGGGCGCATGCCAATGCCTATAGATTTGCAGCTAGAATATACTGACGGAACAAAGGAAAGTTTTTACATTCCGTTGCGAATGATGTATTTTGAAAAAGAAAATCCGAATCCATCAATTAAAAGAACAGTGTTGAATGACTGGCCTTGGGCAAACCCAAAATATGAGTTGACCATTTCAAAGCCTAAAAGCAGCATCAAAAAAATTACCATTGACCCAAGCGGTTTAATGGCGGATGTAAAAGCACAAAATAATACTTATGAAGTGAAGTAATTTTTGCTTCTAATTTCTTAATATTAAAACCCGACAGTTTTCAAAAAGCTGTCGGGTTTGTTGTTTTGAAAACTATTTTTTTACATCCTTGAAAACTCTACAATTATCTCCATTAGTAAAAATAGAATAAGAAAAACGATGAAATAATAAAGTTCTACTTTTAATAGAATAAGAAATAAAGCAAAAGATAAAAGAGTGTATATATAGCCAATAACAATTAATTTTTTGTTGTTCTCTTTTTGGTTGAAAACATATTTTTTTCTCTTTATAATGATGAAATAATTTAATATTAAAATAATAGTAAATAATATATAGTTATATGCTTTGGTTTTTAAAAGAATAAACGAATCAGATAAATAATAAATAAAACAATTAATATTGAAAATTAATAGTATTGAGAAAAATATAGATGTTGTAATTACGGGTATGTCTTTGTTTATTTGAGAAATTCTTGCGTATAAAGACTTAAATAAAAAGATATAAATGTTCATCTTTGACTGGTTGTTGATTAATCCTAAATAATGCGGATTTACAATCCGTGCTTTCAAACAAATCTAATCAAAAAGTTCTTACAATCAATAGCTGTTATTCTTTACTTAAAGAAGTGTACGAAATAGCATTTACTTTGTAACTTTGCGGTTCAATGAAAAATTCGATGAAAAACAAACTAGTATATATTTTTGGTCTGCTGATTTTGCTGGCTTCCTGTAACCAGGAAAACAATCAAAAACGATTAGCTGAAAATGCCAAAGATGCCCAAAAGAAAAAAGTCATTTTTGAAAATATCAAGAAAGGCTGGGATTTTTATGACGAACCCATCAATGAGGCCACGGAAGAAACCGTAAAAAGCTGGAACGATTTGCGTTTGTTCATGCAGGAATTAGCTCAAAAACCAAAGAAAACCATTAGTGCTTACCAACAAAAATCGGCTGCCATTGCTAAAAAAGCAATGGCTTTGAATAATGCAATTCCAGAGTTGCTCAATAAACCACAAATTAAAAGCCGAATTTCGGTTTTGATTACTAAGGTTAGGCTTTTGGATATGTACATTCATTTGGATAATATTCCCGATAAAAAAGTGGTGCAATTAGTGGGCGAAGTCAATAAAGAATTGGCCACATTGCAACGTCAAATCGATATTTTGACCGAGAAAAGCAAGATTCCGGTTGAGGAAGGTGAGGACGAAATGAGACGAATGTTGTTGGATTCGGCAAGAGCGATTCCTAATAATCCAATGATGTCCAATCCATCTGTTCTTCCAGCTAGTACAAGAGCTATAATTAATCCAAACGACGCTAGAGTTGAGTAAATCTGCCTTATATACCATCTACGAAACCTCGCCTAAAATGCTGCAAATTGTTGCTGCACTACAGGAAAAAAAATCAGTAAAATTACATTTGAGCGGTTTATTGGGTTCGGCAATTTCGTTTGTCATTCGTTCGGCGTTTAAGAAAGTGGAATTGCCGTTTTTGGTCATTTTGAACAACAAAGAAGAAGCTGCTTATTATTTGAATGATTTGGAACAAATGATTGGCGAGGAAGATGTGTTGTTTTATCCCAGTTCTTACCGCCGTCCGTACCAAATAGAAGAAACTGATAATGCCAATGTTTTGCTTCGTGCCGAAGTATTAAACCGCATTAATTCCCGTAAAAAACCAGCGGTAATTGTGAGTTATCCTGAAGCACTTTTTGAAAAAGTGGTTACTCGTCGGGATTTGGATAAAAACACCTTGAAAGTAAGTGTGGGTGATAAAATTTCGATTGATTTTATCAACGAAGTGTTATTCGAATACGAATTTAAAAGAGTCGATTTTATCACCGAACCTGGTGAGTTTTCTGTTCGAGGTGGAATTGTGGATGTATTTTCTTTTTCAAATGATAATCCGTACCGAATTGAGTTTTTTGGGAATGAAGTGGATAGTATCCGAACTTTTGATGTCGCCACGCAATTGTCATTGGAACAACAAAAGAAAATTACGATTATTCCCAATGTGGAGAACAAACTTTTTCAGGAAAACAGAGAATCTTTCTTAGATTATATTTCGGAGCAAACGGTGCTGTTAATTCAGAATACCGAAGATTTATTATCACAATTAGATAAGCAATTTACCCGCGCCGAAGAAGCTTTTGAGAAATTGTCTAAGGATATCAAACACGCCACTCCAGAACAATTATTTTTGGATCAAAAGGCATTTATAAAGCGGGCGCTGGATTTTTCTATTGTAGAATTGAGTTCAAAAACCATTTTTAAAACCACTAAAAAAATTGAATTTCACATTCAGCCGCAGCCTTCGTTCAACAAGCAATTTGATTTGTTGTTGAATAATCTGAGTGAGAATCATTTTAACGGATACAAAAATTATTTGTTCTGCTCGAATGAGGCACAGGCCAAACGTTTTCATGATATTTTTGAAACCTTGGACGAAGCCAATTCAGAGAATATTCGCAAACAATACAACACCATTGTTTTGCCAATGTACCAGGGATTTATAGATGAGGAAAACCAAATTTCTTGCTATACCGATCATCAGATTTTTGAGCGTTATCATAAATTTAGTATCAAAAACGGTTATTCGAAAAAACAGAATATCACTTTAAAAGAATTGACTACTTTGTCTGTTGGCGATTATGTAACGCATATTGACCACGGAATTGGGAAATTTGGAGGATTGCAAAAAATTCAGGTCGAAGGCAAAACGCAGGAAGCGATTAAACTGGTTTATGCCGATAATGATATTGTGTACGTGAGTATACATTCGCTGCACAAAATTTCGAAATACAACGGCAAAGACGGAACACCTCCTAAAATATATAAATTAGGTTCGAATGCCTGGAAGGCTCTGAAACAAAAAACCAAAGCCAGAGTCAAACATATTGCGTTCAATTTGATTCAATTGTATGCTAAAAGGCGATTGGAAAAAGGTTTTCAATATGCGCCTGATAGTTATTTACAAAACGAATTGGAAAGTTCGTTTATTTACGAAGATACACCAGATCAAACAAAATCGACTCAGGAAGTAAAAGCCGATATGGAAAGCGATCGCCCGATGGATCGATTGGTTTGCGGAGATGTAGGTTTTGGAAAAACCGAAGTGGCTATTCGTGCAGCATTTAAAGCGGTGGACAATAGCAAACAGGTAGCGGTTTTGGTGCCAACCACTATTTTGGCGTACCAGCATTTTAGAACTTTTTCGGAGCGATTAAAAGACATGCCGGTTTCTATTGGGTATTTGAACCGTTTTAGAACAGCTAAACAAAAAGCAGAAACTTTAAAACAACTAGCTGAAGGAAAATTGGATATTGTTATTGGAACGCATCAGTTGGTGAACAAAAATGTAGTTTTTAAAGATTTAGGTTTGCTGATTGTGGATGAGGAACAAAAGTTTGGTGTGAACGTAAAAGACAAGTTGAAAACTATTGCTGCTAATGTGGATACGCTGACTTTGACTGCAACACCAATTCCTAGGACTTTACAGTTTTCGTTGATGGCTGCAAGAGATTTATCAGTTATTACAACGCCTCCACCTAATAGATATCCTATTGAAACTAATGTGGTAGGTTTTAGCGAAGAAGTAATCCGGGATGCGATTTCGTATGAAATTCAGCGTAACGGACAGGTTTATTTTATCAATAATCGCATTGAAAACATCAAAGAAGTGGCCGGAATGATTCAGCGTTTGGTACCAAATGCCAAAGTGGGAATCGGTCACGGACAAATGGACGGTAAGAAACTCGAAGAACTGATGCTGGCTTTCATGAATGGAGAATTTGATGTTTTAGTTGCTACAACTATTATCGAAAGTGGATTGGATGTACCCAATGCTAATACGATTTTTATCAATAATGCCAATAATTTTGGTTTGTCTGATTTGCACCAAATGCGGGGTCGTGTGGGTCGAAGTAATAAGAAAGCATTCTGTTATTTTATCTGCCCGCCTTATTCGTCCATGACCGAAGAAGCCAGAAAACGTATTCAGGCTTTGGAACAATTTAGCGAACTCGGCAGCGGATTTAATATCGCGATGAAAGATTTAGAGATTCGTGGTGCAGGAGATTTATTGGGTGGAGAACAATCCGGTTTCATTAACGAAATAGGTTTTGATACTTACCAAAAAATCATGAATGAGGCGATTGAAGAGTTGAAAGAAAACGAATTCAAAGATTTGTATCCGGCTGAAAATGATATTGAAACCAAGGAATATGTAAAAGACCTGCAAATTGACACCGATTTTGAATTACTGTTTTCGGATGAATACATCAATAATATTTCGGAGCGTATGAATTTGTATAACGAATTGGCAGCTATTAAAAACGAAGAAGAGTTGGTTGTTTTCCAAAATAAACTGATTGACCGTTTTGGTCCTTTACCTCCGCGTGCCAATGCCTTAATGAACAGTATTCGCATCAAATGGGTGGCAACCCGTGTCGGAATTGAGAAATTAGTGATGAAACAAGGCAAAATGATTGGCTATTTTGTGTCCGATCAACAATCCGATTTTTACCAATCGAATCGTTTTCATAAGGTGTTGCAGTTTGTGCAAAAGCATGCTTCACTTTGCAAAATGAAAGAAAAACAAACGCCGAATGGCTTACGTTTATTACTGACTTTTGACAACGTAAAATCGACTAGGAGAGCTTTGGAATTAATGGAGATGTTGGGTCAGGGATAGTTTTTTAACTTATTTGATTAGATAATCAAATTCTTTTAACGCCCCTGTTTTTCTGATTTCAAATAGATCTTCGACATAAAAGCCGTAATTCACCTGAATTTTTCCGTTAGCTATTGTGTTATAGGTTTCAGAGAAGTTTTCTTTGATTTGTTTTTCAAATCTTTCATCATAGACAAACTCAATAGGTGTAACAAAATCTATTTTTTTTAATCTAAAAGAATCAGGAGGAATTGAATTTCTTAATCCTTTAGGTTTTAAGGGAGTTGCCCATTTTCCTTCTGTTGTCATGTAAACATCATCAAATACATATCTGGTTTGAAGTAATTCTCCATTATATTCCAAAACATATAACAAGCAATATTCAAAATCAGCAAAAAAAGTTTTAAATGGTTTGTAATTTTGTTGAAATGCAGGAGAATGTGGCGGGTAAGTTGTAAATTGGATAGTATCTTTTTTGAAATCACCATAGATATTTTTAACTACCAAATATTTGGATAAAATTCTAGAATTTAAACGACCTATGTTACAATAACTTGACGAAGCCTTCCATACTTTGATTTTTTTACCAATGAATACATAAAGTTTTGTTGGTTTTTCAGGATGAGAAGGCCATACTTCACAAGGTTCTAATTCTAATCTAACATTTACTTTTTTCTTTTTTATTAAATCAGCAACTAAGAATTTTGTAGTTATATGCCAATAGCTTTCAAAAAATAAAGAATCCGTTAATTTAGCTTTTATTTCAAAATTACCTAAGCTGTCTGTGTGGGTTCTGTAATTTTTGTCTTGAAGTAGTCGAGTCAATATTTGATTGTTTTTAGTAACTTCTTGATAAGATGCCTCTTTTATGTCTTCAAACTTTGATTTCTTTTTCCATTCTTCAACTAAAAAATCACTGTGTTTTCTTAGTTTATTAATAGTGTCATTTTTAATAATATAAACATCTCTGTTATGAAATTTTCCTGAATTATATGCTTGTCCTTTTATGATTATTTCTTGAGATATAACCATTTGAAAAGTCAATAAAAACAATAAAGTATATCTTTTCATTTTACATAATTTACAATCGTAAATATAAGTTTTTTCTTTTAAATTTTAATATGGAGTAATCTATAGTTTACATTTGACAATGTAAAATCAACCCGAAGAGCTTTGGAACTGATGGAACTATTGGGTGGAAGAGAGAGTTAATGGTTGTTTTTGTAGTAATTTGGATAATTTTAGTGCAGATAAACGAATAATTTGTAAATGAATTTTGGAAGATTGTTTTTTTTATTAATTTAATGTTTTTTATTTAAAAACAATCAGGAACCAATTTATGACATTAAAAAAAACCTCCCCAAAAATTCTTTTTTTAATCGTTTCCTCCAGTGTGGTTTTTCTGATGCTTTATGCGGTTTTGTTTTATTATATCAATAAGACAGAGAAAGATGCCTATCAAAATTCGGTTGAATTATTTGAAAGTAAAATTAACGAGTTGTTATTATTAGAATCTAAACCAATTTTAACAGCTTTAAAGAATGATACCAATTGGGATGAATTTGTTGATTTTATTGCTACCAGAGATCAAAAATGGTATGATGAAACCATTGGGAATGAGTTAGGAATCTATGGCGCTGACTATTTAGGAGTCTATGATAAAAATAAAAAGTTTATTACTCGAACACCAACTCAGTTAATTAAAACACTTGATTTTATTCCGAAACAAACAATGGAAGTTTTGGACAAAGTAGGTGTAGGGAAATTTTATATTCATATTCCCGAAGGAATTGCCGAAGTAACAGGTGCAACCATACATCCATCAGACGATCCTTTTAAAAACAAAACAAAACCATCGGGTTATTTTTTTGCAGTACGTTTAGTTAACGTTAAATTTCTTCAAAATTTAGAGAGAATCACTTCTTCTAAAATTAGCTTTTTAAGTAAGAATGATACAGTTACTGAACAAAGACATGTGGTAAGCACCGTTTATTCTTTGAAAAATTCTAAGGGGACACTTATTGGTAAATTACTTTTTGAACGAAAATTTGAAGTCTATTTTGAGAACACTATTCGAATTTTATATATAATTATTGTTGTTTTTATTGTTTATTTAATTTTTAGTGTTTATTACACGCAAAAAATTGTATACAGACCTCTTTATTTAGTTCGAAAGGCATTAGAAAGAGGTAGTAATTCGGCAATAGCTGAGTTAAAAGAAACCACGGGTGAGTTTAGTTATATTGGGAATTTGTTTGAAGAGAACAACAATCAAAAGTTGGCATTAATCAAGGCAAAAATAAAAGCCGAAGAAGGTGATTTGCTAAAAGCGTCTTTTTTGGCCAATTTATCCCATGAAATAAGAACGCCAATGAACGCCATAAATGGGTTTACGGAGCTTATTTTGAATACAGAACTCAATGAAAAAGAACGGATTGAATATTTGAATGTAATTCAAAAAAATGGTAAAAATCTGGTTTCTATTATTGATGATTTAATAGAAATGTCTAAGATTGATGCAAATCAGATTTCGCCTAATTTTAGCGAAATTAATTTAGATTCCTGTATTGAAGAGTTGTACAAAACTGTCAAGGTAACTCTACCTCAAAGCAAGCCTTTGAAATTTAAATTGATAAAAAGTACATCTTTGGCTCAATATAACATCATCACCGACGAAATTAAATTAAAGCAGGTAATCATTAATTTATTGACCAATGCTATTAAATATACTGATGAGGGGCTTGTTGTTTTTAAATATGATATTGATGAAGACCAGCAAATGATTCATTTTACCATTCAAGATACGGGCTCCGGAATTGAGGAGGATCATCATCAGCATGTTTTTGATCGATTTAAGCGTGTTGAGAATGATAGATCTATAGTGGTGGGAGGTTTAGGTTTAGGGCTTTCTATTTCAAAGGCTTATATAGAAATTCTGGGAGGTACTATTAGATTAGAATCAACGGTAGGAGTAGGTTCTACTTTTTATTTTTCTATTCCTTTAAAATATGCAAAGTCAGAGCATATTGTAGTGAAATCTATTAAGGAAAATGATGTGGTAAAATCTGGAAACAAAATTATCTTGATTGCTGAAGATGATAATATTAATTTTTTATTGTTCCAAAAAATGATGAAAGACAAAGATTTTACAATTATTAGAGCTGTAAATGGTCAGGAAGCGGTTGATTATTGCATTAATAATTCCAATATTGATTTGGTTCTTATGGATATTAAAATGCCTATTATGAATGGTTTTGAAGCTATTGAACAAATAAGACCGATTCGTCCACATTTACCAATTATAGCACAAACTGCCTATTCTTCTTCGGAAGATAAGGCTAAGATTGAAAAAGCTGGCTTTGATGATTATATTACCAAACCTTTGAATAGAGAGCGTTTGTTTGAGTTGATAGATAAGTATTAAAATAAAATCATTTTGATGAAAAGTAGCAAAACATTTTCGGTTTTGATTTTAGTACTAGTTTCACTTGTTGGTTTTTCTCAAGAAAAACAACAATCAGAAGATACGTTAGCTGAGGAGAAAAAACTAACTTTTAATGTGGATGTTGTAAGCAGGTATCTCTGGCGTGGACAATGCTGGGGAGGTAATTATCTTGCTGTGCAGCCTTCTGTGGAGTATGCGGTAATTCCTAAATTAACTTTAGGTGTTTGGGCTACGACCAACTTTAAAAGGCAATATTTTTATTCGGATGGGGAGACTTCTTATAAAGGATATCAAGAAATTGATTTTTATGCGAGCTATCAAATTAATGATTTTTTACAATTCCAACTTTGGGATTATTATTGGCCTTCGGTTTCAAAAGTAGCAGGAGTAAGTAATCGATTTTCTGATTTTGGACCAACGAGTTCTCAAACTATTGATGCGATGCTTTATTTTGATTTTTCTGAAGGATACCGGTTTCCTTTTAACGCAACGATAAGTACGTTTATTGGAGGAAATGATTATCGTTATGATAAGAATGATAATCCAAAACACAATTATACCACGTATTTAGAATTGGGCTATACTTTTAATTTATTCGAAAATTCATCACGTGAAATACTTCAAAATATAACATTGGATGCTTCTTCTGGAGTGGTACTAAATAATCAGGCTGAATATTACACCTATGCTGATTATGACAAAGCTTCCTTGGTAAACCTAGCCTTAAAAGCCACGAAAGAGTTTGATTTAGGTAAAGGAATTAACATGCCGATTTCATTGAATTTTGTTCATAATGCGGCAACAAAAAATACTGAATTTTTTGGTAAAGATTTCTTGGTTGCTGGAATTAGTTTTGGGTATTAATTAGTTATTTGATTAGAATAACTATCTTGTTTTTTATTTATATATTTGATTTTTGCAAATATATATTTTATGAAATTAAAGTCAATAGACGAGTTTTATAACGAAATCACCGATTTTTCAAGTGCAGAACAAATTTCTTTATTACCAGATGGTATTCAAAAAGAGATTGGTCATTTCAATGTTTTTAATATCAAAGAACTATATGAAACGTTTAAAGAGAAACCTGTTATGCCTTATGATAGGAGGGCTTATTATAAAATAAGTTTGATAAAGGGTAAGAACAGAGCAGAATATGCAGATAAGGTAATTAATATTGAAAAACATGCCTTGTTATTTGCTACTCCAAAGATTCCATATCATTATGTCCCTCAGGATTTACAACAACAATCTGGACATTTTTGTGTTTTTACAACAGAGTTTTTTACAAAAGATAAAAGTGGAATTGATTTAGAGGGACTTCCGATTTTTCAACCAGATGGGTTTCCAGTTTTTGAAATATCAGATGAGGAAGCTGAAGTAATTGAGTTGATTTTTAAAAAGATACACGCTGAAATTAATTCAGATTATGTGTATAAATACGATTTGATTCGCAACTATGTTTCAGAGTTAATTCATTTTGGACAAAAATTACAACCTGCCACAGCATTGTATTCTAAGCATAATTCGGCAGCAAGAGTTGCTTCTCTTTTTGCAGAATTATTAGAAAGACAATTCCCTATTGAATCTCCACGTCAAAGGTTAGAACTACGAACGGCTAAAGATTATGCCAGTCGTTTGTCTATTCATGTCAATCATTTGAATAAGGTGTTGAAAGAAAATACAGGAAAAACAACAACAGAATTAATTAGTAAACGTTTAATTAATGAGGCAAAAATTTTATTGAAAGAAACCGATTGGAATGTTTCTGAAATTGCCTATTCACTAGGATTCGAGGAGTTGGCTCATTTTTCTAATTTTTTCAAAAAACAAACTACTTTGACGCCAATGTCTTTTAGAGTTTGAATTGTGTGATTTGAATTTTGCAAATTATCGATTGATATTTACAATTATTGCGCTTTCATTCATTCTTAATTTTGTCTTATTAATTTAAAACAAATTTTAAGATGGAATTTAAAGAAAATAAAATAGCTCTTGTTACTGGTGGAAGTCGCGGATTAGGAAAAGAAATGGCTTTGAGTCTTGCTAAAAAAGGACTTGATGTGTTATTAACCTATCACAGTAAAATTGATGAAGCACAATTAGTTGTAGCTGAAATTGAAAAAATAGGACAAAAAGCGGTGGCTATTCCCTTGAATGTAGCTGAATCAAGTAGTTTTGACTCGTTTTTCCAAAAAACAACAATCGCTTTGAAAGGAACTTTTGGTAAGGATAAATTTGATTTTTTAGTGAATAATGCAGGTGTTGGAGCTCATGAAAGTTTTATGACTACTACAGAGGCACAACTTGATAATATGTTTAATATTCATTTTAAGGGGGTCTTTATTTTAACTCAAAAAGCATTGATGTTAATGAATGATGGTGGTGGAATAGTGAACATTTCGTCCGGGCTTACTCGTTTTTCATTTCCTGGTTATGCAGCTTATGCGAGTATGAAAACAGCAATGGAAACTTTGACAAAATACCAAGCGAAGGAATTAGGAGAGAGAAAAATTAGAGTTAATATTGTTGCTCCAGGAGCTATAGAAACTGATTTTGGTGGAGGTGTTGTTCGTGATAATGAGCAGTTGAATCAGTATATTGCTTCTGTAACAGCTCTAGGAAGAGTTGGTTTGCCAGATGATATTGGCAGTGTAGTAGCATTTTTGTGTACTGATGATGCAAAGTGGGTCAATGCACAACGTATTGAAGTTTCAGGCGGAATGAATTTGTAATTATAGCTTGACAGATAAAATGAAAAGCTTCCAATCTTAATAGGTTGGAAGCTTTTTTTATTTTGTTGAAATTGGCTTAATTTTTCAAATCTTTAATTACTTTGAATGCCACATCTACTTGTTCTTCACTCACTAAAATGGTAAATTCGTTAGATGTTGAAATAACCTCGTTAATGATAATTCCTTCCCAAGCCAAACGTTGGAAAATAAAATAGTAAATTCCAGGAATCACGATGTTTTCTTTTGGCAATTTAACTGTAATAGAAGCAAGGTTATCTAATTTCTGAATTAGTTTTTCGTTAGAAAAATGTTTGTCAACTAGTTTGTTTACGGTATTGCTTACTACAATATTAATTTCATTTACTCCTCTTGAAGAAGTATAAAAAACATCTGGAAAACCGTTGATGTCCGAAATTAATTCAGCTTGTTTGTTTAAAACGGTTTCAGAAACAGCAAAAGTATAGTCTGTCAAAGCCGAACGAACCGTAATTTCGCCTATGTTTTTGATGACTTTGTTGATTTTATGATTCAATCTAAAATCCAATTCTTCGGTTAATCTTTTTAAAGACATTACAACCGCGCCCTGTTTTACTTCTTTACCAAATTCACTCTCTAATTCCGACATGATGTTTCTGGATAAAGAGGTTAAATTGATGATTCCAAGTGACAATGCATTCAATAAAAATGGTTTTGTTTTGATGTAATTCTCGACAATTGAAGAAACAGTTTTCATAATTATATAGGTGTTTTTACTTAGTTTTTAAATCGATTTACTTAGTTAAATCGTTAAAAATATGGGCAAATATAATAAAAAAAACAATTTGTTACAAAAATAACACTAGAAATTATAGTTAAAAGTGATAAAAAGAGTCTGTAAGGTGTTCAATTACAAAAGATTTATTCTCTTTGTGGATGGCAATTATGTCAAATCTGACGTTGATATCGAGATCTTTTTCAACTACGTAGTTGTCTACAGCTTTCGTAAGTAGTTTTATTTTTTTTGAATTTACAAAGTCTTGTGGTAGACCAAATTCAAGAGAAGATCGTGTTTTTACTTCTATAATTGCCAGTGTATCATCTATTTGAGCAATAATGTCTATTTCTGCTTTTTGGAATGTCCAGTTGGTTTCTAAAATGGTATAGCCGTTGTTTTTTAAAAAATCAACAGCTAATTCTTCGCCTAGTTTTCCTAATTCGTTATGCTCCGCCATTGCTGTCTTTGTTTAACATATAAGTCATATAAGTTTTTTTTCTCTTATATGTTCTTATATGATCTAATTAAAAAATACAAGTTATATAAGTTTATTAAGTTCCGTGATCATTTATTCTTGTATTGGCTTGTATGACTTATATGGTAAAAATTAATTAATCTTGAAATTTTAGCGTACTTTTTACAGGAGTAACTTCCATATAAACTGTACTGCCCAGAATCAATGCTCTATTGTCTTGAATGTGTCCAGCAGGAAAATTATAAATTACAGGAATGTGGTATTTTTTAGTAACATCTTCAATAATTTCAACGGCATTTTTCCCCCAAGGAATATCATTGTCTTTCATTTTAGTCATAGAACCCACTACGATTCCTTTGATGCTTTCCAGGCAGCCATTGCGTTTTAGGTTCATCATCATACGATCAATATGGTATAAATACTCATCTAAATCTTCAATGAATAAAATTTTACCCTGACAATCAATTGCTGATGGAGAACCAAACAGGCTGTATAAAATAGATAAGTTTCCGCCCACTAATTCGCCTTTGGCTGTTCCTATTCTATTCATTGGGTCAGAAGGAATTTCATAACTTAAAGCTTCTTTAAATAAAGCACGTCTTAAAGTTTCTTTGGCTTCAGCTGTTGCTCTTGGAGCGGTAACAGGCATGATGCCATGAATGGTTTTGTACCCTAAAGTGTTCAGATGATTGTGTAAAACAGTAATGTCACTAAAACCTACAATCCATTTTGGATTTAGTTTGAATTGTGTAAAATCTAAGGCATCAATAATTCGTACCGTTCCATAACCTCCTTTTACACACCAAATAGCTTTGATGTTTGGATTGTCCAGTTGGGCTTGAAAATCAGCAGTTCTTTGTTCATCGGTACCGGCCAGTTGGTTGTTGTCTAAGCCAATGCTATTACCAATAACCACTTCAAGTCCCCAGCTGTGCAATAAATCGATGGCGGGTTTTAAATTATTGTCTGTATATTTTCGGGCGGTAGCTACAATGGCAACGGTGTCTCCTTTTTGTAAAGCGGCTGGTGTAATCATTTGTTGTTGGGCTTGACTATTGAAAGTTTGAAAAATAAAAATCAGGAATACACAAAATGTTCGGTTTGTTTTTAAAAATCGAGGAGTAAGCATATTGTTGTTTTTCCTGAGTAAATATAAATTTAAAATGCCTTTGCGAAGCATCCAAACAAAGATAACTAAATTCAAAAAATAATATATTGCAAATTGTATGAAATAGATTAATTTTACTAAAGCACTTTAAATTGAGGTTGTTATGCGAATTTTAAGAGTGATTGTAATTGTTGCTTTTTTGTTTTTAGTTCAAATGGGATTTTCGCAGCAAAAAAGCTATCGAATCCATACCGTTGCATTTTATAATTTCGAGAATCTTTTTGACACTATCAATGATTTGCATACAAATGATGATGAATGGACGCCGCAGGGAAAACAGCGCTGGACATCTCAAAAATACCATCAAAAATTACAAAATCTAGCACGTGTTTTAGTTGAAATTGGAAAACCGGAAAACTTTAATTCGCCCACATTGATAGCTTGTTCCGAAATTGAAAACCGTGGCGTGCTGGAAGATTTAGTACTGCAGTCTAAAATGGCAATGCAGGATTATGGAATGATTCATTTTGATTCGCCAGACAAAAGGGGAATTGATGTAGCATTGTTGTTTCAAAAGAAATATTTCTTGCCCACTTCTTTTACCAATATCCCACTTTATATTTATAAAAAAAGAATCGAACATCTAGAAACAGTTGCGGTTACTGAAGATGACGACGATATTGTTGAAAATAATTATGAGAATCGCGTTTTTACCAGAGACCAACTTTTAGTGACAGGCTTTTTGGATGGTGAAGAAATTCATATCATTGTCAATCACTGGCCGTCGCGTTCGGGTGGAGAGAAAAAATCTAGTCCATTTCGAGAAGCTGCTGGAATGCTAAATCGAAAAATTATTGATTCACTGCAAAAGATAAATCCAAATGCCAAAGTAATTACCCTCGGCGATTTAAACGATGGTCCTTTTAATAACAGCATCAAAAAAGCTTTGGGAGCTAAAGCCTATAAAAAAGATGTTCCTGAATTGGGGATTTATAATCCTTTTGAAGAAATGGCTAAAAAAGGTTTGGGGACAATTGCTTACCGAGATTCCTGGGATATTTTTGACCAAATTATGGTTACGCAATCACTTATAAAAAACGATTTTTCAACTTATCAATATTGGAAAGCAGGCATTTTTAACAAAAGTTATTTGATTCAAAATTCAGGACAATACAAAGGCTATCCCAAACGGCATTCGGCAACAGAAGTCGGTTTTAGTGACCATTTTCCCGTGTATATTTATTTGATTAAAGAAGCAAAATGATGTTTTTTGCTTTTCAGCTAGTTACACAGAGATTCGCAAAGTAAACGCTAAGTTTCGCTAAGAATTTATTTCAACCTGTTTCTTTGCGTATCTCTGCGGTTTTCTTTGAGAATCTTCGTGAAACCAAAATTGAAACCAAAATTCTTTTTTTCGTACCTTAGCATTTCTCAAAAATAATATAAAATGGCAATTTCAAGACCTTTTAACCTGACTAAATGGATTGACGAAAACCGTCAATTGTTAAAACCTCCTGTTGGAAATAAAAACTTATACATGGATTCAGGCGATTATATCGTAATGATTGTTGCGGGTCCAAACGCCCGAAAAGATTTTCATTACAATGAAACCGAAGAATTGTTTTATCAGTTGGAAGGTTCTATAGAAGTTCACATTCAGGAAGATGGCGAGCGTCATGTTTTAGAACTCAATCCAGGCGATATGTATTTGCATCCCGCAACAATTCCGCATTCTCCCGTTCGTTCCGAAGGTTCTATCGGTTTGGTTATTGAGCGCAAAAGAGCCAAACAAGGTTTTGTAGATGGATTGTTGTGGTATTGTGATAATTGCAATCATAAATTGCACGAAGTCTATTTTGAACTCAATAATATCGAAAAAGATTTCTTGCCTCATTTTGAAAAGTATTATAATTCAGAAGAACTCCGTACTTGCGAAAAATGCGGAACAGTTATGGAAACCGATTCAAGATTTACAGCCAAAAAATAATTTTTTTCAGGAGCTATTTCCCGTTATCCGCTCTATCTTTTCCTGCTTAAAGAAAGCAGGAAAAGGATGCCGCTGCTACCGGGGCTAATAAAACGAAACGTATTAATATCATGTCAACAATCGCAACACAATTTGGAATAAAAGAAGCATTAACCCAATTAGGAATCCAAGAATTGAATGATGGAACATCAACTGGTGTCAACTGTTTTTCAAATGGGGAAATTCTGGAAAGTTATTCACCGGTAGATGGCCAATTGATTGCAAAAGTAAGAACGACTTCCGCAGCCGATTACGAAAAAGTAATGCAAACTGCTACTGAAGCTTTTAAAACTTTCCGATTGATGCCAGCACCGCAACGTGGTGAAATTGTACGTCAGTTTGGTGAAAAATTACGCCAGAATAAAGGAGCTTTAGGTAAATTGGTTTCTTACGAAATGGGGAAGTCACTCCAAGAAGGCTATGGAGAAGTTCAGGAAATGATTGATATTTGTGATTTTGCCGTTGGACTTTCCCGACAATTACACGGATTAACCATGCATTCAGAAAGACCCAATCATAGAATGTATGAACAATACCATTCTTTAGGTGTGGTGGGAATTATATCGGCATTCAATTTTCCAGTAGCCGTTTGGGCTTGGAACACTGCTTTGGCTTTAGTTTGTGGTGATGTTTGTGTTTGGAAACCCTCAGAGAAAACGCCGTTGTGTGGAATTGCTTGTCAAAATATTTTAACTCAGGTTTTACAAGAAAATAATTTGCCTGAAGGGATTTCATGCTTAATTAATGGTGATTTCAAGATAGGAGAATTATTGACTAACGATTCCAGGATTCCATTAATTTCTGCTACAGGATCTACACGTATGGGCAAAATTGTAGCGCAAACAGTAGCTGCTCGTTTAGGGAAAACTTTATTGGAATTAGGCGGAAACAATGCCATTATTGTTACTCCCGATGCCGATATTAAAATGACCATAATTGGGGCTGTTTTTGGGGCTGTCGGAACAGCAGGTCAGCGTTGTACTTCAACACGTCGTTTAATTGTTCACGAAAGTATTTATGATAAAGTGGCAGCTGCTTTGGTTGCGGCTTACCAACAATTGCGAATTGGGAATCCATTGGACGAAAACAATCATGTAGGACCATTAATTGACACTGATGCTGTAGAAAAATACAACAAAGCTTTAGAAAAAGCAGTGGCTGAAGGAGCCAAAATTCTTGTGAATGGTGCTGTGCTTTCTGGCGAAGGTTACGAAAGTGAGTGTTACGTAAAGCCTGCTATTGTAGAAGCCGAAAACACTTTTGAAATTGTACAATGCGAAACTTTTGCTCCTATTTTGTATTTGCTAAAATATTCTGGAGCAGTAGAAAATGCTATCGCTATTCAAAATAATGTTGCTCAAGGATTGTCATCAGCAATTATGACGAACAACTTGCGTGAAGCGGAACTTTTCTTGTCTACAGCAGGTTCTGATTGCGGAATTGCTAATGTAAATATTGGAACTTCTGGTGCCGAAATTGGTGGTGCTTTTGGTGGTGAAAAAGAAACAGGCGGTGGTCGGGAATCAGGTTCAGATGCCTGGAAAGTCTATATGCGAAGACAAACTAATACCATTAATTATGGAACTACTTTGCCTTTAGCTCAGGGAATAAGGTTTGATTTGTAATGTAATTTATTCCACTTCCTTTTTGTTCTAAATTTAGTTTATTAGTTAAATAACTAATTATTCTGTATTAATTTGTGTTTTCAATAGTGGTGTTTTTTTGTCTAGCTGTGTTATCCTCTATAGAAGCATCTTGAATTTTAATTTTAATATATTCAATCCCATTTTCACGAGCAGTTTTGTCTTTAAAAAGCTTACTTATTCCTAAAATTTGACCATTGGAGGATTTTAAGTTAAAATAACATTCGTCTTCGGGAGTTCTTTTTCTAAAAAACTTAGAATCATCTTGTGAGTTTCGTTTTATAGATTCTATTGCTTTCATACACAAAGTTTTATTTTTGTACCCTGATTTGCTCAAAATTGATTGTCTGTTTTTATCTATAAAATCATAATTGAATTCTCCTTTCTGATTTTTGCTTACTACAAATTTTTCCATTTTTATTTAATTTTCTTCTCTTATTTAGTCATTAAAAATAATTTTAAAAGTAGTTCCTTCTCCTAGTTTACTTTCTACACTAATTTGTCCATTCATAGATTCAATTTGATTTTTTGTTATATATAAACCAATACCATTTGCATTTTCGTGTTTATGGAATGTTTTATACATTCCAAATAACATATCACCATATTTATCTAAATCAATACCTAAACCATTATCATTAATAGTTAAAACCTTTTTTTGGTTTTCTTCAATAAGAAACTCAAAAGTTATTATTGGAAATCGTTCAGGATGAGCGTATTTAATAGCATTAGTGCTAAGGTTTAATAGCACACTTTCTAAGTAAGCTGGGTTAAAATTAACCATAGAATCTTTAGGAACTTTGTTTATAATTGTAGCTTTTTTTTCAAGGCTGTAACTGTTAATTATTTTATAGTTTTTTTCAAGATAAAAGTTTAGATCTAGAGGTTCTTTGATAATATCTATATTATTCTGAATGTTGATAATTTGCGAAATATGGGTAATAGTATCATTCAAGTCGTTAGAAACAGTTCGTAGATGACTTCTATACTCTTCTTTAATAAGGTTGCTTTCTTCTGAATCAATCAAGTCTAAAAGCATTTTGATATTTCCTGTATGTGTTTTTAAATTGTGTGAAACAATATGAGAAAAATTCATTAAGCGTCTATTTTGTTCACTGTATTGTTTAACTTTTTGTGTTAGCTCTAATTGTTTTTCATTTTGGCTACGAATATTAGTATTTACTCTTAAATTTTTCTTGTTGTTTTTTATAGATTTAGCTTTCAATAAAATCCATTTGTGTTTTTTACTTAACCTTAAAACACGATGTGAGTAACCATAAAAAGTCTTTTTTTTAAGATTTTGCTGAGTTTTTATATTGTTTTTGTCTGATGGACTAAAAAGGCTTTCATTCGTTTTATGTTCTTCAAGTGAATTTGAATTGAAAATAGTTACATAAAATACAACGTAACCTTTTGATTTCGTTTTTGTTTTTACAAAGACTTTAAAAGTACACAAACCTTTTTCAGGGAGTTCAAGTCTAAATTCAATTTCTCCTTTATTTTGATTTTTTTTGAGTTGTGTAAATAAGCGAAGCACTTTTATTTTATCTTCTCTACAAATTCTACTATAGATTAATGGTAAAATGGTTTCTGAGATAAAGTTATTTGGTATTTCAAAGAGTTTATAAGCTGATTCACTTATTAATATTTTTTGAAAATGATTATCAGAAGAAATTTTAAAAATGAACATTTCTTCTGATAAATCTTCAAATAATTTTTTATGAAAATCATTTAAATTTTTAGTTTCATAGACATTGTCAAAATGAGGTTTCATATATTATTTGTTTTAGAATAAGATTAGTGTAACAATCAAGAGATTGGTCTTTTTCTATTTGAATTTCCCTTTGAATTATCAGTTTTTAAGGGATAGTTATCTAAAATGAAATAAATTAGCCAACGGATTTCTTGAAAACAATTTGTTTTTTTAAGCTGCATTTTAATTGCTCTTTATGAATGTAATTGAGTTGAGTATCTTTTTGGGTTTAATTTTTTTTTGTTAAGATGATTGGCTTAGGTTTTATAAATTAAAATTTATAAGTAATTCCAATTTTACCACCGCTAGTTGCGTTTCCTCCTCCTAATTCTAGATTGATGCCTAGCTTATCATTAAAAAAGTACCTTCCACCAATTTGAGCACCCAAACCAATATCCGAATCGTTATTTGCTTTATAAGCATCATTTTCATAGTTCCAGATATAATAATTGAGACCAAGTCCTGCGTAAAAATCCCATTGGTTAGGAATTTCTAAAACGCGATTAAAATGGTAATTGCTATTAATGCCAACCCCTGTTACAGATGATTTGTATTTTGAGTTTCCATAATTTTGAGTTTTTGAACGATAGGATAGTTCTCCACCTATAGTAATGTCTTCATGAATACCATAATCTAGACCAATGTATACAGGAGTCCCCCAACTTGAGAATCCTACTCCTGCATTCAACTGCGTATGTCCTTTTTTTAATCTTCCTTGTGCAAATGTTCCAATAGTGATGAAGCTAAAAGCTAATAATAGAATGTTTTTTTTCATGTTTTACAAATTTTTGACTTTAGAGTACAATTAAAATTCACGTAATTTTTATTCATGAATCAATTGTTTTAGCATAATTACTTGTTAGGTTAGTACATTTAAATTCAAACTGTATTAGTTTGATTGTACAAATGTAATTGCTCTAAAACCTATAATTTGTAGTGGATTCAGTAAACATTGGTAGAATTATTTCTACAAGAAATGCAACAGAATTGTGTTGATGAAATAAATAATTAAGAGTAGTCAAATGGGCAAATGAATAGTAATCGAAAAATTATACTTTTTCATCATTATATAGGCGGAAAAGTTCAATCAATTCAGCTAGATTGTCGATCTCAAGTTTTTCTAATATTCTATTTTTAAATGTACTAACTGTTGTTTTTTTAATATTTAAAAGATCGGATATTTCTAGATTTCCATAACCTTTAATTAGCATTTTTGCTACTTCTAATTCTCTGTTTGATAATTGTTCTATCGGATTAATTGGTGATTTTGAGATATAAGAATCTAAAATTTTATCTTTTACATTTTGGGTTAGGTATTTTCCCGATATGGTCATACTGGTGATGGCTTGTTTCAATTCTTCTTCGGAACATCCTTTGTTTAAATATCCAGAAGCTCCCGAATTTAGATATCGTAAAGCATAAATATCTTCGTTATAGGCGGTGAAAATTAAAATTTTAATTTGTGGTCGTATATTTTTTATATCCTTAATGATATTAATGCTATTTCCTTCAGGGAAATTAATATCAAGGATTAATAAATCAACATTAGTTTCATTTAATATTTTTAAAGTGTCTTTAAAATTACCTGATACGTAAATTTTAGGATTTAAAAACAACTCATTTATCAATAGAGAAACACCTTGTCGAACGATACTATGATCGTCGGAAATTAAAAAGATATGATTATTTGGTAATTTCATATTTTGCTAAATAAATTATAAATAATGGCTTTAAATTTTGCTTAGTATTAGATTAAATTCTATTGTTGTGCCTTTGCCTTCTTCACTTTTAACTTTGATTTCTCCATCAAACAATTCAACTATTTCTTTACATAAATTTAGACCTAATCCAACACCTAAATTTTCTACTTTATTAGAGACTGTTCCTTGATAGTAGGATTCAAAAATGTTTTTCAAATCATTTGGGTTTATACCTACTCCATCATCAGTTACTTCAATATTAAGGTTCATTTCATAATCTGAAATATTTTGATTATTGATTTTTACTAATATATTTCCGTTTTCGGTAAACTTATTAGCATTTCCAATTATATTATAAAATAGTTGATGGATTTTTGTAACATCTGTGCATACTTCACAATCCGAATCTAGATTAGAAAGAATACTTATTTTATTTCCTTTAACTTCAGCTAAAGAAGTCAGAGAATTGATTATTTGATAGATTTCGGTTTTTAAATAAAGGTTTTTGTTTTTTAGTTTTAGTTTTTTGTTTTCGTCCTTAGAATATTCTAAAATTTGATTTGATAACAGAAGTAGCGAATTTGTAGTGAATTCAATCGATTTGAAAGTGTCTTTTAATTCTTTTTCTTTAATTATTGAACTAACTTTTCTACTATACATTGATATTATACTCAAAGGAGATCGAATTTCATGACTAATCATCCCCATAATTCGGTTTTTAAAAATTAAATTTTGGTGTATTTGATTTTGGGCATTTATCAGTCTTTTTTCATATTCAAAAGCTACGTGAGTAAAACTTAAGAGAATAATAGATACAATAAACATTACTATAATCAAGAATATTATAGAATAATTTCTAATTGCTTTGTTTGACTTGTATTGCTTAACGATGTTTGTTTCATTCGCATTTTGTAGTAAATTGGCTGAATTTCTATAATTAGAAATAATATTTTGACTGATATTTAATAGTTCATTGTTAAGTTTTATTAATTGAGAATCTTTGTTTCTTAAGTCTAAAAGTGTTTTTTTTAGATTAATAAATTCATTTTGATAATAGTTGTTTGTTTTATTAAAAACATTTTTTAGTTGATCTTCAATGCCGCCAGTTATCACTCCATCTTTATATTTCATAGTAACAACGGTATTGAGTTGTTCTTTCTGAATATTAAGCCTTCCTGCAAAAGCATCTCCAAGTCGGGCTAATAATCCCTTTCTAGAAACACTATCTACTTTGATATAGGAGTTTGTTTTTACGCTATCTAAAATTTTTTTTGATTCAAAACGGGTAAATTTAAATAGCTTAGATGTGTCATCACGACTTTTGTAAATTTGACCATTGATAATCGAATCAATGGAAGCTTTTAAAATTAAAATTTCAGCTTCAGTTTGATTTTTTTTTACAATTATATTTTTATAGGCTCGATTTCCATTGGTAAAAATACGTATGCTGTCTAATAGATGACTAATTTCATTTATGGATGCAGAATACTTTTTGTACGAAATATCATCTTTATTGCCAAGGTAATCGTTAAAGTACACTTGCGATTGAATTAAAGAAGCATTTACAAAATGTGTATAATTAATTACTTTATTTGAAGATGAAATGTCATCAAGAGCCTTTGTTAATTTTGTTTCATTTTTGTTTTCGTTATACCAAATTATTACAGCTATAATTTGTAGTAAAATAACACTAGTTAATAATGTGTAATGTATTACTTTTCGATGCTCAAATTTTAATTTTTTTAAATAAAAAGCATTAGATAGTTTGAGTTTTTTTGTCAAAATTTTTTTAATTTAAGATATAGCTTTATGAAATGAATTGATATTTAAAATCATATCGAAAATTCTCTACTCGATAATTATATTGCTTACAAAAAATGATAGCAAAGTCTACATAATCTTATATAGAATGAGTTAAAGTAGATCTGGGCAAATCTCTTAAATGGTTAAAAAGGCTTATTATATGTGATAAATGAGCCTATATAACTATAATGCAAATTTAGATATATTAACGTTTTTAGTTGTAAAATATCCCATGATTTCATGTAGAATTTGTTCTACACGATTGTTTTAAGTGGTAAAAAAGTTGTGTCTTATTACTGTTGATTTTTTGTTTTTTATAGATTAAACGAAGCGCCAATATTAAGCACAAACTGATTGTTTAAACGTTCAAAACCAACTGCTTCTGGTTTGTATTTTGCAATAGGGAATCCTATTTCGCTCATGATTCCAAAACCATCTGTGAAGAAATAACGAATTCCTAAATGAGCACCAAAGTTTCTCAGTCCTAAATCGAGTCCAGGATAGATGTCTACTTTTTCGTCCACATTAAAAACGTTTCCTAAATTAGCATTAAAACGAACTTTAATATCGGCTCTGTCACCAAAATCAGGTTTATTTCCTTGTGCGTCTTTGTCGATAGACAATAAATAGGAAGTAAGAACTCCAACAGAAATGTTTTCTCCTAATCCAAAATCAGTAGATAGACGAATTCCGGAGCCGTGTTCCTGGATATTGGCGGCAATATCAAATTTAGTATCTCCTTTTCCTTTAAAAGCTTGTGCATTAATAAAACATACAGAAAGCAATACAATGAGTGTGACTATTCTTTTCATAATAATTTTTATTGCAAATGTACTTAATTTCTTCCTTTTTCGTCAAAATATAACTGATGTAGCGGTTCACTTTGCCAAAATTCTTTGGTATCAATATCCATAATCGTTAATGGACCTTTGAAAGCTGCTCCCGTGTCGATGTTCCAAATACAGGCTTTATTTGTGGGAATGGTTTTCCCGATTCGGGTTACGGGTGTATGTCCAATGTAAATTTCGTTATATAAAGTTAGTCTTTTAGGATATAATAAATCGCTTGTTTTTAAATTTTGGTCTAATGCCAAAGCTGTTTCCCATAAAGTTCGGTCCCAATAGAATAATTTAGGAAAATATTCATAGTTTACTCCGTTCATGTTGGTAAAACCCGCATGGATAAAGAGTCGTTGATTATCGTCCAAATAATAATCCTGTAAAGATTGAAGAAATTCAATATGTCTTTGTTTGTGGCCGTTGTTTACTTTTTCATAGGCAATTACCGTTGCTTCGCCACCGTGGTTGTACCATAAAAGATTATCCTTGCTGTCTTTTAGCCAATGCAATAGCAGTTCATCATGATTTCCTCTTATAAAAACACAGTTGTTAGTGGTGTTCAATTCAATTAAATAATCCAGTACCTGTGGTGATTGGCTCCAGCCATCGACATAATCTCCCAAAAAAATGAGTTTATCTTTTTCGGTAACCTGAGCTCTTTCCATAATTTGATGTAAGGCGCGTAAACCACCGTGAATATCTCCTATAACTAATGTCCTCATTTTTGTAAAATCTGCTTTTGTATTCTAATATACTAAAAATAGCTAAAAATGTTATAGCAAAAGAATCGATTTTTTTAATTTTTGCTAAAAATTAAAAAACGTTTAATTTGGTTATTGCACATCGTATTTCATTTTTCGTAAAATACGCATGGCTTCTTTAAATGATAAGTAAACAGAAGGAAAGGCTTTTAGGTAGGTTTTAGCGTCAATTAATTTTCTTTTGGCATCTTCAAAACCATTCAGGTAGCAAATCATAAAAGTAGAAGGTAGGTTTTCAAGATCTTTTTGTTCTCTTGGATTCAGTTGCAATCCTTTTTTTAGTTTGTTTACTAATGTTTCGTTATTGTTATAAATGTGAAAAAGCATTTTTTTATTGAAAGCTGGCGGTTCAAACAGCATTTTACTTTCAATTTTATAATAGCCATTTTCGTAGAAGTAAATTGTTTGTTGTTCTAATGGATAGTAACTGGTTTTGTCATTTAATCCCAATGGAACATATTCTATAATGGTAAAAGTGTCTTCGTTGAATGAAATTGTAACGACGTCCTGATCAGAGTAAAATAATTTAATGTGTTCGTTAATTAATTCAATATCTACGCGGGATAAGAAGGTTTTTTCTCGAACATTTTTTGGAATTCCTGCCCAGCAAATCACAAATAGTTCTTTAAAAACCTTGTATTTTGGAGCCATGTCTTTGTGTCGGAAATTCATAAAATCAAATACGCCGTCCAATGTGTATTTGATGTTGTTTCTTGAATTGTTTTCAAGGTCAATTACTGTTTCGGTATTTGGGTAGTTTTTGTCTATTTTGTCTTCAACTGGTGTGGTGTTGCTTCCCCGCCTTATAAAAACACTATGAGCAGGAATGGTGTAGATTCCTTTTTTAAAAGATGAAATTTTATTCTTTGGTTTTATGGTTACTAAACCAATTACTTTGTCTTTGGGAAGGTTGGGAAAAGGGACGTTTTCATATTGAATTTTAGGAGGATTTTCTAAATAAGCGTTGACTAAATTCTGAATATGACTGTCGTCAAAAAAATCGGCTCCTATAATTTCATTGTCTTGATCTTCAACTCCAACAACTATATAAGAATTATTGGCTGGGTTAGAATTAGATAAAGCGCAAATATGTTTTAAGAATTTTGCTTTCCCTTCCTTAGTATGTAGGTTTAGTTGGCGTTTTTTGTCGTAAAAACTATTTTCGTCGTTGTGAGCAAGTAAATTCTTTATTAATAGACGCTTGTTTATCATATTTTAAAGCTCTCTTATTTTTTAAAAAACAACAATATTTCGTAAATTTAATCGTTAATATAGTTAACCTGATTTAAATAACGGAAAGATATGAAAAAGATTAAATTTTATGTGTTAACTTTTTGTTTAATAGCATTTGTGTGTTTTTCATTAGTAGGATGTAATTCTAATGATGGTGGGGCACAAACATCTAAAGTTGCTATTCGAATGACAGATGCGCCTGGAGATTATGATGCAGTATATATTGATGTACAAGACGTGATGATTAAAGCAGGTACAGGTGATGATGATAGTAAGGGGTGGATAAGTTTAGGAGGTGTAACTCCTAAAGTTTATAATTTATTAGATTTAACAGGTGGAGTAGATGTGCTGTTAGCAGATGATATTGTTCCTGCTGGATTTTTAGGACAAGTTCGATTGGTTTTAGGTGATAATAATACTGTTGTTAAAGACGGAGAAACTTATGATTTAAAAACGCCTAGTGCACAACAATCAGGATTAAAAATTAAGGTTAACCAAACTTTAGTGGGAGGTGTAATCTATGAATTCTTGTTAGATTTTGATGTAGAGCATTCTATTGTGGTTCAAGCAGGAAATTCAGGAATATTTAATTTGCATCCCGTAATACGAGTTTCAAGTACAGCTACATCAGGCGTTATTAAAGGAAATATAAGTCCTGCACTGGATGGTTTTCAAGTATTAGCTTCTGTTCAAGTGGGCGATGAAACCGTTTCTGCTTATGCAGATGAATCAGGATTTTTTCAAATTAACGGAGTACCAGCTGGGACTTATGATGTTACATTAACTCCAGAAGAAGGATCTGGAAAAGCTGAAAAAATAATTACCGATGTGGTAGTTGTAAATGGCGAAATAAATAATTTAGGAGCCATTACTTTGGATGCTATTCCTTGATTTTTGTCATATTTAAATAAAAAAAAACAGCTCAAAAGAGCTGTTTTTTTATGTCTTATTCTTTGTGTATAATAGTTGCTGAACCTTGAGCCGTACACATAACTATCAAATCAGAGATGTTAACATGGTAAGGTCTTGAGATGACAAAATGAATGATATCAGCAATATCTTCGGGTTTTAAGGGGGTGAATCCTTTGTAAACATTAGCCGCTTTTTCCGTATCCCCTTTAAAACGGACTTGGCTAAATTCGGTTTCAACTAGTCCAGGATGGATAGCTCCTACGCGGATTCCATAAGGATTCAAATCCATTTTCATCCCTTTGTTTATAGCGTCTACAGCATGTTTGGTAGCGCAATACACATTTCCATTAGGATAAACCTGTTTGGCTGCTGTAGAACCAATGTTGATAATGTGTCCTGATTTGTGCTCAATCATTTTTGGAATTATCGCTTTGGAAACATACAAAAGACCTTTTAGATTAATGTCAATCATGTTTTCCCAATCTTCAATAGAGCCATCTTGAATAGGATCTAATCCATGTGCATTTCCAGCATTATTAATAAGAACATCAATTTTAGAAAAAGATTCCGGTAGCGAATTAATGGCTTCAAAAACAGCTTTTTTATCACTAACATCAAATGAAAGACTTTGAACTTTAGTAAATAAACTGAGTTCTTTTTCGAGTTCTTTCAAGCGCTCCTGACGTCTTCCGCAAAGGATAATGTTATAATTGTTTTGAGCCAAAATTTGTGCAGTTGCTTTCCCTATACCGCTAGTGGCACCTGTTATTAATGCTGTTTTGTTCATGATTTATTGGTCTGCTTTGTTCTTTAATTTAAAATGAGTCAAAATATGGACAAATTTGGGTGAAAATAAAATAAAAAGAACCTCTTATTTTTTTTGAAATAAAAGAATTGTCGATTTTATTGGACTGTTTCTAACGTCTTTAATTTCTGTTATTTAGGTTTGTTTTTAAAGCTTACGTTTTTGGAATAAAATGGATTTATCAAACTTTTAAAAGTATAATTCTTAAAGTTCTTAAAATTATGGAAATTGTATCATAATTCGTCCTTAAAATTGCGGTATTTGTAGAAGTTTTAACCATTTTTTAACATCTTACCTGTAAAAAAAAATTCAATTTGCACTCTCAAAACTAAGGCATTAAATTCAAGGGATTAAAAATAATTTTATGGAAGAGAATACAGCGACTTTAGACATTAGAGCAATCAATGAAAAGATAGAAAGAGAGAGTGCTTTTATAGACCTTCTTACTATGGAAATGAATAAGGTGATTGTGGGTCAAAAGCACATGATTGAACGATTATTGATTGGATTGTTAGGACAAGGGCACATTTTACTTGAAGGAGTTCCAGGATTGGCAAAAACTTTGGCTATTAATACGCTTTCGCAAGCAGTTCACGGATCTTTTAGTAGAATCCAGTTTACACCAGATTTATTACCTGCCGATGTTGTAGGAACAATGATTTACAACATCAAAGCAAATGAATTCTCAATTAAAAAAGGACCTATTTTTGCTAATTTTGTTCTTGCTGATGAGATTAACCGTGCGCCTGCTAAGGTTCAATCAGCTTTGTTAGAGGCTATGCAGGAAAAGCAAGTAACCATTGGTGATACTACTTTTAAATTAGAAAAACCATTTTTGGTTTTAGCTACGCAAAACCCAATTGAACAAGAAGGAACCTACCAATTGCCAGAAGCGCAAGTGGATCGTTTTATGTTGAAAACGGTGATTGATTATCCTAAAATGGATGAAGAGCGTTTGGTTATTCGTCAAAATTTAACTGGTAGTTACGAAAAAGTAAATCAAGTAGTTTCTATCGAACAAATTTTGCGTGCGCAACAAGCTGTTCGCGAAGTTTACATGGATGAAAAAATCGAAAAATACATTCTAGATATTATTTTTGCCACTCGTTATCCTGAGAAATATAAATTGGCAGACTTAAAACCTTTAATCAGTTTTGGTTCATCACCACGTGGAAGTATCAACTTAGCTAATGCGGCTAAATGTTACGCTTTTATCAAACGTAGAGGTTACGTAATTCCAGAGGATGTTCGTGCTGTAGTTCATGATGTATTACGCCACAGAGTTGGTGTAACGTATGAAGCTGAGGCCGAAAATATCACTTCAATGGATATTATCAATAAAATTATAAACGAAGTAGAAGTACCCTAAAAAGTGAATAGTAATAAGTGAATAGTAATTAGCCTTGGTTGGTTACTATTCACTATTCACTAATTACTAATTACTAAAGAAATGGATACAAAAGAGCTTTTAAAAAAAGTACGAAAAATAGAAATCAAAACCCGAAGATTGAGTGATCATATCTTCTCAGGGGAATACCACACTTCATTCAAAGGGCGTGGAATGACTTTTAGTGAAGTACGTCAATACCAGTATGGAGATGATATTCGAAATATTGATTGGAATGTTACTGCTCGTTATAATGAGGCTCACGTAAAAGTTTTTGAAGAAGAACGTGAGTTAACCATGATGTTGATGGTTGATATTTCCGGTTCGGAGAGTTTTGGTTCCAAAAATCAATTTAAAAAAGACATCGTAACAGAAATAGCTGCCACGATGGCTTTTTCGGCTACACAAAACAATGATAAAATTGGATTGATTTTATTTTCGGACCAAATCGAATTGTACATTCCACCTAAAAAAGGGAGGTCTCACGTATTGCGTATTATACGTGAATTGATTGAATTTGAACCTAAAAGTCATAAAACTGATATTGCACAGGCATTGAAATTTTTGTCTAGTACACAAAAAAAGAAAGCGATTGTTTTTATGATTTCCGATTTTATGTCGGATGATTATGAGCAAACCTTAAAAATTGCGGCTAAAAAACATGATGTAACTGGAATTAGAGTATATGATATTCGAGAACAAAAAATGCCAAATCTGGGAATGGTTCCTATGTTAGACGCCGAAACTGGCGAGATGCAATTGGTAGATACAGGTTCTAAAGCAGTTCGAATGAATTATGAGAAATATTATCATGATCAATTAAATTATTTCAAAGAAACCTTTAGTAAATCGGGTTCTGGTGTGGTTAATACTAGAGTTGACGAAAGTTACGTAACTAAATTATTGGGTTATTTCAAATCGAGGTAAGAATCCCCACCCAGCCTCCCCGAAGGGAAGGAGTTGAAAAACAAATGTTTCAAAAAACATGAAAAAACAGATATTCTTCTTATTATTACTTGTTAGTACTTCCATTTTTGCACAACAAAAAAGAGTAGAAACAAGTATCGATACTACAAAAAATAAAATTGGTGCTGAGTTTAAGTTAACGCTAAAAACCTCAGTAGATACTTTGTCTAAGGTTGTTTTTCCAAAGTTAAAGAACATCGGTAAATTAGAAGTAATTCAATCGTATCCTATCGATACCGTAAAAAATAACGACCGTTATGAATTGATTAAAAAATACGGATTAACGCAATTTGATTCCGGACGTTATGTTATTCCTAGTATCAAGATACTTATCAATAATAAAGCGTATCAAACCGATTCGATTGCTGTAGAAGTAGCCAATGTTCAGGTGGATACTTTAAAACAAAAAATGTATGACATTAAGGATATTCAGTCTGCAAATGAAAGCATTGGCGACTGGTGGAAATACCTTTTAGGATTTATTTTAATTTTGGCTATTGGTGCCGGAATCTATTGGTTCATTAGAAACAAGCAAAAGAAAAAAATAGAAGAAGAAGTTTATAAAACTCCTATTGAAAAAGCCACTAGTTTATTGAATAATCTAGAAAAGAAAGAGCTTTGGCAAAAAGGAGAAATCAAAGAATATTATAGTGAGTTGACCGATATTGCCCGAAACTATATCGAAGAAGCTATAGAAATTCCAGCAATGGAAAGTACTACTTCTGAATTGATTGCAGGCTTAAAAGCAGCTTCTGTCAAAAAGAAAATGACAGTTACTCCTGAGACTATCGAAAATTTAGAAAGAGTTTTAAAACAAGCCGATTTAGTAAAATTTGCCAAGTCAAAACCTTTAGAATATGAAATTACTGAGGATAAAAATAAAATCCAAAAAGCAATTTTAACGCTAGATAGCTCTATTCCGGTTGAAATTCCTGCGGAAGAAGATGTTTTATTGAATGAAGTTCAAAGACAAAAACAAATTGCACTTCAATTAAAGAAAAAAAGAAACAATCGCATTGCTATAAGTGTAGCTTCTGTTCTTTTTTTATTGTTAGCCACTACTTTTTATTTAATGGCAACTAAAGGATTTGACTATGTAAAAGACAATATTCTTGGGCATCCTTCAAAAGAATTATTAGAAGGAGAATGGGTAAAAAGTGAATATGGAAATCCAGCTGTTATTATTGAAACCCCTAAGGTATTGGTACGTACCGATATGACAAAATCAATACCTAAAGAAGGAGCCGCATTGGTAAAGGAGATGCAATCTTTTACCTATGGAAGTTTGATTGATCCGTTCTATTTGATGGTTTCAACCTTAAAATACAAACAAGAGGGACAGATAGATTTGAAAAAATCAATGGAAGCTTATTTGAATTATATGGAATCTCAAGGCGCACAAAACATGATTGTGAAGCAAGAAGATTACGAAACAAAAGAAGGGATTACAGGTTTAAAAGCATACGGAACTTTTGCTAAAGTAAACACTCTAACGAATGAAAAAGACAGGATGTATTATGAAGTTTTGCTGTTTAGTCAAGATGGTGGATTGCAAGAAATATTGATTTTACATCAAGAAGGAGACAAGTATGCAAATGAAATTTCAGAGCGAGTATTAAGCTCAGTCGAATTAAAACACGAAAGTAAATAATGGCAAAAATAACTTTTTTAAATCCAGAGTTTTTTTGGTTGTTTCTTTTAATTCCGTTAGCCATAGTTTGGTTGGTTTTAAAAAGAAACCAGCAATCAGCAACCTTAAAAGTCAGTTCTATTAAGGGTTTTAAATCGTCACCATCACTATTGGCAAAGTTAAAACCGTATTTAAGTGTGCTGCGATTATTAGCGTTAAGCTCTTTAATTGTAGCAATGGCTAGACCTAGAACCGTTGATATTAGCAATAAAACCAAAACTACTAAAGGAATTGATATTGTAATGGCGGTAGACGTTTCAGGAAGTATGCTTGCTAAAGATTTAAAGCCTAACCGTATGGAAGCTTTAAAAAGAGTGGCTACTGATTTTGTGGAACAACGACCTAATGACCGTATAGGATTAGTAGTTTATGCTTCTGAAGCCTACACTAAAACCCCAGTTACAAGTGATAAAGCTATTGTAGAACAAGCGATACAAAGTATTAAATACGATAATGTATTGCAAGATGGAACAGGAATCGGAATGGGATTAGCAACAGCTGTAAATCGTTTGAAAGACAGTAAAGCTAAGAGCAAAATCATTATTTTGTTGACTGATGGAGTAAATAATGCTGGTTTTATTGAACCTGAAACTGCGGCTGATATTGCTAAACAATACGGAATAAAAGTATATACTATCGGTATTGGAACTAATGGAATGGCCGAGTTCCCTTATGCGGTAGCTCCAAATGGTCAGTTTTTATTCCAAATGATGAAAGTGGAAATTGACGAGCGATTGATGAAAAGCATTGCTCAAAAAACAGATGGAAAATATTTTAGAGCCACTAGTAACAATAAATTGGCCGAGATTTATGGAGAAATCAATAAACTGGAAACAACAGAAATTCAGGAATTAAAATTTTATGATTACGACGAAAAATTCCGCCCTTTTGTATGGTTGGCTGGATTTTTAGTATTACTTGAAATTGGATTAAGAAATACTGTTTATAGAAGTTTTATTTAGTGCCCTTTGTGGTTAAAAAGATATGGAATTAGACGAGAAAAAATATTTATACTTACTCTTTATACTGCCTCTTGTAGTGTTGCTTTTTTTATTCAATATGTATTGGAAAAGAAGAAAACAAAAGGAATTTGGCGATTTAGACATTATAAAAAGATTGAGTCCGGAACGTTCGGTTTTTAAACCTGTTTTTAAATTGGTGGTACTTTTGTTGGCTTTGCTGGGTTTAATTATTGGATTAGTAAATCCTAAAATAGGAACCAAATTAGAAACGGTAAAACGTGAAGGAATTGATATCGTTTTTGCTATGGACGTTTCTAAAAGTATGCTATGCGAAGACGTAGCGCCTAGTAGATTAGAAAAAAGCAAGCAACTCGTTTCGCAAATTATCAATCAATTAGGAAATGACCGCATAGGAATTGTGGCTTATGCAGGAAGTGCGTTTCCAGTTTTGCCAATTACTACGGACTATAGTGTAGCTAAAATGTTTTTGCAAAGTATGAATACTGACATAGTTTCCTCGCAAGGAACATCTTTGGATGAAGCAATTAGATTGTCAGGAACCTATTTTGATGATAAGAGTAAAACGTCTAAGTTGGTAATTATGCTTTCTGACGGTGAAGATCATTCCGAGGGAGCTCAGGCTGCGGCTGCAGAAGCAAACAAACAAGGCATGCGCATTATTACTGTTGGAATAGGAACCGAAAAAGGAGGAACCATTCCGTTAAAAGTCAATGGTGTAGTTCAAAGTTATAAAAGAGACCGAAATGATGAGGTTGTAGTAACTAAATTGAATCAAGCTGGTTTAGAAGAGATTGCTAAAGCTACAAAAGGAGGTTATGTAAGCGGAAATAATACTAAAGAGGTAATTGATTATATCAAGAAAACCTTAGATAATATTCAAAAAACCGAATTCGAATCGACGCAAATGGCCGATTTTCAATCGCAATTTCAATGGTTTTTAGGATTTGCATTTGTGCTTTTATTCCTGGATTTATTCCTTTTGGAAAAGAAGACCAAATGGGTTAAGAAGTTAGACTTGTTTAACGACGAAAAATAAATGGAAATTCCTTTTAAAAAACATTGCTTTTTTAAGGAAGAACAGAAAGAAATGAAAATGAAGAATTTTATAAAATACGGACTTACTTTTTTTGCACTCCTGTGGATGGGACTGGGAGTGGCATTGGCACAGGAAAAAGATAAAACTTTGCCTAAAGCAAATGAAGCATACAACCAAAGTAAGTATGCTGAAGCTGAAGCCGATTATAGAATTTCAAATTCAAAATTCCCAAACAGATCGGTTTCTCCATATAATTTGGGTAATGCTATTTACAAGCAAAATCAAGCTTCGGAGGCAAAATATGCTTACGAAAAAGCATTAAAAAATGCTAAATCTAGAGTTCAAAAACACAAAGCTTATCACAATTTAGGTAATGTGTTTATGAAAGAGAAAAACTATACTCAGGCAGTCGAGGCTTATAAAAATGCTTTGCGAAACGGTCCTGATGACGAGCAAAGCAGATATAATTTTGCATTAGCAAAAAAAATGTTGAAAGACAATCCGCCAAAAGATAACAAGGATAAAAAAGATAAAAATAAGGACAAGAATAAGGATAAAGATAAAAACAAAGACAAGAAGGATCAGGATAAAAAAGATCAAGATAAAAAGGATCAAGACAAGAAAAATCAAGACAAAAAGGATCAAGATAAAAAAGACGGAAAAGATAAGCAAGATCAAAATCAGCAGCCTAAACCACAACCAGGAGGGATCTCTCAAGATCGTCTAAAAAATCTTTTGGATGCGGTAAACAACGAAGAAAAGAAAGTTCAGGACAAGGTAAAAGCTAATAAAGTAAAAGGAAAACCAGTTCAAACAGATAAAGATTGGTAAAATTTAGTTGATTTGTTTAATCGTTAATTTGTTTTATGGAAACAGTTAAGCGATTAGACGAATAAACAGTTAAACTATTTAAACAATTTAATGAAAAGATATTTAATTCTATTACTATTATGTTTTCAGGGACTTTGGGCTCAAGTACAGTTTGAGGCTAAAGTGAGCAAGAACACATTGGGGTTAAATGAAAGACTTCGTGTGGATTTTGTGATGAATATTGATGGAGATAATTTTGACGAGCCTAGCTTTGAAGGTTTTAGAGTTGTTGCAGGTCCAAGTCAGCAGGTGAGTCAATCTTGGGTTAATGGGAAAAGTTCTTTTGAGAAAATCTATTCGTATTATTTGATGCCCGAACGTAAAGGAAGTCTGCTAATTAAACAGGCTACGATAGAGTATAATGGACAAGTGTATAAAACTACGCCTGTAAAAATTAATGTTACAGCTGCAGTTGAACAACCTAAAGACCCAAATGATACTAGTATTTCAGCAGATGACAATATCTATTTAGTTGCTGATATTTCTAAAACAAATCCTTATGTAAATGAACCCATTACGGTGGTTTACAAACTGTATTTTAGTTACAATATTGGAATTGACCGTTGGCAAGAAGTAAATAAACCAAAATACAATGATTTTTGGAGTCAAAATATTGATATTAAGCAATTAGTTGCCGAAGAAGGAATGTTTAAAGGCGAAAAGTACCGCTATGTGGTTTTAAGAAAAACCGTTTTATATCCTCAAAAATCAGGGAAATTAACTATTGAGCCACTTTCGATGGACATTGATGTGCAATTGCCAACGAATCGTAGAACTATGTTTGGGCAAATAGTAGTAAAAGAAGGTAATAAAAGAGTTTCGGCCGGTGCCAAGATAATCAATGTTAAACCATTGCCTGAAGCAGGAAAACCAGAAGATTTTACTGGTGCTGTGGGAAGCTTTGATTTTAAAGTGACACCAACTAAAACCGTACTTAAAAATGGAGAAAGTTTAGATTTAGTGGTAAGTGCAGCAGGAAAAGGGAATTTAAAATTGTTTACTTTACCAAAACCGGTAGTACCTAATGCTTTAGAAATGTATGATGCAGTACATAAAGAGCAAGTCAATACGCCACTTTCTGGGATGGCCGGAAAAATATCCGACAGTTATACCATTATTCCACAATACAAAGGGGAATATCCAATCAAATCGATGCAGTTTTCTTATTTTGATTTAACTTCAGGGAAATACAAAACTATTAATTCTCCTGAGATTATTGTCAAAGTTCTTGATGGCCCAACACCTACGGTTGCGGCTACTCCAAATTCAGGAGTTGCTAAAAATAAGGTGGTCGCTAATGAGCAGTTTCAATATATTAAGCTAACTACTAATTTACAGCCTATTGCTTCTAATGATTTCTTAGGGTCTAATTTATTTTATAGTTTATTATTGATTCCTTTTGGTTTAGTACCAATTATTGTATTGGCAAAAAAGAAAAAAGAAGCTATTGATGGCGATGTGGTTGGAAATAGAATCAAGCGAAACAATCGTTTGGCTAAGAAATATTTATCAGAAGCCAAAAAGCAAATCAACAACAAAGAACCATTTTATGTGGCATTGGAAAAAGCCATGCATAATTTCTTGAAAGCTAAATTGCATATTGAAACCTCAGAAATGAGTAAGGATAATATCAAAGAAATTTTGTTGTCTAAAAATGCAAATCCTGATTCGGTAAATGAATTTATTGCCCTTACTGAAAACTGCGAAATTGCTAGATACGCGCCATCATCGAGTGCCAGTATTCAAAAAGATTTTGATAAAGCCGTTATGATAATTTCTGATTTAGAAAAGCAACTTTCTTAATGTTTCTAGTGTTTAAAAAAATATGAAAAATATACTTTATATATTATTGTTAGTAAGTCAGGCTTTCTTTGCTCAAGAAGGCTTTGATAAAGGAAATGATTTGTATAAAAATGGCAAATATGAACAAGCAATTGATGCTTATAATTCGGTTTTAGGAGCTAAAAAGCAATCGGCTGAATTGTATTATAATTTAGGAAATTGCTATTATAAATTGAATAGGGTAGCGCCAGCCATTTACAATTATGAAAAAGCTTTGGTGTTAAGTCCTAATGATAGTGATGTACAGAATAATCTAAAATTTGCTCAAAAACGTACCGTGGATGAGATAAAAGTAGTGCCAAAAGTTGGGTTTGCTAAACTGCTTCGTGATTTTACAGCTAATTATCATTACAATACTTGGGCGTGGATTTCGGTGGCTTTTTCAGTGCTGTTTTTAGTTTGTTTTTTAGGTTACTATTTCTCTGCATTGGCACTCAATAAAAGGCTGTTTTTCTTTGGAATGTTTGTTATGTTAGTGCTGTTAGTAATTAGTGTTTCTTCGGCAATTTTTGAAAAAAGTCATTTTATTAATGAAAAACCAGCTATTGTTTTTGCCGAAATGACCGAGGTCAAAAGCGAACCACAAAAAATGGGAGCTGCGGTTGTGGTACTACATGAGGGTACAAAGGTTTTTGTAAAAGAAAAAGTAGATAACTGGAAAAAAGTTCAATTGACTGATGGAATCGAAGGTTGGATTGACAGTGATGCTATTCGTGAGGTAAAATAAGATTTTAGATTTCAGCATGCAGGTGCCTCAAGGGTCTGAAATCTAATTATTTCAAATCATCATACCATTTTGCAATGGAGGGATAGATAAAAGCGGCCGTTTTCTGAATTGGGTTGTAAAAAATAGATTTATCAAGAGTTTCCTGTTTAGCAAAAAAATGATTGTGATTGATTTTTTCGAAAACAGAAAAAATCATACCCACAATTAAAACGGTTTTTAATACGCGAAATAATCCGCCTCCTAATTTGTTGATCCATCCTAAAAAAGCAAAATCTACAATTCCAGTAAGTATTTTAGCAAGAAAATGAATCCCAATTACTACTAAAAGAAAAGTAAGGATAAAAGCAAGAATTTGAATGGTATTTGGGTTCCAATGTACGTGTTCTGAAAGGATATCTTTTGTAATAACGGAGAATTTAACGGCAAAATAAATCCCAACCATTAAAGAAAGAAAAGAAGCCAGCTCTATAAAAAGACCGTTTATAATTCCTTTGTACAAAGCAAAGGCTAATAAAGCGCCTAAAATAATATCCAAAAAACTCATAGTAAAATAGAAAAGTATAAAGAGCAAAGATAAAAGAATTATGTTGGTATCTTTGTCGAAATAATTTTATGTTTTGTGAACTCATAACTCATAACTCATAACTCATAACAAAGAGAATGTCAAGAGATACACAACTTAAAGAGCGTTGGGAAAGGCTCGTAGATATACTTTCTAATCAGTTTTCGCAAGGCGAGGATTTAGATTTAGATGCCATTATTTTTCTAATTGGAGTTCAGGAATTGGGTAAATTCCACCGTGAATACAAGAAAGATGAGAAATTAAACCTGATGCACATTGCCATTTGTCGTTTGTTAGAGCCTTATGGTTTTTATGAATTTGACTTTTATGACGAAGACGGTTGGCCACATTACAAAGTAAAAGAACAATTACCGCCATTAAAGGCGGGCGAACAATCGGTTTTAATGAAAGAAGCGATTGTGACCTATTTTATAGAAAAAGAACTAATTGATTAATTAGTGAAGAGAAATTAGTGATTAGCTTTGATAATTCTTTTAACTAATCACTAATTACTTTTTTCTACTCACTAAAAAAAAACTAAATTTGCACTCTCAATTATTGAATCAAAATGATAGATAAGATTAAAGAATATATTGGTGAAGCTCAAGCTTTTTCAACACAAGATACGGCAGAATTAGAAGCGTTTAGAATTAAGTTTTTAGGAAGTAAAGGAATTTTAAAAGACTTTTTTGCCGAGTTTAAAAATGTACCGAACGAACAAAAAAAGGAATTTGGTCAAGTGATTAATTTGCTTAAAACTTCTGCGGAGGAAAAAGTAAAAACAATCCAAGAAAGTTTAGAAAGCAAGGAAGAGTCTAAAGGGATTTATGGCGATTTGACTCGTGCGGCTGAGCCTGTAATCATAGGTTCCCGTCATCCGATTTCGATTGTAAAAAACCAAATTATCGATATCTTTTCAACTATTGGATTCAATGTTTCTGAAGGTCCAGAAATTGAAGACGATTGGCATAACTTTACTGCCTTGAACTTGCCAGAATACCATCCGGCGCGTGATATGCAGGATACCTTTTTTATCCAAACCAATCCTGATACTTTATTGCGTACCCATACATCATCCGTTCAGGTGCGATATATGGAAAATAATAAACCGCCTATTAGAACGATTTCTCCGGGACGTGTTTTCCGTAACGAAGCTGTTTCATCGCGTTCGCATTGTATTTTCCACCAAGTCGAAGGATTGTACATTGACAAAGAAGTTTCTTTTGCTGATTTGAAACAAACCTTATTGTATTTTACCAAAGAAATGTTCGGGAAATCTAAAATCCGTTTGCGTCCTTCTTATTTTCCATTTACGGAGCCAAGTGCAGAAATTGACATTTACTGGGGATTAAAAACTGAAACCGATTACAGAATTACTAAAGGAACTGGTTGGTTAGAAATTGGCGGTTGCGGAATGGTAGATCCTAATGTTTTGAAAAACTGTGGTATCAATCCTGAGGAATTCAACGGATTTGCTTTTGGAATGGGAGTAGAGCGTATTGCGATGTTGTTGTATCAAATTGGAGACATCCGTATGTTTTATGAAAATGATGTGCGTTTCTTAGAGCAATTTAAATCGATAATATAATTTATAAGTCCTTAGTTGGTAGTCCTTAGTCCTTAGTTTAAAATATTGCTAAGGACTGAGTACTAAGTACTAGGGACTCTTTTTTAAAAATGAAAAAAGACATCACAATCCCCGAAGTAGAAAACGTATTTATTGCTGCCGTTCAGGAATGGAGCGATGATTTTATGGAGAAAGTTTGGTATGCTTATTTAGTAAACGACAGCGATTTTAACATCGAAAGTGCTATGGTAGTTTCTAAAGCTTTCGGGACTATTGATGGCGAAATGAAGAAAACTTCAATTTTGCGTCATGCTTTTGTGCAGGTCCCTGCTGTTTCAGTTATTAAAATTGAAATGGTCGAAAAAAGTCTTTTAGTGTTGAATAATGAATTCATGCTGACTTATTTTATTGGAAACACTTTATACGACAAGAAATTTATCTTTAAAGCCAATTCCATTAACGAAAACAATACCGAAGAAGTGCCAATTCTATTTGTAGATGGTGTGATTGTGAGGTAAAATGTCATTGCGAGGAACGAAGCAATCTCAATAGTTGCTCATTGCAATTGCTCCCGTCATGTGATTGCTTCGTTCCTCGCAATGACATTAATCCAGTTTATCCACCAATTTTTTAAATACGGCCTTGGCATTTTTACCTTCGTACAAAATTTCGTGAACGGCATCTATAATAGGTGTTTTAGCACCATAGCCTTGGTTGAGTTTGTAAGCACTTTTAGCAGCATAATAACCTTCAGCAACCATACTCATCTCCATCATGGCACTTTTTACGGTGTAGCCTTTTCCAATCATGTTTCCGAACATTCTGTTTCTTGAAAAAACCGAATATCCAGTAACCAACAAATCACCTAAATAAGCCGAATCATTGATGTTGCGTTTCATTTTGTGTACTTTTCGAATGAATTTCTTCATCTCGCGAATGGCATTACTCATCAATACGGATTGAAAGTTATCACCATAACCTAAACCATGGGCAATTCCGGCTGCAATAGCATAAATGTTTTTAAGCATCGCAGCATATTCCGTTCCAATAATGTCATCGGTAATTTTGGTTTTGATGTAGTTGCTACTAAGATTTTGAGCAACTGTTTTAGCTTTTTCGGAATCACCACAAGCAATAGTCAAATAAGACAAACGCTCTAAAGCTACTTCTTCGGCGTGGCAAGGGCCTGTAATAACTCCAATATTGTAATAGGGAATGTCGTATTGAAAATGAAAATGTTCACCCACAATTAAACTGGTTTCCGGAACAATTCCTTTTATGGCCGAGAATATGATTTTGTCATTGAGAGAAACGGTTAGTTTTTGCAATTCGGCATCTAAAAAAGCAGAAGGAATGGCAAAAATAACGTAGTCTGCGTAAGCTACAGCTTCGTTGATATCGCTGGTTAATTTCAGCTTTTTGGTGTCAAATTCAACAGAACTAATGTAGTTTGGGTTGTGTTTGTATTTGTTTATGTGTTCAATGGCCGATTCATTACGCATATACCAGGAAACTTCATCAAGATTTGCGCAGAGCATTTTTGTAATAGCCGTTGCCCAACTTCCACCACCAATTACTGCAAACTTTTTATTTTGAACCATCTTTTTTTAGAATTTATTCAAAAATAATTAAAAATCTAGTAATGAAACAAGATTAATCGTTTGGAATTGGATTTTAGTCTTTTAAAAAAAATATTTTTTAACTTTTTTTATGTTCTCATACAATATAAAGTATTTTGTTTTCGTTATAATATTCTATAAATGAGTAATTTGTGTTTTTTAGTATTATTAGAATTAGTTAATTTAGTTTTGGTGTTATTAAAAAGGCGTCTAAGAATAGTATCCTGACGCCTTTTTTGTTGTTTTGTAAAAGAGTGTTTAGTAGCTCATTTCTACAATTGATTTTACTTTATCTAAAGTAATATTTTGTCTTTCTCCCATCGCTTTCCAGCCTCTTTCATCAAATCTGTTTACAATAAAATCGGCAGTTTTGCTGTAATCTTCTGTGTATTGAGACAGTTTGGTGTCTATTCCCATTGTGTGGAAAAATTCAACCGTTTTGTTGATGGCTTCATTTGCAATCTCATCATCAGTTCCAGATAAATTAAAGATACGCTTTCCGTATTGCGCCAGTTTTTCTTTTTTAGTTTCAAATAAAACTCGGTAAAGATTTGGACCAATGATTGCCAATGTTCTAGCATGATCGATTCCGTACAGGGCCGTTAATTCATGGCCAATCATGTGTGTTGCCCAATCATTAGGAACGCCTTTTTGGATTAATCCGTTTAAAGCCATGGTACAACTCCACATAAAGTTAGAAGCCAATGCATAATCGGCTGGATTTTCTACTACTTTTGGCCCTACTTCGATTAAGGTTTGCAAAATTCCTTCGGAAAATCGATCTTGTAAATAACCTTCGTGCGGATAGGTTAAATATTGTTCCATGACATGTGTAAAAGCATCGACTACTCCATTTTGCAATTGCCTTTTTGGTAAAGATTGAATGACAGTTGGATCGCAAATTGAGAATTGAGGAAACAACGCGCTTCCGCCGGAAGCCAATTTTTCCTGAGTAGCTTGGATGGTAACCACATATCCAGAATTCATTTCGCTTCCAGTTGCGGGAAGTGTTAGAATGGTTCCAAAAGGCATTGCATTTTCTTTTATTAAAATATGTTTTTGCAAAATATCAATTGGATTTCCATCAAAGTTAACCGCTGCCGAAATAAATTTTACCCCATCAATTACTGATCCGCCACCTACAGCCAGAATGAAATTGATTTTTTCTTTTTTTATTACTTCAACGGCTTTCATCAATGTTTCAAAATGCGGATTGGGTTCAATTCCACCAAATTCTACAATTTCAAATCCTTTAAGATTGTCAATTACTTGTTGGTGAATTCCGTTTTTAAAAATGCTTCCACCTCCATAAGCCAATAAAATTTTAGCGCCTTGAGGAATTAATTCTGATAATTTTTCTATTTGTCCTTTTCCAAAAACCAGTTTGGTTGGATTATATAATTCGAAGTTTAACATGTTTTTTAAGTTTATGAGATATTAAGATTTTAAGTAGCTAAGTTATTTAAATCTGAACTTCTTAGCTATTTAGAGATTTAGCATCTTATTTATTTAATTGTTCTAATAATTTTTGAGCTACCAGTTTTGACGAAGCCGGATTTTGACCAGTGATTAGTAGGCCATCTTCAACGGCGTAAGGATGCCAATTTTCGGTTTTGGAATAAATTCCGCCATTAGCTTGGAGTACTTCTTCTAATAAAAATGGGACTACATTCGTCAATCCTACCGCTGCTTCTTCTGAGTTCGAAAATCCAGTTACTTTTTTATCTTTTACTAAATACTCGCCTTTTATCTTCACATCTTTAAGAACAGCTGGAGCATGACAAACAAAAGCTACGGGCTTGTTGTGGGTATAAAAAGACTCGATTAAATCGATGGAATGTTGGTCTTTAGTTAAATCCCATAATGGTCCGTGTCCGCCTGGATAAAAAACAGCATCATAATCGTCTTGTTTTACATCGGCGAGTTTTAAGGTGTGTTTTAGTTTGGCTAACAATTCAGTGTCGGCATCAAATCGTTTGGTGTCTTCGGTTGCCGATGCCGGATCGGAACTTCTAGGGTCTATTGGCGGTTGTCCGCCTAGTGGAGTGGCAATATCAATTTGAACACCTTTATCGACTAATTCATAATAGGGCGCAGCCAGTTCTTCGGTCCAAAAGCCTGTTTTTTCTCCTGTGTTTCCTAGTTTAGAATGACTAGTAACAACAAATAATACTTTTTTCATCTGTTCTTTATTTTGTGCTGTTGTAGCAATACAACTAGCAGTTAAAATTATAAGGGTCAATAATGCTGTTCTTTTCATATTTGATTTTTCGTTGTTACAAATTTAGGCTGTATATGTTATCAGTAAAAATAATTTAAATTATGTTTGTGATAAATTTATTTATATCATGGTGAATTTAGAATGGTACCGAACTTTTAAATCGGTATATAAAAACGGAAATTTTTCTTTGGCTGCCAAAGAGTTGTTTATTAGCCAGCCAGCAGTGAGTCAACAAATTTCAATGTTGGAAGCGCATGTGGGGTATAAATTGTTCAACAGAAAATCAAAAGGAGTTGAACCCACAGAATATGCTAAGTTACTCAATAACCTTATCATTGAAGCCTTAGACCGATTAGAAAATGTAGAAAATGGTTTTCGTTCTAAAGCATTTGATGCTAATCGTTTGATTACGGTGGGAATTTCTAAACATTTGTTTAGCAGTATTGGTAGTTTTTTGATTGCTAAATTCGATTATATTGATTTTAGTTTTCAAGAGAATGACTCGCTTTTTGAATTGGTAAATGCTAAAAAACTCGATTTTGCTATTGTGACTAAAAAGTATGACACCTTTGATACTTTACAAAAAGAATTAGGAGTTATTCGTCAAGTTATTGTTGGTTCCACTAATATTGATGCTAGTCTATTGCAAACTGCCATTAGGAAAAACGATTATGAAACAACTGAAAATTGGTTGAATGATCAAAAATGGTACAGTCATGATTCCGGAATTCCGCATATTAAATTATTCTGGTTGCACGTTTTTAATAAAAAAAGACCGTCCATGGTTCCCAATTATATAATTCCTTCAGAATATGAAATGCTGGAAGTGCTTTCTAAAAATTCTGGTGTTGCTGTAACCTGGAATTGTAATGCAAAATCATTTATCCAAGAAAATAAATTGCAATTACTTTGGGAAACGAATCAAATGCCGGCTACGGCGGTGTATCTTTTGTCGGCAAAGAATACAGGAATTAATTCGGCTGCTCAGGATATTGAAGTTTGTTTGAAAGAGCTGTTGGCCTGATTTATTTCTTGTAAAACAAATTATGATCGATATATTCCCAAACTTTTGGAGGTAATAATGGACGTATGTTTTTACCTAATTTGATATTTTTTCGGATAGTAGTCGAAGATATTTCAACAACCGGAGCATCAATCAGGTGAATTTTAGCATGATTTTTTAGTTCCAAATTTTCGGTTTCAGAAGAAATACGCGGGTACACATAAATATCATGATGTGCCAGAATGGCTTCGTAATTTTTCCATTTGTGCAAGGATTTCAGATTGTCTTCGCCCATGATCAATGAGAATTCATGATTTGGATATTTTTCTTCCAGATGAACTAAGGTGTTTACTGTATAATTGGGCTGTGAAAGTTTGAATTCAATATCCGAAGGTTTGAGTTTTGGATAGTCTTCGGTAGCTAAATAAACCATTTGTAAACGGTGGTAATCATCAAGCAAAGTGCTTTTTTTCTTCAACGGATTGTGCGGAGTAACCACCATCCACACCTGATCCAAATCGGCATGCTCCGCCATGTGATTGGCAATGATGAGATGCCCAACATGAATGGGGTTGAAGGTGCCGAAATACAGTCCGATTTTCATTTTCTAGTCCTTAGTAGTTAGTCCCTAGTCCTAAGTTTTTAGTCTTTTAAGTTTTTAGAGAAGGCATTGATCATTTTACTTTCTTCCTCTATTAAAAACAGAATCTCATTAAATAAATTATCATCAATTACAAAATCTAATTCTTTTGCAATAATGAGTTGTGTTTCTATTTCATTTAATGAACCTCTGGCAATATTTAAAAAATGATTAAATGATTTATCTGTTTGTCGTCCAAATCCTTCTGCAATATTTGAAGGGATTGATACACTAGCTCTTTTTAATTGACTCGTTAAAGCATAAATTTCTTCTTTTGGAAAATCTTTTGTGAGTTTGTAAATCAAAACTACAATTTTGATGCCCTTTTGCCAAATTAATAATTCTTTGTATGATTTAACCCCACTCATAATTTATTGTTTTTAATGCTAAGGACTATTTACTAACTACTAAGGACTATTTATTAACAAAATCCCTAACTAGTTCAGTCGCTTCTTTCAGAGCTACTTCTAAATCATAATTTTTAATAATTACATCAAATTGCGGAGCGGTAGCCAGTTCAACATGTGCTTTGGCAATACGCATATTGATTTTATCTTCACTTTCGGTGGAGCGTTCTTTTAGTCGGCGTTTTAGTTCGTCCACACTTGGTGGTTTTACAAAAACGGCCAAAGTTTCTTCCGGAAATTTATGCTTGATACGCAATCCTCCTGCAACATCAATATCAAAAATCACGTTTTTTCCCAAAGCCCAAATGCGTTCTACTTCGCTTTTTAAAGTGCCGTAAAAGTTATCTCTGTAAACTTCTTCCCATTCAACGAAATCTTCGTTTTTGATGTGGTTTTTAAATTCGTCTAAAGAGATAAAATAATAATCCTTGCCATTTACTTCTTCGCCTCTGGGTTGGCGAGTAGCGGCCGAAATTGAAAATTCCAGATTTAATTCTGGTTGCTTCAATAAATGCCTAACTATAGTTGTTTTTCCAGAACCTGATGGCGCCGAGAATACGATTAATTTTCCTTTTTTCATTTTTTTAGTGATTAGTCCAAAGTCCTTAGTGCCTAGTCCTTTTTCACTCAAAGACTAAGGACTAGGGACTATTTACTCTTATAATACATTAAGCACTTGCTCTTTAATTTTCTCTAATTCGTCTTTCATCATCACGACTAATTTTTGCATTTGCGCGTGATTGGATTTAGAGCCCATAGTGTTGATTTCGCGTCCCATTTCTTGGGTGATGAAACCTAATTTTCTACCATTGGCTTCTGTTCCTTTGATGGTTTCTAAGAAATAATCCAAATGATTGGTTAAACGCACTTTTTCCTCAGTGATGTCTAATTTTTCCAAATAATAGATTAATTCCTGTTCAAAACGGTTTTCGTCAACATTTACTTTTAACTCATCAATGGCAGTTTGCAAGCGGTCTTTGATGGCTTGAACGCGTTCTGGATCTAAAGCTAAAGCATCATTCATGAATTGACGGATATTGCTGATGCGTAATTGGAATTCTTTTTCTAATGACTCACCTTCGTCTTTTCTAAAAGAAAGAATATTATTTAAACTTTCGTTGATAACGTTTTTTATCTGTACCCACTCGTTTTCATCGATTTCCTCTCTTTCCACTTTCATGGTGTCCGGCATACGAACAGCCATTTTCATCAATTCAGTTTCGTCGGCATCTGCATAGACTTCTCTTAATTGACTGATATAAGCTTTTACGATAGGTACATTTACTTTTGTCGAAGTTTGCTCAGCAGTACTTTCGATATAAATAGAAAAATCTACTTTTCCACGTTCTAGTGCAGCAGCTATTTGCGTACGCAAACCCAATTCCATTTCGCGATAAAGCGAAGGCATTCGGACATTTAAATCAAGTCCTTTACTATTTAAGGATTTTACTTCGACTGTTATTTTTTTGGTTGGTAATTGCAAAGTGGCTTTACCAAAACCGGTCATGGATTGTATCATATCATTTTCTAAAAAGTGGTCAAAGATACTAAAAAAGTATTCAGTAGTCTGTGTTCAGTCAGCAGTGTAAGACATTCGCTTTAAAAGTTTTCGCCACGAATTACACAAAACACACTAATTATTACTATTTTTTATTTACACGAATCATTAAAAATAATAGAATTGGTGAAATTCGATTTAAATTCTGGTAAAAACAAATGATAATTGGTGTATTTGTGGCTAACTTTTTTTTAAGCAAAACTGTGTCGGCAGTGCTTAAAAGGATTATTTTTCCAATGCTTTCATTACTTGCAGTATGTTTTGCTGGCTGTTGCCAATGTAAATTTTGCCATCAATAATAAAAACGGGGCGGCTCAGGAAGGTGTAATGTTCTAAGATGTATTTTTTAAAATCAGCTTCGGTTAAGTTTTTGTCTTTTAATCCCATCGATTTGTACAACTGTGCTTTTTTGCTAAAAAGCGCTTCATAACTTCCCGAAAGTTGGTACATTTCTTCTAATTCTGCCTCGGTAATTGGGTCTTGCTTGATGTCATGAAAAACCAAATTGTTGTCTTTAGGTAATGATTTGATGATTTTTCTACAAGTGTCACAAGAAGCGAGATAGTATATTTTATTAGTCATAATTATAATTTCTTTATGCAAAGAAAAATCATTTAAGACGTTAAATCCTTAATTTTATGCAAAATTTTTAAATTCTGTTTGTCATGCAGCAAGTATTTGAAACTACAATAAAGTCCAGAAATATGATTTTAGAAATGATTCAAAATTATAGTTTGGAACAATTAAATAAAATTCCGACTGGATTTAATAATAATTTGATTTGGAATTTTGGACACATTATTGTGGCGCAACAAGTTTTAGTGTATAAGTTATCAGGATTGCCAATGCTAATTTCTGATGAAATGGTGGAGCAATATAAGAACGGATCTAGGCCAGAAAGCGATGCAACTCAAGAAGAAGTAGATGAAATTAAAAAGTTACTTTTGAATACCATCCATAAAACCACTGCTGATTATGATAAGAAGATTTTCGAAAGTTATAATGAATACACTACATCGATAGGTTTTAATTTGAAAAATGTTGAAGAAGCTATAGTGTATAATAATTTTCATGAAGGGCTTCATATTGGGATTATGATGACAATTAGAAAGTTTATTTAGTTTAAAAAACAGTATTTTTACGCCAAATTTTATAAATTCAATGCAATGAAAGAACTTTTAGAGATTACTAAAACCAGTAGAAACATGGTTTCTAAATTGATTCAAGGATATACTTTAGAGCAACTGAACAAAGTTCCTGAAGGATTTAATAATAATTTGATTTGGAACGTTGCTCATATTATAGTTACGCAACAATTATTGGTTTATAAATTAGCAGGTTTGCCTATGATGATTTCCGATGATTTAGTTGAAAAATATAGGAAAGGAACTAAAACTGAACATCAGGCAACTCAAGAAGAAGTAGATGAGATTTTGTCTTTATTGCATAAAACGTTGGAACAAACCGAAAAAGATATTGATGCTAATTTGTTTCAAAATTTTAATGAGTATCCAACATCTACAGGATTTGTGTTAAAGAACAATCATGATTCGATGCAGTTTAATAATTTCCATGAAGGACTTCATATTGGAGTTATTATGGCCATTAGAAAACTGGTGTAATTTAGTAAAGATAAATTTATAGTTACAAAAAGAGCTTCTGTACAGAAGCTCTTTTTTTATTTTAATTTTAAAAAATCATTGATTTCTTTATAAGGTATTAATAATTCTTTTGGACCTTCTACATAAGCGGCAATTTCATAAGGATTGTAGTGAAGTAGAATACCATCGTTGGTAAAAAATAGGTTTTGGGCAACTTGAAACACATCGTTGTCAAATAAATATCCTGTGCTGTTTATTGGTTTGTCAGTTGGGATTTTAAATTTGCTTCTAAATTTGGCTTCGGCTAAAACCTTAAAAATATTCCAGTTTTTAAATAAATTTTCGTTGGCAATTTGTTTTCCAGTTTTTGGGTCAAAAATTAAAGAACGCAAACCAGCATAGCCGTGTGCGCCACCGGTAAAAGTGTAATGATTGATTTCTATATTTAAAATAGCTTCCGAACTGTATTTTACATCTCCTTCAATTTTAGCTTCCCAACCAAAATGGTCGTTAGGGAAGTCTTTTTTTAGTTTTTCATAAGCTTGAATAAAAGAAGTAGTTAATTCCTCGTAATTAGAGGATGTATTAGGTTTGTCTCCAAAATCTACAATCGATTTTACAGTGGTAAATATGGCTTTGTTAATGCTGTCGGAAGCAATGTTATTGTTTTTTGCAATAGGAATTTCTAATTGGATGCTAGGGCAATTATCAGTACAGTCTACCGATGTTGTTTTTTCAAAAGATTGATTCTCAAAATTCACTTCTTTTGAACAGCTTGTAGATAGTAATAGTAAAAGTGAAAATAAGATGTATTTCATAGGTGTTTTTTTTCTGCCTTTAGCGTCATCATTAATATATGTAACTGCACAGGCTAATTAATTTCTAAAGAATGCTTAGGTGTTTGTAAACAGAAACAGATTTCTTAGATAGAAAATCCTAGGTTTTAAAGATAGTCTTTTGAATGCAAAAATAAAAATCAGATTTTATGAAATCGATTATTGCAGGTAATAAATGTAGCCTACATTAAACCAAACAAGCCAATCATTAGCCTTGTTTTCTTTGTAGTATTTTGGATTTGGTTTTAAGCCATCAACCCAATCTGAAAAATAATATTGAAATCGTAAATCGACCATTAAATCACTTAAAGGAGCTAATTTGTATCGGGTTCCTACACTGGAAACAATAGACCAAACGCTACCGCCTTCGGTAGAAAAACCGTATTGACGATTGTCTGTTGGGGTTAAATATTTTGGGTATGTTGTAAGTGGAGTTCCTAATGGTCCCAAAGTAGAATAGGCTTTGGTGTTGTAATAACTAAATTGCCCACCAAGGCTAATAAAAGGTCCTAAGCTTCCTATTCTTGCGGTAAAATCTCTAATGCTTAAAGGAAAATATTCTAATTGCATTCCCAGATTAGTTACGGATGATTCGCCTTTCATGGCTCTTAATTGGTCGGCTTGTAATGAAGTTCTTTCCGGACTTACCCATTCGCCAAAGTGATCGAAATGGGTTTTGTTGTAGGATAATTCACTTCTTAGTTTAAAGTGGTCGTTAAAATAAGTTTCGGGGGTATAACAGTTACATTCTGCAGTATAGGAAAAATTGATGTAATGAATAATTCCAACCCCAATTCCGGTGTTTCCCGCATTAGTACTTAAGTCGTGGCGCTCTCCGTAATCAGATTGAAAAGCTACAGGACCGGCTATAGCTCCAATTTCATGTGAAAAACCAAATTGCGCGTTAGATGTACTTGAAATTCCAAGTAAAATAAAAACGATTAATACGGTTAGCCAATTATTGCTGAGCATCTTATTAGTATTCGGGTCTGGACAAAGATATAAAAAACATCATTCATCTATTAAGATAATTCTAAACTAATTAAAACGAATTTCGATTAGAAAACACCGCTTTTTGATATTTATTTTTTAATTTTATATAAGATAATTCTGTTCTGTTTTATATATTTTTTACAAAGTCTCGCTTTATAAAATGTATATTTGTAAGAGGAGTAAAATGTTCTTAAAACTTAAAAATCTAAAGTATCATGTCTCAAGCTATCCAAAAATTTATGAATGGGGTTACGCTTAAAAATCCCAACGAACCTGAATTTCTTCAAGCGGTTTTAGAAGTCGCCGAGACGATAATTCCATTTATCGAAGAGAATGAAAAATACCGTAACAAAATGCTGTTGGAACGAATGGTAGAAGCTGAGCGAACTATTGTTTTTCGGGTGGCTTGGATTGACGATAAAGGACAAATTCAGATCAATAGAGGATTCCGTGTTCAAATGAATTCGGCAATTGGCCCGTATAAAGGAGGCCTTCGGTTTCATCCTTCGGTGAATTTGAGTGTGTTGAAGTTTTTAGCATTCGAACAAACCTTTAAAAACAGTTTGACTACTTTGCCTATGGGCGGAGGAAAAGGAGGTTCTGATTTTGATCCTAAAGGGAAATCGGAAAATGAAGTAATGCGTTTTTGTCAAGCCTTTATGACTGAATTGTGTAAATATATTGGTGCTGATACCGATGTTCCTGCCGGAGATCTTGGTGTAGGAGCCAGAGAAGTAGGCTATTTATTTGGACAGTATAAAAAAATCAGAAATGAATTTACCGGAGTTTTAACCGGTAAAGGAGTGTCTTTTGGAGGTTCGTTAATTCGTCCTGAAGCTACAGGATATGGGGTAGTCTATTTTGCCCAAAGTATGTTGGCCACTAAAGGAAACGATTTTAAAGATAAAATTGTAGCAGTTTCGGGTTCTGGAAACGTAGCTCAATATGCGGTGGAAAAAGCCACTCAATTAGGAGCAAAAGTAATTACGATGTCGGATTCCGGGGGTTATATTTATGATGCTGATGGAATTGATGCCGAAAAGTTAGCGCATATCATGTATTTGAAAAATGAATTGCGAACTCGAATTAGTGACTATGTAGACAAATATCCTAATGCTGTTTATTATGAAGGGGCAAAATCTTGGGAGCAAAAATGTGACATTGCTTTGCCTTGCGCAACTCAGAACGAATTAGATGCTCAAAGTGCTCAAAATCTGGTTGATAATGGGTGCATTTGTGTTGCCGAAGGAGCTAATATGCCTTCTACTTATGAAGCATTGACTATTTTTCATAAGGCTAAAATATTATTTTCTCCCGGAAAAGCTTCTAATGCAGGTGGAGTTGCGACTTCTGGTTTAGAAATGTCTCAAAATTCCTTGCGAATGAGTTGGACTGCCGAGGAAGTGGATGAAAAACTAAAAGGGATAATGCTTAATATTCACGCGGCTTGTGTGAAATATGGTGCCGATGCCGATGGCTATGTAGATTATGTAAAAGGGGCTAATATTGCTGGTTTTGTAAAAGTAGCCGATGCGATGCTGGCTCAGGGAGTAGTTTAGTTTTTTAGTCCTTAGTACATAGTCCTTAGTACATAGTCCTTAGTCCTTAGTTTTAGTTAGTTCTTTAGTGTTTTGCTAAGGACTAAGGACTAGGGACTTTTTTATAAAGCTAAGGACTTTTAACTATCTTCGCAAAAAATCAAAATCCATGCAAATTAAAACCAAAGCAATTGTTATTTCGGCTTTAAAATACCAGGAAAAAAGCTTGATTGTAAAGTGCTTTACGTTGTCGCACGGATTGAAATCATACTTTGTCCGGGATGCTTTTTCGAATAGAAAGAGCAATCAAAAAATGGCTTATTTTCAACCAATGAGCATCTTGGAAATCGAAGCCACACACAAGAACAAAGGAACTTTAGAGCATTTTAAAGAAATTAAAATTGCCGCACCGTTTCAGTCGATACATTCCGATATTTACAAGAGTACCATTGTGCTGTTTCTTTCTGAAATTTTGCATCATTCGATACATGAAGAGGAAAAAAACGAATCCCTTTTTGAGTTTCTGGAAGCGGCTTTGCATTGGCTGGACGAACATGATGATATGGCTAATTTTCATCTGATTTTAATGCTCGAAATGACCAAGTATTTTGGTTTTTATCCTGATACTTCCGATACGGATATGCCTTTCTTCGAAATGAACGAAGGTGTTTTTACGCCCTTTCATGCTCTAGGTTCTCTGAGCGAACACGAAACCCAATTACTCAAAAAACTGATTGCATTGAAATTGGATAACAATCAAAAAGTGTTTCATGTGATCGAAAGGCAGATCCTTTTGAAAATTCTGATTGACTACTACGCATATCATCTCGATGGTTTTAAAAGACCCAAATCATTAGAGGTTTTAAAAGAGGTTTTTGCTTAAAATTTTCTAACTGACCTAATAATTGAGGATGTTACACAATCCTGATAGCCATCGGAACTGATTGTAACGGATGATCCAGATTATTTTTAAATATTCAATTAGAATAGCTTCATAGTCAACCCTTACAGAGTTTTAAAACACGAATCTTTTTATTAATCAATCTTAAAAGTATCAATTGGTTTACAAATTAAAACATCCCAAAGGCTTTAGCCAAATCTTGATTTAGATTTTGGCTAAAGCCTTTTCTGTTTTAATAATTCAAATCATCTGGCTAAAGCCAGACGCTATTGACAAAGCTAATTATCCAAAACCCTATCCGTAATATATCACTTATAATAAAATTTAAAAAAAAGAAGTAAAAAACTACAAACTAAAAGAATAATAGCGTAGCTTTGGGAGTATAATCTTACTTATTACCAACTTTTTTAAACTATTATTTTATGTCAAATTTACTCAACAACCGTGTGAACGCTACGGCTACCGCAGCGCAATTAACAGCAGTAAAAGCTGCTTTTCAAACCATTTTAAACAACCTGCCTTTTCTGGTGGGGCTTACTGCTGACGAAAGAAAGTCCTTAAACGCCATTGATGTCAACAACAAAGCCTTTGCCGAAGATGCTCTTAGTGCTGCGGTAAACAATGCTACACTGGTTCCCGGTTATATTTCGGTGCCTACTATGCAAAACGACCTGACGTTGTTTGCCCAAATGGACGAAATCTCGGGATTAGCGAACCAATTGTGCGAACGCATTGAGGATACTAAAATGCTGGCGGGTAGCGAAGCCTACAATACAGCACTTAGCCTGTATAAATCCTTTGGGACTGCCGCCGATGCCGGAGTACAGGGTGCCGACAGCATTGTCGATAAACTCAAAACTCGTTTTGCAACTAAAAGTTCCAGTGATCCGGTTACAGCACCTCCGGCACCTCCAGCGGCATAAAATTAAAAATTAATGCTATTAAACTGGGCTGGTTTCCGTACCTAGAAAAGCCACCCCGCCCTCTGGGCACCTCCCGGAATAAAATCGGGACAAGCTTTCCAGAGGAGGGGAAATTACGCGACTTCCCCTCCTCTGGAGGGGTGCCTGCAAGGCGGGGTGGTTCGTTAAGCTGCTAACCATTATTTCCAGTCCCATTGAACAAATGGGGCTTTTTTTATGCCTAAAAAGAACCATTTAGGTTCGTTATAGGTACTTTTTTAGTGTCTTAAAGTAGTTTATAGGTTCGTTATAGGGTATTTTTAAGTACTAAAAGGGAATTTTTAGGTTTGTTATAGCTACTTTTTTAGTAGTTAAAAGGAGTTTTTAAGTAGGATACAAGTACTTTTTAAGTACTAAAAGAGATGTTTTAAGTTTGCTATGAGGAGTTTTTAGGTACTATTAAGCAAGAATACTATAGTAATTTTGCTTATATTTGACACTATTCCTCTAAAAAATAGCGCCTTATGCCTGATAACACGAAACCAACACAAGCCGTACAATACCCTCCAATAGGGAATTTTATCCATTACCACATTATACAGCAAGCCCAAACCAAAAGCAGCATTGCTAAGGCAATGGGTATAGGTCCTAAAGGATTAAGGGATTATTTTAAGAAAGATTCGCTGCAATTTGCCGTTTTGTGGAAACTAAGCCTGGTGCTGAAACATAATTTCTTGGCGCAGTTGGGCGAATACCTGCCGTACCGTTTTGAAACCCTACAGGAAAAAGCCCTAAAAAAAGAACTCGATGAGAAAAACGCTTATATCCAGAAACTGGAAATACAGCTTGAAACTTTGAGAGAAATGATACAGAAGTAGTAATTTTGTAAGAATTATTTATATATTAGCGAAAAAAATAAAACGAAACAAACCTTCGTATATACACCCAAAATTGGGTAGATTGGCGAAGGTTTGTTTCGCCTATATACAAGTTAGCAGCAACACAAAAAAACTGACAAAAAATAAACAAATGACACAACTAAGACTTTCAGACATTTATTTAGGTGTAAATGACGGCAAAAAAGAAGCTTTATATAAACAAGACTTTGAAAAGTATTTTGTAGACTATAATAATAATTATACAGATATTTTAAAGCCGGAAAAATATATTATTCTTGGAAGAAAAGGTGCTGGAAAGACAATATTGGCAGAGTACATAAAAAAGCAATCTGAAAACAATCCGTTATGGTTTTGTGACATTAAATCTTATAAAGATTTTAGATTTCACGAATTAATTAACTTCAAAACCAATGATATTTCTCCAAATGAATATACCTCAATTTGGAGATGGATTATTTTGATAGACTTTGCAAAACTGATTATTGAAGATAACGGAATCCAAGATTTCGAAAACAAAAGAAAGCTTGAAGCATTTTTTAAAGACAATTATTATTCACTAGACATAGATGCAAAGAAAATTATAGAAATAACTAAGGGAGGAAAAATTAATGGCTCAATCCTAAAAGAAATTTTACAAGTTGGTGGCGAGTTAAATAAACAAACCAAGTTCAGTGAGAGTAGTTACTTGACTTATTTAGAAGACCTAGAAAAAGTTGTATTAAAATTACTCAACAATAGCAAAAGCAAGTATACATTAATTTATGATGAACTAGACGATAGATTTCAAAATGACGATTTTTACAAGAATTCAATAATTAGTTTGATTAAAACAACGGATTCCATAAACTGTGAGCTATTGTCAAAAAGGATAGATGCAAAAGTAAACTTATTAATTCGTTCAGATATTTTTTCAATATTAAATGATACTGACCTAAACAAGATTAAATTAACAAATACAATTAACATTAATTGGGGCGACAGAGTTAACGTTGATTCTCCTCTTGTTCATTTAGTTGTTCAAAAGGCAAAACGCTCAAACCAATTCTTAAATCAAAAATCGGATTTTGAAGTTTTTAAAACCTTATTTCCTCAAGATGTAAAAGGCGTTGAACCTGCTAGATTTGTCTTGGAAAGAACTTTGTTTAGACCTAGAGATGTTATCACTTTGCTTAATCTAATTATTGAAAAATATCCGCATTCAAGTTATTTTGGATGGAAAGGACTTTTGGAACTAAAACCAAAGTATTCAGAATATCTATTTGATGAAATTCGCAATGAAATGCTTGGACACGTTTCGCAAGACGAAATAGATTTGGGATTCAAATTACTAAAAAACTATAATCACCATTTCTTTAAATTCAAAGATTTAAAAGATTATTTTGAACGCCAACAAAAGCATTATCCAGGAATAGATTTAGAAAAAATTATGGTTTCTTTTTTTCAATTTAATGTTATTGGCAACAAGTGGTTCAATAAGTTTAAGAACAAAGAATATTATACGTGGTCTCATAGGGACACGAAAGCTGAACTTGATTTTGATAAAGTAATCGTAATTCATCTTGGACTTAGAGAACAACTATCAATGTAAATGTGCAGCTGCTAACATGCGTTTGGCAAAAAAGCGGGTTCAGTGCTTAAATGAAGATTTGTACTTCGTATAAAGCTCAGTGCTAACAGACAGTTTAGTGCTTCAAAATCCGCTTCTTCGCCAAGCGCGAGAACGTCAGGCTGTGAAAAAACCTCGTTTTTTCTTTTAAATCCCCAGGCTAGCGCAAGCGTCCCGCTTGTGCCCGTAAAGAAAAAATAGTTAAAGAAAATTTTCATATACAAATTATTTAAAAGACATGATTCCAACGTGGATAAATAATATTAGGAGTTTACCATTTTAAACATTAATTAGAGTGTAGGCACAAGCGGGACGCTTGCGCTAGCTTGAGGAGAAGACGCTCTAGTTAAGATTTAAACCCCCCGATGGCTCGGATACACATAAACGTTAGCGCAGTCCCGAAGCTTCGGGATGTATTCTGTGCGCACAAAGAGGAGCAACTTTGTGGAGTTACTTGATGAGATTGCTTCGTTCCTCGCAATGACTTACCCTTGATTACTATGATTTATGCAAATCCGTGCTATCCTCACGAAAAAGATTACTGCAAATCTGCGTGATTGGGTTCGTTCTTCGCAATGATTTGCTTGTGGGTAGTTGGGTTTAGAAAACTAAACCGATGGCTCGGGCTTGTAGATAAAACTTAGCACAGTCCCGTACCGAAATTTTGGTATCGGGATGCCTGTACACCTTTAGTGAATCAAGCAGCATAAAAAGAAAGTTGGAACTGTTTTAATGCTTACAACTTTCTTTTTTTTGTAAAAACCTTCTATAATTGTGTTTATTCCCTCTTTTTTCTTTCCTCTTTCCTCTATTTTCTTTAAAATTCCTTATTTTCGCACCTCGATTAAGAAAAGGATACAATGAGTACAAAATTTACTGAATACAAAGGACTTGACTTGCCAACAGTAGCGTCGGAAGTTCTGGATTTTTGGAAGCAAGAAAATATATTTGAAAAAAGTGTAACAACCCGCGAAGGGGCGAAACCTTATGTGTTTTTTGAAGGACCGCCTTCGGCAAATGGATTACCGGGAATTCACCACGTAATGGCGCGTGCAATCAAAGATATTTTTTGTAGATATAAAACTCAGAAAGGTTTTCAGGTAAAAAGAAAAGCTGGTTGGGATACTCATGGTTTACCGGTAGAATTAGGTACCGAAAAAGAACTTGGAATTACCAAAGAAGATATCGGGAAAACGATTTCAGTAGAAGAATATAACGAAGCCTGTAAAAAAACGGTGATGCGTTATACGGATGTATGGAATGATCTGACCGAAAAAATGGGGTATTGGGTTGATATGGAAGATCCGTATGTGACTTACAAATCCAAATATATGGAGTCGGTTTGGTGGTTGTTGAAACAAATCTACAACAAGGATTTGATGTACAAAGGCTACACGATTCAGCCGTATTCTCCAAAAGCGGGTACAGGATTGTCTTCTCACGAAGTAAATCAACCGGGTTCATACCGTGATGTGACTGATACTACGATTGTGGCTCAGTTTAAAGTCCTCACCCCAGCCCTCTCCAAAGGAGAGGGAGGTATTGAGGAAAATACTGTAGCAAAAGCATTCGGTCTAGTTTCCCCTCCTTCGGAGGGGTTAGGGGAGGATTTTTATTTCTTAGCTTGGACAACTACGCCTTGGACCTTGCCTTCAAATACGGCTTTGACTGTAGGTCCAAAAATCGATTATGTTTTAGTAAAGACTTTTAATCAATATACTTTTGAGCCAATCAATGTGATTTTGGCTAAAAACTTAGTAGGGAAACAGTTTGGGAAAACCTATTTCGCAACTGAAGAAGCCACCGATTTTGAAAACTATAAAGCCGGAGATAAAAAAATCCCGTACCAAATTGTTGCTGAAGCAAAAGGAGCTGATTTAGTAGGAATCCGTTACGAACAATTATTGCCTTGGGCATTGCCATACCAAAATCCGGAAAATGCGTTTAGAGTAATTTCGGGAGATTTCGTGACAACAGAAGATGGAACGGGAATTGTACATACGGCTCCAACTTTTGGTGCAGATGATGCTAAGGTAGCTAAAGAAGCTACGCCTGAAGTGCCGCCAATGTTAGTTTTGGATGAAAATGGTACTGCAGTTCCATTAGTAGATTTACAAGGAAAATTCACGGCTCATGTAGGTGAAGAATTTGCCGGTAAATACGTGAAAAACGAATATTATGATGCCGATCAGGCTCCGGAACGTTCGGTAGATGTGGAGATTGCTATTCGCTTAAAAGAAGAAAATAAAGCATTCAAAGTAGAGAAATACGTCCACAGTTACCCACATTGCTGGAGAACGGACAAGCCTATTTTATATTATCCTCTGGATTCCTGGTTTATTAAAATCACAGAAGTTAGAGACAGAATGTTTGACCTGAACGAATCCATCAACTGGAAGCCAAAAGCAACCGGGGAAGGACGTTTTGGAAACTGGTTGAAAAATGCCAACGACTGGAACTTATCGCGTTCCAGATATTGGGGAATTCCATTGCCAATTTGGAGAACCGATGACAAACAGGAAGAAATCCTGATAGGTTCGGTGGAAGAATTATACAACGAAATTGAAAAAGCAATTGCTGCAGGATTCCAAAAAGAAAATCCTTTTAAAGGTTTTGAAATTGGAAATATGGACGAATCTAACTATGATTTAATCGACTTACATAAAAATGTGGTGGATGGAATTACGCTAGTTTCGGCTTCTGGAAAACCAATGAAGCGTGAGGCTGATTTGATTGACGTTTGGTTTGATTCCGGAGCGATGCCTTATGCACAATGGCATTATCCTTTTGAAAACAAAGAACTAATTGACGAGAATAAATCATTCCCAGCTGATTTTATTGCCGAAGGTGTGGATCAAACCCGTGGATGGTTTTATACGTTGCATGCTATCGGAACTTTGGTTTTTGATACTATTGCGTATAAAAATGTAGTTTCTAACGGATTGGTATTGGACAAAAACGGACAAAAAATGTCGAAACGTCTGGGGAATGCCGTTGATCCATTTGAAACTTTAAAAGAATATGGTCCTGATGCTACACGCTGGTACATGATTGCCAATGCAAATCCTTGGGATAACCTGAAATTTGATATTGAAGGTGTGGCTGAGGTGAGAAGAAAGTTCTTTGGAACCCTTTATAATACTTATTCATTCTTTAGTTTGTATGCTAATATTGATGGTTTCAAATTTGATGAAGCTGAGGTGCCATTGAATGAAAGACCTGAAATTGACCGTTGGATTTTATCTGAATTACATACTTTAATCAAATTAGTGGATGAAGCTTATGCGGATTATGAGCCAACAAGAGCTGCCCGTGCCATTTCTGATTTCGTACAGGAAAATCTTAGTAACTGGTACGTTCGTTTATGCCGTCGTCGTTTCTGGAAAGGGGACTATGCACAAGATAAAATAGCGGCTTACCAAACTTTATATACTTGTTTGTTAACCGTAAGTAAACTGAGTGCTCCGATAGCTCCATTCTTTATGGACAAGCTTTACAGAGACTTAACGCAGGCAACACAAACAGAAAAATTTGATAGCGTACATTTGGCGGAATTTCCAAAATACGTTGAAAACTTTGTTGATAAATCGTTAGAGAGCAAAATGCAGAAAGCACAGACCATTTCATCACTGGTTTTATCACTGCGTAAAAAGGAAATGATTAAGGTGCGTCAACCGCTGCAAAAGGTAATGATTCCGGTACTTGACGAGAAACAAAGACTAGAAATTGAGGCGGTTTCTGACCTGATAAAAGCGGAGGTAAATGTGAAAGAAATTGAACTTTTAGACGATGCTTCGGGAGTGTTGGTAAAACAAATTAAGCCTAATTTTAAAGCACTTGGGCCACGTTTTGGAAAAGATATGGGATTGATTTCCAAAGAGATACAAGGTTTTTCTCCAGAGCAAATCAATCAGTTGGATAAAGAAGGAAGCTTAAGTATTATCATTGCAGGAAAAGACGTAACTTTATCTTTAGAGGATGTAGAGATTAGCTCTCAGGATATTGAGGGTTGGTTGGTTGCTAATTCTAATGGAATTACCGTTGCGCTTGACATTACAATCTCTGATGAGTTAAGAAAAGAAGGAATTGCAAGAGAGTTAGTAAACAGAGTTCAGAATGTTAGAAAAGATTCTGGATTTGAGGTAACAGACAAAATTAAGGTGTATTTGCAAAATAATGCTATTCTTGAAGCTGCTGTAAACGAAAATATTGAATATATCAAATCGGAAACATTAACAGAGACCTTAGTTTTTGAAGCGCAAATCGAAAGTGGCATAGAAATTGAATTTGATGAGATTAAAACTAAAATAACGATTACTAAATAATATTGATTATGGTAGATGAAGCAACACGATACTCAGACGCCGACTTGGCAGAGTTCAAAGAGATAATCCAAAAGAAAATTGAGAAAGCTCAAGCCGATTTAGATTTGATTAAAAGTGCTTACATGAATGATTTGAATAATGGTACGGATGATACATCACCAACATTCAAAGCCTTTGAAGAAGGAAGCGAGACTATGTCTAAAGAAGCCAACTCTCAATTAGCTATTCGTCAGGAGAAATTCATACGCGATTTAAAGAATGCTTTATTCCGTGTAGAGAACAAAACCTATGGGATTTGTAAAGTAACAGGTAAATTAATTGGGAAAGAAAGATTGAAAATTGTGCCTCATGCTACTATGAGTATTGAAGCAAAAAACATGCAACGATAATCAAATTTTACCATATAATATTTAACGCTCCGTAGGGAGCGTTTTTTTTGATAAAATTATTACTTTTACGCACTTAAAATTTTTAAAATGTCATTACGAAAAGCGTATCTACTTATTTTCATTGTATTATTAGTTGACCAGATTTCTAAAATATATATAAAAACCAATTTTTTATTAGGAGAAGAAGTTGAGGTTTTCAATTGGTTTAGAATTCATTTTATAGAAAATGAAGGAATGGCCTGGGGAACTCAAATTCCTGGAGCTTATGGAAAATTGTTTCTTACGTTATTTCGATTGGTTGCGGTAGGAGGAATTGGGTATTGGCTGTGGGATTCTGTAGAAAGAAAACACAGTAGTAATTATTTAGTGGTTGCCATTGCTTTAATTCTAGCAGGTGCTTTTGGAAATATTATTGACTCGGTTTTTTACGGTGTTATTTTTGACGATAGTAGTTCGCAGTTAGCTACCTTGTTTACAAGCCAGCCTTACGGCGAATATTTTCACGGTAAAGTAGTGGATATGTTTTACTTTCCGTTTTGGCATGGAAATCTACCAAGTTGGTTGCCAGTTTGGGGTGGAAGAGATTTTACTTTTTTTAATGCCATTTTTAATGTTGCGGATATAGCTATTTCAACAGGAGTTGGGATTTTGATTGTTTTCAATAAAAGAGCATTTCATCATAAAGAGGTATAGGTTTATACCAGTGCATAGAAAAAAGAGAAAGACCTATTTCGTACTGAAATAGGTCTTTCTCTTTTTTCTATTATTTATTTTGTCCTGGAGCATAACGTTTGGCACTTTTTTCACCAGTAATTTTTTTAGCTTGACCTGGAGGAAGAGACTTAGTAGTACTTGTTCTAGATCTGGTTCTAAATCCTACAGAACAATTAGATAGGGAAATAGAAAAAATACCTATTAAAGCAATTGTAATTAATCTTGAGTTTAGAATTTTTATCATAATAATGGGGCTTTGTATGCTAGGAAGTTACCGATTAATTTGAAAGGAATAAAGTTTATTTGGAGTTACACAATAATCCAATTGAACATCGGTTTCAAAAACACCTTCTATTTGTTCTTCAGCTTCAAAGAACGACAATCCTATTTTAATTACTTCGGGCTTGCATTTGCTTAAAAATTTATCATAAAAACCTTTGCCGTAACCCACACGATTTCCTTTTTTATCAAAGGCTAAAAGGGGAACAAAAACGACTTCAATTTTGTTCGAAGGAACTTCAATGCCGTCAACAGGTTCTGGTATGTTGAATTTGTTTTTTTTGATTTTAGTATTATCAGTTAAAAGGAAATGCGTCATTTCCCGAGTTTCAAAATTAGATTTTGAAATAAGAATGTTTTTGTCTTTACCCGAAAGTAAGTGCAGTATGAGCTCGGTGTCTATTTCCTGATGATTTTCAATAGCTAAAAAAACATGGAAATAGTTTTTGTCCCAAATATCGAGTTGGAGTAACTGATTGGCAATTGCTAAACTCATTTCTCCCATTTCGTTTTCAGAAAGTTGTTTTCGGAGTGCTTTGTATTTAATGCGTAATTCATTTTTGTTATTTTCCATTCACTACGTTTTTTGAAATATGATAAATAGCGTCTCCTTGATATACAATTGGAGAATGATTGACGTTGATAATATAGCCATCATTGGGTGCCTTTACTTTTCGTTCAAATTTACCAAAAGGATCAGTAATTGTGGCTAGTACAGCTCCTTTTTTGACAAAGGAATTTATGTGGATTTCATTATGCAATAGTCCTGAAGAATTGGCTCTAATCCAGGTGGATTTTTCAATACAAATGCTTTCTGTTTGTTTTTTAATGGTTTGATGTTTGGGATGAAGCATATTCAAATGCTCTAAAAAACGTTTTACACCTTCCAAGCCTTCATTTGCAATAGCGGTATTAATATCTAGTGATTTTCCGCCTTCAAAAAGCAGCATTTTCACATTGGATTTCTGACTTGCGTTTCTGAACGAGCCTGCAATATTTTTTGAATATAAAGTAAAAGGGGCATTAAAAACATCGGCTAATATTTTTAATTCGGCATTATTGGGTTCCAGTCGAATTTGCGGAGCATTAAATCTTCCAGCTCCTCCGGCATGAAAATCAATGGCATAATCTACATGCGGCATTATTTGAGTCAAAATATGATAAGCAAACTGGCTGGCAAGCGAACCTTTTTTGCTTCCTGGGAAAACCCGGTTTAAATCCCTGCCATCTGGAAATTGTCTGGACTGATTGACAAAGCCAAACATATTGACAATAGGGATGCAAATAATGGTTCCTTTTTTTGGCTTGTTGATTTTCCGTGTGATAATTTGGCGAACAATTTCGATTCCATTTATTTCATCTCCATGAATTCCGGCAGAAAACAACACTACTGGGCCGTCAATTTTAGAACGCTGGACAATTATTGGAATTTTTAACTTGGCTGAATTGTGTAGTTTAGCAATTTCCATATCGATGGTTTTGCTTTCGCCTGCTAAAATAGTTTCGCCTAGAATTGTGATGGGTTTTGTGTTTTGCATTGCCAAAATAAAAAGTTAAAAATATGTAATTATATGTTGTGAAACGTAAGTTATGAGTTGTTTTTCGTTTTAGAAAAATGTTATTTGTAAATTTGTTTGACAATAATATACAATCCGAAATCTACAATGCCAATTCCAACGCTCGAACTTCAAATTCAAACCTTACCAGATGGTCCAGGTGTTTATCAGTATTATGATAAAGAAGGCAAGATTTTATATGTAGGTAAAGCCAAAAATTTAAAAAAACGAGTTTCTTCTTATTTTAATAAAATTCACGATACAGCCAAAACGAATGTTTTAGTTAAAAAAATTGTAACCATAAAACACATTGTGGTCCCTACCGAAACTGATGCGCTTTTGCTGGAAAATAATTTAATTAAAACCCTTCAGCCACGCTACAATATCAATTTGAAAGATGATAAAAGTTATCCGTGGATTTGTATTAAAAAAGAACCTTTTTCGAGAATATTTTCTACCCGAAGAATGGTTAAAGATGGTTCGGAATATTTTGGACCTTATACCAGTTTTAAAACGGTAAATACCATTTTAGAATTGATTAAAGAATTGTATCCGCTTAGAACTTGTAATTTTGATTTAAGTGATTCCAATATAGAAAGCGGTAAATTTAAGGTTTGTTTGGAATATCATATTGGCAATTGCAAAGGACCTTGTGAAGGCTATGAATCATTAGAAGAATATCAAAGACAAGTGGATGCTATTCGGGAAATTCTGAAGGGCAATTTCAAAGAAAGTTTGAAAGATTTCAAAAAATTGATGATATCCTTAGCGCAGCAAATGCATTTTGAGGAAGCACAAAAAATAAAGGAAAAGATAGAAGTTTTAGAAAATTATCAATCACGTTCTACCATTGTAAATCCTAAAATTACCAATATTGATGTGTTTTCGATTGTTTCTGACGAAAGTGCTGCTTATGTGAATTTTTTACAAATTTCTCATGGTTCGATTATTCGTTCGCATACATTAGAAATTAAAAAGAAATTAGCTGAAACCGATGAAGAATTATTAGAATTAGCCATTGTAGAATTGAGAGAGCGATTTCAGTTATTGTCTAAAGAAGTAATTGTTCCTTTTGCTGTTGATTTAGGCGAAAATATAAAAGTTACAGTACCGCAATTGGGAGATAAAAAACAGATTTTAGAATTGTCTATTCGAAATGCTAAATTCTATCGTATTGAACAATTGAAACAATTACAAATTGTAGATCCTGACAGGCATACCAATAGAATTATGGCGCAGATGAAAAAAGATTTGCTGTTGCCTGTAGAACCAAGACATATTGAATGTTTTGATAATTCGAACATTCAGGGAACTAATCCGGTTTCGGCCTGTGTGGTTTTTAAAGATGGAAAGCCTAGCAAGAAAGATTACCGTCATTTTAACATTAAAACTGTTGAAGGACCTAATGATTTTGCTTCGATGGAAGAAGTGGTTTATCGTCGTTACAAGCGATTGTTGGATGAAGAGCAGCCTTTGCCACAATTGATTATTATTGATGGAGGGAAAGGGCAACTTTCATCGGCTTTAAAGAGTTTGGACGATTTAGGTTTGCGTGGAAAAATCAGTATTATTGGAATTGCCAAACGATTAGAAGAATTGTTTTATCCTGGGGATTCGGTTCCGTTATATTTAGATAAAAAATCAGAAACTTTAAAAGTAATTCAGCAATTGCGAAATGAAGCACATCGTTTTGGGATTACGCATCATCGGGATAAAAGAAGTAAGTCGGCTTTGAACTCTTCGATAGAATCCATTCCTGGAATTGGCGAAAAAACCATGCAAACGTTAATAAAACACTTTAAAAGTGTTAAAAGATTGAAAGAGGCTTCAGAAAAAGAAATTTCAGACGTTGTAGGAGTATCAAAAGCCAAAAAAATTACCGATTTTTACAAAACCACAACAACTTGATTTATAAATAGTAAAGTGAATATTGTTTTATGAAGAAATCCATCCTTGTATTGCTCATTTTTTTTAGTGGTTTGACGTTGTTTTCCCAGAAAAAAGATAGACCAAAAATAGGGTTGGTCTTAAGTGGTGGTGGAGCAAAAGGATTTGCTCATATTGGGGTTCTTAAGGTAATTGAAGAGGCTGGAGTTAAGATCGATTATATTGGTGGTACCAGTATGGGAGCGGTTGTTGGTGGCTTGTATGCAGCAGGCTATAATGCAGCTCAACTTGATTCAATTTTTACAGAAACTGATTTTGATGAGCTTTTAAGTGATTATATTCCAAGAGAAACCAAGAATTTTTATGAAAAAAGAAATGACGAAGTTTATGCGCTTGTTTTGCCTTTTAATAACTATAAAATAGGAATTCCTGATGCGCTTTCTAAAGGCTTGTATAATTTTAATTTATTAAGTCGAATAACCAGAAATGTTAGGCATACAAGAGATTTTAGCAAACTATCAATTCCTTTTTTGTGCATTGGTACCGATATTGAAACGGGAGAACAATTGATATTAGATAAAGGAAACTTGGCGCGAGCCATGATAGCCAGTTCTGCTTTTCCTTCATTGTTTTCACCTGTTGAATATCAAGATCGATTTATTGTTGATGGAGGGGTGGTTAATAATTATCCAATTGATGAAATTAGAAAATTAGGTGCCGATATTATTATCGGGGTGGATGTTCAGAATGATTTATTGGATAGAAAAGGACTTAATGATGCTACCAAAATTTTGGTTCAAATTACCAATCTTCATTCTATTGATAAGATGAAGGAAAATATTTTAAAAACAGATATTTACATTCGTCCGGATATTAAAGATTATGGAGTAATGTCTTTTGATAGCGGCCAAGAAATAGTAAGTAAAGGAGAAGAAGCTGCTTTTTCGGTTTTTGAACGTTTGAAACAACTAGGAGTTCAGTCTAAAAATTACAAAAAACCAAAATTAAAAAATGAAGTTGATAGTTTGTATATTGTTAATATCAATTGCAATAAGCTAAAAAACTACACGAAAGAATATATATATGGAAAGCTAAGGTTTAAACCAGATACCAAAATTAGTTATGATCAATTGAAAAAGGGAATCAATAATTTGAATGCAACAGAGAATTTTAGCGCAATAGATTATTATTTTGATGCTAATAAGGACGGTGATGATTTGAATTTGGTTTTAAAAGAAAATCCAGTAGATACCTATTTGAAATTTGGATTGCATTATGATGGTCTCTATAAAAGTGCGGTTTTAGTAAATTTAACGCACAAGAAAACCTTTTTTAAAAATGATGTTACTTCATTAGATGTTATTCTGGGAGATAATTTCAGGTATAATTTTGATTACTATGTAGAAAATGGATATAATATTAGTTTGGGTTTTAAATCTTACTTGAATCAGTTTAATCGAAATATTGAAGGACAGATTAGTAATTTAGATTTTGAAGATTTAGGAATCAATTCTCTTAATGTAGATTTGTTTGATTTTACCAATCAATTGTATTTGCAAACTATGTTTGCACAACGTTTTTTAATTGGAGCAGGATTGGAATACAAATATTTGAATATTAACTCTAAAACCTTATCCAATGCAGATCCTAAGATAGACAAAAGCGATTATGCGAGTGTTTTTGCTCGATTGGATTTTGATTCCTTAGACGATAAATTTTTTCCTAAAAAAGGTTGGTATTTTTCAGGAGATATTCATTCTTATTTGTATTCGTCTGATTATACCAAAGAGTTTGAGCCTTTTTCAATTGCTAAGGCCGATTTTGGAGTTGCTTTTAAATTGTTCAATAGAGCTTCCATGAAAATTCAATCTGAAGCCGGTTTTGCAATTGGTAATAAGAGTGTGTCTTTTTTTAATTTTATTCTGGGTGGTTTTGGTTATAATGTTTCTAATAATTTCAGTCATTTTTATGGCTATGATTTTTTAAGTATAGGGGGGAATAGTTATATAAAATCTACGTTGACTTTTGATTATGAAATTATCAAAAAGAATCATATCAATTTTGCAGCTAATTACGCTAATATAGGTGATGATATTTTTGATACTGTCGATTGGATTTCAATTCCTCAAATTTCCGGTTATGCAGTGGGATATGGTTTAGAGACAGCTATTGGTCCAATTGAAATAAAAAGAAGTTGGTCTCCAGAAACCAATAGTGGCTATACTTGGTTTAGTGTAGGATTTCCTTTTTAGGTGCAAAAAAACAAAATCATTAAAAATATAAAAGTTAAAAACAGCTGTTTTTGGTAAAATTGGCGCCGTTTTTTAGGTTAAAAAATGTTTTTAAGTGTGAAAGAAACGGTTTTTGAATTTTTAAAACAAAACTAAAATTATCACTTTAATTTTTTATCACGTCTTTTTTTATGATATGCAAAAAAAAACGGCTTTGCTTTCGAATCTTATTTTAAAATTTTGTTAAACTGAATTTTTGTTGTTGAAATCGCATTTTCTTGCCTTATCTTTGTCATATCAAAACAAGAGGGGTGGTTTCCTTTTGGTTTATATAAATTTAATAATTTATAATTTTTTGGTTGGTTAATAGCATAAAAACTCAGTCATTATTTGACTGAGTTTTTTTGTTTTAATATATTTGGAACAAAATTTGCAAATTGAATCAATAAAACAATTCTAGTAAATTATGAAAAAGATTATACTACTCTTATTATTGATTTTAACCGTAAGTTTTGATTCACAATCTAAAGATGCATTTGATGTAGGCGAGTGGTTTAAATTTCGTATCCATTACGGATTTGTAAACGCCGGATATGCTACTCTCGAAGTAAAAGATGCTGTTGTAAATAATAAAAAAGTTTTTCATGTTGTAGGGAAGGGGTATACCACAGGTGTTTCTCGTTTTTTTTTCAAGGTAGAAGATCTTTATGAGAGCTATATAGACAAGGAATCGGGAAATCCATATCAATTTGTTAGAAAGATAAACGAAGGTGGATATACTAAAAATCAAGAAGGTTTTTTTAATCAGGCATCAAATAGGGTTACTGTGAAAGACTATAAAAAGAAAACTGAAAAAACCTTTGTCATTTCTAAAAATACCCAAGACATATTGTCTACTTTTTATTACTTGCGAAATTATCCTACAATAGACAAAATCAAGCCAGGAGAGTCTGTTGAAATTGACATGTTTTTTGATGATGAAACCACAAAATTTAAGTTAAAGTTTATGGGTCGTGAGGATATTACAACTAAATTTGGGGTCGTGTCTGCAATGATTTTTAGACCATTAGTACAATCAGGGCGAGTATTTAAAGAGCAGGAGAGCTTAACGGTTTGGGTTTCAGATGATGATAACAGATTGCCAATACGCATTAAGGCAGAATTAGCGGTCGGATCGCTTAAAGCCGATTTGGAAGCTTTCAAAGGATTGAAAGGTCCGTTTAAAATTAAGAAGTAATGAATGTTAATGAGAATACAGCAAGTATTTTAAAAGAAATAGAACAAAAATACGAGTCCATCAGTCAAAAAACGGAAACACAACTTGAAGGTTTGCTTTGGTCAAAACCCACTAATTATTGGGATTATATCCAAACGGATGCTTTGTTGAATTTACAAATTCAAAGAACAGTGCTTCCTGATGAAATGGTCTTTATTCTCTACCACCAGATTAATGAATTAATATTCAAAATGATTCTTTGGGAAATGAATCAGATTTCCTATTCAGAAAACATTACAGCAGCTTTTTTTACCGATAGATTATCGCGCATTAGTCGTTATTTTGATATGCTTACTGCTTCCTTTACTATTATGGAAAATGGTATGGATGTAGATCAATATATGAAATTTAGAAATACGCTTACTCCAGCCAGTGGTTTTCAAAGTGCACAATACCGTTTGATTGAATTTTGTACTACTGATTTAGTTAATTTGATTGATAGTCGTTTTAGAAAATCGTTTGATAATACTATTTCTAATGAAAATGCGTTTGAAATTCTGTATTGGCAAGCAGCAGGAAAAGATTATCATACTGGGAAAAAATCCTATACCTTAGAAGTTTTTGAACAAAAATACAAAGCTACATTCCTAGATTATATGGAAACGTATAAGCCTATAAATATTTGGCAAAAATACAAGCAACTTCCGGCTCAAAATCAAGAAGATGCCGCTTTGAAAGCAGCCATGCGTCATTTAGATTATACTGTAAATATTACTTGGGTTATGCAGCATTTAAATGTAGCTATTAAGTATATTGATCAAAGTGGAATGGGTGATGGTGAGGCTACAGGAGGAAGTGATTGGCGTAAATACATGCATCCAAAATATCAGAAAAGAATATTTTTTCCTGAATTATGGAGCGAAAATGAATTAGCAAATTGGGGACAAGAACAATAAAATAATAATTAGTAGAATTGAATAAATAGATAGAGTTTGAAATACGTTTTAACATTTATAATTGCATTAACATTAGTAGTATCCTGTAAACAATCGGATAAAGAAACGGTAAAGAAAAAAGTCGTAAAAAAAGTAATTCCAAAAAAAGATAATTCTGATTTTGGATTTAATTTTTCCGACTATAATGTGGTTCAGGATACCGTTAAAAAAGGAGATACTTTTGGGACAATTATAAGTAAACAAAATATTGGCGACCGTAAAATTTATGAGATTGTAAACAGTATTAAAGATACTTTTGATGTGCGTGTTATTAGACCTAATAAGGCATACACCATGTTACGTTCTAAGGATAAAACTAATAAGCTTCAGGTTTTTGTCTATCAACCCAATGATTTAATGTATTATATTTTTGACATGCGTGATTCGGTAGTTGTTGCGCACAAAAAAGTAAGACCGGTTACCTATAAACGAAAAGTAATTACAGGTGTTTTAAAAGGTTCTTTGTCGGAAACGCTGGAAAGATCAGGTGTTTCGCCAAATTTAGCCAACCAAATGACAAAAATTTATTCTTGGTCTATAGATTTTTTTAAATTAAAAAAAGGAGATCGTTTTGGTATTATTTTTAATGAACGATTCATCAACGATACTATTTATAATGGTATTAGTAATATAGAAGGATCATTTTTTGAGTACAAAGGTAAAATTATGTATGCCTTTCCTTTTGCACAAAATCAAACAAGCGGAAAAATAGATTATTATGATGAAGAAGGGAAAACGATGAAAAATCTTTTTCTGAAATCTCCCATCAAATTTAGTCGAATTACGTCTAGATTTACTATGCGAAGATATCATCCGGTGCAGCATAAATGGAAAGCACATAAAGGGACAGATTATGCAGCTCCTACAGGAACACCTATTATGACTACGGCTGCAGGTGTAGTAGAAAGAACAGGTTATACGGCAGGTAATGGAAATTATGTAAAAGTAAAACATAATGGAACTTATTCGACTCAGTATCTACATATGTCAAAAATATTAGTAAGACGCGGACAGCATGTTAATCAAGGAGATGTTATTGGTAGAGTAGGAAGTACAGGTTTGGCTACTGGTCCTCATGTGTGTTATCGCTTTTGGAAAAATGGAGTGCAAGTGGATGCGTTAGGATTGAAACTGCCTACAGGAACCCCGATGGAAAGTGTTAATAAAGCGCGATTCTTGAAGAAAATTGAACCTTTAAAAAGAGAATTGGATAGTATAGGGAATTTGTAAATCGATTTATAAAATTTTAAAAGAGAAGTAATTTTTAGGATTAGCTTCTCTTTTTTTATGTGAGAAACTGACTAAAGATACTCTTTATACTTGTATTCCATTCGAGAATTTCAACTAATTTCAGTATTTTTACGACCAAATCTAAAAACTAAAAAACAAAAACATAAATGGCTTTAAGTACTCTAAACCCAACACAAACTGCTTCTTGGAAGAAGTTGGAAAAACATTTTGGAGAATTGAAAAATGTTTCCATGCAAGAAATGTTTAAACAAGATAATTCCAGAGCAGAGAAATTTAGTATTCTTTGGAATGATTTTTTAATTGACTATTCTAAAAATATTGTCAATCAAGAAACGATAGCGTTATTGCTTGAATTGGCAAATGAAATGGGGCTTAAGGATGGAATTGAAGATTATTTTGGAGGAGGAATAATCAACCAAACAGAAAATAGAGCAGTGCTTCATACAGCATTAAGAGCTAAGGAATCGGCTGTGATTAATGTAAACGGTATAAATGTTATTCCTGAAGTTTATGAAGTAAAAACTAAGATTAAAAACTTTACTAATGAAGTTACTTCTGGCAAAAGAACCGGTTATACAGGGAAAGCTTTTACAGATGTGGTTAATATAGGTATTGGTGGTTCTGATTTAGGGCCAGCTATGGTTGTAGAAGCCTTACAATATTATAAGAATCATTTGAATGTTCATTTTGTTTCAAATGTAGATGGAGATCATGTTAATGAAGTAATTAAAAAGTTAAATCCAGAAACGACTCTTTTTGTTATTGTATCTAAAACTTTTACTACTCAAGAAACCTTGACAAATTCAGAAACCATTAGAAAATGGTTCTTGCAATCGGCTGCTCAGGAAGATGTAGCAAAGCATTTTGTGGCTGTTTCTACTAATTTGCAAAAAGTAACTGAATTTGGAATTAATCCTGATAATGTATTCCCAATGTGGGACTGGGTTGGGGGTCGTTTTTCTCTTTGGAGTGCAGTAGGTTTGTCTATAAGTTTAGCCGTAGGTTTTGATCATTTTGAGGAATTATTAAATGGAGCTAACGAAATGGATGAACATTTTAAAACGGCTGATTTTGATAAAAACATACCTGTTGTTTTAGCTTTATTGAGTGTTTGGTATAATAATTTCTTTGGAGCTGAGAGCGAAGCCTTAATTCCATATACACAATATTTGCAAAAATTAGCTCCTTATTTACAACAAGGAACAATGGAAAGTAATGGGAAAAGTGTTGGTCGTGACGGAAAAGAAGTCGATTATCAAACTGGAACAATTATTTGGGGAGAGCCAGGAACCAATGCGCAACACGCTTTTTTTCAGTTAATCCACCAAGGAACAAAATTAATTCCAACTGATTTTATTGGTTATGTTCAGCCTTTGTATGGAGATAACAATCATCACGATAAATTGATGTCTAATTTTTTTGCACAAACAGAAGCTTTGCTGAACGGGAAAGATGAAACTAAAGTTCAGGCCGAATTTGATAAACAAGGATTATCTGCCGAAGCGGCTCAATTTCTTTTACCATTTAAAGTATTTGCAGGAAACAAACCTACCAATACTTTCTTGATTCAAAAATTAACGCCTAAATCTTTAGGTTCGTTAATTTCTTTGTATGAGCATAAAATATTCGTTCAAGGATTTATTTGGAATATTTTTAGTTACGACCAATGGGGAGTAGAACTTGGAAAACAATTAGCCAATTCTATCTTAGATGAAATCAATTCGAATGAAGTAAAAAATCATGATAGTTCTACGGCTTCATTATTGGGACATTTTTTAAGAAATAAATAACATTTGACTTGTTTTGTTTAAGCTTCTGATTTTCAGTAGTTGTTAAAAAAAATATGGTTTCTAAGCCTTAAAAACCTCATTTGCTTTTAGTATTTTGAGGTTTTTTTTATAGCTTTTTTGTTTATATTTGTTAAAAAAAATATCGAAAAACATGTATACATTTATTCAAAAGTTTCATTCAGGTTGGGCTTATTTAGCACTTTTATTATTAGTGGTTGCGGTAGTTAATGCTTTTATAGGTATGGCTTCAAAAAAAGAGTTTACAGCCACAGACAGAAAAATTGCAATTTTTGGATTAATTGGAACACATACCCAATTGTTAATTGGTTTGATTTTGTACTTTGTTTCACCTCTTGGGTTTGGTTCATTAGGACAAATGTCAGACAAAATGTTACGATTAACTTCCTTAGAGCATCCACTGATTAATATTATTGCGATTACTTTGATTACTATTGGATGGTCAAAACATAAAAAATTAACCACGAGCGAATCAAAATTTAAAACGTTTTCTATTTTTTACGGATTAGGATTGTTACTTATACTAAGTAGAATACCTTGGTCGTTATGGTTTTAATAAAAACTTAAAAAGTCCTTATTAGGACTTTTTTTATCTAGGTATAGTTTTTGTTTTAAAATAGATTCGAACTAAAAAGTTAATATGAAAAAATCAATAACACTTCTTTTTTTATTTGTTGCTGTAGTTTTTACAAATGCTCAAAATAAGATTTCAGATAATCAAAAAACAGCAACTAAATTACCAACTCAAAAAAGTACCGAACCTAAAGATTCTATATTAAGAAAATATCCATTTGTAGTTGATAAAAAAGGCGTTGTAACAGATACTCTTTTTGGTGAAGCTATTGGAAAGTTAAAGGTCTATAAAAAGAGTGTTCATGCTTCCTATTATGCAGATAAATTTAATGGCAGAAGAACAACAAGTGGGGTAAAATTTAATAATAGAGATTATACGGCAGCACATAAAAAACTCCCTTTTGGGACAAAGTTGAGAATTACTAATGAAGCTAATGGAAAATCAGTAATGGTAGAAGTTACAGATAGAGGTCCTTTTGTAAAATCAAGAGAAATAGATTTGACTAAAAGGGCTTTTATGGAAATTGCCTCCAATAAAGGATCTGGTTCGATGATTGTAACTATAGAGGAAGTTATTCCTTAAATTACCAGTTTTTAAAAGGATTTTTGCTTAAATACGAATTGTAATAGCGTTTGTCGTTTGTTACTTCTTCGCCAAGCCAGTTGGGTTTTTCAAACGATTCTGTTTCTGATTGAAGTTCAATTTCGGCCATTTCTAAACCTTCGTTTTCTCCATAAAATTCGTCTACCTCATAAATGTGATTGCCTATTTTTACTTCAAAACGGGTTTTGTCAATTACTCCTTTTTCGCAAAGTAACAATAGATTTTTTGCTTCTTCTACGGCTATTTCTTTTTCCCATTCAAAACGTGTCATGCCTGATGCATTTGAGCTTCCTTTGATGGTTAAATAGGCTTTGTCTTCTTTTATTCGAACACGAACAGTACGCTCTGGAACAGAACTTAAATAACCTTGAATAATGCGTTTTTTAGACAAAGCTATAGCTTTGTAAGCGTCAGATGTAACTAAAAATTTTCTTTCTATTTCTAACATTTTGAATGTAAAATTATGGGTCTAAAGATATGTTATTCCTTTATAATTTTAAATGTTTGAGGTGAATCGGTATTGAAAATTTTTAGAATATAAAAACCAGAGTTTAATATAGAAACATCGATGGTGCCATCATTACTATTTCCGTTTAAGATAGGATTAGATTCGAAGTCATAAAAAGCATAATCAAATTTTTGATATTCGTAATTTTTAATGGATATTGTTGTTTTAGCTGGATTTGGAAACACGTATGCTTTTCTAGTTTTTATCATTTCAGGCTGTGGAATATTATTGCAGGCACTTTCTATTAGAGCATCTAAATCATTTTCATCAAATGTCAAATTGTATTTAAGTTCTTTGGCTTTTTCAAATAATTCGCAAGCAGCATCATATTTTTTTTGGTCTAGATAAATAATTCCTAGGTTTTTGATAGCGTATGAATTGTTTTTATTTCTTTCTAAGGCTTCTTTTAAATCTGAGATTCCTTTTTCGGATTCACCTAGTTTATGATATAATAATCCTCTGGTGGTTCTTAAATCTCTTCCGTAATAACCTAAAGAACCTTTTATGATAACATCCTCTTTTTCAAAAGCTAAATTAATATTGTACATAGCTTTTTCATAATCTCCCATGTCTGAGTACAACTTAGCAATCCCCCATCTGGCGTGAGGGTGATCTTTTCTTTCTGCTAGGATTTTCTTCATATAATAAAGTGCTAAATCATTTGATTTTCTGTTTTGTAAATAATTAGCAAAATTATATAGAATTCGATAGTCGTTAGGAGCTGCAGTCATAGCTTTATAGAAGTAGTTCAAGGCAAAATTCTCCATTTCAAAATTGCTATAACTATTAGCAAGTAAATCATAAAGTAGGCTTTTGAATTTTGCTTTTTTATCTGCAAGGGTATCAACTGTAGTTGTTTTTTTAGCTATGTTATCTATTGCTTTTTCAACTCTTCTAAAATCTTCAATGGCTAAAGTTATATTGCCAAGACGATACCTGTAGTTGGCTCTTTTATAAAGATCACTAATAGTGGTTGCATTATAATTAGTTTTAGTGTTTAATTCGTTTAATTTTTCAAGAGTTGTTTTTACGATTGTTTCGCTAACTTTGTTAAAAGGTAATTTGTGGTCGGTTCTACTAATTAGCCGTCCATGTGAAAAGTTCCAAGTAACTAATTTTTCACCCATTTCATTATATTGATAGCAATTGGAATTTTTGAATCCTTTTTCGTCATAATAAAATATTTCTTGTATGTTACCATTGCGATAGTAGGTTTTAAGACTGTCTAATTTTTTATCAGCTCCTTTCCATATTTCAATTGAAGGAATATTGTCTCTATAAAAAAATTTAGTAAGATTATAGTTTGTATTGCTGTTTTGACTCCATCCTAAAATTGAGAAAAGTAAAAGACTAGAAAGTATTTTTATATTCATAACTATGTTTTTATGACGAAATGATTTTACGATGCTAAAAAAAGATTTATAAATGTAAGATATTTACATGAATTATGATGCGTTAATTTGTATAATTTTGTTGCATGTCCGAAATGAATCCAAATAGAAAAATCATACACATCGATATGGATGCTTTTTTTGCTTCTGTGGAGCAAATGGACAATCCTGAACTTCGTGGAAAACCTATTGCTGTAGGCGGTTCAGAAAATAGGGGAGTTGTTGCTGCAGCGAGTTATGAAGCTAGGGAATTTGGAGTTCGTTCGGCAATTAGTGGGGTATTAGCTAAGAAAAATTGTCCAGAACTTATTTTTGTAAAACCCCGTTTTGAGCGTTATAAAGAAATTTCGAATCAAATTCATAAAATTTTTCGCGATTATACCGATTTGATTGAGCCGTTGTCATTGGATGAAGCTTATCTTGATGTAACGCAAAATAAAAAAGGAAATCCCAGTGCTAGTTTGTTAGCGCAAGAAATCCGTAATAGAATATTTAATGAAGTAGGTTTAACAGCTTCGGCGGGTATTTCTATTAATAAATTTGTTGCTAAAATTGCTAGTGATTATAATAAACCAAACGGACAAAAAACGGTTACTCCCGACGAAGTGATTCCGTTTCTGGAAAATTTACCTATTCGAAAATTTTACGGAGTTGGAAAAGTGACTACCGAGAAAATGTACCAATTGGGTATTTTTACGGGATTAGAGTTAAAAAGTAAATCTTTGGAATTTCTGGAATTGCATTTCGGAAAAGCAGGTCTTTTTTACTATCATGTGGTGCGCGGTATTCATAATAGTGAAGTTAAATCAAGTCGCATTGCAAAATCAGTTGCTGCAGAACATACTTTTGAGGTTAATCTTTCCTCAGAAATTTTTATGCTGGAACAATTAGAATTGATAGCAAATAGTTTAGAAAGAAGGCTTAAAAAACATAATGTCTCTGGGAAAACAGTGACTTTAAAGATAAAATATAGTGATTTTACACAGCAAACTCGAAGTAAAACCTTGCCGTATTTTATAGCAGATAAAGGATTGATACTGGAAACCGTAAAAGAATTATTGTTTCAAGAACGAATGAAAGATTCTGTTAGATTACTCGGAATTGCAATGAGTAATTTAAATACCGAAGTAAAAAAATCAGTTGTTGCAGTACAGTTGAAATTTGCTTTTTAAGTACTAAAAAACCCTTCTTTGTGAGAAGGGTTTGTGTTTTTTTAAATTATTTTCTACTTGAAAGCTTTGAAAGTAATCTCAAGAACTCGATATACAACCAAACAAGAGTTATCATTAATCCCATTGCACCAAACCATTCCATGTATTTTGGCATTCTTTGTTGAACGCCTTGTTCGATACGATCAAAATCTAGGAATAGATTTAAGGCCGCAATTACAATTACAAAAACGCTAATGCCAATGCTTACCATTGAGTTTCCATAATGAACCGGTTGATAGCTTGTAAATAACGAAAATAACCAAGAAATAAGATAGTATGTTGCAATTGCTAAAGTTGCTGCAACGACTACTGATTTAAATTGTTCTGTTACTTTTACAATTTGGTATTTATATAGTCCTAGACAAACAGCAAAGGTTACAAAAGTAGCTCCTACAGCTTCCATTACAATTCCAGGGTATTGAACTTCAAAAATAGCCGAAACGCCACCGATAAACAAACCTTCAAATAAGGCGTATCCAGGTGCTAAATAACCAGAGTATTGTGGTTTGAATGCAGAAATGACAACTAATATTAATCCCATAATAGCTCCGCCAATAGCAGGTAGTATTGGGTTCATTCCATTAAAAGTCAACCACCAAATTACCATTGCTGATGCAGTAAGCAGTAAGAATAATAAGAGGGTTTTGTTGATAGTTCCTGAAAGTGTCATTTCTTGGTCGTAGCCAATAACAGTTGCTTCATGAACTCGTTCTGCTCTTGAAGTAGCAGAGAAACTTTTATTGTTCAAAAACGGATTTTTTGATCTAAAATTCATATTAAATACATTTTATGTTAGCCAAATATAAATGATATTTTATTATTTAGCTGTTTAATTCTTCTTAATTTTTTCTCTATTATTTTTAGAATATGTAGTGTATTGCTTATTTAAAAATACAGATTGGCTAAAATATAAAAATCCGTCTTATTTTTCAACAAGACGGATTCTTTATATTCAGGTTTATCTTTTATTAGATAATTTCCGAAACTCTCATAGTGTTTACCATTCCTTTTTCGGTAATAGGCATAGAAGCTAAGTTGATGATGTAATCGCCTGCTTGAACATGTCCTTTTTCTTTTGCAATTTTGTTGATATCTGTTACAGTTGTATCAGTACTTTCTTCTTTATCGTAGAAATAAGAACGAACTCCCCATAATAAACTCAATTGAGTAAGGATTCTTTTGTTTGAAGTAAATACTAAAATTTCAGCAGTATTTGGTCTCCATGCAGATAATTGGAATGCAGTATACCCACTGTTTGTCATAGTAGAAATAGCTTTAGCTTCAATAGAATTAGCCATAACCGCTGCATGACGACAAATAGTTTTAGTAATAAAACGGTTTGTTTTGATTTGTGGTGTGTTTTGTGGTACTTGAATTAGTGGAGAATTTTCTACTGCTTCAAGGATTTGAGTCATTTTTTGGATTACTTGTACCGGATAGTTTCCAGCAGCTGTTTCACCTGAAAGCATTACAGCATCAGCACCATCCATAACAGAGTTTGCTACGTCATTTACTTCAGCACGTGTTGGAGTTAAACTAGTAATCATTGTTTCCATCATTTGTGTAGCAACAATAACTGGAATACGAGCCATTTTAGCTCTACGGATTAAGTCTTTTTGTACTAAAGGTACTTCATGAGCAGGAAGTTCAACTCCTAGGTCTCCACGAGCTACCATTAATGCATCACAATAAGCTACAATTTTATCCATGTTTTCTAATGCTTCTGGCATTTCGATTTTAGCAACAATTGGAATTTTGTATTCGGCGTGTTCAGCAATTAAGTCTTGAAGATCTTTTAAATCTTGAGGTGTTTTTACAAAAGAAAGAGCAATCCAATCTACTTTTTGTCCAATGGCAAAAATAGCATCGGCAATATCTTTTTCAGTCAAAGCTGGAAGAGAGATTTTTGTATTAGGAAGATTAACTCCTTTTTTGGATTTCAATTCACCACCTTGAATTACTTTGGCAACGACTTCTGTTTTTTTATCTGTAGATACAATTTCGAAAATTAATTTTCCATCATCTAATAAGATTCTTTCTCCTGGATTTACATCATTAGGAAAGTTTTGGTATTTCATGAAAACTCTTTCAGCAGTTCCAAGAATGTCTTCGGCTGTTGTAAAAGTGATTAAATCACCGTCATTAACAACTACACCTTCGGTCATTACTCCAACGCGAAGTTTAGGGCCTTGTAAATCTGCAAGAATAGCTGTAGTGTACCCGAATTCCTCATTAAGGCTTCTGATGATTTTGATTCTGTTTTCTACGTCAGTGTAATCAGCATGTGAAAAATTGATTCTGAATACGTTAACTCCAGATTCAATCATATCCTTTATGATTTCTCTTGTGCCGCAAGCCGGCCCAAGGGTAGCCACAATTTTAGTTTTCTTGTTTGTTGTAATCATTTGCATTAAAAAATTAGATTGTTTTTAGATTTTATTTGTTTTGTTTCAACAGTATAAACTGTTGTTATGTTGTCTATAGTATTTAATATTGTTTTTATTTTAATAACATCAATGCTATCGTCGCTATTGTCTATTTTTAAAAAATAATCGGCTTTTTTACATTCGGGTAATAAATACACTTTGGTAGAAATCCCTTCGCTTGAATCCGAAAATAAGTCTTGAACTTGGTCGTTTTTTTCAGGAACAACCTCGTTTTTGTTTTGAACTAAGTTCCAGGCAACTGTGTTTTCTTCATCATAAAAATAGAATCTCGAAAATTTTGTTTCACCTTCTTTGATGTTTATATGAACTTCATCTGCGCTCTTTGCAAGATTTATAGGAAGTTTTTGATTGATACAATAGGCCAACCGATAATCTTCTAAAGAAGTATGAATGGCGATAAGATTGTAATCAATTTCATCAAATTCGTCAAGACTTAATTTATGAATAGCCATCTTCATTAAAAATAAAGATGTAAATATACTATTTCTGTCGAAGTTTAAGTGTTGAAAATATAATGATTTCGTTAAATTTAAAACGAAAACGTTGTAGCTTTGAGGAATTTAGTATTATTTTTTGTTCATTTTTTCCTGAAATGCAAAATAAGCACGTTGTGAAGCTTTTTCTTCCGCTTTCTTTTTTGAAGTTGCTCGTGCTTTTGCAATGACTTTTTCATCAATGCTTAATTTAACGCCAAATAGACGTTGTCCATCGATGGCATTGTCTTCAAAAATATCATAATGAAACTGTCTTTTCTCTTTCTGGCACCATTCAATAATTAAACTTTTGTAACTGATAACCTTGCCTTCAAGTCTTGAAATATCAACATAAGGAATGATTACCTTTTTCTGAATGAATTTTTCACAAAAAAGATATCCTTTATCTAAGTAGATGGCTCCAATAAGGGATTCAAAAATATTTCCATGAATGTTTTCTCCAAAATGTTGAACAGGAACTTTGCTTTCAACAAAGCGAATTAAGTCTAAGTCTTTACCTAGTTCGTTCAAATGTTCTCTACTTACAATTTTTGAACGCATTTTGGTAAGATAGCCTTCATCTCCATGTGGCGCTTCGTTAAATAAATGAGCGGCAATAACAGAACTCAACATCGCATCACCCAAAAATTCCAAACGTTCATAACTTATTGGATTGCCTGTAGAATCCAATTTTCCAGAAGAACGATGAGTAAATGCTTTTTGATAATGAGTAAGGTTTCCTGGAGCAAAGCCGATAATTTTTTGGATAGCATCAAAAAAAATCCCGTCTTCTTGAGAACGGGATTTTGTAAATATTTTTTTGAATATACTCATAGTATTCAATTAGAATCCTAATTTTTTCACTAATACACAAGCATTGTGGCCACCAAAACCGAAAGTATTACTCATAACAACGTTCATTTCTCTTTTTTGAGCAACGTTGAAAGTGAAGTTTAACTTAGGGTCAATTTTTTCATCATCGGTAAAATGATTAATTGTTGGAGGAACGATCCCGTGTTTAATGGAAAGGATGGCTGAAATAGTTTCAATTGCTCCAGCGGCTCCAAGCAAATGTCCTGTCATTGATTTTGTTGAGTTCAAGTTCATGGTATATGCGTGTTCTCCAAATACTTGTTCAATTGCTTTACTTTCGGCCATGTCTCCAAGTGGAGTTGAAGTTCCATGCATGTTTACTCCGTCAACATCAGTTGGTTTTAAGCCGGCATCTCTCAAGCAGTTTAACATTACATTTCTAGCGCCTAATCCTTCTGGGTGTGGTGCTGTAATGTGATGCGCATCGGCTGACATTCCGCCACCACCAATTTCACAATAAATTTTAGCGCCACGTGCTACCGCATGTTCATATTCTTCAAGGATTAAAGCTCCAGCTCCTTCTCCAAGTACAAATCCGTCTCTGTCTTTGTCCATTGGTCTGGAAGCTGTTTTTGGATCATCATTTCTTGTGGATAAGGCATGCATTGCATTAAATCCTCCCATACCTGCTATAGTTACTGCAGCTTCTGATCCTCCAGTTACCATAACATCAGCGTGGCCTAATCTAATATAGTTAAATGCATCAATTAATGCATTTGTAGAAGAAGCGCAAGCAGATACAGTTGTGAAATTGGGTCCTCTAAAACCGTATTTTATTGATATATGGCCACCAGCGATATCAGCAATCATTTTAGGAATAAAAAATGGGTTGAATCGAGGTGTTCCGTCACCAGCAGCATAATTAAGGACTTCAATTTGGAAAGTTTCTAAACCTCCAATTCCAGAACCCCAAATGACACCTGCGCGATCTTTGTCTAGTTTTTCAAAATCAAAATTCGCATCTTTTATAGCTTCATCAGTAGAAACTACAGCATATTGCGCATAACGGTCCATTTTTCTAGCTTCTTTTCGGTCTATAAATTCTTCAACATTGAAGTTTTTAAGTTCGCAAGCAAATTGTGTTCTAAATTTTGAAGCATCAAAATAAGTTATTGGTGCAGCTCCACTAACTCCGTTAATTAGACCATTCCAATACTCTTCAATATTGTTTCCAATAGGAGTAAGGGCACCTAAACCTGTTACAACAACTCGTCTTAATACCATATATTCTGTATTTTGTTATCTTTAAACAAACAAAACCCACGCTTTCTTTTGTGTTTTAGTACCTAAGAGCCATGGGTGTTGCATTATGTGTAATTGATTGAAAATCAATCGTTCTTTTTGTTTTTTTAAAATAATAACACCCGATAAACAGATTCTGTTATCGGGTGTAAGTGTATTATTTTTTAGCTTCTTCGATATAAGAGATAGCTTGACCAACAGTAGCAATGTTTTCAGCTTGATCGTCTGGAATTTGAATGTCAAATTCTTTTTCGAATTCCATAATAAGCTCAACAGTGTCTAATGAGTCAGCTCCTAAATCATTAGTGAAGCTTGCTTCTGTTACAACTTCGTTTTCGTCAACGCCTAATTTGTCTACGATAATCGCTTTTACTCTTGATGCAATGTCTGACATAATCTTTAATTTTAGAATTTAATTGGTGGCAAAAATAAAAAACTTTATTTTAAAATAACCATTAAGTTGATAAATGTGACATCTAAAATATAAAATAATTTTGAACAAAGAGTTCTCAAAGCTATTTAATTTCATTTTTTATTCTTTTTTTTGTGAGACTTAAACGTGATGAAATATGAAAAAAATAGTTGTTTTTGCTTCTGGATCTGGGACTAATGCTGAAAATATTATAAAATATTTTAAAGGAGGAACAATTGGAGAGGTTGTAAGTGTTTTTACAAATAATGCTAATGCAAAGGTGATTGATCGAGCAAAAAATAATGCTGTTCCTGTTGAGATTTTTACAAAAACAGAATTAAATGAAAGCGGATTAGTACAAAAAATAAATTCAATTCAACCAGATTTAATTGTTTTGGCTGGGTTTTTATTGAAATTTCCTGATGCTATTATTGCAGATTATCCTAATAAGATAATTAATATACATCCTGCACTGTTGCCAAAATATGGTGGAAAAGGAATGTATGGTATGCATGTGCATAGAGCTGTTGTTGAAAACAAAGAAAAAGAAACGGGTATTACTATTCATTATGTAAATGAGAATTATGATGAAGGTGCAACTATTTTTCAAAAACAGGTAACTGTTTTAGGAACAGATACACCAGAGGTGGTTGCTGAAAAAATTCATGAACTGGAACAGAAATATTTTCCTTTAGTTATTGAAGATTTGTTAAAGGCTAAATTGTAAGTTTGGAATATCAAGTACATATATATACTGATGGAGCCGCAAAAGGAAATCCGGGTCCTGGAGGTTATGGAGTAGTAATGGAACTAGTTGGGACTCCGCATAAAAAAGAGTTTTACGAAGGTTTTCGATATACTACGAATAACAGAATGGAATTATTGGCGGTAATTGTTGGGTTAGAGAAATTAAAAAATCCCAATATGAAAGTCTTGGTAGTTTCTGATTCTAAATATGTAGTAGATTCAGTAGTTAAAAAATGGGTTTTAGGTTGGGAAAAAAAAGCTTTTGCTGGGAGAAAAAATGCTGATTTGTGGAAACGATTTTTACTTGTTTATCGTAAACATCTTGTAGATTTCAAGTGGATTAAAGGACATAATAATCACCCTCAAAACGAACGTTGCGATGAATTAGCTGTATTTGCCTCAAATCAAGAATCCCTGTCAATAGATGCTTTTTATGAAAAAGAAGAGGGGAAGATTTTGTGATGATTTTGCCGCTTTTAACTTTTGCAAGATTGTAACTTATAAACTATCTTTGCACTTTAATTCGAAATTCATAAAATGAATAAATTATTGATTGTTGGAACAGTCGCTTTCGACGCAATTGAAACCCCATTTGGAAAAACTGATAAAATTTTAGGAGGAGCCGGAACTTATATTGGGCTTTCAGCAGCTTTTTTTAAATTACAATCTGCCATTGTCTCTGTTGTAGGTGACGATTTTCCACAAGAATATTTAGATTTATTAACGGAAAGAAATATTGATATTTCTGGACTTGAAGTTGTAAAAGGAGGGAAAACTTTCTTCTGGAGTGGACGTTACCACAACGACTTGAATTCGAGAGATACTCTGGATACGCAATTAAATGTTTTGGCTGATTTTGAGCCAAAAGTTCCTGAAAATTTTAAAAATGCTGATGTCGTAATGCTTGGAAACTTGCATCCATTAGTACAGAGCGGCGTTTTAGATCAACTAGAAAGCAAGCCAAAGTTAGTAGTTTTAGATACGATGAACTTTTGGATGGATTGTGCTTTGCCAGAATTGATGGAGGTAATTAAACGTGTTGATGTTATTACTGTTAATGATGAAGAAGCGAGACAGCTTTCTGGAGAATATTCTTTGGTAAAAGCAGCTGCTAAAATTCAAGCTATGGGGCCTGAATTTGTAGTAATTAAAAAAGGAGAACATGGAGCGTTATTGTTTCATGAAAACAATGTGTTCTTTGCGCCGGCATTACCATTAGAAGAAGTTTTTGATCCTACAGGAGCTGGTGATACTTTTGCAGGAGGTTTTGCAGGATTTATTACGCAGAGCGAGAATATTTCTTTCGAAAACATGAAAAATGCGATTATTTATGGTTCTAATTTGGCTTCCTTTTGTGTGGAGAAATTTGGAACAGAACGAATGGTCGACCTGGAAAAAGAAGAAGTTGTGTCCCGATTAAAACAATTTAAGTCGTTGACACAATTTGATATAGAATTATAATATTTCAAACCTCGGAAACGGGGTTTTTTTGTTCCATGTATACTCTAAATGGAGATTTCTTAATCTAGATTAACGGTTATTCGGACAAAAAAAGTGGAATTTTGTAATTTCAAATAAGAAATATCAAACTTTACAAAATAAGGTTTGATAACATAGATTAAAAACAAAACAACAAACACAACTACAATGAGCGACGCTTTAAAACATGAATGTGGAATAGCTTTAGTTAGACTACTTAAACCGCTTGAATTTTACAAGGAAAAGTATGGTTCTGCTTTTTACGGGATACAAAAAATGTATCTAATGATGGAGAAACAGCATAATCGCGGACAAGATGGTGCCGGTTTTGCTAGTATAAAAATGGATGTAGAACCAGGGGAAAGATATATTAGTAGAGTTCGTTCGAATCAGTCTCAACCTATTCAAGATGTGTTTGCTCAAATTAATGAGCGTATCAATGAAGAGTTGACAGCTCATCCGGAATATGCTGATGATGTTGCGGCTCAAAAAGCAAATATTCCTTATATAGGAGAATTGTTTTTGGGACACGTGCGTTACGGTACTTTTGGAAAAAATAGTATAGAAAGTGTACATCCTTTTTTAAGACAAAGTAACTGGATGCATCGTAATCTTATTTTGGCAGGAAACTTTAATATGACGAATGTTAAAGAACTTTTTCAAAATTTGGTGGAGTTGGGTCAGCATCCAAAAGAAATGGCCGATACGGTTACAGTAATGGAAAAGATAGGTCATTTCTTGGATAAAGAAGTGATGCAATTGTATCAAGATTGCAAGGCAGAAGGTTATTCTAAGCAAGAAGCTTCGCCAGTAATTGCTGAAAGATTAGATGTTGCTAAAATTTTAGCGCGTTCGGCTAAAAACTTAGATGGAGGTTATGCAATGGCAGGACTTTTAGGTCATGGAGATGCATTTGTATTTAGAGATCCAGCGGGAATTCGTCCAGCATATTATTATCAAGATGACGAAATTGTAGTAGTTGCCTCTGAAAGACCAGTTATTCAAACGGTTTTCAATGTGCCATTTGATAAAGTGCAAGAAATAGATCCAGGAAGTGCTTTGATTATTAAGAAGAATGGTGCTGTTTCTATGAAAGAAATTTTAACTCCTACGGTTAAAAAATCATGTTCATTTGAGCGTATTTATTTCTCTAGAGGTAGTGATGCTGAAATTTATCAAGAAAGAAAAAATTTAGGGAAATTAATTTTACCAGCAGTTTTGAATTCTATTGATCAAGATACTGATAATACAGTGTTCTCTTATATTCCTAATACTGCTGAAACTTCTTTTTACGGATTAGTTGAAGCAGCTCAGGATTTCTTAAATCAAAGAAAGAATAATTACATTTTAGCTAATAGAAATACGCTTACGGCTGAAACCTTACAAGAGTTATTAGCAGTTAAGATTAGAACTGAAAAGGTTGCTATTAAAGATGCTAAGCTAAGAACCTTTATTACTGCTGATGATAGTCGTGATGATTTGGTAGCTCATGTTTATGATGTAACTTACGGAGTAATCAAGCCTACGGATAACTTGGTAATTATTGATGATAGTATTGTGAGAGGTACGACTCTTAAAAAGAGTATTATTAAAATGATGGATCGTTTGAATCCTAAACGTATTGTGATTGTTTCTTCGGCTCCTCAAATTCGTTTCCCTGACTGTTACGGAATTGATATGGCTAAGTTAGAAGGTTTAGTGGCTTTTAGAGCAGCACTGGAGCTTTTAAAAGAAAGAAACATGTATCATATCGTTGATGAGGTATATGCTAAATGTAAGGCGCAAGAAGATTTTAAAGATACTGATGTTGTGAATTATGTGACAGCAATCTATGAGCCGTTTCAACCTCAAGAAATTTCAGATAAAATTGCCGAAATGTTAAGTTCGCCTGAAATTAATGCTGAAGTTAAGATTATTTTCCAAACGGTAGAAGATTTACATATAGCTTGTCCTAAAAACTTGGGCGATTGGTACTTTACGGGTGATTATCCTACTCCTGGAGGAAATAGAGTGGTAAATAGAGCTTTTATGAATTTTTACGAAGGTAAAGATGCAAGAGCATATTAATCGATAATTTGAGTTATTTATCGGTTTTTTAGGTTGTTTGTCTTGAATATTTGTACACAACATATAACTAGCATAAATTTGTAAGACCATAATATTAGTAGGTTAAGTTTATGGTAGATTTGGGGCAAAAAAGGTGGAAGTAATTCCACCTTTTTTATTGGAATAAAGTCAGAAAATAAGAGGGTAATACAAAATAGGAAAGACGAATAATCTAATACTAATTAGTTTGTTCGTCTTTATTATTGCAATAAAGTCTAGGTAAAGAATTGGGTAAAAAAAATAGACGAATGACTTTAGTGTCAATTCGTCTATTCTCTTTGATTCTATTTTTTTATAGAAAAAGACTATTTCTCTGAAGCATATCTTCTAGCTACTTCTGTCCAGTTAATTACATTGAAAAATGCTTCGATATAATCAGGTCTTCTGTTTTGGTAGTTTAAGTAGTAAGCGTGCTCCCAAACATCCATTCCTAAGATTGGAGTTCCACCGCAACCAACACCTGGCATTAGTGGGTTGTCTTGGTTTGGAGTTCCACAAACGTCAAGTTTTCCGCCTTTTTGTACGCATAACCAAGCCCATCCTGAACCAAATTGAGTTGCTCCGGCTTTAGAAAACTTAGCTTTAAATTCTTCAAAAGAACCAAAAGCAGCTTCGATAGCAGCTAATAATTCTCCTGTTGGTTGTCCGCCACCATTAGGAGTCATAACAGTCCAAAAAAGATTGTGGTTATAGAAACCTCCACCATTATTACGAACAGCACCGTTTGCCATATCAAGGTTAATCAATATGTTTTCAATAGTTTTACCTTCCATATCAGTACCAGCAATGGCAGCGTTTAGGTTAGTAGTGTAAGCATTATGATGTTTTGAGTGGTGAATTTCCATTGTTCTAGCATCAATATGTGGTTCTAGTGCGTCATACGCATAAGGTAATTGAGGTAATTCAAAAGCCATGATATTTTTGTTTAAGATTTATAAAATAATTTATCCAAAATTAAACATTTATGTTTGGAATTGGAAATTCTCGTTCGTTAAATAAATTAAATTATATGTTTTTTTGTTATTTTAATACGTAAAATATAGTTGCTTTCTAGTAATCAGTAAGTTATATGTAGCTTTTTGTGTTTAGAAATTATTCTTTTTAATGATTTGATATACAGTGTTTTGTTGAGCTTAGGATTGTGCCATTGCCATGCAAATGATACTAATTTTAACTCCTGGAATTTTTAATAGTGCACGACTACATGCTTCTAGAGTGGCTCCAGTTGTAATTACATCGTCAATAAGAATAAAATGTTTGTTATAATCATTTTCGGTGTAATGAATATCAAATATGTTTTCAATTCCCTCAGTTCTTCCTAAAAGATTTTTTTTAGACTGCGTTTTCGAATATACTTTTCGGTATAGAATGTTTTCGTTGTAATTCAATTTAAGATTTTCTGAAAGTGCTCTCCCAAAAGTACTTACTTGGTTGTATCCTCTTTCTTTATGTTTTTTAGGGTGTAAAGGAACTGGGATGATTTCATCGGCGTTTAATGTGTTTATGATTTCTTTTAAATCTTCAATGTACCATTGGCCAAGAATAGTTCCAATTTCTTGTTGACCTTTATATTTTAAATTATGAATAAGTTGTTGCACAATTCCTTTTTTATGAAAATATAAAAATGCAGAAACGTGTATTACAGGAATTCGCCCATAGAATTTATTATAAGCTTCATTTTCTTTTAACAAATGATGGTTTGTTAATGGGATATTATGTCTGCAAACACTGCAAATTACTTTTTCATTTGTCAATAAAATAGTATCACAACCCATACAGATTTTGGGAAAGAATAAGTTTATGATGCTATTTAACATATGATTCGCTTTGAGAATCCTAAAAATATAAAAATCAATGCTTCAAACTTTAATTATTTTCTTTTTTTTACAGTCACTTTTTATATTTTTGCACCACTATGGCAAAACAAGAAGATATATTTAAAAATGTAGTTTCGCATGCAAAAGAGTACGGATTTATTTTTCCGTCAAGCGAAGTTTACGATGGTTTAAGTGCAGTATATGATTATGCACAAAACGGTGTAGAGTTAAAAAAGAACATCCGTGAATATTGGTGGAAAGCAATGGTTCAGATGAATGAAAATATTGTAGGACTTGATGCTGCAATATTAATGCATCCAACTACCTGGAAAGCTTCCGGTCACGTAGATGCTTTTAACGATCCGTTAATTGATAATAAAGATTCAAAAAAGAGATATAGAGCCGATGTTTTGATTGAAGATTATGCCGAAAAGCTAAATCAAAAAGCAATCAAAGAAATCGAAAAAGCACGTGCTCGTTTTGGTGATGCTTTCAATGAGCAGGAATTTGTTTCTACAAATGCTCGTGTGAAAGAATATAAAGCTAAAGAAAGAGAAATTCTGGAAAGAATGGGACGTTCTCTAGGGAATGAAGATTTGGCAGATGTAAAAGCATTAATTGAAGAATTAGAAATTGCTTGTCCTGAATCAGGTTCTAGAAACTGGACAGAAGTAAAACAATTCAACTTAATGTTTGGTACCAAATTAGGTGCTTCGGCTGATTCGGCAATGGATTTGTATTTACGACCGGAAACGGCTCAAGGGATTTTTGTGAACTTCCTAAATGTACAAAAATCAGGAAGAATGAAAGTTCCTTTTGGAATTGCACAAACGGGTAAGGCATTTAGAAATGAGATTGTTGCTAGACAATTTATTTTCCGTATGCGTGAATTTGAACAAATGGAAATGCAGTTTTTTGTACGTCCAGGGGAAGAGATGAAACACTATGAATTCTGGAAAGAAGCCCGTTTAAAATGGCACTTATCTTTAGGATTAGGAAAAGAGAATTATCGTTTTCATGATCATGAAAAATTAGCGCACTATGCAAATGCAGCTGCTGATATTGAATTTAATTTTCCATTTGGATTTAAAGAATTAGAAGGAATTCACTCTCGCACTGATTTTGATTTAAAAGCTCACGAACAATATTCTGGTAGAAAATTGCAGTATTTTGATGCTGAATTGAATCAAAATTATGTTCCTTATGTAGTGGAAACTTCAGTAGGTTTAGATAGAATGTTCTTAGCTGTTTTTGCGACTTCATTAAAAGAAGAAGTTTTAGAAGATGGTTCATCAAGAACAGTTTTAAAGTTACCATCTGTTTTGGCGCCAACAAAAGCAGCAGTTTTGCCATTGGTTAAAAAAGATGGATTGCCAGAAATTGCACATCAAATCATTGCTGATTTGAAATGGGATTTTAATGTAGCTTATGATGAAAAAGATGCAGTGGGTCGTCGTTACAGAAGACAAGATGCTTTAGGAACACCTTTCTGTATTACAGTTGATCATCAAACAATAGAAGATGAAACGGTAACCATTCGTCATAGAGATTCAATGAAACAAGATCGAGTAAAGATTGCTGATTTAAGACTAATTATTGAAAACGAAGTTTCGATGAAAAATTGGTTGATGAAGATGTAATTTTTTCTAAGATAAAAGCTTAAAAAAAGGCTCTCCGTTTGGAGGGCTTTTTTTATTTTGGAACATGCTGTGTAAGAATTAGTTGAAAAAAAATAAATTTTGTAAAATTACGTATATGTCCTTAATCGGATTTATTTGCCCTTAATCAATTACTATTTACACTTCGTCGATTTCTAATAGTAACTAATCAAAAAAATAAGTTAAATGTTTATTTTTAACTTGTTAAAAGGCTGTTTTTTTGCTCAAAAAACAATTTTTTATCTAGTTTCCCCAAACTACCTATTGTTAAATTTAATTCATAGTTGGATAATTTTCGACTACTATTAATGTTGTGCTATCTAATTTAATTAGGAAGTGCCGCAAATGAATTATTCATACGTTATTATTGACGACAATCAAGAAAGTGTCTTAGAAACCAAAGCTATTGCTGATGGTTTTTCGGAACTCTCTTTTGTGGGTTCGGCTAATAATTATGAAGAAGGATTGAATTTAATATTAGAGCACAATCCACAATTGGTTTTTCTGGAAATAGATCCTGCAAACAAAAAGAGTAATCTCTCACTTTTACTTATAAATGAATTATATCGGTACCTTAAAGTAGTTCCTAAAGTCATTGTTACCACAACAAAAAAAGAGTTGGCTTTTGAGGCAATACAATACGAAGTGTCTGATTATTTAATAAAGCCTATTTCTCGTATTAATATTGTAAAATCGATACTGAAATTAGAAAAATCAAAGAATGTAGAGCCTTCTGTTCAGTCGATGTCTCGAGTCGAGATTGAGCAGCCTGTAGTTCCGGTGGTTCCAATAACAAATTCGGTTAAAAATGATCCACTTATCTTATGTATTAAATCATATGGTGATTACAGGTATATTGATGCTCGAGATATATGTTATTTACAAGCCGATAATAATTCAACCGATATCCATTTAAATTCAGGAGAAACGGTTACTGCTTTTAAAACTCTAAAACACTTTGAAGGTGTTTTATCTTTTCCTTTTGTTCGAATTCATAACAGTTATATTGTAAACAGCCAATGGATTTCCAGAATACACACTGGAAATGCGGTATGTTATATAAAGAACTCTACAGTAAAAATTCCATTTTCTAAATCATATAAGGCTAATATTGACCTTATAATTACTGAAATTTCGAACGGAAATTACCTCGAAATTTAAAAAACATCCATTCACCCAGATTTGGGTATCATCCACTCACAAATGACCGCATTCTACCATAAACGCTTAAAAACACGATTGTAATAGGGGTAAGCTATGTAATTTTACTACAGGAAAAGCAATAAAAGCTCTTTCAACAAACAAGTAAAAAAGTATAAAACATAAAAACCCAAATCATGAAAAAATCAATCGTAACAATTGGATTATTCTCTTTAATGATGATATTAACATCTTTTACCGCTTCGACTGAAAATATTGGAGGAACAAGAGATTATAAATCAGATTATTCTATCGGAGGAACAAGAGATTACAAATCAGATTATTCTATCGGAGGAACAAGAGACTACAAATCAGATTATGCTATCGGAGGAACAAGAGACTACAAATCAGATTATGCTATAGGAGGAACAAGAGACTATAAATCAGATTATTCTATAGGAGGAACAAGAGATTATAAAACAGATTAATCCCTTCAAACAAAATAAAAAAAGGCTGTCAATTTTGACAGCCTTTTTTTATGCTACAATCTTAAAATTAGTATTTTTGGTAAAATTTAAATCTACTATTGAAAACAATTAGGATAAAATGGTTTTTTTTGATGTTGTTTGTTTTTTTTGGGTGTACCCCCAAAAAATCAGATACACAAATAATTGGTACTATAAATGATAGTCTTTCATCTTATTTTTCACAAGCTAATGATTTTAATCTATCAAGAGCTAAAAGGCAAGAATATGTAGAAAAAGCGCAAAAGATAGTGCTAGAGCAAGAAAATGATTCTTTGAACAGGGTTAATCTTTTTAAAGTTGCCAATCGATATTTTAATTTAAATAATTGGAAGGCATATAAGAAAACGGTTGATTTGGTTTTAGAGAACTCTGAAAAATCAAATGATACAGTTAGTATCGCTAAGGCTTATGGCTATTTAGGTGATTATTATCGTGTCAGATTAGTTTCTGACTCTTCTTTTTTATTTTATTATAGAGCTGAAAAGCTATATGTTGATCAAGAGGGGAGTAAAACACAACTTGTTAAGATACTTATTAATAAGGTAAGTTTATTGTTTAGAGTTGGAGATTTTATTGGTGGTGAAAAAGAAGCTTTTAAGGTTTTAAGACTTATAAATGGAGAAACTAGTCAAGAATATAAAGAAATATATTATGATGCCTATAATTTATTAGGTTTAGTATATAATGGTATGGGAGATTATGCGAATGCTATTAATTATCATGAAAAAGCTTTGAAAGTTCTTGAAGATAATGATATTGGTGCTAAAAGTCAAACTATGGCTATCTCATATTTAAATTTGGGTTTGGTTTATATGAATTTAAAGAATTATGAAAAAGCCAAAATTTATTTTCAAAAAGGAATTAAATATCAGTTAGTTGATATTCAAGATCCTAGTGTATATGCAATGCTCTTAGATAATTTAGGCTATTGTAAATTTAAACTTAACGAAAAAGATGGGCTTCCTGATCTATTTTATGAGTCGATGAAAATTGGTAATGGTTTAAAAAAATCTTCAGGTAGTTTTGTGAATTTAATTCACTTATCGGAATATTATGAATCAAAAAATGATAGGGTTAAGGCTTTAGATTTTGCCAATCAGGCATTAGCATTCGTTCGTAAAACGAATGAAAGACATGATATTTTAGTGGCTTTAAAGCATATTGCGACTATTGAACCCCAAAAATCATCTGTATATACGAAAGAGTATATTCGTATTAATGAAGATTTACAAAAAGAAGAACGAAAAATAGGAGAGAAGTTTTCAAGAATAGAATATGAAACAGATCAGATAAAAGATGAGAATTCAGATTTAGAAACCAAGAACCGAAAGCTAGTTTATTTTTTTAGTGGTTTGACAATTTTGGGGCTTTTTATATATATCATTAAATCGCAAAAAGCTAAAAATAGAGAGTTGCTATACAAACAACAACAGCAAAAAGCGAATGAGGATATTTATAACTTAATGATTTCTCAACAAAATACAATTGAAGCGAATAGGGTTCAGGAGAAAAAACGGGTGGCTCAAGAGTTGCATGATGGTGTCTTGGGTAGGATGTTTGGTGTTAGAATGAACTTAGAAGGTTTGAATCAATTTAATGATGATTTAGCCGTTACTCAACGTCATGAGTATTTGGCCGAATTAAAAAATATTGAACAAGATATTCGTGAAATTTCACATGATTTGAATAGAGAAAAATCAGAATTAATTAATAACTTCGTCGCTATTGTTGATAATCTTTTTGAAGAACAGAGAAAAACATTTCAATCAAAATTATTTTCTAGTATTGATTCCAATATTAAATGGGATTTAGCGGTAAACTCGGTGAAAATTAATTTATATCGAATTATTCAAGAATCACTACAAAACATTAACAAATATGCTAATGCTGAAACCATAAAGGTTGATTTGAAGAAAGAGAATAATAATATTGTATTGACAGTAACAGATAATGGTATTGGTTTTAATGTCAATCTCAAAAAGAAAGGAATTGGCTTGCAAAACATGATTTCGCGAGTAAAAGAATGTCATGGGGAATTTAATGTAAAATCTAAAATTGGAGAAGGAACAACAATAACAGTTACTATTCCTATAGAATAATATAATACCTAATAGAGCAAATGACAATTGAAACTGCTGGGACTAAGTTAAAAAAGAACATCTTAATTGTTGATGATCATCCTTTTATTATTCAAGGATATAAAAATGCTATTACAAGGTATCATCCAAATGATTATGATTTTGTAATTTCTGAAGCTAAAGATTGTGAATCAGCTTATTCTTTGATTACTAATACTGATTCTTTAGTTTTTGATATCGCATTTCTAGATATTAGTATGCCTGCTTTTGAGGAAAAAGAATTATATTCTGGAGAAGATTTAGCCAAACTAATTTTGCAATACATGCCTAATTGCAAGATTATTATGTTAACTATGTTTACAGAGTTTTTAAAGTTAAAAACTTTGATTAATAATGTAAATCCCAGAGGATTGGTTATAAAAAATGATTTAACATTTGATGAGTTATTAAGTGCTTTTGATAAGGTAATTAATAATGAATTATATTACAGTAAGTCTATACTTGAGATGTTAGAATCCCACGATAATTCAATAGAAATAGACTTATTTGATAAACAAATATTATTTCATTTGTCTAAAGGAACTGCTATGCAGGATATAACCCAATTTGTGCCAATATCTTTGCACGCTATAGAAACCCGTAAAAATAATCTTAAAACACTTCTTGAAGTAGAGGAAGGAGAAGATAGTGATCTTGTAAAAGCAGCTAAAAATAAAGGCTTAATTTTTTAAATATAAGCATAAATAACATAAAAAAGTCTCGTTTTTGGAACGAGACTTTTTATTATACTAAAAATTTTATTCTTGACTTAAGGCATTCCAACCTCTTGCTTTCAAAGGAATTTTAGTATTGGCACGAGTAACCAGATGAATTCCTTCAGCCTCTTCTGTCATGTGACCAATGATAGAGAAATTTGGGTTTCCTTTTATTTTGTCAAAATCCTCAATAGGAATCGTAAACAATAATTCGTAATCTTCACCTCCATTGATGGCAACAGTGGTACTGTCAATATTAAATTCTTCGCAAACATTGATGAATTGAGGATCTAGCGGTAACTTGTCTTCATATAAATTACAACCTACTTTAGATTGTTTACATATATGAATAATTTCTGACGATAATCCATCCGAAATATCAATCATTGAAGTTGGTTTTATTTCTAAAGCGTGCAATAAGGTGCGAACATCTTTTCTAGCTTCTGGTTTTAATTGGCGTTCAATTAAGTAAGTATATAATTCTAAATCTGGTTGCGAATTGGGATTTACCTGAAAAACTTGTTTTTCTCTTTCTAAAACCTGTAATCCCATATAGGCTGCACCAATATCACCAGTAACTACTAATAAATCAGTTGATTTTGCCCCATTTCTATATACAATTTCTTCTTCATCGGCTTCACCTAAAACAGTAATGCTGATGATTAATCCTTTTTGAGAAGAAGTAGTATCACCACCAATAACATCTACTTTGTATTCATTGGCTGCTAATGTTATTCCTTGAAATAATTCTTCTAAGGCTTCTAAAGGAAAGCGATTTGAAACGGCAATGGAAACCGTTATTTGAGTTGCTTTGGCATTCATGGCGCAAATGTCAGACACATTAGAAACAACGGCTTTATAACCTAAATGTTTTAAAGGCATGTAAGCCAAATCAAAATGCACTCCTTCAACCATAATGTCAGTAGAAACAACTACTTTTTTGTCTTTGAAATCTAAAACTGCCGCATCATCTCCAATTCCTTTTAAGGTAGAAGCTTGGTTGATTTCAAAATGTTTGGTAAGATGTTCAATCAATCCAAATTCGCCCAATTGAGCAATGCTTGTACGTTGTGGGTTTTTATCTTCAATCATAGTTTGTAAGTTTCAAAGCAGCAAAGATACAATCCCGAAGCTTCGGGAGCAAAGGTTTTGGCTAATTAAAAGCAATCTATTTGATGATGTAGATTTTACTTTTTAATAAATTTTTGAAAAATTAAAATCCTACTGACAAACTGTTGTCACCAGGCGTATTTACTTTTGAAGAAATAAAAATATAAAACTTTTAAAATTATGAAAACATTAGCTGCACAAGTAATTACTCCTGAAGATTTATTAAAACATTGGCAAGGACATCGTGCTTTAACACGTCGAGTAATTGAATTATTTCCTGAGAAAGATTTCTTTGAATTTTCTATTGGCGGAATGCGTCCTTTTTCTAAAATGATTGATGAACTTTTAGCCATTGCTGCTCCCGCACTTAAGGGAATAGTAAATAGGGATGTACAACCTTATAATGAAGAAGGGGCAGAAAAGTTAATTTTTAAAGCCCAATATTTGGAAAAATGGGACGAAGCTACTGCCGAAATTAATCAATATTGGAGCCAATTATCAATAGAGGATTTTAATGAAACCTTCAATTTGTTTGGACAATATGAATTTCCAATTATACAAAATATTTTATATTTTGTTGATAATGAAATTCACCATAGAGGTCAGGGTTATGTGTATTTGAGAGCCTTAAATATTGAACCTCCTTTTTTCTGGGAAAGATAAAATTTGATGTTACCATTAAGAGATTAAGATAGATTAAATTTAAATTTTCTTAATTTCTTAATGGTTCGTTTTATAAAAGCCGTTGTTTGTTGAGTTCTAATAATTCCAGAATTCGGATTTTTAATCTTTCGGGTTCAAGTATTGTGGCATAATCTCCAAACATTAGAAACCAACGCGCAAAACCATTTTCAATATCACGACACATAAAAGTCATTTCAATTTCGTCTTCGATTTCTTTCTCAGAAATATAGCCGTGATATTTTTGTTCGAAAGCTAAATATTTGGCTATTTTTTTTTCAACTAGAATTCGGACTTTAGTTGTTGGAGTGTTTTTGTTTGTATCTAGGTAAGTTTCTAATGCATCATGTTCCAGTGAAAATGCGACTTTTGTTTTTTTAATTTCGTGAACTCTATCGGTTCGAAATTGCCTGTAATCCTTCCGTAAATGGCAATAACCTAAAAAGTACCAATTGTTATTGTCGTGGAAAACACCAACGGGTTCAATATTTCGTACTGTAATTCCGTCCGATTGAATCGCTTCATAAGAAAGAATAACTTGAGTTTTTTCGGCAATACTTTCAAATAGAATTGCTAGTGTATTGGGCGATTTGTCATTAAAAAGTTTTTCTTCCGATTGCATCACAACGTTTGATTCAATGTTTGAAATCCAATCTTTATCATCGCTTCGCAACACTGATTTTAGTTTGTACATTGCCGAAGCATAATGATTTCCTAGCGTTTCATCAGTGAATTTTTGCATTAGTTTTTCGGCAGCAATAAAGCTACTGGCTTCTTCCCGGGTAAACATGACAGGTGGCAATCGGTACCCTTTCATTAAAGCATAACCCACGCCAGCTTCACTGTAAATGGGAACTCCCGAAGCTTCCAATGTGCGAATATCACGATAAATAGTGCGTAAACTCACTTCAAAACGATCTGCTAATTCCTGTGCTTTTACAATCTTTTTGGATTGCAACTGAATCAAAATAGCAACAATGCGGTCAAATCGTTTTGGGGTTTCGTCCATTTTTTGGAGGTTCTGAGTTTGAAAGGTACTAAGTTACTAAGTTTAGTGTGTAAACAAAAAAACCTGACAATTTTCATCGTCAGGTTTTCTCTTTATTCTTGCTTCTTTTCTCTAAAAAAGATTTAATCATTCAATTTTAAGACAGCCATAAACGCCTCTTGTGGAATCTCAACATTTCCTACCTGACGCATACGTTTTTTACCTTTTTTCTGTTTTTCTAATAATTTACGTTTACGCGAAATATCTCCACCGTAACATTTTGCCGTTACGTCTTTACGAAGTGCTTTGATGGTTTCACGGGCAATGATTTTAGCACCAATGGAAGCCTGAATAGGAATTTCAAATTGTTGTCTAGGAATCAATTCGCGTAACTTCTCACACATTTTTTTACCAATAGTATAGGCGTTATCAGCGTGAATAAGTGCTGAAAGTGCGTCTAATTGATTGGCATTTAGTAAAATATCCATTTTGACTAATTTAGACTCTCTCATTCCAATCGGTGAATAATCAAAAGAAGCATAACCTTTAGAAACCGTTTTTAATCGGTCGTAGAAATCAAATACAATTTCGGCTAAAGGCATATCAAAATTCAATTCAACTCGTTCAGTAGTTAAATAAGTTTGGTTAGTAATTATACCACGTTTTTCAATACATAAACTCATTACGTTGCCCACGAAGTCAGCTTTAGTAATGATAGTTGCTTTAATGTATGGTTCTTCTACGCGGTCTAATTTTGTTGCTTCGGGTAAGTCGCTAGGATTGTTTACAACAATGGCAGTATCTGGTTCTTTTTTGGTGTAAGCCAAATACGAAACGTTAGGAACTGTAGTGATTACCGTCATGTTGAACTCGCGCTCTAATCGCTCCTGAATAATTTCCATGTGTAACATTCCTAAAAATCCACAACGGAAACCAAAACCTAAGGCAGCCGAACTTTCTGGTGCAAATACTAAGGAAGCATCATTTAATTGTAATTTTTCCATCGAAGCACGTAAATCTTCAAAGTCCTCGGTGTCAACAGGGTAAATACCGGCAAATACCATTGGTTTTACATCCTCAAAACCAGTAATCATATTGGTAGTTGGAACTTTAGCGTCAGTAATAGTATCACCTACTTTTACTTCTTTAGCTTCTTTAATTCCAGAAATTAAATACCCAACATCTCCTGTTGAGATGACATTTTTAGGAACTTGGTTTAATTTCAATGTTCCTACTTCGTCAGCAAAATATTCATTGCCAGTAGCCATGAATTTGATTTTTTGCCCTTTTTTAATTTCTCCGTTTACCACACGGAAAATAACTTCAATTCCACGGAATGGATTGTAGTGAGAGTCAAAAATCAATGCTTGTAATGGTTCTTCTTTATTTCCTGATGGTGGTGGAATTTTTTCGATAATAGCAGCTAAAATATTTTCAACACCAAAACCGGTTTTACCTGATGCATGAATAATATCCTCCAGTTTACAACCTAACAAATCAATGATATCATCACTAACTTCTTCTGGATTTGCTGATGGTAAATCAACTTTATTCAAAACCGGAATAATTTCTAAGTCGTTTTCTAAAGCCAAATATAAGTTGGAAATGGTTTGTGCTTGAATGCTCTGCGCAGCATCTACAATTAACAAAGCGCCTTCGCAGGCAGCAATAGAACGGGAAACTTCATAAGAGAAATCCACGTGTCCCGGAGTGTCAATCAGGTTTAGGATGTAATCCTCACCTTTATATTTATATTCCATCTGAATGGCGTGACTTTTAATCGTAATCCCACGCTCGCGTTCCAAATCCATGTTGTCCAAAAGCTGTGCTTTTTCTTCACGAGCCGTAACGGTTTGCGTAGCTGCCAATAATCGGTCAGCCAACGTACTTTTTCCGTGGTCAATATGAGCAATAATGCAAAAATTTCTAATGTGCTTCATTTGTTCTTTGTGTCAATTTTTTATGTCTTGCTTGTTTGGGCGTTTCCCTTCGGGTCGGGCTTTTCGCTCTATCTTTTATTCCATTTCATTCCATAAAAGGATGCCGCTGCACTCCCTAACGCACTCCCGAAAAAACAAGGCAATTAATCTGCAAATATACGCTAAATTCTATAGCTTCAAAGCGTATATTTAGTAAACTAATTGCTTAACTAATAAGTCTTTCCTAATTGTTCTTTTATCATTTCGTTTAAAAAACGTAATTTTGCAGCAAATTTGAGAAGATGATTAAGATTGGCAACATAGAATTACCTGATTTTCCACTATTATTAGCGCCTATGGAGGACGTGAGCGATCCGCCATTTCGTCGTTTGTGTAAGATGCATGGAGCTGATATGATGTATTCTGAATTTATTTCTTCGGAAGGCCTAATTCGTGATGCTATTAAAAGCCGTATGAAACTCGATATCTTTGATTACGAACGACCTGTTGGAATCCAAATTTTTGGAGGTGATGAAGAAGCTATGGCGCTTTCGTCTAAAATTGTCACTACCGTAAATCCTGATTTAATTGATATCAACTTTGGTTGTCCGGTTAAAAAAGTGGTTTGCAAAGGTGCCGGTGCTGGAGTTTTGAAAGATGTGGATTTAATGGTGCGTTTGACAAAAGCAGTGATTGATAGTACAAATCTTCCGGTAACAGTAAAAACCCGATTGGGCTGGGATGACAATTCAATAAATATTGACGAAGTAGCAGAACGTTTGCAGGATATTGGGGTGGCTGCTTTAAGTATTCATGCCAGAACCCGTGCTCAAATGTATAAAGGCCATTCGGACTGGTCACATATTGCAAGAGTAAAAAATAACCCGAGAATTACGATGCCGATTTTTGGTAATGGCGATATTGATACACCTGAAAAGGCATTGGAATATAAGAATAAATACGGCATTGATGGTATAATGATAGGTCGTGCTGCTATTGGATACCCTTGGATTTTTAATGAAATCAAGCATTATTTTAAAACCGGAGAACATTTGGCTAAACCTACTGTTGCCGACAGAGTAGAAGCAGTACGTAATCACTTGACTTGGGCAATGGACTGGAAAGGCGAACGATTAGGAATTGTAGAAACCCGTCCGCATTATACTAATTATTTTAAAGGAATTCATTCGTTTAAAACCTATAAACAAAAACTGGTGACTCTGGATCATCCAGAGGAATTGTTTGCAGTTTTGGATGAAATTAATGAAGCGTATTCAGGTTACGAAGTGGTATAAGATTTCTTATTCTAATAACTTCTCACTCACACGGCTACTCGCAATTAATGAGGCGATAAAGCCAAGGAAAACGATTGTTGCCATTACTATTAGCACATTTTCTATCGAAAAAACAACCGGATAAGCTAAGGTTGGCGTAATCATAATAAGTTGGAAATGCTGTTGTATCAATACAATTATGATTCCTAATGCGAGTCCTATAAGTCCGCCAAAAAAGCTTAATAAAGTCCCTTGTAATAAAAATATTTTGCGCAAGTTCTTGATTTCGACACCTAGATTAAACAAGGTTTTCAAGTTGCTTTTTTTGTCTAAAACCATCATAATAAGTGCTCCAATAAGGTTAAAAAGAGCCACGATTATCACCAAAGTAAAAATAAGATATACCGCTATATTTTCGGTGTTGAGCATCTTGTATAAAGACTCGTTGAGTTGCGCTCTGTTTTTTACGGTTACTTTTCCTTTAAAAATACTGTTGAGTTTTTGAATAATAGTATTTTCGTCGGCATTGGGTTTTTCTTTCAATTCAATACCTGAAACCTGATTGCCTTTGTATTCTAATAATTCTTGCGCCAGACCTAAATCGGCAAAAACATATTTGGAATCTAAATCTTCATTGATGGCATAAATACCTACAGGAAATATTTCATGCTGATTGAAAGCCTGTTCGGCATTTTCAATAGTTCCGGTGCCAGCTTTTGGGACTAAAACCTCCAAATGCTTATTGAAATCCATTAGGCCTAAAGATAATTTTTGAACTAAACCAAAACCTACAACCACCTGATAAGTATTTTCTTCAAGCCATTGTCCGTTGTAAATAATTTTTTTAGTGTTGTTGACTTTACTGTAGTTTGGATCAACTCCTTTTAAATAAGTAACCTCCTGTTTATTGTCAAAGGTAAATAAAACCCGTTCTTCAATAATTTTGGAAAAAGCTGCAACACCCTCAATTTTTCTGATTTCGTTTTCCTGTTCCGGAGTGACAAAAAAAGATTTTCCTATGGTACTTGAAATTTTTAAGTCAGGGTCAATGTTGTTGCTGAAAGAAAGACTAAAAACTTTTAATCCGCTAAAAACCGACAGTACCACAAACAAAGCCATGGCACCCACAATGATTCCCATACTCGCAATGCGATTAATAATGTTGATGGCATTATTTTTACTATTGCTACGAATGTAACGTTTGGCTATGTATAGCGGAAAATTCAAATGCTTAAAATTGTCTTCTTTTGTCTAATAAGTCTCTGTTTTCAATTGGATTTTCCTGGTTTTTCAAGGCATTATCTATTTTTTCTATATAATCCAATGAGTCATCTATAAAGAAAACTAAATTAGGAACTCTGCGCAATTGCTTACGCACTCTTTGTGCTAAGTCATGCTTAATCAATGGAGTATTCGATTTTATTCCTTCTAATGTTTCCTGTGCTTTTTCCTGTGGAAAAATACTCAAATATACTGTAGCCACAGATAAATCGGATGTTACCGAAACTTTGGATACCGAAATAACCAAATTGCTAACGCCATTTTTTCTCACTTCACCTTGCAGAATATCCACCAAATCTTTTTGGATAACTCCGCCTATTTTTTTCTGTCTGTTTGTTTCCATAGTGCAAAAATACTACTTTTAAAGATTAAATAAGCAATTTTATAATTTCTGATTTTCAGGAGCTGTTTCCCGCTATTCGTTTCAATCTTTTCTTGTCTCAAAAAAAAGAGACAGGAAAAGGATTTTCACTGCTATCGGGGCTAGGGCATATTTAAAGTTAGTAGTTTCATTCTAAAATTAAAAAATCGTTAATCAGCAATCAAAAATCCAAAATGCAAAGACACTCTTTTTCAATTTATGACGCATCAGCAGGTTCCGGTAAAACCTATACTCTGGTCAAAGAATATTTAAAAATCATTCTTACTTCTCCAAAAAATGATGCCTATCGTAATATTTTAGCTATCACTTTTACCAATAAAGCGGTACACGAAATGAAAAGCCGGATTGTGGGGAGTTTGTCTGAATTTGCTAAGGATGAACCTTCTAAAAAAGCACTGGATTTAATGCTGGATTTAGTTCATGATACTAAAGATTGGGAAACTAAATTATCTCTTGTTCAAATTAAAATCAAATCGCAGCAAATTATCAAGCATATTATTCATAATTATGCCGCTTTTGATATTTCAACCATTGATAAATTTACACATAAAGTCATTCGTGCTTTTGCTCACGATTTAAATTTACCCATGACTTTTGAAGTGACACTGGACACCGAAAATTTATTAGCAGAAGCGGTTGATGCCATTATTGCTCAGGCTGGTGAAGACGAAACCTTGACTGATTTACTCATTGATTTCACAATGGAAAAAACCGATGATGACAAATCCTGGGATATTTCCAGAGAAATTCTGGAAACAGGAAAGTTGGTTCTAAATGAAAACAATCGAAATGAAATTACACAATTTCATGATAAATCCATCGCTGAATTTGTTGAAATAAAAAAGAAGTTAATTGCAGTTTCTAAAGATTTAGAAAAAAAAAATGCGGCTTTGGCTGAAAATGCTTTATTACAAATTGAAAATAACGGAATTGATTTGAAATCGTTTTCCCGAGGTACTTTTCCGAATCATTTGGCAAGTATTCGAGACGAAAAATACAATCCAAAAAATAAAAAGTTTTATGAATTTGATGATATTGCCATCAATAAAACAGCAAAAGATCGTGCGTTAATTGAAAATTTGATTCCAGAGTTGTTGCAAATTTTAGCAACCATTTATAAGAATTTCGAAAAAAGAGATTTTTACAAAGCCTTTCTGAAAAACATCACGCCCCTTTCACTTTTGAATACGGTGAGTAATGAGTTGGCTAAAATTCAGGAAGAGCAAAATGTGCTTTCTATTTCGGAATTTAATACCATAATTCATCGCGAAATTCAAAATCAGCCTGCTCCTTTTATATATGAACGATTGGGAGAAAGATACCGCCACTTTTTTATAGATGAATTTCAGGATACTTCAGAGATGCAATGGCAAAACCTGATTCCGCTTATTGATAATGCACTTTCCGGTCAGGACGATTATGGAAACAAAGGAACATTAATGATTGTGGGCGATCCCAAACAATCTATTTATCGATGGCGTGGTGGAAAAGCGGAGCAGTTTATCGAACTAAGTAAAGACAATAATCCGTTCAATAATCCGGATAAAAATATTGAGCATTTAGATACCAATTATCGTTCGTATTCGGAAGTAATCGAATTCAATAATGATTTTTTTAAATTAATTTCAGCTGAATTCGAAAATGCAGATTACAAAGATTTATATGAAAATCACAGTCACCAACATTTCAATTCCAAAAAAGGAGGTTATGTAAATATTTCTTTTATCCCTAAAATAGAAGCTGCAGAAGCAGACGAAGAAGCATTGGATAAAACGGAATTGTATGTTTTAGCCACTTTAAATACCATTCAGAAAGTTTTACAAGAAGGTTTTGAATACAAAGATATTGTGATTCTGACACGTAAAAGAGATCAGGGAATTGCAGTGGCTAATTATTTGACTGAGCAGGGAATTCCTTTGTTGTCATCAGAAACATTGATGATTCAAAACGCAACCGAAGTTCGCCTAATCATTTGTCTTTTGAAATACCTTAAAAACAATGCCGATTTAGAATCAAAAGCTTATTTCTTGTATTATGTTGCGGTAAATGTTCAGGATCAATTAGCTGTTCATGATTTTATAGCCAAAGGAATGGAGCAAAAACAAGAAAAAGATTTTGAACAGTGGTTGTTGAGTTTTGACATTTCGCTTTCGTTTCAGAACATTCGAAAAAAGTCTTTATACGAAGCGGTAGAGATTATTGTATCAAAATTTCTTTCGAATATCAATCAAAAAGGGAATGCTTATGTTCAGTATTTTTTAGATATAGTACTGGAACGTGACGTGCGAAATCAGGCGGGAATTGCTGATTTTCTTGATTTTTGGGATAAAAATGGTGCTAAATACAGTATTCCGTCGCCTGAAGGAAATAATGCTGTGCGAATTATGACCATACATAAATCAAAAGGTTTGGAGTTTCCGGTGGTAATTATGCCTTTTGCAGAAGAAGATTACAGCAGAAAACCAAAAGATAAATTATGGTTGGATGTTGAAGATATGGAAATGCCTAAGGCTTTAATTGATAATAGCAGTGCTATAGAGGGATTTGGAGAAGATGCAAAGGCTATATACGATGAAAAAAAACAAGAAGAATTATTAGATAATATAAATGTTCTTTATGTGGCTTTAACGCGTGCGGAAGAACAATTATTTGTAATTTCTAATATGAATTTATCCAGTAAAGGAGAAATTAAGAAGAATGATATGTCATCTTTTTTTGTGAATTTTTTGCAAAATAAAGGAATGTTTGAAGAAGAAAAATTAGAATATAGTTTTGGAGATAAAGCAAAAATTTCATCGGTATCAAAACATGTTGATGCATCTAAAGTGATAGGTGTTGTAAGTGATGCTCTGAATCCTAAAAACATAAAAATTGCTCAGAGAGAAGCGCTTATGTGGGGGACTCATCAGCAAGAATCAATTGAATATGGTAATGTGGTACATGAGATTCTATCTTTTGTTAAAACAAAGAATGATGTTGCTTTTGCAATAGATAAAGCTCTCGAAAGTGGTTTGATAAATTTGGAACAAAAAGATTTAGTTCAAGAGACAATTTGTAAGATAGTTCATCATGCTGCCTTGGAAATGTTTTTTGTGGAGGGAAATGAAGTATTGAATGAACAAACCATTATTCAGAAAGAAGGAAAGACTGTGAAGCCAGACAGGATGGTGTTTACAGAAGACAAAAAGGTGTTTTTATTGGATTATAAAACAGGAGTTCATAATGCGAAATATCAGAAACAGTTAGAAAATTATCAACTTGCAATTGAATCAATGAGCTTTAAAGTAGTGCAAAAATCATTAGTTTATATAGGTGAGGAAGTAGAAATTGTTGATTTTTAATACAATTTTACGTAAGAAAATGTTTTCAATATAGGTTTTTTGATGATATGTTTGTTGTAATATTTTCAATAAATAATAAACTTTGTTTTTTTTGAAATTACGGAATGCCTTTTCAGAACTAGGTTTTTTTAAGGTTTTATTATGTTAACTCTTAGTTTTTATGTGTTTATGAGTGTTAAAGTCACTAGTGTATAGTGTTTTTTTTTTAACATTCTATTTTGTAGTTAAAAAATTACGCGTTACTTTTGTGAATAATTAACTAAATTGTAATTAAAATTTTTAAGTATGAAACATCTTAACAAACTTTTTGTTGCTGTAATGATGGCTATGGGAATTAGTTCTCAAGCACAGGACAGTAACAACCCATGGGCAATTGAATTTGGGGTAAATGCCGTAGACTTTAGAACTAGTGCAGGTGGACCAGGTGGATGGTTAGACGATCATTTCTCTCAACCATTTGATGTGAAAAATAACTGGAATATTCTTCCTTCTGTATCTTACTTGAGCGTATCACGTTATGTTGGAAGTAATTTTTCTGTATCTCTTCAAGGTTCAGTTAACAAAATTGACAAATTAGTAATGTGGGATGGTAATCCAGCTCAAGATCATTATGTTATTAATCCAGGAGATTTAATGTATTATGGAATTGATGGTAAAGTGAAATATAGTTTCATGAACCTAATCAAATCTAAAGTTATTGATCCAAGTTTACACTTAGGTGGAGGTTATACTTTTTTCGGAGATAGTAGTTTTGGAACAGTTAATGCTGGTGCTGGTTTGACTTTCTGGTTTACAGAAAATGTTGGATTATCTCTTGCAACTACTTATAAAAAAGCATTTGGAACTAGTGATCCTTTAGTTCGTTCTCATGCTCAACACACAGCTGGAATCGTTTTCAAATTTGGAGGAAAAGATACTGATGGTGATGGTGTTTACGATAAAGATGACGCTTGTCCAGAAGTTGCTGGTTTAAAACAATTCAACGGTTGTCCTGATACTGATGGAGACGGAATTATTGACTCAGAAGATGCTTGTCCAGAAGTTGCAGGTTTAGCATCATTAAAAGGATGTCCAGATGCTGACGGTGACGGAGTTACTGATGCTGAGGATGCTTGTCCTAATGTAGCTGGTTTAGCTTCTTTAAAAGGATGTCCAGATGCTGATAAAGATGGAGTAGCTGATAAAGATGACAAATGTCCAAATGTTGCAGGTCCTAAAGAAAATGCAGGATGCCCTTGGCCAGATACTGATAAAGATGGTGTAGCTGATAAAGATGATGCTTGTCCAGAAGTTGCTGGTCCAGCTAGTAACAAAGGATGTCCAGAAGTGACTCAAGAAGCTATGGATCAATTAAAATCTCAAGCTAGATTTATTTATTTCAACTCTGGAAAATCTACTTTCAAAACTGCTGATGTACCTAAGAGATTAGATGCTATGGCTGCTTTGCTTAAAAATTATCCTAACTCTGAGTTCTTAATTGAAGGACACACTGATAGCGATGGTTCTGATGCATTTAACCAAAAACTTTCTGAGGCTAGAGCTGCTGTTGTTAAAGACGCATTACTAGATAGAGGAATTTCTTCTAGCAAATTGAAATCAGTAGGATATGGTGAGTCTATGCCAATTGCTACTAACAAAACTGCTGCTGGTAAAGCATTAAACAGAAGAACTGAAGTGAAATTAATCAAATAATTTCTTTCTAAATAATTATTGAAAAACGCCCTGTTTATCGGGGCGTTTTTTTATTTTTATGCTATGACAAATAGTACCTTTTTAGATAAAATAGCGGAGCTTTTAATTGAAAAATATTCAGATAGGCTGGTAGATACTATAGTAGTTTTACCGAATAAAAGAGCTAAGATTTTTTTAATCGAAGCATTAAAAAAACAAGTTTCTACTAATATCCTGGCTCCTGAAATTATTAGCATTGAAGATTTTATCCAAGATATTGCAAGTATTCGTACCGTTGATCCAATAGAATTGTTATTTGAGTTCTATGAAGTGTATTTATCTGTTACCGATAAATCCAATCAACAGTCTTTTGAATTGTTTGCTAATTGGGCCAAAACGCTTTTACAAGACTTTAATGAAATTGATCGTTATTTATTAGATCCAACACATGTGTTGTCTTACTTAAAGGATATTGAGGATATTAAAAAATGGGGGATCGAAGTAGAGCATAAAACCCCTTTACTAGAAAAGTATATTGACTTCTGGAAATTACTGCCCTTATATTATCAATCTTTATACGCTCATTTACTTCAAAAAGGAATTGGTTATCAAGGTTTAATTTACCGTGAAGCCGTTGAAAATCTAAATCATTTTTCCAATTCAATAAAAAATAAACAGTTTGTTTTTGCGGGATTTAATGCTTTGAACGCTTCCGAAGAAAAAATTATTCAGCATTTGATTGCCAATGACCAAGCCAAAATTTATTGGGATGCCGATCAAACATTTTTGAATGATCCCTATCATGATGCGGCTTTGTTCTTACGTAGATTCAAACAAAGCTGGAAACATTATAAAACCAATCCTTTTGAATGGATAGTAGATGATTTTTCCCAATCTAAGAATATTCAAATTATTGGTACGCCCAAAAGTATTGGTCAAGCCAAAATTTCAGGGAGTATTATTGAAAAAATTATTGAAGATAATCCTTCAACTACCTTGGATAAGGTCGCAATTGTTCTTGGTGAAGAAAATCTTTTAGTGCCACTTTTGTATTCACTGCCATCCACTGTTGGAGCTTTGAATATTACGATGGGTTATTCTAGTAAAAACAATCCTGCGCAGATTTTGATTGCCAAATTGTTTAAAATGCATACGAATGCTTTGTCCAGAAAGTCTAGTAGTTATGTGTTGTATTACAAGGATGTTTTGGATATTTTGACACATCCATTGGTGGAGCCTTATGCTAAAACTGCTGATTTGGTCAATATCATCAATAAAAACAATTATACTTTTATTAGCCATCATAAATTGCTGGAGTTGAATCAAAATCCGAGTGATTTGTTTTTATTGTTATTCCAAAAATGGGACAATGGTTCTGTTGCGGTTTTACAGTCTGTTTCGAAATTATTATTGACTATCAAAGAAAATTTGAGCAATGATAATGAAGAAGAGAAAATTACCAAAGCCTTTGTTTTTGCTATTTTCAAAGTGATTAATAAGCTGATTAACTATTATTCGCAACACCAACATATTGATAAAATAGAAACCTTGCATGCTATTTACAAACAAGTGATTGATTTGGCTGAGGTATCTTTTGAAGGGGAACCGCTAAATGGTTTGCAAATTATGGGAGTTTTAGAAAGTCGTGTTTTGGATTTTGATACGGTGATTGTGACTTCTATGAATGAAGGAAAATTTCCAGCGGGTAAATCGCAAAATTCCTTTATTCCTTATGATGTAAAACGCGAATTAGGTTTGCCTACTTTCAAAGAAAAAGATGCCATTTACACCTATCACTTTTACCATTTGTTGCAACGGGCCAAAAATATTTATTTGCTATATAATACCGAAAGTGAAGGTTTAGACGCTGGTGAAAAAAGCCGTTTTATCACGCAATTGGAAGTCGAAAAACAACCCAAACATATTCTAACCCACGAAATATACAACGCGGTTTTGCCTGAAACAGCATATACGCCAATGGTCATAAAAAAATCGGCAGCGGTAATGGAACGATTGAAAGTGATTGCCGGGGAAGGATTTTCTCCATCTGCTTTAACGAGTTATATCAGGAATCCAATACAGTTTTATTTCCAAAAAATATTACGCATTCGGGAAGTAGAAGAAGTTGAGGAGAATATTGCTTTGAATACTTTGGGAACCATTATTCACGAAACATTAAAAACCTTATACGAACCTTTTATTGGTAGATTTATTTCTGAGGCAGCTATCGAAAATGCCTTTAAGGAGATTGATGCGGAGGTTTTAAAGCAATTCAAGATTGTTTACAAAGAAGGCGAAATTAAAAAAGGGAGGAATTTGTTGGCTTTTGAAGTAGCCAAACGCAATGTATCTAATTTCTTGAAAGTGGAATTAGAAAGTATCAAAGCAGGTGATGTGATTAAAATTATTGCGCTTGAACAAACCTACGGTAGAACTTTAACGCATCCTTCATTACCATTTCCGGTATTAATCAAAGGAAATGTGGATAGAATCGAAGAGCGCAACGGCATCATTCGAATTATTGATTATAAAACAGGAAAGGTTGAGAAAGCAACAGTGTGTCTGAAATCTTGGGAAGGTTTGACTCAGGAGCTTAAAAACGACAAAATTATTCAAGTTTTAGCCTATGCGTTCATGTACGAACAAGAAGCTGCCGGAAAATCCATTGAAGCAGGAATTATTTCGTTTAAAAATCTGAAATTAGGTTTTTTGCCTTTTAATTTTAAAGAAGATAAAGACGTACAGCAAATTATTAATTCAGAAATAATGACGAATTATTTGGAGCAAATTGTTTTGTTGTTGCAAGAGATTCTAGATGAAACGATACCGTTTAAGGAAAAGGTTTAACCGCAAAGATTATTGAGCTTTCGCAAAGAACACAAAGTTTTTGAAAAAAATCTGTTTTTAATATGTGTAATCTGTGGTTAAATTTTTTTTATAAGAATGCGCTAAACCTTCTTAAAAAAGTCCAGCAAAACTTTAGTTAATTCGGTTTCGTTTTCGATGGCGCTCATGTGACCGTCGGGGAAGGTTACGAGTTGGACATCGGTTTCTTCAATTTGTTCCAAGTTTTCTTCGTAATTCAAAACAGGATCTTTTTGACCCAAAATCAACATTTTTGGATAAGGCGTAAGGTGTAGAATTACTTCTCTGTCCATGCGGATTTTCATGCCTTCCAATGAAGCTACAATTCCTTGCAATGGTGTTTTTAAAGCTTCTTTTTTGACCCATTCGATTTGGTCTTTCAGCCGTTCGCGATTTTCTTCACTGAACAAATTAGCAATCGAGAGCGAAATAAAATTAGAAAAAGATTGTTTCACGGCTTTAATAGCACGATCCCGATTTAATTTTCTTTCTTCGCTATCAGCTCGCGAAGTGGAATTCAGTAAAACCAATCCTTTTACATTGTCAGGGTACAATTCGGCGAAAGCCAAAGCGACATATCCGCCCATTGAATGTCCAACCAAAACTGCTTTACGGATGCGTAATTCACTTAAAACGGCGTGAACGGCATCGGCATTGTCTTCCATGCTGTGTACATAACCCATGCATTCCGTTGCGCCATGACCTAATAAATCGATAGTGATAACACGGTATTTTTTAGAAAATTCAGGAACAAAAGCATGCCACATGTTTTGGTTTTCCAAAAAACCATGCAGTAAGACAACAGCAGTTCCTTTGCCAGAATCAGTATACGAAATGCGGGTGTTTTTAAAAAGAATGGATTTCAAGGGAGGATGCTTTTATGAGGCAAAAATAAAGTTTTTTATTTTTAAACCTAACAGCTTTTCAAAAGCTGTTAGGTTTTTTGTTGTTAAAACCGATTATCTCCGTCTAATAAGTTTCCTAATCCGCCCAGTAAACTTCCTTCACCACGACTGTCACCGCCTGCTTTTGGTGCAGAGGCAATGATTCTGTCGGCTAATCGGCTAAAAGGAAGGGATTGTATGTACACGGTTCCTGGGCCACGAAGTGTGGCATAGAATAGGCCTTCGCCTCCAAATATTGAATTTCTAATGCCGCCAATGAATTCAATATCATAATCGATATCTTGTGTAAATCCAATGATACAACCCGTGTCAACTTTTAGGATTTCGCCGGCTTTTAATTCTTTCTTGGCCATGGTTCCTCCGGAGTGAACAAAAGCCATTCCGTCACCTTCAATTTTTTGCATGATGAAACCTTCGCCGCCAAAGAGTCCGCGACCTAATTTTTTAGAGAATTCGATTCCCACTGCAACGCCTTTGGCAGCGCATAAAAAGGAACTTTTTTGGCAGATGAATTTTCCGTTGAATTGGGTTAAATCAATTGGCAGGATTTTTCCTGGATAAGGTGAGGCAAAAGATACTTTGGCTTTGCCATAATTTTGATTAATAAAGGCAGTCATAAAAAGACTTTCACCAGTAAGAACTCTTTTTCCGGCACTGAGCAATTTGCCAAAAATTCCCGATTGTTCCTGAGAACCATCCCCAAAAATAGTTTGCATCTGGATATTATTGTCCATCATCATAAAGCTGCCTGCTTCGGCAATGACAATTTCTTGTGGGTCGAGTTCGATTTCGACATATTGCATTTCTTCTCCAAAAATTTGGTAATCTATTTCGTGTGCTTGCATTGTGGTAGTTGTTGATTAATGAAGGTTAAAGTTACAAAAAAGCAGTTTATTTCTGTTGTATTTAATTTGCACAAGGGATAAGAGCGGCATCCTTTTATGAAGCGATAGCGAAATAAAAGATATAGCGGATAGCCCGACCCGAAGGGATGTGCCATAATTATTGTTTAATCGTTAGTAGGTTATTTGTTTAATCGAATTTTGACACAAAAAACGGCTCACATTACTGCAAGCCGTTTCGTTTTATTTATGTTAACTGATTACTGATCACTGCAAACTAGCTATTCATCAAACTCTCGATTTCCTCGACTTCAATTGGAATGTTTTTCATCAAATTGAAAGGTTCTCCTTTTTCCTGAATAACCACATCGTCCTCAATACGAATACCAAAACCTTCGGCTGGAATGTAAATTCCTGGTTCAACAGTGAAAACCATATTGGCTTGCATCGGTTCGGTTAAAATTCCGTAATCGTGGGTGTCGAGTCCCATGTGGTGCGAAGTACCGTGCATGAAATATTTTTTATACGCTGGCCATTCGGGATTTTCATTTTGCACATCGGCTTTGTCTAAAAGTCCTAATCCAAGTAGTTCAGATGTCATGATTTTGCCTACTTCAATATGGTATTGTTTCCAATTTGTTCCTGGAGTCAGCATTTTGGTAGCCTCATTTTTTACTCGTAAAACTGCATTGTAAACCGCTTTTTGTCTTTCGGAATATCGACCTGAAACCGGAATGGTTCGGGTTAAATCGCTGGAATAATTAGCATATTCTGCAGCAACGTCCAGTAATATTAAATCACCTTCTTTGCATTGTTGGTTGTTTTCGATATAATGCAACACATTAGCGTTGTTTCCCGAAGCAATAATTGGGGTGTAAGCAAAACCTTTGGAACGATTGCGAATGAATTCGTGAATCAATTCAGCTTCGATTTCGTATTCCGTTACATTAGGTTTTACAAATGACAATAAACGACGGAAACCAAGTTCGGTAATGTTACAAGCCTGTTGAATCAAATCGATTTCTTCGCTTTCTTTTACAGAACGCAGGCGTTGTAAAATTGGATTGCTTTTGGCAACTGTATGTGCGGGATATTTTTCTTTCCACCATTTTACAAAACGTGTTTCGCGGGTTTCGGTTTCCACTTTAGAGCGGTAATGTTCGTTGGTATTGATGTAAATAGTGTCTGAATACGTCATTAATTCAAACAATATTTTTTCGAAATCTTGTAACCAATACACGGTTTTGATACCTGAAACTTCAAAAGCACGTTCTTTGGTTAGTTTTTCTCCTTCCCAAATAGCAATCAATTCGCTGGTTTCTTTTAGGAAAAGCATTTCTTTCTGATGCTCGTAAGGTGCATCTGGAAAAAGCAACAAAATACTCTCTTCCTGATCAATTCCGCTTAAATAAAAAATATCGCGGTGTTGTGCAAACGGCAAAGTACTGTCGGCACTAACGGGATAAATATCATTAGAATTAAAAACAGCAACACTATTAGGCTTCATTTGAGCGGTAAACTTGCTGCGATTCTTTATAAATAAATGGCGATCAATCTGATGGTATTTCATTTGAAAAAATTTTGAAATACAAATCTAAACAATCCAATTTAAAAACACTAAAGAGTAGTTTTAATAGTTGTAAATGCGGTTAAAAATATTAACCGCAGAGTTTTTAAAGGTTTTTCGCAAAGTTCACAAAGATGGCTCACAGATTGTACGGATGCAACGGATAGTCACTAATTTTTTTAAAATTTGAGGATTAAAAAAATAATTAGTGAATTCGTGGCAAAAAAATCTGTGTTTTCTGCGATGTACTTTTTTAATCAATCCATTTGTAATAACGCGCACCAATTAGATTTGGATTTTCGTTTTCAATTCGGTCTAAAACCCATTCTTTTTTTGGCGTTTGTATGCTTTGTTTCTGTTCTTTTTTGTGTAGTTTTTCGTAAGTATCAAAGTCAATTTCGAAACTTTGAGCTAAGGTTTCAAAAAGTTTTGTGTTTGCCATTGCCAATTTCCATTCGTCCTGAATTACTCCTTCAAACACTTTAGATTTTGAACCACTACCATAAGCTAAGAACCCAAAAGTGTTACCTGAGATTTCTTTGTTTGTATCATAAAAATGAGCCAAAGTAGAAAGGAATCCCATGAAGATAGAGCCTGTATATAGGTTTCCAATTAATGAAGAAGCTAATTCGGCAGGCATTAATTTTTCTTCAACAAAGTTTTTGTATTCAGCTGTTTTGCTTGTTTCTTTTAGTTTTGGTTGGTATTCCGCCGGAGTTTCATTTCCAGAAATAATCGAATTTTCTGCATCCAAAGCATAGATTTCAGATAACATTCTGCGACCTTGGAAAGAATAAGGCAAATGCATGATAATACTGTTCCAAGATTGGTATAAAGTGGTTGTGGTTTCTTTTAATTTTTTGAAAGAGAAGTACGCATTACGAGTTCTGTCCATGTAACACTGATTCGAATATTGTCCGTCAAAAACAGGTTGGTCTTTGTGGATTTCGATTTCGGCTTCCAGATTGTCAAACCAATTTTCGTTGTTAGTATTTCCGGTTATTGTTTCTTTTGAAACTGTTCTGAAAGGTTTGAAAAAGTCAAAAACGCCTTTAGTATTGGTTGCCCAATGATTTTCGAAAGCAATAATTCTTGGGTTTGCAGTAATTAATAATGCCATAGCTCCAGCGCCTTGCGTATATTCGCCGGTAGAATTCAAATCGTATTTGGCAATATCAGTGGTCACTACAATGGCTTTTTTATTTGGGTTTAATCGAATGTAATCAAGACAGTTTTGCATGGCATCTACTCCGCCAATACAGGCAAAAGTAAAATCGACTACATCACATTCAGCTAAATTGTTTTCACCAAATTTTTGTTCCATTAAATCTACAAGGAAAGAACCAATCGGTTTTGCGTTATCAATAGCGCTTTCGGTTCCGACATAAATACGGGCAATTTCGTTTAGGTTGATTGCATTGTCTTGAATTAATTTGGTCAATGCATTGGCAGCAAAAACTACGCTATCTTGATGGGTATCGGGCAAAGTCATTTTGATTAATCCTAAGCCTTTTTCTAATTTTTCAGCTTCTATGTTTCTGGCTTCTGCCAATGTTTTTATGGGTAAATGTAGTTTGGCTACATCAAAAGATATTGCGTCGATTCCTGTTTTCATTTTCATTTTTTTTGAATTTGCAAAGATAAAATCCCCCTTTGAAAATGCTGTTTCTTTAACTACACAAAATAGTCTGATTTTGTGTTTTTGTTGATTTTAATGTAAAATATTATAAAAATTATTAAATGTGTATTTTTTAAGCTTTTAAATGCAGATAATTAATTGTTTTTTTGTAGTAATTTTTCACATTATTTTTTGTTTTCGTATGTTATTTTATTGATAATCAATGCTTTATTTTTTTTTTATTGAAAACGATTGTAGTTCTGATGTAAAACTTTATAATCTTTCTAAATAAGAACGAAAAGGTTGTAGTTCGTTGCTAATTACTTTATTTTTGTGTACTTTTTTAAATTATATTCTAAAATATTATGGCAAAATCTGGATTATTGAAATCGTCAATAGCAAAAAAAGTAGCTATGGCACTTTCAGGACTTTTTTTGATGTTGTTTCTAGCACAGCATTTTTTTATTAATATGATGTCAGTGTTTAGTGCTGATGTTTTTAATTCGATTTCTCATTTCATGGGAACCAATCCTTTGATTCAGTTTGTTATTCAACCTATTCTTATTGTAGGGGTTGTTTTTCACTTCATCATGGGATTTGTTTTGGATATTCAAAACAAAAAAGCAAGACCAGTAGGTTATGCTAGTTACAATGGAGCAGCAAATGCAAGTTGGGCGTCACGTAACATGATTATTTCAGGTTCAGTTATTTTAGCTTTCTTAGCATTACACTTTTATGATTTCTGGTTTCCAGAGATGATTTATAAGTATGTAGAATTCAATCCTGCAGATGAGACCAGATATTTTCCTGAATTAGTAGAGAAATTTGAAAATCCAGTACGTACAGCTTTGTATAGCTTGTCTTTTATATTGTTGTCTTTACACTTACGTCACGGATTTAGTTCTTCTTTTCAATCAGTAGGAGCAAATAATAAATACACAAAAGGGATGAAGAATTTTGGATTATGGTTTTCTGTAGTCGTTCCTTTAGGATTCGTATTTATTGCATTATTTCATCATTTCAATCATTAATATTCAATTATAATGGCATTAGATTCAAAAATTCCAAATGGTCCAATTGCGGACAAATGGACAAATTATAAAGATCATATTAATTTAGTAAACCCGGCTAACAAACGTAATTTAGATATTATTGTTGTTGGAACAGGATTAGCTGGAGGTTCTGCAGCTGCTACTTTAGCAGAATTAGGATATAACGTAAAAGCATTTTGTTTCCAAGATTCACCACGTCGTGCACACTCTATTGCTGCACAAGGGGGAATCAACGCTGCAAAAAATTATAAAGGTGACGGTGACTCAGTTTACAGATTATTCTACGATACTGTAAAAGGAGGAGATTACCGTGCTCGTGAGGCAAACGTACACCGTTTGGCTGAAGTTTCATCAAATATTATTGACCAATGTGTGGCTCAAGGGGTGCCATTGGCTCGTGAATACGGTGGATTATTAGACAACCGTTCTTTTGGGGGAACTTTGGTTTCTCGTACATTTTATGCGCAAGGTCAAACAGGACAACAATTATTGTTAGGAGCTTATTCGGCAATGAACCGTCAAATTGGTCGTGGAAAAATTAAAATGTACAACCGTCATGAAATGCTAGAATTAGTAATTATTGATGGAAAAGCAAGAGGAATTATCGCTCGTAACCTGATTACAGGTGAAATTGAAAGACATTCAGCTCACGCTGTTGTTATTGCTTCTGGAGGATACGGAAACGTTTTCTTCTTGTCAACTAACGCAATGGGTTCTAATGCTACTGCAGCATGGAAAATTCACAAAAAAGGAGCTTTCTTTGCAAACCCTTGTTATACTCAAATTCACCCAACTTGTATTCCAGTTTCAGGAGATCACCAATCCAAATTAACGTTGATGTCTGAGTCGCTTCGTAATGACGGACGTATCTGGGTTCCTGCAAAATTAGAAGATGCACAAGCTATTCGTGAAGGAAAGAAAAAAGCAACTGATATTGCTGAAGCAGACAGAGATTATTTCTTAGAAAGAAGATATCCTGCTTTTGGTAACTTAGTGCCTCGTGACGTAGCATCTCGTGCTGCTAAAGAAAGATGTGATGCCGGTTTTGGCGTGAACAAAACAGGAGAAGCTGTTTACTTGGATTTTGCAGCTGCAATTCAACGATACGGAAAAGAGCAAGCTCACGTAAAAGGATTAGACGAAAATGATAAACAATTAGTAACTAAATTAGGTACTGATATCGTTAGAAGTAAATATGGGAACTTATTCCAAATGTATTACAAAATTGTTGATGAGGATCCATACACTTCACCAATGATGATTTACCCTGCGGTTCACTATACTATGGGTGGAACATGGGTTGATTATAATCTGATGACTACAATTCCGGGTTGTTTCTCTATTGGAGAGTCTAACTTCTCTGATCACGGAGCGAACCGTTTAGGAGCTTCTGCTTTGATGCAAGGTTTGGCTGATGGATACTTTGTATTGCCTTATACGATTGGAGATTATTTGGCACCAGATATCAAAATGGGACCTATCTCTACAGATCGACCTGAGTTTGAGGCTGCTGAAAATGGAGTAAAAGAATTGATTGCTAAATTTATGAATAATAAAGGAACGCATTCAGTAGACCATTTCCACAAAAAATTAGGTAAAATTATGTGGGATAAGGTAGGTATGGCTCGTAACGAGAAAGGATTAAACGAGGCTATCGTTGAAATCGCTGCTTTACGTGAAGAGTTTTATAAAGATGTAAGAGTACCTGGAACTGATAAAGGATTCAATCAAGAATTAGAAAAAGCAATTCGTGTTGCTGATTTCTTAGAATTAGGAGAATTGTTTGCGAAAGATGCTTTACACCGTAACGAATCTTGTGGTGGTCACTTCCGTGAGGAATACCAAACAGAAGAAGGAGAAGCATTGCGTGATGATGAGAACTTTGCATACGTTGCTGCTTGGGAATACAAAGGAAAGCCAAGTGATGCGGTATTACACAAAGAGCCTCTAGTTTACGAAAACATTAAATTAGTTCAAAGAAGTTACAAATAGAATTTTGTCAAAAGTCGAAAGTCAAAAGTCTTAAAGTAAAGGCTTTCGACTTTTGATTTTAAGACTTTCAAACTAAAAAGATATGAAACTTACATTAAAAATATGGCGTCAAAAAAACGCCCAAGATAAAGGAGCAATGGTTGATTACAAAATCGACGGAATTGAACCTGATATGTCATTCCTTGAAATGCTTGACGTATTCAACGAACAACAAATCAACGCTGGTGAAGAGCCAGTAGCTTTTGATCACGATTGTCGCGAAGGAATTTGCGGAATGTGTTCTTTATTCATTAATGGAGAAGCGCACGGTCCAGATAGAGGTGTAACAACTTGTCAATTGCATATGCGTATGTTTAAAGACGGAGATACTATCACGATCGAGCCTTTCCGTGCAGCTGCTTTCCCGGTAGTAAAAGATTTAGTAGTGGACAGAAGTTCTTTTGATAGAATCCAACATGCAGGAGGATTTATTTCAGTTAACACATCTGGAAACACTATTGATGCTAACACCATTCCAGTAAATAAAGATGATGCTGATAAAGCTTTTGATGCAGCAACTTGCATTGGATGTGGAGCTTGTGTGGCAACTTGTAAAAACTCTTCTGCAATGTTATTCGTTTCAGCTAAAGTTTCTCAATATGCTTTGTTACCACAAGGTAGAGTGGAAGCTACTGACCGTGTATTGAACATGGTAAAACAAATGGACGAAGAAGGTTTTGGTAACTGTACCAATACAGGAGCTTGTGAAATCGAATGTCCAAAAGGAATTTCTCTTGAAAACATTGCTCGTATGAACAGAGAGTACATGTCAGCAAGTTTGAAAGGATAATATTTTTTTCAATATATTTCAAAAAACGCATTCATTGATTTGGATGCGTTTTTTTGTTGAAATAAACTTTGTAAATCTGCGTATCTTTGTGAAACAACTCTTTTGTTATGAAAATTGCACTAATTCAATCCAATCTAATTTGGGAAAACTCAAAAGTCAATCGAAATTCTTTTGAAGAAAAAATCAATGGAATTAATGAATCAGTTGATTTGATTGTACTTCCCGAAATGTTTTCCACCGGTTTTACGATGAATCCTAGTGTTGTTGCTGAAACGATGCAAGGCGAAACGGTGTTGTGGATGCAAGCTTTGGCGAAAGCCAAAAATGTCGCTATAACAGGCAGTGTGGTTATTGAAGAATCGGGTAATTTCTATAACAGAATGCTGTTTGTATTTCCTTCAGGTGAAATTGAACACTACGACAAGAGACATTTGTTTACGTTGGCTGGGGAAGAAAAAGTGTATACAGCAGGGAATAAAAAATTAATTGTCGATTATTTGGGTTGGAAAATCTGCCCGTTGGTTTGTTATGACTTGCGTTTTCCAGTTTTTTCCAGAAATGTAGAAAACTATGATTTGCTTTTGTATGTGGCCAGTTGGCCAGAAAAAAGAATTGCAGCTTGGGATGCCTTACTTAAAGCGCGTGCCATAGAAAACATGAGTTATGTAGTAGCTGTTAACCGAATAGGTGTTGATGGAAATGCGCATCCTTATACAGGTCATACGCAAGCAATAGATTCTTTAGGAGAATATGTGCTTTCCCCTAAAGAGTCAGAAGCTGTTTTTATTGTTGATTTAGACCGTGAAAAATTACTTTCTATTAGAGAAAGAATGGGTTTTTTAAATGATAAAGATGCTTTTAGATTACTCTAGTATTGTTTTTTCTTCTTTTTGTTTTTATCCTCTTTTTTAATAGGTGGTGTGTAGGGAATGCTGAGGTCAAATGTTTGTTCAACATCCCAATTGGCACGTACATCTATTTCTCCTGAAAGATAAACTACTTCTTCGGCATATTTCTTTTGAAGAAAATTTCCGGGGTCGTATTTTTTGTTTTTGTTTGTATCATAGATGGCTCTGAGTGAGAATTGAGCCGGATCTAATAAATCAAAACTAATTATAGTGTTGCTTTCTGCATAATTGCTTGCAACTATTTCTCCGCTTGATTTAAGGAGTTCTACAATAACAGGGAATGATTTTACATTCTCTAGTTTGACCTTTAAATTACCATAATCTGTGAGCTCTTTAGTGCTAATTTGATAATTTAAAGTATCATTAGTTAGTTCGAAAAAGTCAGTCATAGCGCCCGGTAAAATGTTGAAAGAATATTTTTGAGCAGGTTCTTTTTTGAAGTCAAAAAATAATTTTTGATTGAATTCATCATAATTAGTAGTGAATTTTACAGCTACAGAATCTTTGTTTATCAATTTGATTTTTGTTTCATCAAATTTTACTAAAGGGGTTGAGGCTTCTAATGCAAATGAATCATAGAAACCGGATGGATTTACTGAACTAACTGTTAAGCTGTCTTTCTTTTGATTTTTGATTTTGAGAACAAAATTTTTATTAAAATCTCCCTGAGCAACTTCTACTTTTAGAGAATCTGTTTTTATTGGTTTAAACCAAATTTGTAAGGAATCTTTTTTAGGTAATTTGGTGGTAATACTTTCTAAGATTTCATCTTTGTTTTTTAGAGTGATTTTAGGTCTTGATTGAGTTTCTGACAAGTCACCTTCGAAGCCCATAAATAATTTGTTCCCTGATTCTTGTGTAGGTTTGAAAGCTTTAAAAGGGTTGATTTCCTTGAATAATTCTATTTCGTACAGAGTGTCGTTAGGAATCGTGATGTAATCTTTGATAAAACCAATTTTTTCGGTTTTTGGGTCAAATTTATTGTTGTTGTTTAAGTCCTTTAGAGCTATTAAACGGTATTTTCCTGCCTTAAGATTTTCTAAGCGAAAGGTTTTTAAGCTATCCAAAGTATTGGTAATGTATCTTGGGCCAGGGATTTTTCCTCCAGAATCTTTTTTGTTATAAATTATTGAGTCGTTGAATGATTCGTTTACTTCGTATAGCATAACCGAAATAAAGGATTCGGGTTCTTTTTCGTAAGCATATTTTACTTTCCCGCCAATGGCTAAAGAGTCGATATAATCGCCTGTAGAAAATACGTATTTGAACTGGTTCAAAGGATTTCCTTCGTTATTGTCTGTTAGACTTTGCCCAAAATTAAAACTATAAGTTGTGTTGGGCTGAAGTGTGTCTGAAATTTTTATGGTAATTACTCTACTAGCTGTTGTTGGCAAAATGAGAGGGTCATTTTTCATTGGTGGAGAAATTACCAATTGTTTTCTAAGATTTTTTAGAATAACTATTTCATCAAATTCTAGTTTGATTTGTTTCGCATTAAAGTGAGTACTAAAGTTTTCAGGTAAACTCATTCTTAAACTAGGAGGAATGGTGTCTTTTAATCCTCCGGTTATGCTGCCTCTTTTGGCACAACTAGCCAAAATTATAATCAATAATAAAGAGATGTATTTTAATTTGTTTTTCAACATGTAATTCAGAATTTAGAATCTACAAAATAACGATTATAATTATTGGAATTAAAACTTTTTATTGAATTATTAAGATTCTAAAATGATAGAATGATTACCTTTATATATCGTTTTTGATTTTAGGTACTTTTTTAATAAAATAGTTTAGGATTCACCTCTAATAAAAGATTTTGAATGAAAAAAATCGACCATATAGGTATTGCGGTAAAAGATTTGGAGGTCTCTAATTTGTTGTTTGAGAAATTATTAGGTGTTGCTCCTTATAAACAAGAAGAAGTTCAGCATGAAGGGGTAATCACTTCGTTTTTTGATGCAGGTTCGAATAAAATAGAGCTTTTGGCGGCAACACGAGAAGATGGTGTCATTGCGAAGTTTATTGAAAAAAAAGGAGAAGGTATTCATCATATTGCTTTTGATGTAGATGATATTCAGGTTGAAATGGAAAGATTGAAAAAGGAAGGTTTTGTTATTTTGAATGAAAACCCTAAAAAAGGGGCTGACAATAAATTAGTGGTTTTTTTGCATCCTAAAAGTACAAATGGTGTTTTAATAGAGTTGTGCCAAAGTATTAAGGAATTATAAAATTCTTTATGGTTCTAGTAATCAGCTCTTTTCTGCTGTCATTTTTTTTATGTCGGTGTATACTAAAAAACTAAGTGAAAAATATTTGGAGCAAACAAAAAATAGTAGTAATATTGCAAACTCTTAACCGGTCCTATAGCTCAGCTGGTTAGAGCACCTGACTCATAATCAGGTGGTCCCTGGTTCGAGCCCAGGTGGGACCACAAACCGCACTAATTTAGTGCGGTTTTTTTGTTTAAAGTTCTTATTTTACAGGGGTTTACGTTTTATAAGCAAAAAAGATTACCGTTAAATATCAAACCTTTTTCTACCAGTTTTCTACCGAGTTTCTACCCAATTTATTAAAATTGTTTACATACATTTGCGTAAATCAATACGCTAATATTATGAACAAAACACGCTACACTCCAGTGTTTAACCGTAAAAAACAGTTAAATACAGTAGGAAAAGCACTAATACAAATTGAGTGCTATTTGAACGGTAAGAATAAATATTTTTCTACCCAAATTTATGTTGAGCCGAACAACTGGAACAACAAAACCCGAACCATTAAAACGGATTATCCCAACGCAATAAAACTAAATAAACAAATTGCGGAAACGATCAGGAACTTTGAAAACTTTGAACTGGATAAAATAAATGCGGGAAAGCCTTTTAATTTAGGAATGCTAACGGATTTTTTTAAAGGTGAAACCGTGAGCTCATTTACTGAATTTATGGAAAAGGAAATTGAACAAATGAACCTAACCGAAGCGACCAAAAAAAACCACCGAACCACATTAGCAAGGCTAAAGGAATTTAAAAAAGTGATTTATTTTGAAGACATTACTTTTGAATTACTAAACGATTTTGATTGTTTTTTACGTAAAATAAAAATCACTTATAAAGATGCACCTCCCAAAAAATTAATGCAAAATACAATTTGGAAGTATTTTAAGAATATGAAAACTTATGTGAACCTTGCAATTAATAAAGATTTAATGAATGTGCAACAATACCCATTTAGAAAATTTAAGGTAAAACAAGGCGAAAGCAACAAAGTTTTTTTAACTCCCGAAGAGATCGACCAAATGCAAGATTTGGTATTAACTGGCGAAAATCTAAAACACCAATACATAAAAGATTTATTTATGTATAGCGTTTATACTGGACTTCGTTTTAGTGATGTTTTGAGTATGCAAAAAAGGGAATTGGTGACTATCGGTGGCAATACTTGGCTTATTAAAAAAATGGAAAAGACAGACGAAAACGTAAGGATTCCAATCTATACTATTTTTAACGGAAAACCGCTGGAGATCATTAATAAGTACAACCGTTTTAATAGTGTATTTTGTTTTGAACAGATCACAAACCAGTACGCAAACCGAACTTTAAAAACGTTGGCCGTATTGGCTGGAATCAATAAAACAATAACCTTTCACACAGCACGTCATACCACAGCTACATATTTGCTTTATAAAGGCGTTAGCTTAACTACAGTGCAAAAAGTATTAGGACACAAGAAAATAGCCACTACTCAAATTTATGGGCATATAATGGATAATACCATAGAAAAGGAATTAAATGCCGTAAATTTTTAAAAGTTGCTTTACAAAGCTCCCTATTATGTTAATAAGTGAATTAACCCATTAAACAATGTTTTAGCAATTAGTATTACTTTTATATTTCACTCTAAAAATAGAAAATATGGAAATTAATTTCAAGAATATCAATGTTATGTATCCAAATGAAAACACCCCACAACCAAGAAAAATAACCCTCACAGCAGATGGCGAATATTTACAAATTAATATCTATGATGAAACTTTAGATTTTATAGGAATCACTCTTGAAAAAAATGAGGTCGAATTATTGAGCGATACATTGAAACTTATTTTAAAAAACAAACTGGTTGAAGAAGTTGAAATATAATTGAATTCGAGAACACTTTAAAAAGTTGTGAAATCCTTGCGTAGTAATTATGTGAAATATGCCTTTTTGTGAAACCTTTGCACTATGGCGTACAATAAAACAAATTACAACAAACGAGCACGGTTTATAATTGGGGTTTATAATGAAGTTAAAAACCCTGATATACCCGACACAAAAATAGTGGCTCGAATATTCCCGAAGCATGGAATAAACATAAGTTACCGCCAGTGGATGAACATAAAAGGAATGCCAGTGCCAAAAGAAACCGACACATAGTTTTATCACAGAATTTTATATATTATTTTTAGTTTTAGGTTTAAACCGTTTCATTTGGAACGGTTTTTTTATAATCTTACAAAACTGTATCAGATAGATAGATTGTTATTAGATCAATATTTTGTACTTTTATTTTATGGAAACAATTTACGATCATAATCCTACAACTGCTGAATTGCTGGATTTAGCTGACGGAATGACAAAAGATCAATATGTATTTAACTGGATGTACTCAAAAGATCACAGTATTTTAGATATTGTACTTTTGTACGAATCCCGAAATGATGAAATAATGGCAAAAAAATATAAGGATTTAATTCCCGATCTATACCAGCAATGGCAATGGGGATTAGATAATGTTTTGATCCCAATATGAAAGCCTTATTTTAAATAAAATGGTTACGAGGGGCAACCGCCCCGAGTTTCCTCCCATATAAACCGCCCCAACTGGAGCGGTTTTTTTATGCAATAAAATAGATGATCGCTTTATATTTTCAAATCAAGCAACTTTTTTTGTTAATTTGCCATATAATTTAATCCAATACGCTAAAAGAATGAACAAAACCAGTAAAATAACAGTAAAGCATTACCCAAATACTAATTTAAAATCTCAAACGGAAAACGGAAAAGAGAAATTTCCTTTATATGTACAGGTTATTTATGACCGAAAAATTTACAAATTCAAATCAGAGAATGAATATTTCAAATATGTTGACAATTCAGATTTAGAAAACGATTTTATTTGTAAAATGTTAGAGGATGAAATAAAACGTATTGAAAGAACTGTTAATTTAATTTCACAAAACAACGAAAAACTACTAACAAGTAAAGATATTTACAAACACTCAAAGCCATTAGATAAAATTATAGAAAAAAATTTAGGAGTATTAATAGCAAAGGAATTTAGCGATGCCCCACCTTTTTTAACAAATTTAAGTTATACCGAAATTAATCATTTATTGTTTTTTTTGGAAGCATACGATAAGCTACAAATGAATGATAAAATTGGTAGTGTGTGGCAAATAATAAATAATTTAAACTTCTACTCTCCAGAATTTTACAAAAATGATTATTGCTACATAGATTTATTTTTCGGAGATAAATTTTTAAAAATTTATGATGTGATAGAATGCACAGTTACAGGAAATGAAAAGAGGGCAAAACACTATTTAGAAAATTTTAGATACTTTATAGAATTGTAATTAGTCTTAATTATTTGATTTTAAAGCGGTTATTATAGCCGCTTTTTTATTATTCAAAATGTTTGAATTATAAAATTGAAACTTTTTATTAAAAATGTTTGTATTTTAAAATTCAAACAATATATTTGCAGATATAATATTGAAAACAACAATAAAAAATCAAATAAAATGGACATTCAAGAAATCAAAAAACAGCTACCTACTGGAGCAATTAAAACTATCGCAATTAACAGCGGTGTACATTATGCCACAGTACAAGGATTCTTTAATGGAAAAGAAACCAAAGAGAATGTAAAACTAATTGAACACACTGCGAAGTACTTAAAAGAGTACAAAGAAGCAAAAGCAAACGCAATGCAAGAACTACAAGCCGTTGCCAGCGCCTAATTATTCGAGTTATGGAAAAGCTAACATTTTCAACCAACTGGAATAATAAATTAGACTGCAAATGTTTTACCAGTATTAGGATTTACAACCTGTCAAAGCATTTTAGAGCAAATCAATTTGAAGTTTTTCTATAAAAGAAATTCAAAACTAAGGCGGTGGTTTTGGGTACTGTCATCACTAAACTGGATCTATTAAGTGACTATGTTTGTTATTTAGATACTGGATATAACAAGGAAGAAACTAAAGAAATTTTTAGAAAGATGTACCCGCACATTGATTTTAAAAAGCAAAAAATTTGCATTCTTATGTTACAACGAATTGAAGTACCAAAACCAGTTCAACACGAATTATTTAATTAAAATCTAAAAAAGAATATGAGTACAAACACATTATTTGATTTGAATAAGTTGTATAAAACTTATTTTAATAGTTCGCCTTACTATGTGACAAAGGACGAAAACAGACCATTATCTCAAGATGTAACCAGCTATGCGGTAAACACTGAAAACCCACGCCCAAAAGGAACAATTCAAAAAAGCACACAATATCAACCATTTAATAAAATAGGCTCGTACGGTCAAGAAATTTGGGGCGCAATCACTTTAAAAGTAGGTAATAAATTAAATATTGAGATTGAAGCGTGTACCGTAGCGGTTCATTTAAGTAAAACTATTATTAAAACGGCTGTTAGTGAGCGTCAAGGAACTATAAAAGAATGTTTTCATAATGACGATTATAAGTTTGTGATAAAAGGATTTTTGATTGATAAAAATAGAGCATTTCCCGAAGATCAAGTAAACACGTTAAAAGCCATTTTTGAAAGCACTGACCCAGTAGAACTATTAGGAGGTTATCCCGAAATGTTTTTAACTGACAATGCAAAAGTAGTAATAGAAACGCTGGACTTTCCAGAGGTACAAGGTAAAGCCCCGTGGATAAGACCATTTCAAATGACTTGTGAAAGTGACTTTATACAAGATTTGATAATCAAAGATTAAAGAATTATGAAGCACTGGAGCGAATTTATACACCAACGATCCCACGCATTAAAAAGGCTGGGAAAAATAGCCACTAGCCTAACTTTTGAGGTTGAAAGCAAAGCAATAGAACTACAAAACGCTAAAGCCAATTTAGAACGTTTTGAAACGCAAATATGTAATTCAATTGCGGGTAATTATTCCGATCAATCAGAATTTGAAACCGCAATTTTAAGCGCAAAGTATAAGGCAAATTTATGGAATAATGAACCCATAGCCAGCCATAAACCGCATACAGTAAAACAATAATTTAAAACCAATACGCTATGAAAACAAACCCGATCACAGAATACAACAAAGAAGCATTAAAAGGAATTAGTGAATTTTTAGAGTTTAGTAACTACCAAGGTAGTCAAGTTGTACAAAAAAACGTTTATACAAATTTTGTTGACATAGTTGACGATTTAGCAACCATTTTAGATGCTATTGAAGTTATAGGCTATCAAGGAAGTAATAAGGATATGGGCATTTGTGGTGGCTTGGCTGGGATTGCAAAAAAAATGATTCCACGTAATGAAATGGACTTTTTAGATAGTTTACTTATCAAAAAAGAAGATTCAAAAATAACTTTCTCAAAAATCGAAAATCTATAAAAATGGCAGAAAAAACACAACCAACAGTAAATGAAAAGATTGCTTCCTATTTTGAAAAACAAATAGATTTCAAAGATTTCGCACAACAAATTAGACGTGCAAATTGTATCATAACACAGGTAATGATGCGCCCCGATGCAGAACAAAATGTTACCAAAAGTTATTGGGCGGAAGATTGCGTTTACCACTTGAACGAGTTTGCAGAATTGATTGATCCATTTTTAGAAAAAGAATAAATGAAAGCAATATTTAGCATACAGAAAGTATATAATTTGAATGGTTCCGTACTTCAAATTAGAGTGAAAATGTTTAAAAAAGTAGCTTTAAGATTTTCGTTTAAACCTACTTTAAACAGTATTTAAAGTATTAGAAATAATAAACCCGAACCAATCCAAAAAGAGAAAAAACTAAAAATTAATTATAAAAATAATAAAATGAGTGAATTTAAAAAAGTAGCTATTTATGTGAATGAAGAGAGGATAAATAGCCACATAGCACCACAGGAAAACCGCTTTGAATATTTCCAGCAGTTAATAGATATGTACAACAATCTAAATACTGGAATTGTATTAGAAAAGAACGATCTAAAGGGAATGATCCAAAACCCCAAAGAGTTTGTTGCAAAGCGATTAATCAAAGATCAAGAAGTAAGTTTTGGAGGTTTAAAATTGAGCCTAGAAAAGGTTTTTGATATTATAGAAAAACCAGAGGGAACAGATGAATTGATTAATAAAATCATTAATGATAACCTAGTGAAAGAATTAATGATGAATCAAAGAAACGTTGAATATTTTGAAATTCAAAACGGTGACAGGGTTGCGATTAACTCCGAATATTTAGAAAAAATAACGGAACAAAGTACGGTTTACATTGCTACAGAAAAACAGGCTAAGGCATACAAAGCATTACAGTTAATTGTTGAGAGCATTCTAGAATTAAACAGCTTAAAAAGTCGGGGAAACATTCAAGATCTTTTATTCAATGATTTTCTTGAATTAAATACCAATACAGGATCGGTGTCGATCAACCCCTATTTTGCTAAACAAATACTTTAAAATATGGAAAATAATATTGCAGTTATTACCGTGCCATTAGATGAATGGACAGAATTAAAAAGCCAAATTAAAACCATTGCAAAGGGGTTGCTGGAGATTAAGAACAAAGGACAAAAAGAGTTTTTAACGCCAAAGGAAGCAATGGAAATGCTTAAATGTGGTCGAACCACTTTGCAAACTTACATTGATAGAGGATTTTTTAAAATTACAAAAATGAGTTCTAAAAAATATAGCAAAGTACTTATTAGGCGTGCGGATATAGATTATTTTATTGAAAGTAGAGCATAAAAAAAGCCACTAGAAAGTGGCTTTATATTGTTACTAAAAAACCAATACGCTAATATCATTATTTAGTACACTGCAAATATATAAAAATGATTGATAATATCACAATGACAAAAAGGACTTTGTCAGAGGTTGAAAAAAAGAGTATTATAAAATCCAGCCGTTTAGTGTGTAATTCATTAAACGGCTTGATCTATTATGACAATCGAAATACTAAAAATTTTACTGGAGGTCTTTTTATTCAGATAGATACAAGAAATAAATTAAAAATTACGGGCAGTATTCACAAATACCACTCTCATTTAGAAAAAGGGTTTTTAGCCAATTACGATAGCTTTACAATGGATCAAGCCAAATATACTTTTGATCGATTAATTGTAAATACTGGAATAGATCCAAATGACATAGAAGTAACATTTTTTGAAATTGGTATTAATCTAAAATTTGATATTGATGTAAAATTGATTTTAGAAAAAATACACAGCATCGGTAAAAATGAAAAACCGTTTTTCATTGAACCAAAGTTTAAAGATGGTCGGCAACTAACCACTGGAACGCATCGGGATTTTAGAGTGCATTTTAAAATATATGACAAAGTATTTGAAATGGAGGACAGAAGACAGCCAACCCGTAATTTAAACTACAATGTATTAAGAATTGAAACGGTACACAGGAGGTGCGAAAAACTCTACTTGAATGATTTTCTTAATTTGGAGTTTTTTCAACAATTACAAAATTCATTTTTTAATGAATGGGACAAACTCAATTTCTATAATGATATTACCGCACCAAAAGGCACACAGCGAAGCAAAATAGATTTGATACGCAATATTATCTATAAAGGTAAAAACGAGGTTTTAAAGCAGTATAAAACACAGTACGAAAATAACGCACTTACAAAGCGACAATTTTACTCGGTTCGGGATTTTTTAGAGAATTGGGAAACAATACGGCACGAATTTGATATTAAAAACAGTAAAATAGTACCATTTTGGAAAGCTGCATATAATATTGAAAAACAAACAGTTATGTTAATGTCAAAAATGAATTGATGCTTAACGGTAATATAAAGTGCTTGAATGGTACTTTTTATAAAAAGTTACACTTATGTAACTCTAGTAAGTATTTAAAAAACAATAAATTAACACGTAAAGTAAAATGAAATGGTATCTATCGGTAATAAAATTGGCTCGAATGACACACGTATAGTCCCGTATTTTTTTTATGGAAGCTTGTCTTAAACTTCCTTTAGGAAGCTAGAACCTATCAATATTGAGTTTACATAGTATTTACAGCAGTACACAAGTGTAACAATTCATAATATTAATGATAACAACAAAAAAAGGTCGAAAAAGGTCGATTTGATAGACCAAAGCACTTTTGATGCAAATTTTTCGAATGGGGCATTTTGATTTAAAATTGATTCAAAAGATTTCAAAAAATACGTTATAGCAATACCCTTAAAAAAAAGCTGATTTTTTACCTTTTATTACCATTTAACCGCCTTTTTATTTCTAAAATATTCAAAACTCCCCAATAATGAAAAAAACAAAATCGAATACTAAAATTATCAAAACCCGAACCACCTACACGCTGGATATAAAAGCTAGCGCAAAGCGGTTTTATTTGATCGGTTTGACACTTCAAGAAATTAGTAAAATAATTGATGCACCAGTACGCACAATTGAAAATTGGCAAATTGCCGAAAACTGGAGAGAATTAAAGGAAACTACTCCAGTTCAAAAGAAAGCGTTTGAATTAAAAGAAAGCGGTAAAACTTATAAAGAAATTGCAACGATGCTAAACAAAAGCCGAACTACAGTTTGGCGTTACATAGCAACCGCAAAAAAACAATAAAAACAATGGAACTAAATAAAACCAAAATCAAAGGTTTGTTTTTGACAAACGAGGGCAAAGCATGGCACAAAAGCGCAAAGCGTGAAATATCAGCCACCACAAACGGCAAAGTTAGGTTTAACGGCAAATTATACGATTTGCAAAAGTTATCAATTGGAACAAAGAACAAAGCATCAAAGCAACCAATTAAAAAAAGTGTTACAGTTCGTGAGCTTCAAAAAAAAGGATTTAGAAAAACTACAATAAAGGGCTTGTATGCTACCAATAACGGACTTTGTTATAATTGTACATCAAAGAGAAGTTTGTCTATTGCAAAGGGTAAAATTGTCATAAATGGCAAAGCTTACAACGTAGCAAAGTTAATTTTAGAAACATTTTGCAAAATTCCGATCCGTAGCGGTCAAATAAGCTTTAAAAACGGTAATAACAAAGATTTTTACTTTGAAAATTTAGAGTACAAAAGCACTATAAAGCAATTACCACCAAAGTCAGCCGATTTGATCCAGTGTATTAGGTTTTATTTTGAAGTTGAAAAAAACATGAACACTTCTAACCTCCTTTTTAAGTATTATTTGAACGAATTAGCAATAAAAAGAGGTTTTGTTTACTTGCATACGGATAATGACTTTTATTTGTTTTTAGAATGGTTAAAACCGTTTAGCCATAACCAAAGCAAAGCCGAAATAAGCAAAAATCATAATTACAGCACAACCAATGGAACTAATGCCATAAATAAGTATTTAGGAATGTTAGTAAATGAATGTATGCAAGACTTTGAAAACGGAATATTAAAAGTAAAGGATTTTAAACCAAAGCCACGGACTCCAACCCAAAAATTAAAAGACTTGCAAAAGTCAGTCGATGAAATGGGATTGGGTGTTAAAATTCCTTTACGAAAACCCAGTACGAAAGAATTATTAAATAAATTTAAGATCGATTAAAAAACAATCTATAAAATAAACCCAATGAAAGGAAAAAAACTATTTATTAGCTACGCATCAAAAAGAGATTACTCAGCGAGCGAAGCGGACGAATACGCCCAGCTTTTGGAAACAATAAGGTTTCATATTGGTGATGAAATATATAATTTACTTGAAATAGCAGAAAAGGAGGGTAAACGATTAAAAATTTTAGATCTTACAGAAAACGGCAAAATTTTAAGAGATGAAATATATACAACTGATATAATTTTTGTTTAACTTTGATATTATCATTTCCAAAAACACCACAAATTAAAACCGCTATTAAAAGGCGGTTTTTTTTATAGCAATAGTCTGTATAGGACTTGAACCAAATAGCAAAAACTATATAATATCAAGGCTTTAAATTGTCATTTCAGATCACTGGTAGAAAAATGGTATAAAAATGATAAAATATTAGGGATTAAATACCAATGCTTAAATTCATTTTATAAATAAAAATATTTAAATATTATTTTATCAAAATAAATAAAAAAGATATTATTTAAAATTATAATTCAAATCAAAATGTTTATGTTTGGTCTATAATTTAAATTATCAACATGAATTTAAAGCTTGAAGATTTAAAAGATGCAATGACCTATTTTAGTAATATTCAGTGTTTAGGTCTTACAGAAAACTGTATAGTTGCATTAGAAGATATTCCACACAAAAATGGTTGCGAATTAGAAGTGTCAGGATTGTATGAGGGAAAAATTTCTTTAGACTGGGATACAATAGTTAATAAAAATGGTTATAAAGAAAAGAAAAAATTCACAGAAAAGGGAGCGGAAGCCCTTTCTTTTTTTCTTGCCATGGAGTTTACAGAATATGAAATATTGGAAGAATCAGAAATCGGTACAGGAGTGGATTACTGGCTTGGATATGGAGAAAATCACGAAAAATACGACCCCCTAAATTTTTTTAATGCTCGTTTAGAAATATCGGGTATATTGAGAGAAACACCGACCAATTCTTTTAAGAAAAGAATTGAAGAGAAAAAAAAGCAAACCAACGCATCAAATAATACTGGAATACCTGCATACGTTTCTGTAATTGAATTTTCAAACCTTAAGGCTCATATTACTAAAAAATGAATATACAAGAGGTACATAGGGAAGCTATAAAATTATCAAAAGAAGCAAATGAGGAATTTGACAAAGGAAATTTTGAGCAATCAAATGTTCTGATTTCAAGAGCATTTGAGTTAGAAAAAAGTGCAGCGCAATTCCTTAAAAACAAATTCGAAGTTGAGCCTACAAGATCAGTATTGTATCGTAGTGCCGCTACACTTGCCTATAAGTGCGGAAATTATACAGAAGCTATTGATCTCATTACGGAAGCCCTTAAAGGAAATCCATTTGAGGAAATTAAATTTGAGCTTTTACATTTGCTAAAGGAAAGTATAAATGTTAGACCTCAATTAGTTAAAAAGAATGACTATTTAGATTTATTAAATAGAAAAGCCGTTCCCTTAAAATTAGAAGAAAAAACAAATAAATATGCTGGAGCTTTTGTAATACCTCATGTAGTGGAGTTTTTAAGGAATTTAAACACTTCATATCAAAACTATGCGGAAGCTTTATTTATTAATGGAATAGATAAAGATTCATTGCCCGATTTTGAGCATTCGCTAAATGACTTTAAAAGCAAATCTAATCTTTTAGGCTCTCATACTGCTTTTAGTAGTTTTGGAATTAATATAAGTGCAGAAAATTCACTTATGGATCAATTTGCTGTTTATACAAAAGAGTTTAAGGAAGTGAAAGAAAATTTATTTAATGATTTTAAAGAAGATGTTCTTTACTCTAATTATGAAGACCCGATTTTTCATGAAAGAATATCTAACAAATTCGATGATGAACAAAGAAGAAAAATATTTAATCCAGTATTAAATTCAATATCAAAATCTAAGGGGTATAAAATATCAATTACGGATTATGAATTTAAGGAAAAAATAAAAGAGTTTAAAGCTCCAACTAATATTATCAAACAAATATTAGTTCCAAAAGAAGATAAGATACAATCTTCTTTAGATGAAGAAACAAATCTGACAAGAAAAATAGAGCAAAGAACTGGGAAGAAAACAAAGACAATCTTAGCAGAAAATATTCAATACTTGGAGGAAAAAATAACACTAACGGGATTAGAATTTGATAAGCGGAACGTATATTTTAAAGAACATCATATTGTAGTACTAATATTTCAAAATAATTACTATAAGATAGACGATGATGTTTACCAAATATCAGTTTCACATAAGGATTTTGACGGAATATTGGAGCAATACAGTAAAATTTTTATTTCACAATTAATAACGATGCTGACAAATAAAACAAGTCTTTCGGATGATGAAAATGAATTGTTAGAACAATACGAAAATACGACGATAAGAGATTGGTAAATATTACAAGCATCATTGCTAATTTTGTTAAAAAATGTTAAAGTTTGCCTTTCTACCAGTTTTCTACCCAAAAATTAAAAATATCAATAATCCCTTTGTTTACAGTACTTAACAGCGTTTTTGGCTAGTGCAGGTGGGACCACTAGTAAAATCAAGCCTTCATAGTAATATGAGGGCTTTTTTGTTTTCATCAGTACAACATATGTACAACAAATTGTTGGACTTTACAAAGATAGTAAACTTTTCATTCTGTTTCAATTAGCTATATTTTTTTAGTATTTTTACTCTTAAAAATAAATTACTACTAATATGGCAGGTAGAATTGAAAAAGTTTTCTTCTTTATTCATAGGCAATTTGAAAAATTGAATACTATATTTAAATCAAAGAAGGTTTCATTAATTGCTGCTCCACTTTTGCCTTTTTTAGTCGCTATATTGTGTGTTGTCCAAATAAGCAATAATTCTTTCATCGTATTTAATTCAATAATTTTTTGCTTGGCTATTATTTTTACATTTTTACTAACAGTATCTTCCTTGTATTTTTTAAAAGGAGATAATATTTTTAATCGATATAATAGAGAAAAATCAAATAATAATTTAACTCAATTTCAAATCAGTGAGATTAGCGGAGATATTTCTAATGAGAAAATAATATTGGACATCCTTGAAAGCAATAAGGATAAAATTATTTATTATTATTTTGAACTGAGAAGAATAGAACTTTTTGATTTTGATACTACAATAGATGATTTTAAAAATTTAATTTCAAATTGTTTCAAAAAAACAAATGATAATTATGTTTTTAAATTGGAAGTTAGTGCTTATGAGGCTCATTATTTTATTAGGGGATTTTTAGTTCCTTTCTTAGGAGAATTAAATGAGGATGTTGTTGTATCTAAAAAAGGGATTGCTTCACTCATAAAGTATAAGAATAATCAAATGTATCATCCAATAAACATAAATTCATTTTCAACTAAAACGAGAATTAGTTATACTGAAGAACAAAAGAAATTGTATGATAGTGTTAAAATCAGGTGATTTCTCCGAATTAATACGTTACTGCCTCACGAACCCACGTTTCATTTCGTTTCATTCAAGTAGTTTAGCCTCATAATTTTAAAAGATATATTATGAATCTACAAAAAATTATTGAACAGTTAAATGAAATTAAAATGATGATTACTAAGGGGAATCAATTTCAAAAGGAAATCTTTACGATCAAGGATTTAATGGCTTATACAGGATTTTCAGAAAGTACCATACATAAATTATCTTCTAGAAAATTAATCCCTCATAGTAAACCTACTAATGGTACTTTGTTTTTTGATAGAGTTGAAATAGTTGAATGGATAAGAAAGTATAAAGTGTATTCTGACGAGGAAGTTTTGTGTAAATTTTCGAAAGAATTAAAAAAAAAATAGATGAAATCTAACTTATTGGTTCGAAGTTCATATCGCCCTCTTTTTATTGTTGATTTTGAGGGCGATCCGAAACTATTTTCGAACCATTTTCTACAAGATTTGAAAAAAATTTCAAAAATATAATTTGTAAAATAGATATTAAACTTGATGTGTTTTTTGATTTATATCCAATCACTAATCTTAATTGTAAAATCTTTCAATTTGAAATAGCAAAAATCTAAATATAGTCATTTTTATGCTTTTATTATATAACCTATTTTATTACCCTTAAGACTCATTTACATATGTTTATATATTAATTTTTCAGCGAAAACTCTGTAATTTGTATCAAGTAGTTTTGAAATTTTTTCAAGCTCAAAAACTTCAATTTGTTCTCTATTCAAAGCCTTAATTAGTAATTCTAATACTTCAAAATGAACTATATTATCATCAAATTCATCCTTAATATCTATCCATAAATCTTTACTCTCTAAAATTCGATTGTTAAGGAAATTTGCCGTTTTTTCTTCATATTGTTTCAAAATATTTGAACCAAAATCATCAAAATTATATTCACTGTTTCTAATATTAACAATTTGATTTATGATTTCTTTAAAAGACACAATATCACCTAAAACCCTTTCATAATTTGCTATTTTTGGTATTTTAATATTCCAAAACTCTAATTCAAGTAAATCTATTATTTCATCTTTAATTTGATATGTCGGATTAAACCAAAATTCGCAATCATCAACTTCTTTATCTAAATTATGAATAGTTAATTCTATTGCACCTTTATTAACTGGTTTTCCATTGAAGTATGGAATAAAAATAGCTTCAGAAATATTACTTTCAATGTAAACACTTTTAACACTGGTATTACTGACCTTAATTGTTCTTTGAAGAAATACTCTGGCAACAAATACAGAATAAGCAAAATCTTCGCTACATATTTCACTAGTTAAAATTAGAATATTACCAGCTTTACTATCAAGGTAAACATCAAATAACAAACCATAATCCCGATGTATTAATTTTCGTTCTTTTAAAAATCGTTTAGTCATTTCAATCTTAACAACTTTAAAATTCTGATTTGTTTGTTTAATAATTTTTGTATTTAAATTTCCTTTTTTAAAGTTAAATTGATGCCAACAATTAAATAGAATTTCAAGGTTTTTATTTTCATTTATATGAATTTGGTCAAGTTTATTTTCATCACAAAATTTAGAAAATAAATCCATAAATTCTCTATGATATAAATTGCAATTTTTAAGAGCACTTTTTATATTCATAAATGCAGGATTTGGATTGTATTTATCATCATTTTCAGCAAATAATCTTGATTTTTGGACATTAATAACATTATTTTCTAGAGTATTAAAAAATCCATTTATTGAATTAAAGTAACTATTCGAGTAACCTTTTAATTTTGAATATTTTTTAAGTGCAGTAATATTTTCCTTTACTATATTATTTGAGTTATCGCCTACTCCATTCAAATTACTTCCATCTGATACATATCCCCATTTATCTGAAATGTTTTTTGGAAAAGGAATCGACTTGATTTCTTGAACTTTAAGTTTTACTTGACCTAGTTCCTCAATAAATTTTACAATATTTTTATTTTTAAAGTATTCCTCAAATTTTTGAATTAAATGAAAAAGTACAGTAATATAATTTTCTCTTTTTTGTATCACAAAATCAACATATTCATTCCAGTTCTCTGGTTTGAATTCATAATTGTACAAATTGCTAACCAACGCATTATTACTAACTAAAAATGGAAGAGGAAGATTCGACGATGGTATTTCTTTTAATGTAGGATCATAAGACATTTCAATACCAAAAAAATTAAATCCAACACCTTTAACTGAATAAACTTCTTTATTTGGAAAAGCAAATCGAAGCATATCAATTATTTTCATAGATAAAGTATTTAGATAATCTCCTTCGTTAATTACTTTTTCATCATATTCGATTGGGTCATAGAAATATTTACATTCAATTTTTTTAGTTTCATTCAAAAATATTATGTTATACTCTTTTCTTAGTCTTTCAATAAACAGTTTCTTTATTTCGATAACATATAAAGTGTTGTAATTATTCAATTGAAGTCCAAATAGTAAAACAGAAAAATCTTTCAATGATAATGCAGTATTTAACATACTGGTAAGCTCTTCCTCATCAACATCAGTAATAATGTTTAATTTTAATTCGGAAATCCAAAAATTAACTTCTCCTAATGATTTTATATCATTTAACTTCAAAACACCTGATTTAATAATATCAATTTCTTTGAAGCAATCTTTCACATAATCATAAATAATTGCCTTACTTGTAAACTCTTTATGGATCTCTTTAATATGTTTTATTTTCTCTTTTGAATATAAACTTTCTAAAATTCCAAAAATTCCATTTTCTCTTTCATCATTAGCAAAATCAAAAGGAACCAAAAATGACCATAAGTCTTTAAATTCTGAATGTAATTTTGAAATTGTTTTTATGTTTTTAATGAAAATGAAATCATAAATGCCCTTCCAAATTAAAGCATTGAAAACTCCTGAATAAGCTGTCCAAGTATTAAACTTGATGCTTTTAAGAGTTTCAATACAAGTAAAGACATTATAGCCTTTGTGTAGACTTTCTAATAAATAAATTTGTAAATCTTCCTCATTTATTAAGTTAATTGAATTTGTTACATAGTCATATATATCGACATAATTTTCTTCACTAAATAGAATCTCACATATTATTTTAGATCTTATAGGGTGCAATCCAGTTATATACTCTTTGTTTTGTGAATATTGTAAGAGATACTCTTTTTGAAAATAATCAATGTAAAGTTTTGGGGTATTTATGTTTAGTTTGCCAACTAATTTTTTATAACTAATTTTAGAATTAAAAATATCTGCTAAACAAACATATCTTAATATCTCAAGCTCTTCCGTTTTATTTACGGACACTTTTTCTTGTATTCTTTTAATTTGGTCTTTTAATCTACTCTCTAAAGAATCTCCTTGATTAATTAAATAAACATATTCTAACAAAAGTCCTCCTTTATTAAACTTATTCCAGGATTCTTCAAAGTCAATAAATTTTAAATCCTCTTTAAATTTTGAAAGACTATCATAAATAATTTTCGCTTCACTTTTATCAAAACTTAAAGCTATATCATTAAACTTAAATTCAAAACCTAAAGTTGTTTTGTTCCAATCCTCTTGTCTGATTGTTATTAAAAATCTTAAATTTTTTCTACCATATAGTTCTTTTAAAATTTCATTCCAATAAATATCTTGTGGTTTAATATCTATATATAACAATATTGGAAAATCTAATCCTCTTGAAAGTGCATCCAAACTATTTATAGTTTGATAAACCTCGTTTATATCTTGCGACACTTTTAATTCATACGAGGTACTATTCGGTGTGAAATCATTAATATATCGATATGCTAATGTACTTTTTCCTTGACCAGATGCCCCGTGAACGAAAACAATATTATCAGTTTTAAAGGCTTCATTTATAGATTCCAATTTATCTTTTCTCTGAACATCTAAATTTGACAAAATATGTTCAAACTTTGCAGATGCACCATAATAGAAACCTTCTTTATAAATTTCTAGATTATCATTGAGGATTGATTTTGTTGTAAAGGGAATAATTGTATTTCCATAACTGTTATTAAATGATAATTGCTCATTAAGGAATTTACCAATATTTTCAAATTTAGAAATTAATCCTTTTGAAAAGATGCTTTGTTGCTTTTCTCCAGTGATATATAACCAATAAATTAAAAGCTCTAAAGCTATTTTTGAATCGGAAAAAAGACTAATCTTTTTAAGTATCTCAATTGTTTTACTTTCTAATTCATTCTCATTGACAATTTCATAAGTAAAATTTTGAACTATTTTATAGATGTCATCTTTTTTTAAACCGCTTTTAGTTAACTTCTTGTGTAATTTTTCTTTATTAGTTATCTCATCACTAATTTCATTGAACGAAACTAACTTAATAATTGTGTTGGGAGAATGATTTAACGCATGTGCAGCTCTTTGAAAAAAAGAAGATTTTTTAGAAACTAAATCTGAATATATTACCGGATTCGATTTATTCTTAATTTGTATTATTTCGACATAAGAATTGTTCGTGTCAAGAATATCTAAATCTTCAAATTTTCCTTCAGGTTGGTATATATAATTATTATTGTATTCTAAAAGAATTTTATATAAAGAATATAAAAACTGAGTTCGGTAACCTTTTAGTGCGAAAATTGCCCCCATAAGTAAACATTTATTAATATAATTTTAATTTGAAATGATTATCATTTCGAGAGAACGCCACATATATTTACAATGATCTCAATTCTATTCTTAATCTTTCAATCTCATATTCGATATTCTTTTTTCTCTCTTCATTTCCGAAAATTTCGGAATACATTTCTAGTAACTTTGATTTTACTATTGGTTCGTCAATTATTTCAATAATAATTTTGTGATATTCTTTGTCTTTTACTAATAATTCAAAATCTTCTTTAAAAGGTTTTTCTTTTTCTTCACGTATAGAATTCATCCATTGGATTGTTTCAGTAATTCTTTTCTTAGCAAATTCTCCAATTGAACCTTTATTCATAAAAAATCCATCTTTTAATAAATCATGAATATTAGCACCAAATGTTGATTTATCTTTTAAGATTTGAATTGCTTTATTATTTATGTTTTCTAAAAACATGATATTTTCTTTTGGAATATCAGAAAGTATAAATGGTGAATGGCTAACAAAACAAAAATTGATTGCTTTGATTTTGTAGAGTTCTATTCCTGAAATACTATTTAATATATCATTAATAAAATTTCGTTGCATTTCTGGATGAAAATATAATTCAATCTCCTCCAAGATTATATTAACATTGGTATAAGCTGTCTTTGTTCGAGTGTTTTTTACTGAATCTAGATTACTTAAATGATAAAGAATTGAACTAATAGAATAAATTTTCTGCTTTTCTCCTGAACTCAAAGTTTTGAATTCTATTTTCTCGTTTTTTTCTGATTTTAAGATTATATCTGTATTGAAAAAAGGAGGAGGAATTAATTCTATTGCATTAATTTTAGAATAATTTTTATTCTCTTTAATTTTTGAAATGAAATCTGAAATATTTTTAAGAGGAACTCTTTGGTTTTTTATTGGGATATTATTGTTACTAAATCTAATATAATTGAGTGTTTGCTTTAATTTAAATGTAATATGGCTTTCATCATTAACAAAAAGTTCTTTAAAATATTCGTCTAATATTTCCTCATTAAATTTTTTATTATTCTTACTAAAATATTTGTCATAATCTGAATAAGTCACGCAAATATTAACCAATTTATACTTTAAATAATCTAAAGCTATTCGCAACTTCTTTTTATTATTACCATCATAAGAAAACTTGTAATATTTATTAATTTTTTTATAAATTAAGTTCTCATTAAGGTTAAGATCTTTGAGTTTTATTTTTTCATTGATCTTTGGATCATCGGTAGGTAATTCATAAATAGTTTTTTCTCTTTTAGTATCATTTAATGTTATGTCAAGTTCAATAGCTTCAAGATTATCTGTTAGTTTTTTGAAGTTAAATTTAGTTGTTGGTTTAACTAAATTAGATATCAATCTTGATTTCACTAGATGATTTTCAGTACTAATTTTGAAGTCTCCTTTAGTACGCATAGGATTTAATACTAAAGGTGTTTGATATGCATCATTTTTATGAAATAAACCATTTAGCCAATCTCCCAAGTCATCTGTATTATAGGCATAATGAGAGTGATTAATAGTAACTGTATAAAAGAAATCTTGTAGTTTATATATATCATTTGAAATTGCGGGCTGGTATAATTTAAAATCTCCTTTAACTTTTTTATAGCGATAAATTGTTACTTCATTATCAAAGACCTTTACTTTATAAAACTTTTCTACTCCTTTATTCCTTTGAATAGAAAAAGTCTTAAAATAAAATTCAACTCTTACATCATCTACATAAATAAGGTCAGCTTTTTTATTTTTTTTGTTTAACCTGAATGAAAAGTTATTAATTGCTAAGAACAGAAGCTCTATAAGTGTACTTTTTCCTGAACCATTTTTTCCTGATATTGCAGAAATACAAATTTTTACTTTTTCATTGTTTAAGCACTCAACATCATATAATTGTTCTGGGATTTTCTTCACAAAAGATATTCTGTCATTATTTTCATCAATAGTAAATTCTCGATATAAATAATATATAGAATCTTCATTTAATAATTTCAAATATTTTTTATGACAGCCTTTAATAGGTTTTATTGCAATTATTTGTAAACTCATAACTATTTTGAATATTTTTTTAAGGAACCTATTGAGACTGCTATGTCTTTGGTCAATTTTGCTAAAGGTCTTTTATTAAATTCTTTTTCATCGTAAAAATTTCCATACGCTAATCTATATGCTTCTTCCAAAGTTAGTTTAGCTTCTGGAAAAGTTTTTTGTAATGTTTCAATATAGTTATCATTAGAAATATGTCTTTTTTTAATTATTTCTTGTACTACATCTTTATGCTCATTTACTATAGTATTTAATTCAAAAACTTTAGTATTACCGTCAATTTTTGCTTTAAGTTCAGGGCTAAGTTTTGCACCATCATTTTTTACAAAAATTCTAAATTCATCTGTTTCTCCAATTGAACCTAAATAAGTTTTTGGGTAATAATCATACTTAATCAAATCGTGTTTAGAATTTGCTTCATAAGGTGAAAAATGTGTTTGATATGAAAAACTTATTTTTCCTTTACAGTCTCTATTACAAATAGTACAAGATGGTATTAAATTAAAAAAACTTAATGATAATAATGGGTTTTCATTTTTTGGTAGAAAATGATCTAATTCAGGTCTTGTTATTTTGTTTTTTCCTTTTGAAAGACTAAATGTATATTGTCTATTGCAATAAGAACATACTTTGAGTCCTAAACTTTTAGTTAATTGATAAGGACCCCAAACTCCATTTGGATCAAGATTTAAAAACCAATTTTCGTAGTCAAATATTTTATTTATTAGAAAATCTATTGGTTCAAAATAAGAATCTTTTAAATAATTATAATAATCTATCTTGTATTGGCTTCCAAAACTTAAATCTAAACCTAAAATAAGTTTGTTTTTAGATTTTAAGTTTTCAAGTTTTTCAATTACAAGATTAACATTTTGAGCTTTTGTTTTAAAAAGTTCAGTTTTCTTTAAATTTAAATATTTAGTTTCGTCAAACTTTTTTTGATTAGCAAAAATTATTTTTATGAATGGGACATACTGTTTTAAGCGTATAAACTTATTAACACTGTTTTTTATAGTAATTTCTTTTGTTCCAATACTAAATGAATTAATAGACATGAAGAGATTAATATAAAAATCAATCCTTTTATCAACTTCAATTGATACAAAATCTATATGCTTATTTCTTACAGATATTAACTCTGATTCTGATATACATTCTCTTATGCTAATCATTTTGATTATTTTTTAGATTCCTTAAATGTTTTAATCTTTCTTCTAACTCATTAATCTCATTTTCTATTGAAACTTCAAAAATTGTATTGTACATATCTATCAGTTTCATTTTAATGATCGGCTCATCGATTATTTCAATGGTTTCTTTGAGTAATATTCTTTTATCTTCAGATATATCCACATACTTATTATTGAACTTCAAATCAAGTAATTTATCAAGATCAACTATTACTTCCTCAATCTTATCTTTTGCAAAATCACCAATTAATCCATCTTTAACAAAGAATGAATCAGCTAAAGACTTTCCCTTTTTTGTCTTCATCAAAATAATAAAAAAACTTACTCCCTAAATTAATAGTTTGCCCATTATGGTTTTCTCGGAAAATATGTGTCAAAACTCCGCTTGGAATGTATATAGCTGCTAATACCATTATATGTTTATTAATCTTTCTTTTAGTTCGTGCATTCTCATGATAAGATTTTCAAACTCCAATGTCTCACCATAAATCATAAATTGCTGCATGGCTTGGTAGTCTTTTTTCCAAAGTTCTGTTACTTCTGCTGGTGGAATAAAATTTATTGTTTGTGGTGTGTGTAAATCATAATAAATTCCTCTTAAAGGTGTGTATTTACTTCGGTGTTGGACTAGTGTTTCGAATAGCTCTTTATTTTTTATTGCTTCTTTTCCATAATCGTGGTTCATTAGTTTTTCAATATCGTAAAGATGTCTTGACATTCTGTAATGTCTAATGTTCTCAATTGGTTTTAGAAATTCTTCATGTAGTAACATTATTTTTTCTAAAAAAGTTTTGGTTGGTATTACCACAATTACTTCAAATGGTTGAATGGTGAAAGCTTGTACCGGATATGTTTTGCCAATGATTGATTGAATTGTCTTTTGTTCGTTTGGTTCTAGCAAAGCTCTAGCCCCTAATTCAATGATAACTCTTTGCGGAATGTATTCTCCTGATTCAACGATTGAGTTGTATTCTAATTCTATACGATGAGGATCACTCGTGTCGTCTATATCATCATCAAAGATTAAATTGTAAGTTTCATTATTTACACCAAGTTTTTCTAATTGATTAATCAATTCTTCTTTAAATTCACCTACTATAAAATTACCGGAAGCTTTACGAAGTTTTTTTATTTGTGTTTTTGATAATTCACCTTCAAATCCTAAGATTGTTCTATCAATTGATAAATCAATATCTTCCGAGAAACGTTCTATTAAGTTATAAGCTTTACTTAGTGATGTGCCGCCTTTGAAAACTAAATATTGAGCAAATTTTGATGAAAATATTGCTTTTAACGTAATGGTCACCCACCAATCTTTTTCTATAGCATCGGTAGGAAGTCCTGTTTGATTATTGACTTGGTTTAGTATTTCAATCCGTCTCTTTTCGGATAGTTTAAGCCACTCGTTCATATTAGTCATTGTTTATTAATTCAAGGATTATATTTCTAATCCATGTCGGTGCTGCAACGGTATCTTCTTTTATGCTCCCAATCGTCATTTGTTGCAATACTGTTTTAATTTTTTGTTTAGCATTTTCATCTACATTGTCTTTGCCTAACTCCTTTAATGCTTGAATTATAATGTTGAGTTTTTTATTTTTTATGGCCAGATTTTTGGGAGTGGTTTTTTTGAATGTGATAGTTCTTTTGCCCACTTTGATTTTTCTTGGTGCTCCATCAGTCAAATAGACTACGTTCATAGGGACTTGTGTAGATAAACCTAATTGTTGCAATGCCTGTACACCTGTAGAAATTATTCTCGCTTTATCTCTTTTTGCAATGGCTAATGCAATTTCTTCGGTTGAAGGGAATAGGGTTCCAAGTATTTTATCCTTTTTAGGATATAGATAGATACCGTGTGCTAAACGAATTAAAACTTCTTTTTTTTCTAATCGCAAGAGTACCTTTTTTACATTTTCGGCTGTACCTAATTCAATAAAATCTGATACAAAAACAATACTTCCTTTTTTTAAGGTCTTTATTTTTTCTTCTATTTGATTATGAATAGAATGCATGGTGAGGTGGTTTAATGGTTGTCCCAAATTTAGTAAAAAAATGGGACAAAAAATAAAGAAGTTATTGTTGTACTTTCTTCGTTTTTATTCTTTAATTGAGTTATAAATAAAGAAGCAAAAGGATTCATAATCATTCGTACTCTATTACATCACTAAAATTTTGTAAATCAGAGACTTTATTTTCAGATTAAAATTTTCTACTATCATCTATTTCTTTAAACTTTACATTACGTTCGCCACAGATTCTCCAAAAGAGCTTAAAGTCATTTTCAAAAAAAAAATTATTTAATATTTTTTTTAAAATAGGTAAATCTGTGATTATTTTTATAAACTTTAATTGTAAAAATATATTTCGAGGTGAGGGATTTCGATAGTAGTCAATCCCTTTTGATTTTTGAGTAGATGGGTTAGCAAAATTATTCATAAATTTCAATTAACTATCCGTTTAATATTATTTGATCGTAATGCTTTTTAAAATACCCAAGTTCATAAATTGCAATTAATGAGGATTTATCCAATTTATCATTCCATACATTATTGTAATTATGATACACTACGTCATATACTTCTGTGTCTTTTTGAATTTCCCAAGCAATACCTATTACAACAGCCGATTTATTCATTAAAAAGGCAGCAACCATACATCTAATCTCTAATTCTTTTAATCTTTCCTTTTGGTTATTAAATTTTCCAGAAACAAAAACATAAATGACGTGATTAAATGAGGAGGAAAAATAAATTCTTGCCCTGATATTAGTTTTAATTACCTCATTTAAATTGTTTACTAATTTTACTCTTTCAAATCTTGTTTCTTGCGCCATAATCTCATAGGCTTTCATCAAATTATTTAAAGATTTGGTATTGTAACCGTTTTGGGTAAAATGATTTTGAGCAGAATGATTAATTATGAAATCCCAGATATAACTTTCTTGTCTTTCTTTTTTTTCTTTAATATAAAATTTATCTTTTTTGAGGCTTTTATATAATCCTTCATCAAAAACTAAATAGGTTTTATCTGGAAAATTAAAATCATTGAATAAATAATACGCTAACAAATCTTCTTCTCCATTACCTGTAAAATAAACATTTGATAGTTTGGTTTGTTTTTCTCTTAAATAACTAATGAAATCTGTTATTGTATCAAGTTCCATAGTAATTGAATGAAATGAAACTTCATCCATAATGTTAACATATCCATTATTTCGAATAGATTCAGGAATAGGAAATTTGCCTCTTCCTCCAATCGCTAAAGCAATTTTGAAAAAGTTTTTTTCTATTGGTAATTCAATCTCTTCCTCTGAACCTTTCAGTTTAAATGAATAAACTGTTTTTAAAAAGCGTTCTGCTCCATTTAATTGTTTTACAGAATCTTCAATTGCACGTGTATTCCATCTGTTGTAATCAACATCATAGTTATGGGTTAGATTTATATTAATTTCTTTTACAGAAATTAATACTATATCCTTGCCACAAATAATAATAACATCGCAAAGTTCTTTCCCTTTTTTACCAATAGGATTAACAAAGCTAAACAGTGAGAAAAAAGAATCTCTACATAAATTATACGCCCACTCTTCTGATCTAGTCATTATTGTTGAACTTCTTTTTAATTAATTATTTTACACTTCTATTAATCTAAACAAACCACATTACCAGCCCCAAATAATTCTTTTGCCTTTTCAATAACAACTGGTTTGGGATTATGATAGTAAACAGCTAAATTTTCTTTTGCTCGTGTGCAACAAACGTAAAATATTTTTTGAGTTCTCTCCAAAACACTCGGTGTACCTGTATTTAAAAATAAAGATTCAAAATTATACTGATTCCACTTACCATTATCCAGAATAACGAATACATTATTGAATTCATCTCCCTTTGTTTTATGTTGTGTTGAAAACGGAGTAGCACCTTCTAAATACTCATATAACTTTTGAAATTCGGCAAATGCTACGTTTTTTACTCGATTAAACACGTACTCTTTTTCATTTATGAATTTCAGTAAATTATCATCAATAAGACAAATTCCTTTTTCGTTTGCTTCATTAATTATTTGTTCGATGGTTTTATTTCCAACATCAACTAATTCATTAATGTTTTTTTGCAATATTCTTTTTTCTTCAATACTTTTAAATTTATGCCTGAAATCGGTAACTCTCAAAAAGTCATTATACTGTTTGTTTTGATATAATGAGATATTATTTTGAATTTTGAAGAGATGCTTTATTAAATGGTCTCTTTTTGAACCTTTTTTATTTTCATCTTCCTTGTCCTGTTTTTTATCATCAAGTAATTGGTCTTTGTCTAAATAAATTTTTCGAAAAACTGTAAATGGGTAGTTCCTTGCAGTTAGATATAAATCATTGTTTTGAGTAAGGAACTGTCCAATTTGTGTTGAGGGATTTACAGCTAAATTCACTTTATCTATAATCTCTCCAAATGTAGCTTCTTCAGTAACTTCAATATTTTCGTCTTTAATTTTTTTTGTAATTTTATTTTTCAGTTCAATGATTCTATCACGATCATATATTTCCATTAAACTTGGAAATCCAGCTTTTCCTGCTATTAAATTATGTGTTAGATTTAATTCCTTTGTTTGTTTTGAATCTGAAAAATCCCAACCTAGATAATCTCTAAAAGTTTGTAAATTACCATCATTTGAATAAGCAAATTTTATATTTCCATCTTTCACAATACCATCCGACATATTGGGCGCAGAATTATCATCGGAATGAGTTTGAACCAAACCATCAGTATTAACTCTTAATCTATTTGCTAATTCATAAACTAATCTTGGGTTTCTTCTATTCTGTTCTTTCTTTACTTCTTTCACCTTTTGTACATCATCACCTTTATAATCATCCAAATTACCTATGCCATCAGGATAAATTGACTGCATTGCATCACCAAAAAAACCAATTATATTTTTCTTTTTGCTCTGATTTAATTGGTTAAGTAATATTTCAATTACTTCTCTGTGAGTATCCTGATATTCATCAATAAATATAAATTGGTATCTGTCTTTTAGAATATCACATAGTTTTGGGAAACATTGAAACATACTGTTGGCAACAATTAGTAATTCATCGTGAGAAATAATACCTTCTTTAAGTCGCAAATACTCTTTATATTGAATATCTTCTTCTAAACTATCAAAATAGTCAGGGAACACAATTGTTACATTTTCAATTTTTATTTTTGTTTCATTTTCATCATTTATTAATTTCACAAGAGTAGATTTAAGTTCTTTTTGAAAATGTTTGATGTTGTCCCACAGAAAATCGTGAATGGTTGTTACATTCAAATTATCATGATTTACCCTCTCTTCAATCTCTTTAACGGCTGCATTGGTATATGTCATACAAGCAACTTTAGAAGTTGGATTGTCTTCAATAACTTGTTTAATAACTTGTACAAGAGAATAAGTTTTCCCGCTTCCAGCACCGCCACTTAAAAGAAAGTTATTGCCATTTTTGATGTGTTCCATAATTTGTTGAAACTCATCTTTTTTTTCTAAAACTAATCCTGTTTCAACCATAACAATCCTTCTTTTATATATCCGGGTATTTGCCAATTACTAAAATCATCGTTGCTATGGTATAATATATCCAAAGCAAAATGAGTTTTTTTCTTAATACAATGTTCCGCTAATTGATAAGCGTTATTTTCTACATTATCAAAATCTGTGTGATTTTGCAAACCTTTAAATTCATCTTTTAATGGAGTAATAAAATCTCTGTTCAAATGAATAAAAGAGTCTTCAAAACTGCGAGAATTAAATCCATTTTCTAGTATTTGATAAACAACGCATAGTTTGCCATTAATATCAACATTCCATAAACTATTAGAATAACTAAAAATCTTGTTTTGAATAGTAAATCCTTTTAAATCAATTAATGTTGGATTCTTAAAGAAAAAAGATAAAGCATCGTTAGAATAGCTAATCCCAATTGATGGTTCACATTTTTTACCATTTGGCGCTATTGTGTCTAAATCAGTTATAACTAATGTTTTTATTCCAATAAATTCTATGAATTTTTCAAAAATTTGCGAATATGCGCCAACTTCTATAATTGAAATGTTTTGAGAAAGTAGAGGAAGTGAATCATCTATAGTCCCGAGGTTTTTATGTTTCTTTTCTTCGTCAATATCATATTTTTTCATCAAAGTAGGAAACAAAATTCTTTCAGTATCTCCTTCAATTAATATTGCTTTGTCGGCAAAGAATATTTCGGCTCTATTGATTGTGAGATATTGTTTCAGAAATTCATATTGTTTCGTATTTGCTTTATATTCTTCTTTTAATTCTTTTAAGTTTTTTGCAATTACAGAATTCTTGTTATTCTTTTTTAAGTATTTAATATCATCAAAATTACTTTCAGAAACAATATGAGAAGAGTGTGTGCTTATTATAGATTGTAATTCTCCACTTTGACCATAATCTCTTTTAATCCCTTGTTTTAATAAATCCTTGATGTTTTTAATAAATACATATTGCATCTGTGGATGAGTATGTGCTTCAGGCTCTTCAATGAATAGTAAATTTATATCTGAAGGTTTTTCATCTTTACCATTTTTAAAATCTTGAATAAGTATTTCAATTTCGAATATCATACTTATTAAATTCATATACCCAAGCCCATTGTAATGTTCCGGCAATGAATTTTCGTTATGATTGTACATAACTGTTGTATTCCCTTCAAGTAATTCGCGATGTTGCAGCGTTGAAACTATTTTAATAATTGAATCATCTTTTTTGACACCACCAAAGGTTTTAACTTTTTCAATAACATTATTAAATAAGTTTGAATAAATATCACTTAATACAAAATCAGTATCACTTAATTTATCTTTAAAATCATCGATAGCCTCTTGTTGCTCATCACTTGCCTCTGTCTTTTTGTAGATTTTGGAAGTTTGTATAGATAAAGTTTTATCTACTTCTTTATTAGAAACCTCGCGTTTAGCACTAATAAATTTAAAATTAATTATTTCTTTAATACTTATTTTTTCTTGTATTAAATCAATAAATTTTAGATCATTCTCTTCATTAGTTCTTAAATCAAATTCTATAGATTTTTTAGCAAAAACAAAGTAATCTTGATGATTTGCTTTTAAAAAATAAAATAGATCTTTTAAAAACTTTGGTTCATTATCTTTTTTCTTTTTGATTTTTAATGCTTCTTTTCTTGTAAATTCATTATAATCAATCCTTAATTTATTCAATTTTTCCAAATCAAGAACATATTCAAAACCTAAAACAATAAAATTATTATTAGGGTCTAAATCCATCATTACTCTGGAAATATTAGATAAATTATCTTCTTCATTGTACTCAATAAATAATTTTAACTTGATGCCTTTTTGTTCAAAAATCTCATCGTCTTCGACAGGATTCTCAACTAAAGTTTTAATTTCATTCTTAAAATCTATATTAAAATCATCAAATGAAAATTTATTTTTATCCGACTGATTTAAAAATTTATCTAATACAGCCAATAAAGAAGTTTTTCCACAATTATTTTTACCAATAACCAATGACAATTCATTTTCGAGATCTAATTGAAAGTTTTTTAAAAGTCTAAAATTTTCAATTTTTATTTTATTTATCTTCATAATCCGCCGTTTATATGGATTACCAAAATAGCGAATAATTCTGATTAATTTATTTTATCTACTATTGACTTATTAACGTACTTATTAAACTCGTTTATCCTCAATATTCTTGTCAAATCCAATCAAATTAACCATCATACGTAAACGGCTTCTCACTCTATTGCCATAATATTTTTCTATTTCTGTTGCTGATAGATTAGTTGTGATATGCGTTTGGATTTTTTTGGAAATAAAGAGATCGTAACGGGATATTAAAATTTCAACCATTACGTTGCTTTCATTTTTATAATATTTTAGGTTGTTTTCTGTTTTTAAATTATTTAATCAGTTTGTTTTTAATTTGATTCAAAACGCTGTGAATCGAATTTCCAGTTTTTATTATCCTAACCATTTCTCAGCTATTTTTTGAATGTGTTTTTTGATTTCTTCCACTTTATTTAAAAGAATTTTTTGTTGTATTTCATTGCTGATAATCTAGTTTTTGAACTCCGAAATTTGTTGAAGTGTATGGAGTTTTTTGACCGATTGATTAAAGTTATTTTCAATGGCTTGTAATTCGTTTCTTAGACGTATCATTTCATTCATAAATTCATCCAGAGATTGATTCCGATAAAAGGTCGTTATGGGTTTGTCTAGCAGTATTTTTCGAGCATATTCACTCAGTTTTCTACAGGTCGTTTTGTGAAATTTTTTTTCAATTTTTTGTAGTTCTTCCGGCTTCAAACGGATATGAAGCCACTTGGTTCGGTTGTCGTTTTGCTCTTTCATCATCTATCTTTTAGCATTTATTCGACTTTTTTAGAAATTTAAAGCTTTCTTTGGCTTGTTTTCAGCACTCTTTTATTTTGCAGTGTCACTGTCCACGAGTTCCGAGTAAAGGGCAGCCAGATATCGTTTGTGATACAAACGGACATCTGGCCGATTGCAGGAACGAGGCAATCTTGGAGCTTTTAAAAGTTAGATACTAAGATATTATTCATCTTAGACAACTACAATCCTGGTCAAATTTTGATTAGGATAGAAAAATCTAGTAGGGAAACCGGAAAACGCAAAATTGTGCAACAAAACGATACTAAACATTAATTTAAAAGAAAAAGGAAAAAAAGAAAGCCGTACTCTCATTGAATATTGTCAAAAGAGGTGCTATAAGTCCCGAAGGGTGACAGGCCTTGGCACAAGGCTTGTCATTATGCGCACTTCTTTTGACAATGTTCAATACCTTAGCTGGATTTTTCTCCTTTGAATTGGAGTCTGAAAACTTTAAAATGATTTTTAAGAAATCTAATCAATTTTAAACTCTTCAGAAAGGGTACACTTCTAAAATTCCAATTAAAAATTAAGTTCAAAAGAAGTGTACGCTTTCAGGAAATATTCTCCTTTTTTATTCGCAAAATTCTGAGGATTTATCCGAAGGTTTTTGAGGATGGTCTGACAGGAATATCAGCAGTTAAAAAACTCTTTTTAAGAATCTTTGAAAAGGGTATACTTCATCTAAATTCCAATAACAAACAAAGCCTAAATGAAGTGTACTCTTTTGGGCTTTATCTTCTAATCAATCCGCAAAATTCTGAGGATTTATCCGAAGGTTTTTGTGGATAGTCTGACTGTAATAAAATCAATCAAAAATTATTTTTTTACCGTCTCAATTAATGAAATGGTATCGCTCAAATTGTTATTTGAAATATATTCCAAAACATAATTTTCAGCTTCCTTTTTTTGCTCTGGTTCGGTTGAAAAAGTGTTTAGATAAAAATCCTCATTTTCATCTTCAATATGAATGATTTCAGTGAAGCCTTTAGAAATTAAAGTTCCTTTTAATTTTAAAACTTTAAGTTCATTTGCCCTGTCAACTTCTTTCTTTACCCTAAGTTTTATAATCTTATTCATGATGTTTTTAGTAGTGTTTTTTCAACAAATAATAATGCTTTTAACAACAAAGAGACTCTTAAAAAGAGCCTCTTGTTGGAATTAATATATTTGGGAATTTTATTTAGATTTTAGTAGCTTTTCCAAATATTCCACTTTATCTTTTTCAGCTTGAAGTAATCTTTCATATAATTCAACTACTTTATCAAGAGGATTGAATGTGCAATTATGATTTACTGTAGGGCCACTATTGATTACTGAACCTTCATAATTATTTTGGATATTTTGAAGAACCGTTTCATCACTATAGTTTTTGATAGCTTCTGCAGACACACCTAACACTTCCGCAATAGCTTTTAATTTGTCTTCATCTACAACTTCACTTCCTTCAATGTTTGAAACAGATTGTTGACTCACACCAATTGCTTGCGCTAGGGCTTCTTGTTTCATTCCTTTAAGCTCTCTGATACGGCTTATATTTCTACCAATATGTTTTGTTTTAGTTCCTGTGTTCATGGCTCAAAGATATTAAAATTTCTAAAAAGTAAAGTCTGTTGGTATTTTACAAGCCAGTAGTAGTAAGATACAATTCCAAATAGTTCGGTACGGTACAATCTATTCCTTACTTGCAGTGTATTAAACAAAAATACAATTTTTCAGACAGGTATCAATTAAAAAAAGTAAAATTATGAAAGCTTCCCATCAACTATCATTCCCACATCTCAACAATGAGTTGGTGGAAAATATACTGAAACAATTATTGAATCAGTATAGTATCATTCAAATGTTCTTTACCAAGGGACAGGCAGCTACAGCAGCACATTTAATCATTCATGTAGAGAAGAATGTAGATGCTATCGTATTACAGCAACATAAATGGGTTAAAAAAGTAAAAGAACAGTTCAATATTGCTGTCTTCTTTATTTACACTTCGAAACTTCATCATCGTTGTTATTTGGCTTGTCCTTTTGTTGAATTGTATTGCAGTCCTTCAGCTATGATCTATCAAAAAGAAAATGTAGATAATCTGTTGTATATAAAAAGAGATTGGAAGAAGTACAAAAAAAAATTCAATGCTTATCAAGAGCGATTTCACCACGATCATGACCTTTATAATTCCGAAATCCAAAAATTAATTGAAGAAGGAATCGCTAATAGTGTTTTTACCTCTTATTCCAGACTGATAGAATACCACTTTGACTATTTGGAGGAATTATATACAGGATATAAGTCCGATCATCTTAGTTTAGATGAAAGAATTACTAATCTAACAAGCTATGTTCCTGAAATCCAGAAAAACTTTGTAAAGGATTGTCCCAGTAAATACCATTTGCCTCAATTATTTGAAAAAGCAAAAGAAGCATCAGCTGAAAATGAACTTCTTTACGACAATAAAATGTTCGAAGCCATTGAGATTGTGGAACAAAAACTCTCTGAATTAGTTGTAGAACGATTTGGAGAATTGAAAAAACACATTAAAAAAGTAAAGTTAAACAAAGTACCAACAAAGAAAGAAGTTTTACTTAATCTTGAAGATAAATCGCAAAATCAAGTTCCGGAATTGGTGCTTCAAACTATCATTAAATCATTAGATACCGAAGAGATTTATTTGTATCATAAAAAAATATATGGTGAAAAAACAATCTATTATCTCCTGATAATCGCTAATAATGTCAGTAATGAAAAACTACATTCCATCAATCAATCCTTAAAAAGTAAACTGGGATACAGTTCTGAGTTTGTTTTGATTGGTCATAACAGAAGTTGGATTCAAAACAACCTTTATTGCTATCAGAGTTTTTTCGCTACCATAATCAAAGATAATCATCGAATCTATTCGTCCAGTAATTATCATGCAGGTTTTCACTGGGAAGCACCTCATGAACCTTATCATGCTGATTTGTATTTTCATTACAGACCTGTCAAAGCAGTAGCCTCACAGATTATCACGATAGCCGATAGCGATGCGCAAAACTATCAAGGAATTGAAAATCTATTTGGATTGTTTTTTCAGTCTTTCTGTAGAACTTTCATTTTTGTAAAGACCTATTACATGCCTAATTATGTTTCCAATGAAACATTATGGAATATGTGTTTGTATGCCGATTCATCACTTCAAAAATACAATTTCCTTTTTGCTCATTTTTGGACTGATTTCTTCCCATTCATAGAGAAGCACATGGTAATTCTTCATAAATTTTCAAAAATCGAAAAACAAGAAGTTATTCAAATCAAAGAAATTGTGGAGAAGCTAAGTGCTGAATTAGATGCGGATGTTGCTTGCAAATCGTTATTAAAAAGTGAAAAAAGTTTAGTGTTTCCCTGATCCGTTAAATAAAAAAATAACTGTAGAAGATAGCTGTAAATATTCGGATTTGAATGGTAAGTGTACTTGTTTATAACAGGATTATAAATACAGACTTATATTCCCGGAGGACGTCTTTTTCTTTTTTTCTTCTTCTTAAAATGAGGAACCTGATCTTCTGTATGCTCATAATCCAACAGTTCGGAAGAGAACAGAGTACCCAAAATGTTTACCACAGAATCCCCAATGATACCTATGAGTTGGGCCAAATCTGTTTTGTTATTTTGGTAAATATTCTTTGCAACATTAGGAACTTTTAGCTTTTCCGTATCAGTCAGTTTACTTTCAAGTTGATCCAGCAAATGGATCGCACTTTTTTGTTCGGTATTTCCGTTTTTCATTGTGAGTGCATAGGTCATTGAATCTTTTAACGGACGGTTGTAATTGAACATTTTGTCAAAAAGAATTTCACCAGATTCCTTAAAAGCTACTCGGTCAAACTGCCCGAGCTTAGCTGAATGTTGTTGATTACGTCCTCTGGAAGTATTCATAGGACTCAGCTTGATTTTATTGGTAGTATCCTTACGACTGACGATAACCTGAATGTGCATTTGCTCCCCTGTTTTAGGTTCTCCTACCTTTACGGTTCCTTGTTTTACTTCTTCATCGGTGTGATGATAGTAACGATGGTGTTCTAATTTTCCGTACCATAATAGATCTTTTCCACTTTCTATACCGGTACGTTTAAAATTATGGGCATAGGCATCCATTACATAAGCTGCATACTTTTTCAATTCTTCTTCAGTACCTTTCTCTCCAAACTGTTCTTTGAGGTAGCTGATTTCTTTTGGACTAGGACTGATGTTAATCAAGAAAAACTTTGCATCGTTCCGGCTTAACTTAGCTACATTGTTATCAATTTTCACACGTACTTCCTGCGGAGTGATATCTTTGCTAAGGTTATTGAACCATAGTTCGTTTTCTCTTCTTTCTGCAAGCGCCGTACGGTTTTCTTTCTCTAAATAACCTACCAATTGTCCTGAACTTCCTTTATTATTTCCTGTCTCAGAATCCGATATATTTATATACATAATTTTACAGATTTTTGAGGGATTGTTTTATATGAACAACGAGTTCTTCTTTCTTTATTCCTGAAGTTGTCCAATCCATTTGCTCTCGTTGGTTGATGTAATAATCAAACAATTGGGTAAATTGTTCTTTTAGAATTTCTTTTTCTTTCTGTTTTGAAACAATGTGTTTCAATCCATTTAGTAGCTGTTCACTGCGTTTGACAATAGCAGAAGTTTGCTCACTTTCGGTTAAAAGATGTTTTCCTATTCCTTCCAAAACTTCTTTTTGTCTTAAAGAAACAGTTTTTAATACAACAATGTCGGTAAATAAAGGCAACAGAAAATCTTTTTCTTGCTGACGGATAAAGGATATAATGCGACTGATACCCGAAGATAGTTCCCGTTTGAGTATCTCATCTCCGGGGTCTGAAGGATCTTTTTTGCTTCGGTAAAAGTAATCCACCATTTGACAGAATAGTTCTTTCTTGCTCCGTCCAAGACTTTTAGTCAGCTTTTCCATCTTTTCGTCCGTTTCTTTTGAATAACGGATACTGTTGGTATCTCTCTGTTTCATTGCCAATTGTTTTCTAAACCCAAATCAATCTTTTCTAAATGGTGATATACCCTGTAGTATACCATTTTCGTTGTTATAGCTAGCCTGAATGGCTAAAAGTATACTTCCGGTATACTAAAATCCTCTGTAACGCCAGTAAAGAGGCAAGCGAGTAGGGCTCTGCCCAACTCCTGCTTGCTTTTTTCAAAACATATTAAAAACGTAATAGAATCATTCACAAAGTAAATACATGACAGTAAAAGCGCATAATTTTTAGTATGGACAAAGAGTGTCTCCAAATGCCATATAAGACTCCGACTCTTAAAAGAATGCGCACTTCTGATTTTCTTTTTTCTAAAAAAAAACAGAAAAAAATTAGGTTTTCATAATAGTATCTTGCTCTGTTCTGGTGAACAGATAATCCGTCCGCCTGTCGGTGGAACCGGATTGAATATATCAGGGAAAAACGGCTTAATGCCGTTCCTGTTACCTCTTGTATATTAAAAGTCGTTTGTTTAAATCCGTTATTAAAAATAACCCCCTCTTTCAGAAAGGATTGTGTCGTACTCCAGTCCAAATGCAATGTTTTAACGGGAATACACTCGAATAAAATAGATTGGCTTTTGTGCTAATGATTTCAGGAAGAGCAGATTGTACATGTTCAGGCAAGTAGGCAAATCAGCCTGCCTGATTGCAGGAATACTAGATTTCACGACTGCCGGAAAGTGTTGATGCTTGTTATCCAGCTAGCCTGAATGATTGGTTGATTGTCAGAAAGAAAGAATGACGTCAAGCCTGCCTGGTAAACTACCGGAATGATTGTAAGGCTGCTGTACTGCAAGTAAGCAGGTAATTTGGGTAAGAATAGTCATTGCATTTACATAGCTGCATTTTTTTGTATTTAGAAACACATATAAGGCTATGCGTACCTACGTAAGTAACAACATAGTTACATCAATACGTACTTAAATTGATACATATATCCAGCTGTAAAACAGTAGCTAAGGAAATAAATACCTATAGAAGCAACTCTATATTCAAGTATGTCGTTAGTATTTCATAGCTATACTAACAGATTCAAGATGGCATTCAGATATATAATAGGTTGTTGCGTATTTGGTCACTTAGCACAGTAAAAAGAAACAAACGAAAAGAGAAGGTTAAGTCCTTTTTTAATTAATTGGAAAATTCAGTTTTGATCTGATGAAAAAATCAAAAATACTAAAGTCCCGATTTTGATTTTGGTAAAGAAGCCAATGATTTTGTGAATCGGATTTAAACGAAAATAGAAAAAGTATATCCTGAAGTAAATTCTCAAAAGTGTATTAGAAATTTTGCCTATATGGGCAATCAAAGATTAGAATTCAAATCCGTAATTAGTATAAAATTAGTTTCTCTTCTGAATTGACTGATGATGTTCCAAAGAGTTCTGCTAAAAGGAAAATGAGAAGATAAATTTAAAATGTAGATTTATGTAATAGGAAAAGTTATTTCTAAAAAATATTTCTGAGCTTTTTAAAGTAACTCAAATATTTTTTAGAATAACTTTTGAGTTTACTCATTTCGTGATGTTCTTCTTCCGAAAAAAAAATCTTAAATTTCAATTTTCAAAAAGGACAATTTACTGCAATAAGATAATTTAAGCAAAATCTTATTTTTTTTATTTTGTAAACGTTTACAATAAGGTGGATTGGAGTTGAATTTATTAGTAAAAGTGTAAATAATTTGGTTTTTATTAGTGTTTAATTGAGTTTAATTTATTAGACATTGTGTTTTGTTTTTAAATTAATAAAAATATTGATATCGTAAAATATCACCTAAAGTGGGTATTGTTTCATTGATTTTACTCTAATATGTTTGCAGGTAATTTTTTATAAAAAATATCTAATTTGAAAAAAACAATACTCAATCCAATACAGTTACTAACTGTCTTACTACTTATTACCATAGCAATAGGATTATTTAATACTGAAACTTTTTATAGTTCCACTGCTTTTGCTTATTATGGTTTCTGTACAATTGCGTTGTCTTTTGTAATTAGTTCTTCTTTTTTAAATTCAACAAAAAATACCGGTTTAATCCTTAAAGTTCCTCTGCTTTTATTTGGATTATGGTGTTGTTATGTACTGCTTCATTATTTCACTAATACGGGAACATCAGTTTTCACCATTTATTGTGCTGTACTTTATTTTTTACTTCTAAAAGCAAGTACACTTTTTAGCACATCTAATTTTAAATTCAAACTGTTTTTTATTGGTATTACTGGAATTGCAACACTAGAATCACTCTATTGTCTTTGTCAGTTTTTTGGATATTTCACAACTGCCAACAAAAATTTTGCAGTTACGGGCAGCTGGAGCAACCCTAATGTTACGGCTATTTTTTTAGCACTTACTGTCCCTGTATTCTTGTTTTTGTTTCGAGAGAAATACAAAAAAATTGTTTGGGCAGGTTTTCTTTCTTTGTTACTTGCTCTGCTATTGCTTAAATGCCGAGCTGCATTTATAGGTACTGTCTTGTCAGTCATTATATTTTATGGATTAGAATATGACTTTATAGCTTGGGCAAAAGATAAGAAGAACAAAACCACTGCCAAAGCTTTATTGATTCTAGGTTTACTGATTCTTATTCCATTAAGTTCTCAATTGTATAACGCTAAAAAAGCCTCGGCTGACGGCAGGAAATTTATTTGGAGGTTATCTGCTTTTATGATAACTGATAAACCCGTAATGGGTTATGGTTATGGTTATTTTGAAAGAGAATATAATTTATATCAAGCTAACTATATTCAAAAAGGAAAAGCTACACCTGAGGAATTAGAGAATGCAGGTTCTGTAATTATGCCACACAATGAATTGCTTCAAAATGCAGTTGAAGGGGGGAGTATTGGATTAGTACTAATTGTTCTTTTTTTTGGTTCACTTCTCATTACTGTAAAAGAGAAAAATCGAACCTATCGGAATAAACTTAATCATCAAGACAATGTTGAAACTATTTCCAAAACAAAAAAAAATATTTTCAATTTAAGTTATGCCGGGGTTGTAGCTTTTATAGGAATGTCTATGGTTAATTCTACCATGCAGATTGTGCCTATAATGTGTTTGTTGGTAGTTTATGCCGCCATCATTTGCAGTACTTTAAAACCAATAAAACTTCCTAGATTTCTTTTATTTATTGAAAACAATAAACTTTCCATTATTTCTAAAACGTTACAAATCACCATTAGCCTGTATTTATTGTATTTTCTTTTTGGAATGGCTATAGCTGATAATCAAAACAAAAAAGCAAAACTTTTAAAAGAATCAGGATACTACGAACAAGCCCTGCAGATTATGTGTACACTGAAACCTTACTTAGAAGAAGATAGTTATTACTGGGAAAACTATGGTCGAATCCATTTTAGAGCACAAAATTTTCAAGAAGCAATAGTTTGTTATAAAAAAGCACAAACATTGAGTGCTCTTCCATCACTATTTACTGGAGCAGGAAAAAATTATGAAAAATTGGAGCAATATCCTCAAGCCATTAAGGAATATGAAACGCTAATTGCCTTGAATCCGACTAAGTTCTCCTATCGAATGCTTTTACTAGAAGCCTATTTAAAAAACAAGGACAGCACTAAAGCTATTACAATAGCTCAGGGAATTATCCAGCTCAAACCAAAAATACCATCCGAAAAAGTAAATCGATATAAAAATATATGCGGGGTTTTATTGAAAAACTTAACTCATCGAAAAGAAAATAGAAAAGAATTTCAAATACAATAAGAATAATAAATACAATTTTTAAAATAAATATGCGACTAACTCTTAAAGCTCTCTTGTTTCTACTTCCTTTTTTAGTAAAAGCACAATATTCTGCCTCAGTTGAAACGGTTTTAAAAAAAGCAGGAAACAACCGAGTGGAACTTGAAAAAGCATTAGAGTATGCCAACAAAACGGGCGATACTTTAAAAATTAAAGCAATGCAGTTTTTGGTTTCCAACATGGATATTCATTCCTCTTCTAATTATTATTGGGAAGATGCTGCTGGCAAAAAAATAGCCTATAACGAGCTGGATTATCCTGATTTCGAGCAAGCTAAAACCGCTTTCGAAATCATAAAAAAACAAAACCCGGGACTTAAACCTAAACCAGTAACTTACAAAGATATCGAAACCCTAACAGGCGATTATTTGATACAAAATCTCGAAAAAGCTTTTCAGGCTTGGCAGACTTCCACAATGAAGAATATTACATTTGCCGATTTTTGTGAATACATCTTGCCTTACAGAGTGAGTGTAGAACCTTTACAGGATTGGCGCACTGTGTATGCTGAAAAATTCAAATGGATTAACGAACAAATTCCATCTAAGGGGTTTAAACAAGTTTTATTCTATTTAAAAGGCGATTATGATACTTGGTTTACCAATACTTGGGGTGAAGCAAGCAAAGAACCTTTGCCAAGACTAAGTGCTTTACAATTACTGTTAAGAAAACAAGGACCTTGTCCTGACATCGCCGATCTTGGTGTATATATTATGCGTTCACAAGGTATTCCAGCAGCTGTAAATGTAATTCCGTATTGGGCGACTGCCACAGGAGGACATTTTATGAATACTTTTTTTGATGATGCGATGACTTCTTATAATTGCGATTATGGTTCGAAAGATTTTGGAGAAAATTTAAAACGAGAACCCGCCAAAGTGCTGCGATTGACCTATTCTAAACAGCCAGAAACACTGGCTAGTTTTGAGGATAAAAACAATATCCCTACTGCATTTTTGAAACAAGAAAATTACATAGACGTAACCAAAGACTATTGGGAAACTACAGATGTACAATGCTCTTTATATCCAACTACAACACCAACTAAAATTGTTTACGCTACCACTTTTAACGGCTTGTCGTGGAGACCTTTTTGGTGGGGGAAAGTTGAAAACGGAAAAACAATTTTCAGTTCTATTTGTAAAGGGACTGTTTTGATTCCTCAATATTACAGCAACGGAAAATTAGTTCCTGCAGGTGCACCAATTGTTGTTGGTGACAAAGAACCTAAAGTATTGCTTCCTGACCTCGCACAAACTAGAGACGTAACCATAACTGAAGCCGATAAATACCTCCGATTCAAATTGGGAGTTACTTATAAATTATTTTATTGGAACAATGGCTGGAAACTGGTGGATAGCCGAGAAGTAAGTAGTCCTATCACTTCAATGTTATTTAATAAAGTTCCTAAAAACGCTTTGCTTTTATTTCTAGCAAGCGATTCCAAAAAACTAGAACGTCCTTTTATAATGGATGATAATGGAGAGCGAACGTGGTATTAATTAAATAATTATAAAATAATAACAATCAAAAATCAAAAATCATAAAACATGAAAAAACTAATTTTTGCCTTACTCTGTTCTTCTACCCTGTGTCAGGCGCAACAAAACCAGGGACTTACACAACAATTTCCTGCACACATTCTTTATAAAATAGAAGAAGTAAATAGCAAAGTACAATTAACCGAAGACAAAAAAGTCAAAATAGGTCGAAAACTTTTTACCGCCGATAGTCTAGCCACTATTAGCTTAACTAAAGGCGAGCCTATTAACCAACTAAAATCTTATTATACTGTTGATTCTAATTTCCTGAAACTTATTTTATCCCCAGAAGAATTAGATGCTTTTCAATATGAAAATAACAAAGAAAATCGCTTTTTAGTGGCTTTGAAGTTTGCTTCACAACTAAAACTTGAACCGAAAGAAGTAAACGAAATACGCAAAGAAAATGACGACTTAACTAATACTTCTTCATTGGATGCAAAAGAAACCATTGCTTTTTATGACTCCAAACTAAACTTAATTTTATCTAAAGCAAAATACGCATCTCTATTACGAATTATATACAAAGAACAATCAATAAAGGATGCCAATAAAGATTGGGATAGAATAAAACAACTCAAACTAGTTACAGATGAAAAAAATGGAAGTGAGTACAATCAGGTTCTAAATTATCATTTAACCAAAAATATTTTTCTGGATCCTAAAGCTGAAAAACATGATAAAAAAATGATAGAGGCAATAAATAATAAACTGCTGCTGCAACAGCCTCCAGTCTTGGTACGAGCAAATATTTTATCAGCAGGTATATTCAAAGACAATCTTTTTTCATCAATTATCAAATACGAAAAAGAAACGCAACTATCTAAGCCCCAAATCGACACTATTTTATCTAAATACTCCAAACTCGAAAGAATTCGATATGAAAATGAAATAAATGATTTGACAAGTAAACTCCCCTTAAAAGAACCTCTACAATATGAAGAAATTGCCCAAATTTTAACTCCAAAGCAAGTGAGTATATGGCTTGCCTATAAAAACAAGAATCAAGCCAATAAAGTTGCTATGAAAAATTGGAAAAAATTAGAGATGGAGGGGCTTACCAAAGATTTAGACAAGAATGTTATTATTGCTGAATTGGTCAAGTATCAATTGAAACATCAAATTATTGATGAAAAAATAAAAATCTACAACACGCAAGAATATGTCTTTTTGAAACGTGATATAGAGCAAAAAAAACCGGATATGCTCAAACAACTCGATGCTATAGCGCGAAGTAAATCTAAAGGCACTTATGTCAAGAATGCCCTTGCTTGGTAATAGTTTCTTTACAATGACATTGGCAAAAACAAGTAATAATTAACCTTTAAATACATTTTATGAAGAAAACCACAAAAAAAGGTCTCTCTCTATTGCTACTCCTAAGTAGTATGATGGGGTATTCGCAGGAATTGCCAGAGACCAAAAAAAATCTGTATGTTGCACAAATGCAGCTTAAAGAAGGTAGTATGATTTACAATCCCCAAGCTGCATTTGCCACTTATCAGCAACAAGCCGCTATGGGCATTCCAGAAGCGATGAATGGACTAGGCTTATTATATAGCAAAGGAATTGGGACACAAATTAACGAGCAGGAAAGTATCAATTGGTTTTTGAAGGCAGCCGAAAATGGGTATTCAAAAGCTTGGTTTAATCTGGCTATATTGTATAGAGAAGGGATTAGTACGATTAAAAATCCAACAAAAGCTATAGAATGTTTTGAAAAATCAGCCAAATCTGGTTACCACCAAGGATGGTTTTTTTGGGGATTATTGACAGCAAAAGGGGAAGGCGTGCCTCAAAATTACCCTTTGGCGATGAATATTTTCAAGCAAGGTGGAAACCTTGGGTATCCACGTTGCATATACGCCCAAGGATACTTGAATTATAAAGGCTTGGGTTGCAAACAAGATTATGATCAAGCTAAAAAACTATTTGAAATTGCAGCCCAAAAAGGAGACAAAGCCTCTATATATATGTTAGGATTATGCTATCGTAATGGTTATGGAGTAGCAATTGATTTAGAAAAAGCAAAATCATTGCTTAAAAAGGCAGCTGCACTAGGATATCAACCAGCCGATGTTGAATTAACCGAAACAGAAGCCGAAAATGTAAATCCAAAAAACAGCAAAACAGAATCAGCTGTTATTCCTGAAATTATTAAAATAACTGAAACTGTCGCTCCTGAAACTTTTCAAAAAGTGAAACAACAACCTATTAAGAACGACATTAGTGGCAGTTATACAGGATATTTGACTTACTATGATTGGAGTGGTCAAAATGTAATCGCTACCTCGCCTTTGCAAATAGAACTCAATCAAAACGGCAAAAATCTAATAGGAGAGTGGAAAGAAACTGCTGGCGACACGGTTACTTTCACTGCCAGAATAGAAGAGGATGCCATTGTGTTTCAGGATTCGAAGGTAGATCGATTAGAGCATTACAATGGAAGTAGACCTGTTAACTACGAATTTAGAGAGGCTAAACTACAATTCGTTCAATCTCAAGAATCGCTATTTCTGGTAGGTAATTTGCAACTTTACAATATCAAGGAGAGAGAGAATGAAAAACCAATGTACCTTATTCTTGAAAAAAAAATATTCAAAGAAAGTGATTTCCCAGAGATAATCTCTTCGGTAGTGGTATACCCCAACCCTGTAGTAAGTAATTTCAACCTGAGTTTTGACCTAGCCCAAGCTGCCGATGTTACAGTGAGTATTTACAATATGAACGCTGGAGAACTATACAGCGAGAAATGGAGGAATCTAGAGAAAGGAAAACAAACTAAAACTCTTAATCTTAACGCACCATCAGGATACTATATCTTAAAACTGGTTTATGGCAATGAAGTAAAAACTACTCTTTTAATTAAAAAATAAGAAATATGAAAAAGAAATATTTTATATTAGCTATTATGTTTTTATGTTTATTGGTGAGTGGGAATAGTTATGGACAGAATGTAAATTCTGATTATGATTTTGATGATCCTTTTGGTGATGATTATGGTGATGATTATGGTGATGATTATGGTGATGATAATAGTAATGAAGTATGTACAAGTACAACAGTAGATAATGATTTAATTCAATCATCTGATTGTGTGGACATATATTTAACCGTAGTAGAAACTTATTATTGTAATACAGGGGTTAATATAAATCAGACTCAATATGTGGATTATGTATTTAAGGAATGTGGCACAGTTGACTCAGGAGACTGTACAGATCCTTTTAGTATTGATTATCCTTGTACAAATCCACCAACAGATCCGCCAACAGATCCTGAAGATCCATCAACAGATCCTGAGGATCCACCAACAGATCCTGAGGATCCACCATTAGATCCATCATCCTGTCCAATAGGTTTTACAAAAGAGAATATTATGTCAAATGATTTAAGTTCATGTAAAGAGGATTTTGTGATAACAGGTATTAAAGTAAGCGATTCTAAAGACAGGACTGCAAATACAAATGAAACTTTATACATACTCGATGATGATAAGAAAATTACTATTACCTCCCTATTAGATAGGAACGTATGGACACCATATCATCATATAATAACTCAATTTGCCGTTAACAATATTACCGATACTCATCTCACCGCTGTATCAGGAACAAAAACAGCAACTGGTGGTTGGCCAAATTCTTCTACACATAATGTAGAAGTTAGTATTTTGCCAAAAATCAGTTATGTACCTGTGTCAAGCTTATCTTTTCCTGGGGTAACCAGTAATTTAGATGCAATTGCAAGAAATGCTAATGTAATTGGTTCAAAAACAAGTTTTAATCTTAATATTTCTCGCTCTATTGGAGAAAATGAAGTAGATCCTGGTTCAAGATTTATACGCACTTTCACAAAGTATAGTGGAACTTTTGGATTTTCGACCTCTTCTGGAGATGTCGCTGTTCCTGGATGGTCTTTTCAGTCACCTCCTGGTGTGCCTACAGTAGAAGCTGGTTTGTATTTGAGTATTAGTGGTGGAGCTTCATGTACAGTGAATTTAAAAAAATATCAATTAAATAATAATCTGGCACAAGATGTTTATTCAAATGATTCTTCTGTAACTGTTACAGGTAGTGCTACTGTAAAAGCTACTGTAAAAGCATTAGCTGAAGCCCAAGTGCTTTTATATGGAAGTTGCACTTTTGAAACTGGCTGCTCAGTAAGTGTGGGGGCAGAATTAACTGCCACAGCCAATGATGGCATTGTTAAAGCTTCATTAAATGTAGGGCAACTAAAAGGAAATTTATATTACAAAGTAAAATCAGGAGACATTTATTATTCTGATACAGTTTCTGTGGTTCTTTCCGGTGGGTTTAAACTAATTAATAATCAAGAAATTTTTACATATTAAAATACAGTTCGAATGATAAAATTAATAAAATACAGTTTTTTAATGATTGGGCTATTTGCCTGCTCACAAGAGAATAAAAAAAATAATGAAGAAAGCGTAAAAGTTACCGAATCTTCAAAAATTAAAAATGTAACCTTGATTACATATAGTCCTACTATTAAGCTAAAGAAATTATATCCGGATATCAAACAAGCTAAAAACAGAACTCCTGAAGAGTTATTGATTTCACTTTCTTCAGAAAATTCTGTGGAATGGAATCGCTGGAACAATTACAACAAAAATTTGCCCATTGACGAGGGGACTTTAGAATGGTTTAAAGGAAGGGCTAAGGTTGATAGAGAAAAGCATTATTCCGAATTAATTCAAGAATTATACTTCGAATATAATAATAAACAATACTGTTGGACGAAGTCATACTCGCATACAGAATTTAATAAGAAACGAGGTTATGGTATTTACACAATCACTAATGTAATGATTAAAGTGGAAGATCATTGGGAATTATACAATAATTTGGTGGATGAAGTGTTTTTAAGAGAAAAAGGAAATTTTACTGTTTTTAAAAGCAACATATTTACTTTGATTTGCACAAAACAAAATCCAGATAACAATCCTTATCTAGCAAAATTATTAGATAAAGTTTATGAAGGAGACTCGTTAAACTTAGATAAATTATACTCTGAAGTAAAACGAATGTATGAAGAAAACAATAAAAGCAATGAAACTAAAACTGAAGAATATAAATATTTTGCAGACGATTATTTATTTTAATTTATCTTAACAAGATGGTCTGTTAATATAACCCCCAAATTACAACTTTAAAAAAGTTGTAGTTTGGGATTTTTAGTTGTGGTTATATTTACTTACGATGCACAAGTTAACATTTTATTTACTTTTGGTTAACTAAAAGAATATATTACAATGTAACATCAGGAGATTTCAAATTTTTCAAGACAGTTTCATATATATTATACGGTGGTTTTAAATTGAAACAATAGTGGATATGCAAATAAAAATTTCGATCCAAGTTAAGCTACATTATTTTAAATGCATGTTTGTTATATTAAGTTCTCAAAAGCAGTGTCTAACTGTTCTGTATTAAAATCTTCCAGATAAGTTTCAGTTGTTTTGATAGATTGATGTCCTAAGGCTTGTTTAATCATAACGGTATTAATACCTTTTTTTAACGATAAGGTTGCAAAAGTGTGTCTGGCTGTATAAAAAGTTACTTTGTTTTTAATGCCACATTGAAGTGCAATAGTATTGAGAAGTTTTCCATAATAATTTAAAACACTTTTTTTTCGATCTCTCAATTCTTCTTTGGTGTAAAGTTTTTTATCTTTTTCTAAAATTGGAAAAATGTAATCGGTATCAAATGGGCGATAAGTTTTGAAGTAGTTTAGGATAGTTCTCATATAATTGTTATCTGGGATTTTTACATTTAATTTTATTCCGGTTTTATTTCTAACGTAAGAAAAACTGCTTAAATCAATTTCTTCCCATTTTAACTCAGCTAAATCAGTGAAATTCATACCTCGGCAATAAAAACTGAATAAGTAAGTGTATAAGGCTTTAGCTCCTTCTTTGTTTTTAGAAATATCATAGTTTAGTAATAGTTGTAAATCTTCTTTGTTTAAAGCTTTCTTTACTTTGCTGGATTTTAATTTAGAAATTACATAATCTTTAAAAGGATAAAATTCACTAGAAATAATTTTAGATTTTATCGCTGAGTTATATATGGCTCTAATATTACGCATATATACACCAATACCACCATCATTACAGCCATTGGCTCGTAAGAAGGACTCAAAAGCTATTAAGAAATCGTAATTGATTTTTGAAAAATCGTAAGTTGAAATGGTTGGTCTAAATCTCGTAAGTGCTGAGATAGTGTCACGATAGGAACTGCTGGAGCTTATTTTTCCGGATTCTTTTAATTGAAGTTTTCTTTCTTCAAAATAAGCAATAAAACTTAGTTTTTTTACCTCTTCAGGTCTAAGTAAAGAGTCAAATGATTCCAGAGAAAAGTCATGTTTTTCTTCAATCATTATGTCTAATATTTTGGAAGCATTTTGTTTTATTGAATTTAATATTCTGTTACATTGCAAACTATTTGGGAATTTAGTTGTAAATTCGCCTGCTTTGTCATTCCAAAATTTTGGTAAAGTATTGTAAGGTGTTTTGTAGAATTTAGACTTTCTATCAATTGTTATTCTTAAATTGACAGGAAATGTGCCATCGTTAAGCATTGTCTTTTTTAGAATGATTTTTACACTAGCTTTCATTTTTAATATTTTTAAAAGTACAACATACGTACAACAAATGCGTGCATATTGTGAAACCGGATGAAACAAAAATATTTTTTTAAAATGATAAACATCTGTAAAACAGTAGTTTTGAATCTATATGCAATTAAATGGAAAAGTTAAAAGTCTATCTCATAATCAGGTGGTCCCTGGTTCGAGCCCAGGTGGGACCACTAGTAAAATCAAGCCTTCACAGCAATGTGAGGGCTTTTTTTATGGATGAAATTTTGTGAAGATTAGTATGTCTAGAAAAAGAGGGATATCTGAAAATGAGTTAGAAATAAATTATTTTTAGATTACTTTGTGATTTTATTTTGGATACATAAAGGGGCTTGGTTTAGTGTTAAAACGCTAAAAAAATCGATAAAAACCCTTTAAAATTAACGTTTTGATGAGGTTTTCTTTTGTGAAGAATTCATTTAAATGCTATATCTTTGTTCCTGATGTTTGGTTTTGAGAATGGAAGGGAGTAGTTTGGGAGCTTGTTTAATCATGGCTAAATGTTTTTTTGTTTTATATGAGAGAAATGTTAAAAAAATATATTTTTTTTATTATCTGCTTCATGATGAGCATGGGGGGGGCTATGGCGGGCGATACTCCGCCAGCTCCTGCAGCAAAAACAACTTTTGAAAAGACTCCTCCGCCTCCAGGATTGCCAATAGATGAAAGTATTATGTTTTTACAGGTGTCTTGTTTGTTGTTTGGTTTTTATAAAATTTATACTTCTATATTAAAAAAGAAAGGCTCGGTATAACCGAGCCTTTCTTTTTTAAATTTTGTTGGCGTATAATCGGGAGACGTATTTTCCAATGACATCAAATTCAAGATTGATTTTAGAACCTACTACGAAATTTTTAAAATTAGTATGTTCGTGCGTGTAGGGAATAATGGCTACGCTAAATTGATTTTTTTGAGAGTTTACAACGGTTAGGCTAACTCCGTTTACAGTGATAGAGCCTTTTTCGATAGTTATATTGTTTAATTTGTCGTCGTATTCAAAGGTGTAAAGCCAGCTTCCGTCTGTTTCTTGGATTAAAATGCAATTTCCTGTTTGATCTACATGACCTTGAACGATATGTCCATCTAAGCGGTCTCCAAGTTTCATGGCTCTTTCCAGGTTAACTAAATCTCCTTCTTTCCATGTTCCTAAATTGGTTTTTTGGATGGTTTCGTCAATGGCTGTTACGGTGTATGTGGAGTCTTTTATGGCTACTACTGTTAGGCAAACTCCATTGTGAGCAACGCTTTGGTCTATTTTGAGTTCTGTTGTGATAGAAGAGTCTATTGTTATGTGAATATTGTCTTTTTCTTTTTTTATTTCTTGGATGGTTCCAAGGGTTTCTATGATTCCTGTAAACATTCTTGTTTTATTTTACTAAATTTGCCTTCAAAATTAGCAATAAAAATTTGGGGATATGATTAAAAAAGCAGAAAATATTATAGTAGGAATTTCAATTGGAGATTTAAATGGTATTGGAAGCGAGGTTATTCTGAAAACATTTGAAGATGCCCGAATGCTAGAGCTTTGTACGCCTGTTATTTTTGCTAATGTAAAGATTTTGTCTTTTATAAAAAGAAATTTAGAGTCTACGGTAGTATTGCATGGTATTGATAGATTGGATCAGTTTGTTCCGGGTAAAATCAATGTTTTAAATGTTTGGAAAGAAGGGGTAGATTTGAATTTAGGAACAAATGATGATAAAGTAGGGGAATATGCTATAAAATCTTTTGTGGCTGCAACAAAAGCTTTGAAAGAAGGTTTGGTGGATGTTTTGGTTACCGCGCCTATTAATAAGTACAATATTCAATCTGAAGATTTTAAATTCCCAGGACATACGGATTATTTGGATCAGGAATTGGGTGGAGATGCTTTGATGTTTATGGTTCAGGATAATCTGCGTGTAGGTTTGCTAACGGATCATGTGCCAATAAGTGAAGTGGCTTCCCGATTGACAGAAGACTTAATTGTAAAAAAAATAAATACAGTAAAGCAATCTTTAATTCGTGATTTTAGTATCAATAACCCAAAAATTGCTGTTTTAGGTTTGAATCCACATTGTGGTGATGGAGGGGTTATTGGGAAAGAAGATGAAGAACTAATTAAACCAGTATTGAAAAAAATGTTTGATAAAGGAACGATGGTTTTTGGGCCTTTTGCAGCGGATGGTTTTTTTGGTAGTGGTTATTATGAAAAGTTTGATGCAATTATCGCGACCTATCATGATCAGGGATTGGTTCCTTTTAAGACCTTGTCTTTTGGAAAAGGAGTTAATTTTACGGCTGGTTTGGATAAGATTCGAACTTCGCCAGATCACGGAACGGCTTATGATATTGCGGGGAAAGGAATTGCTGATTATAATTCGTTTAAAGAAGCAGTCTATTTGGCTATAGATGTCTATCGTTCAAGGATTCAGTACGAAGAAATCACCGAAAAGCCGCTAAAAGTTAGGGAAAAATAAATGTAAATAAAAAAAGATTAATAAGTTATTGGATTTATAATAATTTTATATCTTTGCACTCCCGAATTACGGGCAAAATTTTGTTGAAATGGACAGGACTAAAGAATTTTTAATTCCTTTCGTTGGCTTAAAGCTAGGGAAACATCATTTTGAGTATCAAATAAATAATGCGTTCTTTGAGAACTTTGAGTATGATGAATTTCAAAATTCAGATATCAAAGTAGCAGTAGTTTTAGAGAAAAAAAGCAATATGCTTGAGTTGAGTTTTAAGCACAAAGGGACAGTAAATGTGCCTTGCGACTTAACGGGAGAAGATTTTGATTTGCCAATTAAGGGTAAAATGAAACTGATAGTCCGTTTTGGTGAAGTGTTTAATGATGATAATGAAGAGTTGTTGATTTTGCCTTTTGGAGAATTTGAAATAAATATAGCACAATATATTTATGAGATGATTGCTCTATCGGTACCTTTAAAACGAGTTCATCCAGGAGTTAAAGATGGAAGTTTAAAAACGGAAGCTTTAGAAAAACTGAATGAATTGCAAGTTAAAGAAATAGATGAAAAAGAGAATAAAGAAGAGAACATAGACCCACGCTGGGACAAATTAAAGCAACTATTAACGGATAAATAATATAGTAAAATGGCACATCCTAAAAGAAAAATCTCAAAAACAAGAAGAGATAAGAGAAGAACACATTATAAAGCTACAGTAGCACAAATCGCTACTTGTCCTATTACAGGAGAAGCGCATTTATACCACAGAGCTTACTGGCATGAAGGAAAAATGTATTACAGAGGACAAGTAGTTATTGATAAGTCAGAAGCTACTTTTGCATAATATGTTTTTATAGATAATACGAGAACTCTCACACTTTGTGAGAGTTTTTTGTTGTTTGTAATTTTCGTTAAATTAGAAGTTTTAAAGATAAAGGGTTTAATTTTTTTTTGTAATTTTAACCCCTTTTTAAACGTTTTCTTCTATGGTTTTATAGAAGGGAAAATATCCGAGTAAAATGAATAAAATTACGGCCGCAATTACTGCAGTTGGAGCTTATGTTCCAGATTTTGTGCTCACAAATCAAGTTTTAGAAACGATGGTGGACACAAACGATGAATGGATAACTTCGCGTACAGGAATAAAAGAAAGAAGAATTTTAAAAGATGCTGATAAAGGAACCTCTTTCTTGGCTATCAAAGCAGCTGAAGATTTAATTGCTAAAGCCAATATAAATCCTTTAGAAATTGATTTGGTTTTAATGGCAACTGCCACACCAGATATGCAAGTTTCGGCAACAGGTGCTTATGTTGCCACTAAAATAGGAGCTACTAATGCTTTTGCTTACGACTTACAAGCCGCATGTTCCAGTTTTTTATACGGAATGTCTACAGCGGCAGCATACATACAATCAGGAAGATATAAAAAAGTATTGCTAATTGGGGCTGATAAAATGTCTTCAATTGTAGATTACACAGATAGAACAACTTGTATTATCTTTGGGGATGGTGCAGGGGCTGTTTTGTTTGAACCTAATCATGAAGGTTTAGGATTGCAAGACGAGTATTTAAGAAGTGATGGTATTGGTCGTGACTTCTTAAAAATTGATGCTGGAGGTTCGCTTCATCCAACAACGATTCAAACTATTGAAGAAAAAAGGCATAGTATTAGACAAGATGGGAAAACTGTATTTAAATATGCGGTAACCAATATGGCTGATGCTAGTGAGCAAATTCTTAAAAGAAATAATCTTACCAATGAAGATGTTAACTTTTTAGTACCGCATCAGGCAAATAAGCGAATTATTGATGCTACAGCGAGCCGCATGAACCTTGAAGAATCTAAGGTTTTAATGAATATCGAAAAATACGGTAATACTACATCGGCCACTTTACCGCTGGTTTTAAGTGACTTCGAACATTTGTTTAAAAAAGGAGATACTATTATTTTTGCTGCATTTGGAGGAGGATTCACTTGGGGTTCTATTTACCTAAAATGGGCATACAACAAACAATAAATTTAAACTAAAATCAAATATTATGGATTTAAAAGAAATTCAGAACCTAATCAAATTTGTATCCAATTCTGGCGTTGCTGAAGTGAAGTTAGAAATGGATGATGTTAAAATTACCATTAGAACTACGCTAGAAAGCCCTGCTTCTGAGCCAACTTATGTACAACAATTACCTGCTCAGGCACCAGTACAACAAATTGTAGCAGCACCTGCGGCACCAGCAGCAGCTCCAGTTGCAGCAGCTCCAGCTGCCGATGATGCTAAATATGTTACTATCAAGTCGCCAATGATTGGTACTTTCTATAGAAAACCTTCTCCAGATAAACCAATGTTTGTAGAAGTAGGCAGTTCTATTGCTAAAGGAGATGTACTTTGTGTTGTTGAAGCAATGAAGTTATTCAACGAAATCGAATCTGAAATTTCTGGAAAAATCGTTAAAATATTAGTTGACGATATGTCTCCGGTAGAATTTGATCAACCTTTATTTTTAGTAGATCCATCATAAGAAATTATAAATTATAAATTATAAATACGTTTTATCCTTATTTATAATTTTATAAAAATTTATAACTCATAACCCATAACTCAAAAGAGATGTTTAAAAAAATATTAGTTGCAAATAGAGGAGAAATTGCACTTCGTGTAATTAGAACATGCAAAGAAATGGGAATTAAAACAGTTGCTGTTTACTCTACTGCTGATGCAGAAAGTTTGCATGTAAAGTTTGCTGATGAAGCGGTTTGTATTGGACCGGCACCTAGCAACTTATCCTATTTGAAAATGTCAAATATTATTGCTGCAGCCGAAATTACAAATGCTGATGCAATTCATCCAGGATATGGTTTCCTTTCTGAAAATTCTAAATTTTCAAAAATTTGTCAAGAACACGGTATTAAGTTCATTGGAGCTGCTCCTGAAATGATTGATAGAATGGGAGACAAAGCTTCGGCAAAATCGACTATGATTGAAGCTGGAGTACCATGTGTTCCTGGATCTGAAGGAATCTTAGAATCTTTTGAACAAGCACAAAAAGTAGCAAAAGAAATAGGATATCCTGTAATGATGAAAGCTACTGCTGGTGGTGGTGGAAAAGGGATGCGTGCTATTTGGAAAGAAGAGGAACTTCATAAAGCATGGGAAAGTGCGCGTCAAGAAGCAGCTGCTGCTTTTGGAAATGACGGTATGTACATGGAGAAATTGATTGAAGAACCTCGTCATATTGAAATCCAAGTAGTAGGAGATGCTTACGGAAAAGCCTGTCATCTTTCTGAAAGAGACTGTTCTGTACAAAGACGTCACCAAAAATTAACGGAAGAAACTCCTTCTCCATTTATGACTGACGAATTGCGTCAAAGAATGGGTGAAGCAGCAGTAAAAGCAGCTGAATATATTAAATATGAAGGCGCTGGAACAGTGGAGTTTTTGGTAGATAAACACCGTAATTTCTACTTCATGGAAATGAATACGCGTATCCAAGTAGAACATCCTATTACCGAACAAGTAATTGATTACGATTTAATTCGTGAACAAATTATGGTAGCAGCAGGAATTCCAATTTCTGGGAAAAACTATTTACCACAATTACACGCAATTGAATGTCGTATCAATGCTGAAGATCCATACAATGATTTTAGACCTTCACCAGGAAAAATTACTACCTTACATATGCCAGGTGGTCACGGTGTACGTTTAGATACTCACGTATATTCCGGATATACTATTCCACCAAATTACGATTCGATGATTGCTAAATTAATTACTACTGCCCAATCTCGTGAAGAGGCAATTAGTAAAATGAGAAGAGCATTAGACGAATTTGTAATTGAAGGTATTAAAACTACAATTCCTTTCCACAGACAATTAATGGATGATCCTCGTTACATAGCGGGTGATTATACAACTGCTTTTATGGATACTTTTAAAATGAATGATCCAGAATAATCGCTATTATTCTTCTTATACAATCAAGCCGTACAGTTTATGTACGGCTTTTTTTATGCACTTAAGTGTGTAAAAAAGATACACTTTGATATGATTTTACACACTAATACACAAAGTGTAAAATTGCTGTTTATTTTTAAATTACTGTAAATCAGTTGTTTTTGTGTTTGTGATGTGTTTGAAAATAGTTGGTATGATAATTTCAATGTCCTAAGTGTAAAACAATAATAATATTTAAAATATACACATTATGAAAAAATTAATTTTAGCAACAGCAATCGTATTAGGAAGTTTATCAACAATGAATGCTCAAGAGAAAGATGAGGCTACAACTCCAACAGAGCAAGCGGCTCCAGCAACAGATGAATTTAAAGAAATTAAAGTTGAAGAAGTTCCTTCTGCAGTAACTGAAGCTTTAAAGAAAGCATATCCAGATGCAGTGCTTAATAAGGCTTATGTAAATGGTAAAAAAGAATACCAATTAGATGTTACAGTTGGTGATAAACAAGGATCTTTGTATGCTGACGAAACAGGAAAATGGATTCAAAAATAATCAAATATCAAAAATAATCTAAAGAATAATAATATTTTAAAATACACACATTATGAAAAAATTAATTTTAGCAGCAGCAATCGTATTAGGAGGTTTGTCAACTATTAACGCTCAGGCAAAAGAAGAGCAAGCTGCTCCAACGGAACAAGCAGCTCCTGTAGAAGCAGCAGCTCCAGCAACAGATGAATTTACAGAAATTAAAACAGAGGAAGTTCCTGCTGCTGTATCCGAAGCTTTAAAGAAAGCTTTTCCTGATGCCGTTCTAAATAAGGCTTACAAAAACGATAAAAACGAGTATAAATTAGAAGTAAAAACAGCTGATAAAGAAGGTGTTTTATATGCTGACGAATCAGGAAAATGGATTCAGAAATAATTAATACAAAAAGAAAATGATTTAGAATATCAGTTAAAGACCAAGCGGCTACTGTTTATACAGATGTTGATGGGAACTGATAACCAAAATAAGCACGCGAATTAGCTTATTGTTTTGAGGAGACTGTCCAAATGGGCAGTCTCTTTTTTTTGCATAATTTTATGAGAATACAATAATATAAGTTTTAATTTAGCATAAAAAGTGCCTCTATAATGTCAAAGATTTTAATTGTTGAAGATGATATTTCGTTTTGTAAATTGTTAGAAAAATTTCTAACCAAAAATAAGTATACGGTTAGAACCACTTTTTCAGCAACCGAAGCCCGATTAGCAATTCAAGAGGATGAATTCCATTTAATCTTGACGGATTTGCGTTTGCCAGATGCTGATGGCATTGAATTATTGGCAGAAATTAAAACTACTCATTCTCATATTCCAGTAGTTTTAATGACTGGATATTCAGAAGTGAGCACTGCTGTTAAAGCCATAAAAAATGGTGCTTCCGATTATATTTCGAAGCCTTTTAATCCAGATGAGGTTTTGGTGGTTATTGCGAATGCTTTAGCAATGGAAACTACAGAGAAGACTATTCCAAAGCAAGCTAAAAACGAGACTAAATCAGTGGCAACAACTCAATATGTGCAAGGAATTTCTCCAGCTTCTAGAAAGTTAGCAGAACATATAAAACTAGTTAGTCCCACCGATATGTCAGTTTTAATTATTGGCGAAAGTGGAACAGGTAAAGAAATTATTGCTAAAAGTATTCATCAACAAAGTCGTCGAAAAGAGAATAATTTTATAGCTGTAGATTGTGGTGCTATTCCAAAAGAATTAGCAGCGAGCGAGTTTTTTGGGCATTTAAAGGGTTCCTTTACTGGAGCAATTTCAGATAAAATAGGTTATTTTGAAGCAGCTAATGGTGGAACTATTTTCTTGGATGAAATTGGTAATTTGTCTTATGAAAACCAAATCCAGTTGTTGCGAGCGTTGCAGGAACGTAAAATAAAACCTGTGGGCAGTAATAAAGAAATTGAAGTTGATATTCGAATTATTACGGCTACCAATGAAGATTTGCGTGAAGCAGTTAAAAACGGTGATTTCAGGGAAGATTTATACCATAGAATCAATGAATTCTCTATTCATTCTCCTTCGCTTGTAGAGCGAGCGGAAGATTTAGTGTTGTTTGCTGATTTTTTTCTTGAAAAAGCCAATGTGCAATTGCACAAAGAGGTCATTGGTTTTTCTAAAGAAGTAGTCGCTATTTTTCAAAATTATAATTGGCCTGGAAATTTAAGAGAATTGCAAAATTGTATCAAACGCGCTACTTTGTTGACTCAAGGCGATTTTATTGAAACTACAGTTTTACCAGTTGAATTTTTTCATCAAAATCAAGTCAAAAAGGATTCTTTTTCTTTATCAGAAAATGAAAAAGAAGCTATCGAAAATGCTTTAGTGAAAACTAAAAACAATAAATCAGAAGCAGCAAAGTTGTTGAAAATTACCAGAAAAACTTTGTACAATAAACTCAAGTTGTACGATATGGATTAAATCATTTTTTCTAATTCAGTTATAAGTTGTTGAATTTTAGTTTTTAGATTAGAAAAATGGGCAGCTAATTCAGTTTCATTGTATTGTTGTGATTCCAGTTGTTCTAAAATTGCAGCAATGTCAGTAGCTTCAATTTGTTTGAACATAGGATTCATTTTGTGCGCTACTTCTTTTATTTTTTCATAATCAGCTGTTTGAATAGTATTTTCAAGTAAAAAAAGATTTGAATAGGTTGAAGAAATAAAAGATTCTATAACTGATTTTATTGCTTCGGAATCATTTTTTAAAAAAAGTTTTAGGCTTTCTAAAGAAAACAATTCTTCTTTGTTTTTAGAATCTCTAATTGTATTTTCTTGAATTGGCAATGCAATTTGATTAAAAATAGCATCGATAGTTTTCAGTAAAATACTTGGAGTAAATGGTTTTTTAAGTACAGCTGTAAATCCAGCTTTGGTGTATGTTTCTTGATTTAAATCAGTTCTCCCAGTTACCGCAATTAGGGGTTGATTGTTATAAATGTTTTTTTTCTTTTTTTGTAATTCTTCAATCAATTCAAAGCCGTCTTTAATAGGCATTTGGATATCAGTAATGAGTAAATCATAGTTTTCTAAAGCTAAATTTTGCAGGGCTTGTTCCGCATTCGAAAAAGAAATCACCTGATAATATTGTTTTAAAACTTCAACGGTAAGTTGTAATAAATCGGGATCATCATCTATTACTACAATAGTTTTATTTTGTTTTTTAGGTTCAAAGATATCCGTGTTTGTTTCTTGAATTTCTTGTTGTTTATCAAATCCAAATCGTATTGGCAAACTTATTTCAAAACAACTTCCTTTTTTGGAACTGTTTTTTAAATACAATTGCCCACCCAAAAGAGCAATTATTTTTTTGGAAATGGCTAATCCTAAACCTGTGCCGCCATATTTTTTTTCGATGGTTTCATTGGCTTGAGCAAATTCTTCAAAAACCAAATTTTGACTTTCTTTCTCAATCCCAATTCCTGAATCTTCAATGCTTATTAAAGCTGTATTTTTACTTGAATTAAAAGTAGCATTTATTTTGATGTAGCCTTCTGGAGTGAATTTATATGCATTCCCAATAATATTTGTTAACACTTGTTTTAAACGAAAAGCATCACCAATAATAGGTTGGTTGAATTCTTTATCAATAAAAATTTGAAGGTCAATTTCTTTTTGTTGAAACACCGACTGTAAATTTGTAGCTACTTCTTGAATGGTTTCTGTTAAGGAAAATGGATTTTTTTCTAAGTTAATTTTTCCAGCTTCAATTTGTGAAAAGTCCAATAAATCCTGAACTAATCTTGAAATGTATTCGGATGAGTTTTTGATGTTAGTAGTAAAATAGGATTGCTTAGTTGTTAAATCAGAGTTTCCTAATAACTCCGTGTAACCTACAATGGTACTCAAAGGTGTTTTTAAATCATGACTAACGGTAGAGATGAGTTGTTCTCTGTTTTTTAGTAAATTTTGAGTTTTAAAATTGGCTATTTCCAGTTGTTTTTTATACGATTGTGTTTTAGAAAAATCGCTTGTAATTAATATGGAAAAGAATAATGTAAGTAATAATCCTAAAATGGCAGCATAAGATACAATTTGATTGATTTTTTTTAGAGATTTTTCTTTTTCATTATTGTTTTTTATTGACGAAGCAACAACTTCTTGTTCAATAATACGGAGCACTTTCCTGAGTTGGTCCGATATTAATAACTCATTAGTAAGTAATTTATTTTCCTGAATGCTCAAGGATTCTTTTTTCTTTTCGGTTTCTAATTTTACTTTGCTAAGTAGTTTTTTAGAGGTAGATAAAATAGAATCGGTTTCTTTTTTTGTCAGTGTATTGCTAGGGTCATCTGGAATGTTTTGATTGAGATAGTCAACATATCGTTGCAATACATTGAGCTGATAACTGCTTAGTTTTTCGGGATTTCTTGTAAAATCTTGGAGTTTTAATTTACTAAGCGAAAACTCTAATTGTGTTAATTCTTGAATTGCATCATTTACTGAAGCTTCATCAGATGTTTTGTTTTTGATGCTTTTAAGATGTCTAATGTTTAGTGTTTTTTCATTTAATAAAATGATGACACTATCTAATAATTTGTTTTGATATTCACTAGAAAGGTCCTTTTTTAAGGAACGGATTCTCATTTTTAGTGAATCCGTTTCTTGTACATAATCTTTAAAATCAGATTCGGAATTAGATTGAATGGTTTTTCTAGCTAAACTTTCCGTTTTATAAATGTTTGAAAAAAGGTTACTGACCTTAAGAACTTTGTTTTTTTCGGTAATAATTTTGTTTTCAATTTTTGAATAATCTTTATTTTCGGTATACAAAATCCAGCCCACACTAGCCACAAGTGTAGCAAGGATGATGTAACTGATAAATACTTTTATAGGGATATTGCTGTTTTTGTTTCCCATTTTTTATTCGGTTGTTTTTTGTTTTTACAAAGTTTCTTGTAGCCATTTAAAAAATTCTCTTTGCCATATTTGGGCATTTTGAGCTTGTAATACCCAATGATTTTCTTCTGGAAAATAGAGTAATCGACTTTTTATGCCACGCAATTGAGCTGCCTGAAAAGCCTCCTGCGCTTGTCCAATTGGTACACGAAAATCTTTTCCCCCTTGGATAATTAAAATAGGAGTATTCCAATTATGAACCAGGTTAATTGGATTGAATTTCTGATAGACTTTTTGGGCAAGTAAATTATCTTTTTCCCAATATGGACCTCCAAAATCCCAGTTGCTAAAAAATACTTCTTCAGTGGTTCCAAACATGCTTTGGGTATTGAAAACACCATCATGAGCGATAAAAGTTTTAAATCGATTCTGGTGAATTCCAGCTAAATAATACACCGAATAACCGCCATAACTGGCTCCAATACAACCCAAACGGTTTTTGTCAACATAGCTTTCTTGTGCAATAGTATCAATAGCCGAAAGATAATCGTCCATTACTTGTCCGCCCCAATCTTTACTAATTTGTTCGTTCCATTCTACTCCGTGTCCTGGCATTCCGCGGCGGTTAGGGGCTACAATGATATAATCGTTTGCCGCCATCAATTGAAAATTCCATCTAAAGGAGTAAAACTGACTCAATGGACTTTGTGGTCCTCCTTGACAATAAAGTAGGGTTGGGTATTTCTTAGAGGCATCAAAATTTGGAGGGAAAATCACCCAAACTAGCATTTTCTTTCCATCGGTGGTGGTTACATATCTTTTTTCAGTTTTGCTTAATGCTAAGGATTCATAGATTTTAGTATTGCAGTGGCTTAGTTGTTGCCAGTTTTTCGCCATTAAATCATAAGAGAATATTTCTGCAGCATGATTGCTGTCTTCTCTTGTGACGATAATTTTTGTTTCATTAAAACCAATAAGAGTAGTGATGTCAAAATAACCATCGGTCAGCTGTTGTACTCTAGGAAGCATTTTTGTAAGTCCAGGAAAATTGACTTCAAACAATTGTTTGGTTCCGTCAATCGGGGCAATAAAATAAATTTTTTGGCTGTCCTGGCTCCAAATAAAATTATCCACTGTTCCGTCCCATTGTGCGGTTAAATTTATTTTTATTCCGTGGTAACGAACTATAATATCGTTTTTGTCTGCTTCATAACCATCACGTTTCATTTCCAGCCAAGCTAAAATTCCCGAATTTGAAAATTGGGGAGCCACATCATAACCTGTATTTTCTTCTGTGAGATTAGTGGTTTTAGCTGTTTCTAAATCGTATTGATAGATATTAGTGTTGGTTGAAATAGCATATTCGGTGCCTGATTTTTTCTTGCATACATAAAGGATACTCTTGCTATCAGGTGACCAGATATAATCTTCATCGCCGCCAAAAGGTTTCTGAGGACAATCAAAAAGTTCTTTTTCCATGATGTCTTTTTGCGGAGCATCTTCTCTATTTTCTTTGAAAAAAACATGATTGAATTTGCCTTCATTCCAAGTGTCCCAATGACGGTAATTCAAGGAATCGTATATTTGAACCTCCGATTTTTCAAGTTCGGGGTAGAAATCTTTTCCTAATACATTTTGCAGTTTTACTTCTTGGTGCGAAAGCAGAAATTTACCATCGGGTGATATTTTTTTATTAGTTAAAATTGTATTTGGATCTTCAATTTCGGTTGGATTCCCACCATTTATTGGTATGAAAAAATGTTTTGTTTGTGGTTTGTTTTCCTCCACTGAAGGAATGGTGACTTTGTAAACAATATTTTTTTTGTCTTTAGATATTCCTAGAGCAGTGATGCGTTCTAATTGCCAAAGTAAGTTGGCTGTCATTTTATTTTGAGTCATTGTATGGCTTCTGAATTTTGAAGTATAAAAATAGTTAATTTAAAATGGCTTCTTTAAAGGCTTAATTTTTTTAATATAATTTTAAATGAATTAGAAATATAAAATAATTTTATTGGATGATTCCTTAAAAAAAGTAATTTTACTTTTTGTAAAAAATAAATATCGAGTTTGTGATTTTAACACACAGAGAGCATCCCAAATTTAAAAATGGCAACAAAAATTACTCCAAAAGCAATAGCTAAAAAACCTTCAAAAAAATCGTCTTCAGGTTTTATGACTAAATTGAGAACTATTTTGTTTAAAATAACATTATGGTTTTTGGGGCTTTCCTTTTTTTCGGTAGTCTTTTTTAAATTTGTTCCAGTTCCTTTTACCCCTTTAATGCTTATTCGGGCCATAGAGAATAAAGCAGCTGGTAAACCGGTCTATTTTAATCACGATTGGGAGCCACTTGAGAATATTTCGGTTAATTTGCAAAAAGCAGTTATTGCTAGTGAAGATGGTTTGTTTTTAAAACACAACGGTTTTGATTTTAGAGCCATGCAAAAGGCTTATAAAAATAATTCAAGAGGTAGAAAAATTAAAGGAGGAAGTACCATTTCGCAGCAAACCGCAAAAAACGTTTTCTTGTGGCAAGGAAGAAGTTACATAAGAAAAGGATTGGAAGCTTATTTTACGGTTTTAATTGAACTAATTTGGGGCAAAGAACGTATTATGGAGGTTTACCTCAATAGTATTGAAATGGGAGACGGTGTTTATGGTGCGCAGGCCGCAGCGGAGCATTGGTATCGAAAAGATGCTGCTAACTTAACTCCAAAACAAGCAGCAGGGATAGCAGCAATTTTACCTAATCCTAGAAAATTTACCGCAACGAGTTCGTCTTCTTATATCAATAGAAGAAAAGATAAAATTATGCGTGTAATGCGTACAGTAGGAAAAATTGAATACTAAATGCAATTAAAAACAATACTTTTTAGCTTTTTATTCTTGTGCTTTTCGGCTACTTTATCAAGTCAGAATACTACTGTTGAAATAGGTATTGTTACGGATAATGATTTGTACACTTCTACTAAAAACGACCAGTATTATACCAATGGGTTAGAGATTTTTTATAGGTATTTATCTAAGAAAAATAAACCGAAAGTTTTAAAAAAAATCAATGAAATTCGTTTGGGACAATATATGTATAGTCCCAGAACAATTTATGTTGATGAGGAAGATATGTTTGATAGACCCTTTGCAGGTTATCTTTTTGGGCAATTTGGAAATACTAATTTTTATACCAATAAATTAGTTTTCAAGAAATATTTTCAACTAGGTTTTATTGGTCCTAATTCTTTTGCTGACCAAGTGCAATCGAGTACGCATAAGTTGTTTCATTACCAGGCATTTGAGCAATGGGATTACCAAATTAATAATGCTTTTTCGGTACAAAGTTATTTCATGTTGTCAAAATCATTTTTGAATTCGATTAAAAGTAAAAGAATTGATTTTCAATGGCAAACTGAAGCAAAACTGGGAACCGTATTTACGGCAGTATCAGCAGCTTTTATTACTAGAATTGGATTTAAAAAATTAGTGCCTTTATCTGATTCTAATTATTACGGAGCTTCAATAAGCCGTGATACAAAACCGACGGAACATGAATTTTATTTTTATATAAATCCATCCGTAAATTATCAAATTTACGATGCCACTATTCAAGGCAGTCTTTTTAATGATCACAGTCCGGTTACTTTTGATTTGATTCCCCTTAGGTTTAATGGTGAAGCAGGTTTGCGTTATCGAAACAATAATTGGAATCTTTCCTATGCTTTTGTTTATCGCGGAAAAGAATTGAAATTTTATAGGACTATTGGTTATTTTTATGGCTCGATTCAACTGTCTTATCTTTTTAGATAAGTTCGCTTAAAATAAGAAATTAGCATCGGGTTAAAAGCAAGTCGTTTTTTAATATTTTCAAAAAGCATTTAGTGTTAAATATTTTAATAAATTAGTAATAACTTAACCTAAACCAAAAACCACAACAATGAATAAATTTTGGACTTTATTCCTGATTTTTTGTTTTCCTGTTTTATTGTATTCTCAAGTTGAAATCGACGCATTATTGGATGAATTAGATACTACTATTGATAAAAGTGAATTTTATCATGATAAGAAAGAAGCGGATATTAATAAACTCCGTAGCTTGCTGAAGTTTACTTCTATCAATGCTCAGAAATTTGAGGTTTATGAGAAATTGTATGGTGAATATAAATTTTATCAATCGGATTCGGCTTTAAATTATGCTAGAAAAAGCATGAAAATTGCAACCGAATTAAAAGACTTGGCAAAAATAAATACCACCAAATTAAACTTGGCTTCCACCATGGGAACTTTAGGGATGTATAAGGAAGCGACGGATATCTTAAATAAAATTAATATTAAATCGACACCTGAAATCAAAGGTGTTTATTTTGGAGTTTGTAGCACACTTTATCTCTCTATGGCTGATTTTGCTGCAACTTCACAAGAAAAAAATAACTACTTAAGATTAACGCAACAATATAGAGACTCGAGTTATTATTTTTATCCTAAAAATTCAGAATCTTTTATAATTCATCAATCTAACAAGCTTTTCCAAAATAAAAAGTACGATGAAACCATTGGTTTATTAAGTGCTTATTTTTCTAAAATAGATAGTAATAATACTGATAAAGCAGTTGTCGCTTATATTATTTCGCAGGCATATCAACATAAAAAAGAGTATGAGCAAGAGAAAAAATGGTTGATTCTTTCGGCTATTTCAGATTTGCAATTAGAAAAGAAAGAATACATTTCGCTTCGTTCATTAGCCTACATTTTGTATGAAGAAGGAGATATAGATCGTGCCTATAAATACACAAAAAGAACGCTTGAAGATGCTCTCTTTTGTAATGCTCGATTAAGAACATTTGAAATTTCAAAAATGATGCCCATCATCAATGAAGCGTATCAAAAACAAAACGATACTAACCGTCATCAATTGCTTGTGTTTTTAGTAAGTGCTAGTATTTTGTCTTTATTTTTAATGGTAGTATTGATTTTATTATTCAAGCAAATGAAGAAATTGTCTAAAGCGAAACAGGAAATTAGTTTAGCCAATAAACAATTTATAATTCTTAACGAAGAATTGAAAACTGCAAATGAGAGATTGAATGAAACCAATCACACACTAGAAGAAGCCAGTTTGGTAAAAGAAATTTATATAGGCAGGTATATGGACCAATGTTCTGTTTATATCAGTAAACTAGATGAATACCGACGCAAATTAAACGTAATTGTTTCCAGTGGTAAAACCGCAGAACTTGTAAAAGCCATAAAATCAAAAGAATTTATCGAAGTCGAGCTCAAAGAATTCTACCATAATTTTGATAAAACCTTTCTATCCCTTTTTCCAAATTTTATTGAAGAGTTTAATGATTTATTGATTGATAATGAAGATATTAAATTGAAACAAGGAGAGTTAATGAATACCGAATTGCGAATTTTTGCATTGATTCGTTTGGGAATATCAGATAGCGTTAAAATTGCTGAATTTTTACGTTATTCATTGTCTACAATCTACAATTACAGAACAAAATTAAGAAACAAAGCTTTGGGACCTCGTGATGAATTTGAGGCCAATGTAATGCGCATTGGAACAAATAAATAGTTAATTATTCGTTTGTAATTTAATGTCTTTGTGCTGTTTTTTAGTACTTAGGCTGTTTTTTTATACTACAGGAGTACTACTTTTTTTTATTTGAACACATGATTTATTGTGTTGTAAATCAGTGTTTTATTGTTGTTTTTTGGTTGCATTTGACTACCAAATTTAGTTAATAAAAATATAGGAGGTAAAATCAATATAAATTTGGTTTATGAAGATGTATAAAGCAAATTATTAATTTATTAACTCAACCAAATGAAGTATTATTTTTTATTAACCCTGCTGTGTGTTACACTACATACTATGGTAGCACAACAGTTAAAATCGCCCAATCAAAAATTGCAAATGGAATTTTCTTTGCAATCTGATGGAACACCAAGCTATAGTTTAAATTACAAAGGCAAAGTAGTTATAAAGCCAAGTAAATTAGGACTCGAATTAAAAAATGATGAAAAGTCGTTGTTAAATGATTTTAGTATATTAAATACAAAGATTACTGCATTTGACGAAACTTGGAAACCGGTTTGGGGTGAAGTTGCCAGTATTCGAAATCATTATAACGAATTGGCTGTAACTTTAAATCAAAAGGGAACCAACAGGCAAATGGTTATTCGTTTTCGATTGTTTGACGAAGGTTTAGGTTTTCGCTATGAATTTCCTTCGCAGAAAAACCTAACGTATTTTGTAATCAAAGAAGAAAGAAGTCAATTTGCCATGACTGGCGATCATACAGCATTTTGGATTCCTGGTGATTATGATACTCAGGAATACGATTACACCACTTCTAAACTTTCTGAAATTAGAGGTCTTACGGAAAAAGCCATGACAGCTAATGTTTCTCAGCAATCATTTTCTCCTACAGGAGTACAAACTGCACTCATGATGAAAACTGCAGATGGCTTGTATATCAATTTGCATGAAGCAGCTTTAATTAACTATTCTTGTATGCACTTGAATTTAGATGATAAAAACATGGTTTTTGAATCTTGGTTAACTCCTGATGCTAAAGGGGATAAAGGATATATGCAGGCACCTTGTCAATCGCCTTGGAGAACGATTATGGTTAGCGATGATGCCAGAGAAATTTTGGCTTCTAAAATGACTTTAAATTTAAATGATCCTTGTAAAATAGAAGACACTTCTTGGATTAAACCTGTAAAATATATTGGTGTTTGGTGGGAAATGATTACCGGAAAAAGTACTTGGGCTTATACGGATGATTATCCAACAGTTGAATTAGGAGTTACAGATTATTCTAAAGCTAAACCTAACGGAAAACACGGAGCCAATACCGCTAATGTTAAAAAATACATTGACTTTGCAGCGGCAAATGGTTTTGATGCTGTATTGGTTGAAGGCTGGAATGAAGGCTGGGAAGACTGGTTTGGTCATTCTAAAGATTATGTTTTTGATTTTGTAACGCCTTACCCCGATTTTGATGTAAAAGGCATTCATGAGTATGCAAAATCCAAAGGAATTAAAATGATTATGCATCACGAAACTTCGGGTTCTACGCGTAATTATGAGCGTCATATGGATAAAGCCTATCAATTTATGAAAGACAATGGATATGATGCAGTTAAAAGTGGTTATGTAGGTCCAATTTTGCCACGTGGAGAAAATCATTACGACCAATGGATTGTAAATCATTATCAATATGCTGTTGAAAAAGCGGCCGATTATAAAATCATGGTCAATGCTCACGAAGCAATTCGTCCAACAGGGATTTGTAGAACGTATCCTAATTTAATTGGGAATGAATCGGCTAGAGGGACAGAATATCAAGCGTTTGGAGGTTCTAAGCCTAATCACGTTACTATTTTGCCATTTACCCGATTGGTTGGTGGGCCAATGGATTATACACCTGGAATTTTTGAAATGGATATAAGTAAATTAAATCCTGAAAATACTTCGCATTTAAACAGTACATTGGCTAATCAATTGGCATTATATGTAACCATGTATAGCCCATTGCAAATGGCTGCCGATTTACCGGAAAACTATGAGCGTTTTGCTGATGCTTTCCAATTTATCAAAGATGTAGCTGTAGATTGGAGTGAAAGCAAGTATTTAGAAGCTGAACCTGGTCAATATATTACCGTAGCAAGAAAAGCCAAAGGAACTAATAATTGGTTTGTGGGGAATGTAAATGGAGATAATTCTCGTGTATCAAATATTCAATTTGACTTTTTAGAAAAAGGAAAGAAATACGAAGCTACCATTTATGCTGATGCAAAAGACGCGCATTATAAAAGCAATCCACAGGCCTATACAATTAGAAAAATAAAGCTAAATAATAAATCAAAATTAAGTCAATTTTCAGCCCCAGGCGGAGGTTATGCGATAAGTATTGTTGAGGTTAAATAAATTTTATTCTAATAGTTATATTAATAGATCAAGTTTAATTGGGTTATTTTATTGGTTGGTTTATAAAATTCAAACCCTATTTTTTTGAAAAAGAGACTATATCACAAGTGGTGAAATAGTCTCTTTTTCTGTTTTTAATTTCTATTGGCTTTCTAAAAGTTTTTTAGAGTAAAAGGCTAAGTGCTATTTAGTAGTTTAGTAATCAAGTTCAATAAAAGATAATTCTTTTTTATTACAGCATAATGTTTTAATAAAATGTTAGTGAAGTATACTATTCTAACAACTAAGCTAAATAATCGATTTGATTAAACAAATGCATCAAAACGTCTTTAAAACTGACATAATAACTACAGCTAATTACAATAGGCTTTAAAATTATCAAAGATATTTTATCTCAAGGTATTCTTGTTACTAATTCATCAATAGTCTTAATTGACTTATTCTGTTTTTGAAGCTGTTTTTAATTGCTTTTTTTGAATTTTTAGTGCCTTTAAAATTTTATTTAATGTGTATTTATTTGTAATTTAATTTATATTTTATTTAAATAAAATAATCAATAATTGTTAATTATACAATTATAAGCTTAATGAAAATGTTATTTGTTATTTAGTGAAAAATCACTAAAATTTAGTTTTTTTCACTACATATTCACTACTTTTTTTTAAAATTAAAAACATGTAAATGCTTGTTTTTAAAGGGTTTTAAGCTTGGGTAGTTGCTCTTTTAACTACATTTTTATTGTCGTTAAAATTGAGGGTGTTAAATCCATATAATTTTACATAAACAAAATCGAAGAAGTGTTTGTTTGAGATACGTTTTAAGACCAATCGATTTTGTAAAACCAAAAATTATTAACAACCAAAAACTAAAAGAATTATGGTAAAAATGAAAAACAGTATGTATTACATTTTGTTATTATGTAACATGCTATTTATTATGCCAAGTGTAGTTGCTCAAACTACAACCAACAAAATCTCCGGTGTTGTCGTAGATCAAAAAGGAGAAACCTTAATTGGGGCAAGTGTCTTAATTAAAGGGACAAATATTGGAACGATTACAGATATAAATGGGGCTTTTGCCTTGCCATCATCAACTAAATCTCCAATAATCGTAGTTTCTTTTATCGGATTTACTACTCAAGAAATTGTTGCCAATGGTAAAGACCTTCGTGTTGTATTGATCGAGGACTCAAATGAATTGAAAGAAGTAGTGGTGCAAGTAGGGTATGGTACGGTGAAGAAAAAAGATGCCACAGGATCTGTATCGCAAATTTCGGCTAAAGAATTTAACAAAGGTCAAAATGTAACCCCAGAGAGTTTGATTAGTGGTCGTATTTCTGGAGTGAATGTTACAGGAGGTGGAGCTCCAGGAGCAAAAGCGGATATTCGTATTCGTGGAGGTTCTTCATTAAATGCATCAAATGATCCATTAATTATTTTGGATGGTTTGCCATTAAGTAATACTGTTCCATCTGGTTCTACTAGTATCTTATCTACAATTGATCCTAATGATATTGAATCTTTTACTGTATTGAAAGATGCTTCAGCAGCAGCAATTTATGGTTCAAGAGCAGCCAATGGGGTAATTGTAATTACTACTAAAAAAGGAAGTAAAGGTGGAGTAAAAGTGAATTTTAGTTCACAAGTAGGCGTAAATACTGTTGCTAACACAGTAGATGTTTTAAGCGCCAATCAATATCGTGCTTTAGTAAACGAAAAAGGTTCTGATGCTCAAAAAGCTTTGTTAGGAACGGCTAATACCAATTGGCAAAATGAAATTTTTCATACTGCTTTAACCACTAATAATAATATTTCTATCAGTGGCGCCTTGTTTAATAAATTACCTGTTCGTTTATCTGTTGGGAATGTTAACAATCCAGGGATTCTTAAAAACACTAATTTTGAAAGAACAACGACTTCGTTGTCTATTAATCCAGTTTTATTTGATAATCATTTAAAAATTGACATTAGTGGAAACTTATCTTTTGGAAAAAATAGATTCCAAGACGAAGATGCTGTAATAGGAAGTGCTATTGGATTTGATCCTACACAATCGGTGTATGCTGAAGGTTCACGTTACGGTGGCTATTTTGAATGGTTAGAAGCAAATGGAAACTTACCCTTATTACCTGCTAGAAATCCTGTTGCTCGATTGAATCAAGATGAAAGAAGAGCTACTTCAACCAGAAAATGGGGGAATATTCGTTTAGACTATAAATTCCATTTCTTTGAAGATTTACACATTGTAACAGAGGCTGGAATTGACCGTTTTGACAGTAGTGGATATACAAGAGTGAGTACAGAAAGTGCTTTAGGATATCAGCCAAATGCTTTTACTTCTGGGAATTGGGTTAATTTAGGAAATTATTCAACTTACACGGATGCACTTCAAAACAAAAATTTAAATACCTATTTCAACTATACTAAAGATTTAGGGAAATTTAAAGTGGATGCAACAGCAGGGTACAACTATCAATTGTTTCAAAAAGAAAAATACGAATCAGGTGAAACTATGCAGCCTAATCCAAATGAGGATGTTACTACTGATCCAGACATTAACTTACAATCTTATTTTGGACGTTTGAATTTGGGTTATGATAGCCGTTATTTATTGACTGTAAATTACAGAAGAGATGGAACTTCTCGTTTTTCTAAAGCAAACAGATGGGGTAATTTTGCCGGAGCAGCTTTTGCTTGGAATCTTTCAGAAGAATCTTTCTTAAAAGACAACGAAACGATTTCTACTTTAAAATTGCGTTTAGGATACGGAACAACTGGGCAGCAAGATATTACTGCTTCTTACGATTATTTGAGAAGAGTTACTCTTGGTTCTATCAATACTCAATATGTTTTTGGAGGTGTGGTGTATTCTACAGCAAGACCTGAAGGATACAATGAAAATATTAAATGGGAAGAGTTGTCTGAAACTAACGTAGGTATAGATTATGGTTTTTTCAATAATAGAATTTCAGGTTCTATCAACTATTTCGATAAAAAATCAAGTGACTTATTAGCGGATGTATTAGTTCCGGATGGTGCTAATTTAAGAAATCAAGGATTTAACAACATTGGTAATTTAAATACTAAAGGAATTGAATTTAGCATTCAGTCAGATATTGTTAAAAATGATAATTTGACTTGGAACCTTGCATTCAATACTACTTATATTGATCAAAAAATTACCAATTTAGGAAAAACAGTAGAGGGCTTTACGGGTTATGCAGTAGGAGATATTAAAGGAGGAAGTGGTAATAAAATCCAAATCAATTCGGTTGGATATGCACCAAATTCATTCTTTGTTTTCGAACAATTATACGATGCTAATAAAAAACCAATTGCAGGAGCTTATGTAGATAGAAATGATGATGGAAAAATTGATGATGGGGATCGTTATAGATTCCATAAAGCAGCACCGGATTATACTTTTGGACTGTTTTCAAGTCTAAATTACAAGAAATTTGATTTTGTAATGAATTGGAGAGCGAGCTTAGGGAATTATATTTTTGATAACGTAAGTTCTGATAAGGGTTACTTAATGGCTGGATTAAGAAGAGATACTGATTTAGCTAATATAAGTTCTGATTACTCAAATACAGCTTTTGTTTTTGAAGATAATGGAACACAACGCTATTTGTCTAATTACTTCGTGAAAGATGCTTCTTTTATCAAATTAGATAATGTTACTATTGGCTATACTTTAGACAAGGCCTTGCTTAAAGTGGTTAATTTAAGATTTTCGGCAGGGGTTCAAAATGTGTTAACCATTACAAAATACAATGGTTTAGATCCTGAAAAATTCAATGGAATTGACGGTAATATTTACCCTCGTGCAAGAACTTACCTGTTTGGTGTAAATGCAAGTTTCTAGTAGCTAATTAACAATCAAAAAATTAAACAAAATGAAAATATCATTTAAATATATATCTTTTTTCTTCCTATTTGTTTTAGGGATGAATATGGCTCTTGTATCGTGTACAAGCGATTTGGATGTGACTCCAAAAGATGATGACGAGTTTCTTTCTGAAACCTTTTTTCAAGATCAGGATTCTTACAAACAAGTTTTAGCAAAATTATACGCAGGACTTTATGTAGGAGGTAATGACGGTGATTCAAAACCGGATATTGCTGGAATTGGTGGCGATTTTAGTAGTTATTTGCGTTTGCTTTTTGTGAACCAAGAATTTACTACAGACGAAGCAATTATAGCTTGGGCAGATGGAACTTTACCAACCATGAATTCTCAAACTTGGTCACCAAATAACGAATTTTTATACGGAACATATTCTAGAGCTTTCTATGAAATCAGTTTGGCTAATGAATTTTTAAGACAAACAACAGATGAAAAATTAGATGCTCGTGGTGTAGATGCAAGTCTAAAAAGTGATATAGCAAATTTTAGAGCCGAAGCCCGCTTTTTAAGAGCTTTCTCTTATTTCAATTTAATGGATTTGTTTGGAAATGTGCCTATCACTACCGAAAATGATCCTGTGGGATTCTTCTATCCAGAACAAAAAACAAGAGCTGAGGTTTTTGCTTATATCGAAAGTGAATTGAAAGATTTGGATGCGAGTTTGGTAGCTTCAAAAGCTAATGAATACGGAAGAATTGATAAAACTGCGGCTAAATTTTTATTAGCACAAATTTATTTGAATGCAAAAGTATATATCGGTACAGACAGATATGCCGAAGCGGCTGCTTTATGCGCTGATATTATTACTAATTCAGGTTATACTTTTGCTAATGTACCTTACCGATATTTATTCTCTGCAGATAATGATAGAAATGGAGCACAATCTGAATTTATTTTCCCAATTGTAAGTGACGGAAATGCTATTAGAGCTACCGGTGGAGGGATGAGTTTTATCCTTCACGCTTCTATTGGTGGAAGTATGGATGCAGCTCAATACGGTATGAACGGTGGATGGCAAGGGATTAGAACAAGAAAAGAATTTGTTCAAATTTTTCCTGATGCAACTGCTACAGCCGATAAAAGAGGAACTTTCTATACCGATGGTCAAACTTTAGATATTGCTAATGTAGGGACTTTTACCAATGGATATGCGGTGACCAAATTTACGAATGTAAACTCAGATGGAACGGCTGCACAACGTAATGATATTCCTGATACTGATTTTCCAATGTTCCGTTTGTCTGATGCGATGTTAATGTATGCAGAATGTGCCGTTAGAGGTGCTTCTGGAACTGATATGACTACAGCAGTTGGTTACATCAATAAATTAAGAAACAGAGCGCAAGCATCTACAATTGCATCTTCTGATATGACACTTAATTTTATTTTGGACGAAAGAGGTCGCGAATTGTTCTGGGAATGCCACAGAAGAACTGATTTAATTCGTTTTGGTAAATTTTCTGGAGCAGATAAAATTTGGCAATGGAAAGGTGGAACGGAAAACGGTTCAGCTACAGCCTCATTTAGAGACTTAATGCCAATTCCGGCCAAAACCATTCAGGCAAATCCAACTTTGAAACAAAATTTAGGATACTAACCAATCACTTCAATTAAAGATGAAAAATATATATAAAATAGGAATCGCATTGGTAAGCGTTTTGTTTGTATCATGCAACGCTGATGCGGTAGATAATAGACCAATACTAGAGAATTTTAGTGCACCGGAAATGCCTCTTTCTTTAACAGGAAAAACATATGTTTTAACGGAAGAGAATGCAACCAATGAAGCGGATAAATTTGTTTGGTCACCAGCGGAATATTCACAAGATGTGGTAGTAACTTACACCTTGTTGATGGATGTAAAAGGAGGAGATTTTTCTAAAGCGCAAGTTTTAGCAACTACTAGTGATGTGACTGAAGCTGGAGTGCTTGTTAAAAACCTGAACCAAGCGGCAATAGATTTAGGTGCCGAAACAGGAAAAGCATCTCAGTTTGATTTAATTGTAAAATCAAGTGTATCTGGAGGAGTACCCGTAATGGCTCAAAATAGCGTTAGCATAACAGTTACTCCATATTCAGGTGCAGTAGCTTACACATTTACTGATTGGTATTTAGTAGGTGATGCAACTGCTGCAGGTTGGGACACGAATAACGGAAACCAACCGATTTTTAGAAGTGGTTCAAATGCTAAATTGTATAAGTTTACGGGCTATTTCAAAGCAGGATCATTTAAAGTTGTGTCAACTTTAGGAAGTTGGGTACCAATGTACGGTATGGGCGATGGAGGAGCACTTGCCTATAGAGGTAGTGATGCCGATGCCGATCCAGCAACCTTTAATATTGCAACAGCAGGTTATTATACTTTTTCAATGAATGTTCAAACCATGACGTATACTTTAGTTCCTTTTGATGCTTCTTCGGCTACAATCTATACTAGAGTTGGTTTAATTGGTTCTTCTAGAACTGGAGATGATGCAGGATGGGGAGGTGATGATACAATTATGACTCAATCTACATTTAATCCTCATTATTGGACACTTACAATTAGCTTATTTGATGGAAAAGCAAAGTTTAGAGCTAATAATGCTTGGGATGTGAACTGGGGCGGAGATACGGCTTTTTCAGGATTTCCTGCCAACGGAACAAGCGGAGGAGATATTCCTGTGGCTAAATCTAAATACAAGGTTTTCTTTAATGATTTAGACGGAAGTTATCTAATGATTCCAAATCAACAATAATAGATTGAAATAACAAAAAAGGCTATCTGATGATAGCCTTTTTTTTCCTAAACCTATAATCATGAAAAAAGCACTACTTTTTATATGTAGTTTTTTTTCAATTTTAGCTTTTGCCCAACAGCAAACGGTTACCTATTCCGTAAGTCCGGCTATTTTTGAAGAAACTACAGCAATCACTATTACCATAAATGGAAATAGTATTAACGAAGCTACATGGGGAATCACAGGAAATGCTTTGTATATGTGGGCATGGGCATTTGATACTGATGATACCACTGCCAAAGGAACTCCCGACAATGGAAGTTGGGAAGCTTCTTCAGAGTCAAGTAAATTTACCTATAATGCTGCTAATGATACCTACTCAAAAACCATAACTCCATCAACCTATTATAATGCCACTGCTTTAGGCAAAATAGGTTTTTTAGTTAAAGCCAAAAATGGAACTGGAGATAAAAAATCACAGGATATTTTGGTTGAGGTTGGCGGTTTTCAACTTACGTTGTTAACACCGGCAGAAAATAGTACAGCGATATTAAATTCAGGTTCCAATTTTACTATTTCAGCAACTAATACAGGAGGGAATGCAGCTTATGTTTTGAAAGCTAATGGGACTACGATTAATTCCAATGCAAATACGGCTGCTTTTTCCTATACACATTCCGGAATTACTACTAATCAAAATTATGAATTACAAGTAACTCAGGGCGCTACTGTAATTACTAAAAAGTTTACGGTAGTCATAAATCCTAATACCATTTCGGAGGCTATGGTCTCTGGTTTAGAAGATGGAATTAATTATAATTTATCTGATGTGACTAAGGCTACTTTAGTTTTAGATGCTCCAGGCAAAGATTTTGTGTATGTGGCGGGAAGCTTTAATAACTGGCAGCCTAGTTCGGCTTATGCAATGAAAAAAGATCCCACTACAGGAAAGTTTTGGCTGGAATTAACAGGCTTAGTTGCAGGAACTAATTATACCTATCAATATTGGGTTGTGGATCAATCGCCATTGGCTAATTCACCAATTATGGTTAAAACTGCCGATCCGTATTCTACTTTGGTTCTTTCTCCCTATGATGATGCTGGTATTCCGAGCACTACTTATCCTAATATGCCGGTGTATCCTTCAGGCCAAAAATTTGAAGTAACAGTTTTAAAAACAGGACAAACCCCTTATATCTGGCAAGTGACTAATTTTACAAAGCCAGAAAAGGAAAAACTCATTGTGTATGAAGTTTTAGTTCGTGATTTTGATGTGCATCGCAATTTTCAGGATTTAATCAACCGAATAGATTACTTCAAGAATTTAAAAATTAATGCTATCGAATTAATGCCAGTGATGGAGTTTGAAGGCAATGAAAGTTGGGGATACAACACTTCGTTTCACATGGCTTTGGATAAGTTTTACGGGCCATCCAGTAAGTTAAAGGAGTTTGTTGATTTATGCCATCAAAATGGAATTGCAGTCATTCTGGATGTGGCATTGAATCATGCTTTTGGCAGAAACCCAATGGTTCGTATGTGGATGAACGATCCGGACGGTGATGGTTTTGGTTCTCCAACTGCCGAGAATCCTTATTTTAATACTGTGGCTAAACATTCATACAATGTTGGGGAAGATTTTAATCATCAACAAGCCCGAACCCAATATTATGTAAAAAGAGTGATTAAACAGTGGATTCAGGAATATCATATTGATGGTTTTCGTTGGGATTTGACCAAAGGTTTTACGCAAAATTGTACGGCTACTGATGAAAGTTGTACCAATGCCTATCAGCAGGATCGTGTGGATGTTTTAAAATCCTATGCTGATTATTCCTGGAATCTTGATCCTACACATTATACCATTTTTGAACACCTAGGAACCGATGCCGAAGAACAACAATGGGCTAATTATCGAATTGCTGAAACACCAAGTAAAGGAATTATGCTTTGGGGAAAAATGACCAATGAATACAATGAACTTTCAATGGGGTATACCTCTAATATTGCAAGAATGAACAGCAGCAGTAGAGGATTTACTAAAAACCGATTGATGGGATTTGCCGAAAGTCATGACGAAGAGCGCTTGATGTATAAAAATTTGCAATACGGAAATTCGACTAATGCAACTCATAATGTAAAAAATCTAGATACAGCGCTATCGAGAATGTCAGCAGTAGGAGCAGTTAGTTTATTGGTTCCAGGACCAAAAATGATTTGGCATTTTGGCGAATTAGGTTTTGAAAATTCCATTTTTACATGTGATAATGGTATTGTAAATACCGATTCGGATGCTACTTCTGGCGATTGTAAATTGGCAACCAAACCACAACCGCAATGGACAAATAATTGGTTGGATAATAGCAATCGATACAAGATTTATTCGGATTGGGCTAGAATGATTCAACTTAAAACAGAGGAGCCTGTTTTTTTAGGAACGGTAACGATGACTAATGCCAGTTCCTTAACTAAAAACATTAAAATTACCGATGCAGCTTTGCCAGTAACTAGTTTGAAGGATGTAGTGATTTTGGCCAATTTTGATGTGACTACTCAAAATGTAGCTACCGGATTTCCATATTCTGGCGAATGGTATAATTTGATGGATAATTCAGTTTGGAATGTAACTAATGTGGATGAACCCATTGCAATTCCAGCGGGACAATTTAGAATATATGGGAACAAACCCGCCCTTGTAACCAATGTTCCTTTTGCTTTGTCTTCTGATAATTTTACCATCGAATCCAAATCTGAAACTTGTGCCAATAAGAAAAACGGACAGATTAGTATCACAGCACTTCAGTCGTATAATTATACCGCAACGATCAATAATGTCAACTACAATTTTGTAAATAATAGTTTGATTGTCTCTGATTTAGCTCCCGGAACTTATTCGGTTTGTATAAGTATTCCTGGTAAAACTTTCGAACAATGTTTTACTATCACCATAAATCCAGGAGGAACGTTTGTTGGAAAATCAACATTTTCTTCGGATAAAGTAGCCGTAGAAATCACCGAAGGAACAGCGCCTTATCAGGTGATTGTAAATGGAATTACCCAATTCGAGACCAATTCAAATTCCTTTTCTGTTGCGGTTCTGGGAGGAGATGTGTTAGAAGTTAAAACCGCCGTACCATGCGAAGGAACATTTTCCCAAACGGTTTCGGCTAATGTAATTGCATATCCAAATCCGGTCCAGGATGAATTGACACTTTTTGCTCCAACTTCAAAAAATGAAATCAATATCAGTCTGTATGCTATGAATGGCCAATTGATTTCTAGCGAAAATTATCCCGTTGTGAATCAAAAAGTAGTCTTGTACCTAGGAAAACTAGAGGCGGCAGTTTATATAGCTAAAGTTAATGCTGAAGCCTCATCTACAATTACCATAATAAAACAATAGACATGAAAAAATATATCTATTTAGTAGCGACAGTCTCTATGTTGGTTTCCTGTGGGGGAGGTGATTCTTCATCAGATACAACTTCAACGAATACAGCACCTTCCATTCCTGCCTTGACAACGCCCACAAACAATAAACTGTGCATCAGTAATGCCGTGAGTTTTGAGTGGAATGCTTCAACAGATGCCGAAAAAAATCCGATTACATATCAGATTCAAATAGCTACAGACAATCAATTTACACAAATTGTAAAAACTACCGAAGGGACTTCAAATTACCAAAGTATAACTCTTAATAAAGGAACGGCCTATTATTGGAGAGTGAAAGCTACGGATAGTAAGAATGCTTCAAGTAATTATTCTAGCAGCTTTAGTTTTTATACAGAAGCCAATGCGGTTGCAAACCATCTGCCATTTTTGCCTCAGCTTTTACAACCAGAAATGAGTGCCTTTGTAAACGCAGCAACAGCAACTTTAAAATGGACAGCTTCTGATGTGGATGCCTCTAATGTTTTAGTTTATGATGTTTATTTTGGAACTTCAAATTCACCAACGGCAAAAGTAGCCAGCAACTTAACAACTCCTGCATGGACAACTTCTACTTTGCAGCCAGCGACTAATTATTATTGGAAAGTGGTGGTTAAGGATAACAAAGGCGGAGAAACCATAGGTCAGATTTGGAATTTTAAAACCAATTAAATGAGAGAATCGATGAAAAAAATGAATAAGTTATCAAAGTGGAGCCTTCTTTTATTGGTTTTTATTTCGATAAATAGTTGGTCTCAAATACAAAGAGTAGAACCTCCTTTTTGGTACGCAGGAATGCATAATCCTGAGTTACAGATTTTATTTTACGGGAAAAATATTGCTGAAAATGAAGTTTCAGTTTCCAATGGAATTACAATTAAATCCGTCCAAAAAACAGAGAATCCCAATTATGTTTTTGTCACTATTGACACAAAAAATAGTTCGGCTCAGGATTTTGTTTTTTCTTTTTCGAAGAATAAAAAAGTCGTTTTTACTAAAAAATATACTTTAAAGCAACGAAAAGTAAATGCTGCTTTACGCAAAAGTTACGATGCTTCGGATTTGATTTATTTAATAATGCCCGATCGTTTTGCGAATGGAAATCCCAATAATGACATAGTAAAAACATTAGCTGAAAAAGCAAGTCGAACGAATCCATCAGGAAGACACGGAGGAGATATTGAAGGGATTATTCAAAATTTGGATTACCTCCAAGAATTAGGAGTTACTGCGCTTTGGCCAACACCGCTTTGCGAAGACAATGATGCTCAAGGTTCTTATCATGGTTATGCCCAATCGGATTTGTATCAAATAGATTCCCGTTATGGAACGAATGAAGAGTATCTGAAATTGTCTTCAGCTTTGCATGAAAGAAAGATGAAGCTTATCATGGATTATGTGACGAATCATTGGGGAACGGCTCACTGGATGATAAATGATTTACCTACTTATGATTGGATTCATCAATTTCCAGGATATGCACAAACTAATTATAGAATGACCACACAATTTGATACTCATGCATCCCAAATTGACACTAAAATGTGCGTGGACGGCTGGTTTGTAAAATCCATGCCCGATTTGAACCAATCCAACCCATTAGTATTAAATTATTTAATTCAAAATGCGATTTGGTGGATTGAATATGCTGATTTGGACGGGTTTCGGGTGGATACTTATTCTTATAATGACAAAGAAGGAATTGCCAAATGGACTAAAGCCATTACTGATGAATACCCGAATTTTAATATTGTGGGCGAAGTCTGGATGCACGATCAAGCACAAATGGCTTATTGGCAAAAAGACAGTAAACTGGCCGCTATTCAAAACTACAATTCCCATTTACCCGGTGTTATGGATTTTACTTTGATGGAAACCTTAGCCAATGTGTTTAATGAAAATCAGTCGGCTTGGGACAAAGGACTCATCAATATTTATGATAATTTTACTAATGATTTTTTATATCCAAATGCCAATAATATTATGATTTTTGCAGAAAATCATGACACGCAGCGTTTTAATGAAATTTATAAAAAAGACTTCAAAAAATACCAAATGGCTATGACAATTCTTGCTACGGTTAGAGGAATTCCGCAGTTGTATTATGGTTCTGAAATTGGAATGGCTGGAAATAAAAACGAAGGTGATGGAGCCATTCGATTGGATTTCCCCGGAGGATGGAAAGACGATGCAAACAATGCTTTTACTAAAACAGGAAGAACCGCAGAGCAACAACAATTTTTTGATTTTACTTCAAAATTGTTCCAATGGAGAAAAACGAATGACGCCGTACATTTTGGAAAAATGACCCATTATGTCCCTGAAAACAACGTCTATGTTTATTTTAGATATTCGGATACTAAAACCGTAATGGTTGTTTTGAATAATAATTTGATTCCAAGTATCATCAATCCGAAGCGTTTTCAGGAAAACATAAAAGATTTCAAATTGGGTAAGGATGTTTTGTCAGGAAAACGGATTAATTTGGAAACAGAAATTACTATTGAGGCACAATCAGTTTTGTTACTTGAATTGGAATGAAAAGTGTAGCTTTGTTACATTCTTTTTTTAACAAAGTTATATTTAATTTATTTTTCATGATCAAAGTTCATAAATGTTGGATTGGTTTTTTATTGCTAGTAGTTTGTGCTTGTCAAAAGAAACAGGAAATAATTGTAGAAAAGCCAGAAGATGTAATTACACCTGTAGACATGGTTTGGGTGCCTGGAAATACTTTTACGCAGGGAGCAAAAGAAAACGACCGATTGGCATTGGAACAAGAAAAACCAGCGCATAGCGTTGCCATAGATGGTTTTTTTATAGATGTAACTGAAGTAACCAATGCTAGTTTTGAAAAATTTGTATCCGAAACACATTATGTAACTACTGCCGAAAGACCTATTGAATGGGAGGAATTCAAGAAAAGTTTGCCTGAAGATACGGCTAAACCAGCTGATTCATTACTGCAACCGGGTTCTTTAGTTTTTAATTCGAAGGTAAAAAATGTGACTAATTATATGGATTTTCGCCAGTGGTGGAAATGGGTAGTTGGAGCTAACTGGAGACATCCCGAAGGAAAGGGATCGGATATAATAGGAAAAGAAAATTATCCAGTAGTTCATATCTCTTTTGAAGATGCTCAAGCCTATTGCAAATGGGCCAATCGTAGATTACCCACAGAAGCCGAATGGGAATTAGCAGCCATGGGTAATTTAAAAAATGCGATATATACTTGGGGAAATGACAAATCAAAATTAGAGATGGAAGCCAATACCTGGCAAGGAAATTTTCCAAATAGCAACAGCAATCAAGATGGTTATGCTTTTTTAGCGGCAGTAAAATCTTTTCCGCCTAATTCTTTAGGAATTTATGATTTATCTGGAAATGTTTGGGAGTTTACTCAGGACTGGTACAATACCAATTATTACCAAGAATTATATGCAACAGGAAAAACAAGCTTCAATCCACAAGGGGCTTCGGAAGCTTTTAATCCAAATAATCCTTATGAGAAAGAAAGAGTGATAAAAGGAGGTTCTTTTTTGTGTAATGAATCCTATTGTTCTAGTTTCAGAATTTCAGCCCGAATGGGATTAGCAGATGGTTCGAGTTCTAATCATGTGGGTTTTAGAACCGTAGTTGATTTAAAAATGCTTCCAAAAGATTGATTTTTATATCTTCGAACCTACTAAAAAAATATGAAAAACTATTTTAGCCGTTTACTTTTACTAGGATTGTTGTGTTGTTGTTTTGATGCAACTGCACAGCAATCTTTTGTGTTTACGGCTGTGGATAGCAAAGAAGGACTTTCGGATAATAGGGTGCGTACTATTTCGCAACTTCAGGATGGAAGAATGATTGTCACTACTGAAGGAGTAACCAATATTTATGATGGAACCTCCTTTAAATATTTACATCAAAAAGGCAATACAATTTATCCCTTAACAGCCTATACTGGATTTCACCACGGTTATGTGGACAAAGATTACATGTGGATAAAAGACAAAGGAAAGTTGATGCTAATTGACATTAAGCAAGAACATTTTGTGCAAAATCCTGAAAAGGTTTTGTCTTCGATAGGAATAAGTGAACCAATTGCTGATTTTTTTCTGGACTCTTATCACAATTATTGGGTACTTACTTCTTCCGATAAGCTATTGTTTCGAAACGCCAAAAACGCAAAGACTACTGTTTTTCTTCAAAATGTTTCCCGTCCCAATGGAATAAAAAATCAACTTTATGATGTTGCAGTAATCCAGAAACAGCTTTTTCTGTTTTATAAAAATGGATTAATGGTCTGTTACGATTTGGATACCACTAAGGAGTTGTATCAAACGAATTCTTTAGCCAAGGAAAATCCTAATCAATACAACAATACTTTGTTAGTGGTTCAGTCCAATGATTTTCTTTATCAAATTCGAAATGGTGGAGGTGGAATAATGAAAGCTTATGATATTCGTAAAAAAACCTTCAGAACTATACTTCAAACTGATTATTGGTTGAATACAGTCTCAGTCGATAATAAGGGGAATTTATGGGTAAGTTGTGCCAATGGATTGTGGTTTGTTAATAAAAATGGAAAAGAGAAACAATTTATACCCTCTTTTAAATTGGTTGATGGAACGCTCATACATACTGAAGCCAGCACACTTTATAATGATTCACAAGGTGGACTTTGGATTGGAACCTTTAATCATGGATTGTTGTATTATCATCCGGATCGCTTTAAATTTAAAAATATTGGTAAAACATTTTTTGACACTCAGGATAAGGATGTTAATATAAACTGTTTTGCAGCAACTGTATCGAATACCATCCTAGTAGGAACTAGAAATGGATTGTATAGCTATAATTCTCAAAAGTCAAGTCTTTCTATTTTAGCTGGTTTGCCAGCCGATGTGGATTGTATTTCGATGACTAAAGATTCCCAAAATCGAATATGGATATGTACACAGAATAAAGGATTGTATTGTTTGCAAAACAATCAGATAAAACCTATTGGGTTAGAATATCATTGCCGAAACATTGTTGAGCAATCAGCAAATCAATTTTTACTGGCAACAACCGAAGGATTAGTAGCATTTAATGCAGCAACTGGAAATGCTCAGTTGTTGCAATTGAAGTTAAATGGGGAAAGATTGCGCTCTGTTTCTCAATTGATTCCTTTTGGGAAGCAGACTTTTATAGGGATAAGTGACGCAGGATTATTTGAATATCATTATACAACGCACCGCATTAGTCAAACTTTTAATAAACTTTTGAAAAATGAAAAACAGCATCATAGCTGTGTTTTTAAAGACAGTCGTGGGATTGTTTGGCTGGGTACTCAGGATGGATTAAATGTTTGGGATCCCCTTAAAAAAGAATTGCATACACTCTACACTGACGATGGTATGGTCAATAATAGTATTAAAGCTATTGCAGAAGACAAGCAAGGAAGGATATGGGTTACAACTGCTGCCGGTGTTTCTCAAATTACCGTAGATAACAAAGGAAAACAACTTGATTTTACCATTGCTAATTTCAATCATTATGATGGAGTGATTGAAAATGAATTTGTTTCTAATGCTATTTATACCGATGAAAGCGAAAAGCTATTCCTGGGAGGTGTAAATGGTTTTAATGTTATTGATTTAAAAAAACCTTGGGATTTAAAGCAATTACAAAAACCATTGTTTACAGGTTTAACGCTTTTTGGTAATGAAGTAAAAGTGGGAACATCCTATGATGGAAATACCATATTGAAGAATGCAGTTGCTTTAAGTTCGCAATTAGCATTGAAGTACAATCAGAATTTTATAACGGTTCATTTCTCGGCACTCAATTATGTAAATCCTACGCAAACGTATTATCGTTATCGTCTAGAAGGAGTTGATGATAATTGGCGTGAAATTGTTGCTAAAAACGGAACTGGAAGTGCTACTTATACTAATTTGGCTCCGGGAACCTATGTTTTAAAGGTTAAAACTGCCAGCAATAGTCGAACATGGACTGATGAATATTCTCAAATTAGTATTGTGGTTCATCCGCCTTTTTGGAAAACGCCCTTGGCCTATTTTTTATATCTGGCAATTGTTTTGTTCTTGTTCTATTTCGCTTTGCGATATTACAAACAATGGACCACTCAAAAAATAATGAGGAAAAATGAAGAAAAACTGAATGAAATGAAGTTTAGTTTTTTTACCAATGTGAGCCATGAATTTCGTACGCCGCTTACCTTGATTATTACCCCGCTGGAATCTATTTTAAAAGAAATAAAAGAAACCAACTTAGAATCAAGAATCAGGTTAGTTCACCGACATGCACTAAACTTGCAGTATTTGGTCAATCAGTTATTAGATTTCAGACGATTGGAAATTTCGGGTGAAAAACTGAATCTGACTTTTGGAGATTTAGTAGATTTTGTAACGCAATTTGAAGAATTATTTGGCAAATTAGCTCAGGAAAAAAAAATTGAATTTTCGATACAAACGAATGTTTCGGAGTTGTTCCTGTATTTTGATAAAGATAAATTACATAAAGTAATCAATAATTTATTGTCGAATGCATTTAAGTTTACGCCAAAAGGAGGGACTATAAAACTTAGTATTTTGCAAAAAAATGCGGATGCAGTTCATTTAGAAGTTATCGACTCGGGTTCGGGAATTCTTGATAAAGATATGCCGCATTTATTTGAACGTTTTTATCAAGCCACAACAACTCAAGGGGGAAGTGGCATTGGCTTGCATTTAGTAAAAGAATATGTAGAATTGCATTCGGGAGAAATTATGGTAACGAGTGAGCCCAATGTAAAAACAGTATTTACAATAACAATTCCAACTCATCTTGTTCCGTTAAAAACAGATTTGGAAGTAAAAAATACAGATTCAAAGCTTTTAACTGAGAATCAAAGTTTGCAAGCAGATGTAAGAAAAGAGAAAATTCTGGTAGTGGAAGATAATGAGGATTTAAGGTCTTTTCTCGTGAATGAGTTAGCTAATACATACAAAGTTTTTGAAGCAGCTGATGGTGAAGTAGGTATAGAAATGGCTTTGTCAATAACTCCTGATTTGATTATAAGCGATGTGATGATGCCTAAAGTAAATGGCTTTGAATTATGCGAAAGCATAAAATCCAATTTGCAAACTTCACATATTCCGGTAATTTTATTAACCGCTCGTTCCTCCGAAGAGCTCAAAATTACAGGTTATCAATCCGGAGCTGACGAGTATTTGTCTAAACCCTTTAATCTCGATATTTTGTTGCTTCGAATAGAGAAACTGATTGCGCAGAAGAACCTTCGTCAAGCTACTTTTTCTCAAAAATTAGAAGTAAACCCAAAAGAGATTACCATAACATCACTTGATGAACAGTTAATCGAAAAGGCATTTGAATGGCTGGAAAAAAATATGGATAATGCTTCTTATTCTGTTCAGGAATTCAGTCAGGATTTAGGAATGGATAGAACGGTATTGTACAAAAAACTGCAATCTATTACGGGATTGGCTCCTTCGGAATTTATTCGTTCCATTAGATTAAAACGAGCCGCTCAACTATTAATTCAGGGACACTATTCCGTAGCTGAGGTATCCGAAAAAGTAGGTTTTAATACGCAGAAATATTTTAGTAAATACTTTAAGGAGGCTTTTGGAGTGAGTCCTTCAAAGTATACGCAAAAAGAAAAAAATTGTGATAATGAGTTACTATAAAGGAATAAACAACGAAATGTACCCATGAAAACAACATATCGTACCTATGCTTTTAAGTGAATAGATTTAGCTTTGGTTCTTTATTGATTAACTAAAAAATTTAACCAAATGAAAAATGCATTTCTGAGTAGAAACTGCAAGTATATGTTATTGCTTGCGATGTTTTCTTTTTCGTCTTTAGTAGCTCAAAGTTTTCAAAAAACAGCTCTGGGGATAAAAACAAAAATTCAGGCACTCGATGTTGAAGTCCAATTTTACAGTCCAACAATTGTTCGTGTTTTAAAATCACCTGAAGGAGTTGCTTTCAAAAAAGAGAGTTTATCTGTTATCAAAAAGGCAGAAAGCACAAAATTCACAATGCAACAAAAAGGAGATATCGTTTCGTTAAAAAGCGATAAAATGAAAGTGGACGTTGATTTGAAATCGGGTAAGATATCCTTTAATACTCTTGCCGGAGCATCTCTTTTAAACGAGGCAGCATCAGGCGCAACTTTTACCGATTTTAATGATGCAGGTTCTAAAACGTATAGCATCAATCAAGATTTTACCTTAGATGAAGACGAAACTATTTATGGTTTAGGGCAACAACAACGTGGAAAATTATCGCTGCGTAATGCTAAAATCAATATGGTACAAGGAAACTTAGATGATTATGTTCCTTTTCTTGTATCTACTAAAGGTTACGGATTGTTTTGGGACAATTACTCACCAACCGTTTTTGAAGATAAACCAAAAGTTACATCTTTTAAATCGGAAGTAGGCGATTGCATCGATTATTATTTTATGCTTGGCGGAAATATTGATGGTGCTATTGCGGGTATGCGTGAACTAACCGGACAAGCTCCTATGTTTCCGTTATGGACATTTGGATATTGGCAAAGTAAGGAGCGCTATAAGAGCCAGGATGAATTGGTAGGTGTAGTGAGTAAATATCGCGAACTAGGAGTGCCACTGGACGGAATTATTCAGGATTGGCAATATTGGGGGAACAATTATTTGTGGAATGCTATGGAATTTCTCAACATTGAATTTCCTAACCCAAAGAAAATGGTGGATGATATTCACAACATGAATGCACATGTTATTATTTCTATTTGGAATTCATTTGGGCCACAAACTAAGCAATTCCGAGAAATGCAACCAAAAGGGATGCTTTTAAATTTTGGTACTTGGCCGCAATCTGGAGTAGAATCATGGCCTCCAAATCGGGACTATCCATCAGGTGTTCAGCCTTATGATCCGTATAATCCTGAAGCTCGTAATATCTATTGGAAGTATTTAAGTAAAGGTCTTTTTTCTGTAGGTATTGATGGTTGGTGGATCGATTCATCAGAGCCGGATCATATGGATTTCAAACCTTCTGATTTTGATGTTAAAACCTATTTGGGTTCATTTAGAAAAGTGCGAAATGCTTTTCCATTGATGACTGTAGGAGGTGTTTCTGAACACCAACGCGCAGAAAGTTCAGATAAGCGAATCTTTATTCTTACACGTTCTGCTTTTGCAGGACAACAACGTTATGGAGCGAATACCTGGTCAGGTGATGTGAATTCGTCCTGGCAATCCTTACGCAATCAGATTCCGGCTGGTCTAAACTTTTCTATGAGTGCCATTCCATATTGGAATACGGATATTGGAGGTTTTTTTGCAGGTGCTTACAAAAAAGGATGGGGTGACGGAACTAAGAATCCATCATTTCAGGAATTGTATGTACGCTGGATGCAGTTTGGTGCATTTACCCCTATGATGCGTTCACATGGAACAGATATTCCTAGAGAAATATACAATTTTGGTAAAAAAGGAGACATTATTTTTGATGCAATAGTTAAAACAATTGATTTGCGTTATTCATTGTTGCCATACATTTATTCCGCTTCTTGGGATATTACAAATGGACAATCGACGATGATGCGTGCTTTGGTAATGGATTTCGATGATAAGAAAGTGGTTGACATGAATAATGAGTATCTATTTGGTAAATCAATTTTAGTTGCACCTGTTGTTCATGCACAATATACACCTGAGACTATTGTAAAATCAAATGAAGAAACAGGCTGGAATAAAAATGAGGATACTGATGTTGCTAAAACCCAAGCGGCTACTTTTGGTCAGGCCAAATCAACTAAAGTGTATTTGCCGGAAGGAACATCCTGGTTCGATTTTTGGACAAACGAGACTTTTAAAGGTGGACAGGAAATAACCAAGGTTACAACAATTGACGAGATTCCATTATTCATTAAATCAGGTAGTATCATTCCATTTGGACCCAAAGTGCAGTATGCAACGGAAAAGAAATGGGATAATTTAGAAATCCGTGTGTTTCCTGGAGCTAATGGTGAGTTCACTTTGTATGAAGATGAAAATGACAATTATAATTATGAAAAAGGAGCTTATTCGACTATTACTTTTAAATGGAACGATAAAACTCGAACCTTAACGATTGGAAAAAGAGAAGGAAGTTTTAAAGGAATGATTGCTAGCAGAACTTTCAAGCTTGTATTGGTTAAAAATTCGGCATCTTCATCAACTTTGGATAAAACAGTGACTTACAACGGGAAAACAAAAACCATAAAATTATAATAAATTATTTTTTTAGGGTGATTAAATAATTCATTAGTTGTATTTTAGTGGATGATATATTAACCATTTTAAAATAGAATAGTATGAAAAATATAGGTGTGTTTTGTTTGTTGTTCCTTTGTTTTGGTTTAGAAAGTTGTAAAAAAGATTCGGAAAAAAAAGCGGAAAAGGAAGCTAAGTTAAAACCAGATGTAGTGGTGAGTACAGATTGCTATAAAGCACTATACGATAAAGATACGATTGATTTAAAAATCAACACGATGGAAAGTGGAAAGATTTCGGGTGATATGACTATGAAACTGGATTTATTACCGAGTAAGATTGGAGAATTTTTTGGAGATTTCCATGGTGATACTTTGTTTGTGAGTTATACTTTCATCAACCAAGGAAATGATAAAATTACATACAAAAACCCAATGGCTTTTTTGAAAAAAGGAGATGAACTTATTTTAGGTAATGGAAAAATGGAAACTACTATGGGGGCTACTTATTTTGTTAAAGGCGAACCAATAGATTTTGAAAATGTAAAATATAAATTTTCAAAAGTGGATTGTAAGGAGAAATAATTGAAACAAATTCTATAAATAAAAAAGTCTTAAACAATTGCTGTTTAAGACTTTTTTTGTGGAGAATACCGGATTCGAACCGGTCGCCTCTACGCTGCCAGCGTAGCGCTCTAGCCAAATGAGCTAATCCCCCAATGCTTGGCAAATATAGTATTTTATCAGATTCAAAAAACAACTTTTGAAAAAACTATTGTTTCCGTTGAATATTTTTAACTTTACCTAAAAACTACTTTATGAATACGCAAAATACTTTGGGTTCAATAATCACTACTATAGAAAATAAAATTGCTACGGTTGAGTTTGGACATCCGGCGAGTAATTCTTTTCCGCGTTCTCTATTGGATTCATTAACTTCAGAAATCAATAGTATAAGCGAGAATAAAGCTGTTTCTATACTTGTTTTAAAAAGCAAAGGAACTGGGGCATTTTGTGCCGGAGCCTCTTTTGATGAACTTTTGGAAGTTTCAAATCGGGAAGAAGGATTGGCATTTTTTTCTGGTTTTGCCCATTTAATTAATGCCATGCGCCGTTGTTCTAAACTAATTATTGGACGCGTTCAGGGTAAAGCTGTTGGGGGTGGAGTAGGTATTGCTGCTGCCTGCGATTATGTTTTTGCCACTGCAAATGCATCGATTAAGTTATCCGAACTGGCCATCGGTATCGGACCTTTTGTTATTGAACCTGCCGTGAGTAGAAAAATTGGCAAAACAGCCATGACCGAGATGACTTTGGCAGCTCACGAATGGAAATCGGCAGCTTGGGCACTGCAAAAAGGTTTGTATGCCGAGGTTCTTGAAACAACTGAATTATTAGACGCCACTGTGAGCGACTTTGCAACTAAATTAGCTTCCTATAATTTAGATGCATTAACAGAAATGAAGAGCATTATTTGGGAAGGAACCGAAAATTGGGAAACCCTTTTAGTAGAAAGAGCCGCTATCACAGGAAAATTGGTTTTATCTGATTTTACTAGGAAAGCATTGGAACAATTCAAAAAATAGTCTTTTTTTATTTGAAGCTATTCCTGCTGTCCGCTATATCTTTATTGTCAAACCCTGACAATAAAGGATGCCGCTACCATCAGGGCTAGAAAGCTGTGAATTTTCAAACAAACAATTTTCAAGTCATTTCTCATATCAATTCCTTAAATTTGCAGTCAAAATAAATCTACAATGAGTAATATCCGAATTACAAAACAATTTAGTTTCGAAACTGGTCATGCATTATATGGTTATGACGGAAAATGTAAAAACGTACACGGTCATAGTTATAAATTGTCAGTAACCGTTATTGGTAAACCAATTACGAATAGAAATGATGTGAAATTCGGAATGGTTATTGACTTTTCTGATTTGAAAAAAATTGTCAAAGAAGAGATTGTAGACCAGTTTGATCATGCTACTGTTTTTAACGAAACAACACCTCATGTGGAGTTGGCTCAGGAATTAAAAAATCGCGGTCATCACGTTATTTTAGTTGATTATCAACCTACAAGTGAGAATATGGTTGTTGATTTTGCTCAAAGAATCGTTCGTAGATTGCCTGATGGAATCAAGCTCTTTTCTTTAAAACTACAAGAAACAGAATCCTCATTTGCCGAATGGTTTGCTAGTGATAATCTCTAAAAAGATATAGGTTAAGCGTTAGTCGTTGAATTGTTTTTGTCTAAACGCATAACTTATTACCCCTAACTCATAACTTCTTCTATGAAAAAAATATATTTCGCATCTGATCAACATTTTGGAGCACCCACGGCTGAATTAAGTTTTCCCAGAGAACAAAAATTTGTGGCTTGGCTTGACGAAGTGAAAAAAGATGCCGAAGCTATTTTTCTTTTAGGTGATTTATTTGATTTTTGGTTCGAATATAAAACCGTTGTTCCTAAAGGTTTTGTACGTGTTTTAGGCAAACTAGCCGAAATTCGCGATAGCGGAATTCCAATATATTTTTTCGTAGGAAATCACGATTTATGGATGGATGATTATTTCCAAAAAGAATTGAATATTCCTGTTTATCATGATAATCAAGAATTTACTTTTAGTGGAAAAACTTTTCTCATAGGTCATGGCGACGGAAAAGGTCCTGGGGATTTGGGTTACAAACGTATGAAAAAAGTATTTACTAATCCTTTTTCTAAATGGCTTTTCCGATGGTTGCACCCCGATATTGGAGTGCGTTTGGCACAATATCTTTCGGTTAAAAACAAGTTAATTTCGGGCGAATCGGATGTAAAGTTTCTTGGAGAAGATAAGGAATGGTTGATTTTGTATGCCAAACGAAAACTGGAGACCAAACATTATAATTATTTGGTTTTTGGACATCGTCATTTACCAATGATTCATCCGCTTGGCAATAATTCCCAATATGTCAATCTAGGCGATTGGATTTCGTATTTTACCTATGGTGTTTTTGACGGCGAAAAATTTGAACTAAAAACTTTCGAAAATTAGTTTCTTCCTTCTTCGTTAAGATACATTTCCATTTGAATTTTGAACAAAGTTCCATAAACCAGATCTTTAATATCTTTCAGTTCGTTCATAGAAACCGATAAATCTAGTGGATACAAAGGTGTTTTTAATAGAAATTTGCAATTAGAATTCAAATTGCAATTTTCGCAACAATTGTTTTTTGCAATACTTTCGTCAATTAAATAGTTAAAATCCTTTAGTTCAGGAACGGTAAAAAACAAACCAATTTCCTTAAAGATAAGTTGTATTCGGTTTGGTATTTTGCCTTCTTCTTTTTCCCAGTAAAAAGTTATTCCCAGGCTGTTGAGATAGATTTGATGTATTTGTTCCATATTTTCTACTATATGAAACAAATATAATTATTTATTTATATTAATTCTAAATAAAAATAGTAAAAAAATAAAGTAGAACTAAGTCAGACGTGTTTTAATAAGTGCAATTATTGCATCGGCACTAGTTGTCTTGGTGTCAATGGCTAGGCTATTGTTGCCATAAGGTTCATATTTTTCGGGAATTGTTACCGAAAATAATCCTAAAACCGGAGTTTGAGAAGCACAGGCCAAATGCATAATTCCACTATCGGCACCGATAAAAACTTCGGTACTAGCAATAAAAGCAGCTATTTCACGTACATCTTTACTATAAAAAGATGGTGCTTTAAAGCCAATTTGTGAAACATTTTCTACAGGTAAAACCTCTACAATATTATAGTCAGGGAAAGCAGTGACTAATTTTTCATAAAAGATATTCCACCATTCGATACAATAACATTTAGCTCCAGTAGCAAAAGTAAAAATGGAAATTGTTTTTTTGTCATTTTGAACAATTTGATCTAAAATAGATTTGGCATCTTTTAGTTCTTCTTCGCTAATTTTAATATTGATGGTTGGGATTTCTTTATTTTGGTTTGCTAGACCAAGTTGGTTTAAATAATGGCGTAATTCGTAGATAGGATATTTCGCCATGTGTTTATAATCACTATGATTTTTAACGATTTCGTCGTTTAATTCTCCAAAGAATTTATAATCAGCATTAGCCAATTGTGTAGACATACGTCCCGAAGAAGATCCTTTGTCGATGTTAATGACTAAATCGTATTTCTTTTTTTTGATTTTTAACCAAACTTGAAAGTATTTTAAGAGATTTTTAAAAGGTTTTCTTGGTAAAACAATGAAATTTTCAACCGAAGGATAGTTTTTAAAAACGATAGGTCCTAAACCTCCTTTTATGAAAATATCAATTTTACAATTGGGAAAAGTAGTATTGATTTCTTGAACTAACGGAGTGATGAGTAATAAATTTCCCAAACGATGGTTGGGACGACAGATTAACACATTTTTAAAATCTATTTCCGAACTACTATTTCGGTTTTTATCCAATTTAGTAGTTCCAATATTTTTAGTTAAACTGCGTGTAATTTTTCTTCTTACCGCATTAATTTTTGATTTAAAACTCATTTTTTACCTTTAAAAACTTTGAAAGTACTTTAAAAGTAGTTGACTTAGATTAAATTATTGTTAAGAATGCTTTTTTAATACCAAATTATATCCTTTTATAGGGTAATTCTTTAACACGCTATGTGTTAATTGATTAGTGAGTTAGTTTTGTTTAAGATTATTCTTCTTTTTCATGTTCCTCAATATCTTTTGTCAAATCTAATCTTCTAAAAGATGGCGAAATAATACCCGTTGTCATAACAATTAATAGAGTCATACTTCCTCCAAATACTACTGCTGTAACAGTTCCCATTAATCGAGCAGTTAGTCCGCTTTCAAATGCTCCTAATTCGTTTGATGAGCCCACAAACATCGAATTTACTGCTGAAACTCTTCCGCGCATATTGTCGGGTGTTTTAATTTGTAATATGGTTTGACGTATAACTACCGAAATCCCATCAAAAACACCACTAAAAAATAAAGCAAAAAGCGAAATCCAAAACCAGGTTGAGAGTCCAAAAATAATAATGCACACTCCGAAACCAAAAATGGCTCCTAAAAGTTTCATTCCCGCATTTTTACTTAAAGGGACATAAGCAGTAATTAACATAGTCAAGAAAGCTCCCACTGCTGGTGCGGCTCTTAAAAAACCAAAACCTTCAGGTCCAACTTTTAGAATATCTTGTGCGAAAACTGGTAATAGGGCTACGGCACCACCAAAAAGTACGGCAACCATATCCAATGTGATTGCTCCTAAAACGGTTTTATTATTGAAAACAAACTTGATTCCTTCAGTTAAACTTTGCATTACAGGCTCGCCAATTTTTGGGTTTAAAATTGGTTTTTTACTAATTTGTGATAAGGCTAATAAGGCCATTAGCGAACAGGCAAAAACCAAACATAGAGACCAATGAACCCCCATTAATGTAATGGAAAATCCTGCAACAGCTGGACCTACAACCGAACCTATTTGCCAAACCGTACTGCTCCAAGTAGCAGCATTAGGATATACTTTTTTAGGAACAATTAGAGATAAAAGCGAGAAAATAGTTGGTCCAAGAAAGGCTCTTACCAATCCTCCTAAAAACACTAGAAAATAAATGCAGTATAATATAATTTGGCTTGAATAACCTTTAACAACGGTAGGCCAGGTTAGTAGAAATAAACCAAAACTAATTACTGAAAAGGCAAAAATACATTTCATCAATAATCCTTTTTTCTCTTTTTGGTCTACAATATGTCCAGCAAATAATGCCAGCGAAACCGCTGGAATAACTTCCATTAATCCGATGATTCCCAGAGAAAGGGCATCTTTAGTAATGCTGTATACTTCCCATTCGATGACAATAAATTGCATGGACCAGGCAAATACCATCGCAAAACGAAGGAATAAAAAGGTATTGAATTCTTTATAACGTAAGGCTGCGTAAGGATCTTTTTTATCTAATTTTTTGGATGTCATTATCGAATGCTTTTTAGTCGTAATTGTATTGATGTTTTACCATTCCATTCGTTTTCATCAATGCAATAGGCAATTTGAAATGGTTTTTGATTGGTAGTTACATCCATTTTGTTTCCTAATCCAAAACCTATAGCGGCAATGCCTTCGGAATTATTTTGTTTTACAAATAGTTTTAAATGTTCGTCTTCTGAACCTAGTTTTTTTGCATAACCAGTATCAACGACCTCTTTAGTTAAAAATACAGGCGTCATGTTTAGAGGACCAAAAGGTTCGAATTGTTTCAAGATTCGGTTGAGTTTTGGTGTAATGTCCGAAAAGTTAATTTCAGCATCAATTTCTATTTCAGGAATAAGTTGGTCGGGATGAATGGTTTTTTGTACTTGTTTTTCAAAAGCTTCTTTAAAAGCGGCATAATTTTCAGCTTTTAACGTCATTCCGGCTGCATACATGTGCCCGCCAAATTGCTCCAAATGTTCCGAACAGGCTTCCAGCGCATTATAAACGTCAAATCCTTTTACCGATCGAGCCGAAGCAGCATATTTGTTACCACTTTTTGTAAAAACTAAGGTTGGACGGTAATAGGTTTCTATTAATCGCGAAGCCACAATTCCGATTACGCCTTTGTGCCAATCTTCTTGAAAAACTACCGTGGTAAAACGTTCTTGTTCTTGATTTTCTATTATTTGCTGAAAAGCTTCTTTGGTAATGTGTTTGTCTAAATCTTTTCGGTCGGCATTGTATTGTTCAATTTCAGAGGCAAATTGTTGGGCTTGTTCAAAATCAAATTCGCTCAATAATTCCACAGCATGATTACCATGTTTGATGCGTCCCGCAGCGTTAATTCTGGGAGCAATAATAAAAACAACATCTGTAATATCAAGCGTCTGTTTTTTTATTTGGTGTATTAAAGCTTTAATTCCAGGTCTTGGATTGTTGTTAATCACTTGCAAACCAAAATAGGCTAATACTCGATTTTCACCTGTCATTGGAACGATGTCGGCGGCAATAGCGGTAGCAACCAAATCGAGATAAGGTGCTAAATCTTCAATGGTTTGATTTCTATTTAAACCTAAAGCCTGAATTAATTTAAAGCCAATTCCGCAACCACACAATTCATCATACGGATAGTTACAATCGGCTCTTTTTGGGTCAAGTACCGCAACAGCTTCTGGTAAAGTATCTCCTGGTCTATGGTGGTCGCAAATGATGAAATCGATGTTTCGCTCTTTTGCGTAAGCGACATGATCAATCGATTTGATACCACAATCTAAGGCAATAATTAATGAAAATCCATTGTCATCCGCAAAGTCAATTCCTTTAAAGGAAACACCATAACCTTCGTCATAACGGTCTGGAATATAGGTGGCAACATTGGGATAAAAACTTTTTAAATAAGAAGAAACAAGAGAAACGGCCGTTGTTCCATCCACATCATAGTCGCCAAAAACTAATATGCGTTCTTGATTTTCAATGGCATTTTCAATGCGTTCAATTGCTTTTTCCATATCTTTCATCAGATAAGGATCATGCAAATGGTCTAATGAAGGACGAAAAAATAGTTTGGCGTCTTCAAAAGTTTCAATACCGCGTTGCACTAATAATTGGGCTACAAATTCTTCCACATTTAAGGCTTGTGCCAAATGTTTGATTTTGTCTTCCGAAGGTTTGGGTTTAAGAGTCCAACGCATTTGATTCTAGATTTTAGATTTTAGATATCAGAATGTAGAAAGCTAAAATCTACACGCTGAAATCTAAAATAATTTTATTTTAAAACTAAAGCAGTTCCTTCAAATTGAATTCCGTTCCAACCATGAATCATAAAGTTTCTGATGTTTTGGTGGTTAGTTCCTTCTGGTTCGCCTAAAACTTCCTCGCGGTAAAAAGCACCAAAACAAGCTAATGTTTCTGCTTGAGATAAGTTTTGCAATTGGGCGAAAGCAAATAATTTGCAAGAACCTGAATTAGTTCCAGCAGCGTTATGGGTATTTCCGTTTTGGAAAGCAGTAGGAGTAAAGTCGTAATTTTCTTCAATTACTGCTATCGTTTCAGGAAAAGTAATTGTTTCAGGTGTTTGTTGTAATTTTTCTAAGAAAGTTGTAATATTCATTTTGTGTAATTGTTATTCTTCGTCTTTTTCTTCTTTTTGGAATTTACTCTTTTTGGCTTCTTTAATAATGGTTTTTCCAGCAACCACCACTACAATTTCTCCTCGAGGCGCAGTTTTTTCAAAGTGAGCCAAAACTTCTTTGGCCGTTCCTCTGCGGTTTTCTTCGTGTAATTTAGAGAGTTCTCTCGAAACACATATTTGTCGGTCTTCGCCAAAATAAGTCACAAATTCGGCTAAGGTTTTGACTAATTTATGTGGCGAAACATACAGAATCATGGTTCTGGTTTCTTCGGCTAGTTCTAGATAGCGGGTTTGGCGTCCTTTTTTTTCAGGTAAAAAACCTTCGAAAATAAATTTATCGTTTGGCAAACCACTATTGACTAAGGCAGGAACAAAAGCCGTTGCGCCTGGAAGGCATTCTACAGCAATTCCGTTTTCCACGCAAGCACGCGTTAATAGAAAACCAGGGTCTGAAATAGCAGGAGTCCCCGCATCTGAAATCAGCGCAATGTTTTCTCCGGCTTTCAATCGGGCAATCACATTTTCGATGGTTTTGTGCTCGTTATGCATGTGATGACTGTGCATGTGGGTGCTAATCTCAAAATGCTTCAGGAGTTTTCCACTGGTGCGTGTGTCTTCGGCAAGAATCAAATCGGCTTCTTTTAGAATCCGAATGGCTCTAAAAGTCATGTCTTCAAGATTGCCTATGGGCGTGGGAACGATATATAGTTTTGACATAAATTAATTAGTTGAAACAAAGGTTAAAGCTTGTTTTTAAAGGAATTTTTTTTCAATAATTTCCATAAAACGTTCTTCGTATTCTTCTTTTCCTTTCCAATCATTATAATCTGGTTTTACCATTTCGTCTATGAAACTTTTGGTTTCATAGAAATTATCAAAAGTGATTAATTGATTCATCACTCGATTGTAATCTTCGTTGCTGTTGCCAAAAAGATGTTTTACAAAAGCGATACGATCGTTTAAATCAATTTCGATTCCTTTAGAGAATTTATCGTTTAATGAAACTTTTTTTGGAGCTTCTTTTTCAGTTGTTTCTACTGCTTTTTCAACAGGAGTTTCTGTTGTGTCAATCGGTTCAAAAACAATATCTTTATTCGTTTCAGTAGGTACTTCATCTACTTTTACAAATTCAGGTTCGTTATAGTTTAAACCTAATAAATCTTCAAACGAAATCTGTACCGTTTCAGGTTTTTTAACTTCTTCTACTTCGGGTTCTCCATTGAGTTCAAAGGCAGCTTTGATTTTTGGAGTTTCTTCAATTTCCTCTTCTTCTTCTATTTCTGGTTCCGTTTCGTGGAATTCAGCTTCCGTTTCTTCTAAAGCTTCTTCTTCATCAGAGATTAAATCTTCTTCCTCTTCTTCAACTGTTGCTTCAACTTCAGGAACATTTTCTGCTTCAATTGTAGCTTCTTCAGCAATTATAGCCACTTCTTCTTTTTCTTCAGCAATAGTTTCTTCAGCTTTGGCTTCAGGAAAAATGTTGCTTTCGGTCATTTCGATTTCTGTTTCTACAGGCAAAGTAGCTTCTTTATCATAAAAGCCTTCAATCTCTTTTTCTATCTCACTGTAACTGCCAATGGTAGGTTTTACATCGCCATAATTGTCCTCAACAAATTTCAAAACAGATAGTTTTTCATATAATTTTTGAGTTTCCAAATACAATTGATTCACGTCAGATTTATCTTTGATTTGTAATATTCTGTGCGCGATGCTAATTAAATCGGCTTCTAATCTTTTTTTCATAATGGTTAAATTATAGTATGTATTTTGGCGAATGTCTGTTTATTTCTTTAATAGAGAAGACTTTTGAGATTACTTTTAATAAAGTGCTCATAAACCTTCAAATTGCTAAAAATTTTCTACTTTTGAGAAAGTGTAAAAGTATAAAATCTTGAGTCGATTTTAAGTTTACAAAGTAATAAAAACTATTCATTTTTTAAGTTAGAAAAAAGATAAAATGTTTCTCGAAAATACAGTAAATCATAAAGAGCAATTTGGATGGATTGAAGTTATTTGCGGTTCGATGTTTTCGGGTAAAACGGAAGAATTGATTCGTCGATTAAAAAGAGCGCAATTTGCCAAGCAAAAAATAGAAATTTTTAAACCAGAGGTTGATACCCGCTATCATCAAGATATGGTAGTTTCTCATGATGCCAATGAAATTCGTTCGACACCGGTTCCAGCCGCCGCTAATATTGCTATTCTTGCACAAGGTTGTGATGTGGTGGGAATTGATGAAGCTCAGTTTTTTGATGACGAAATCGTAAGGGTTTGCAATGATTTGGCTAACCAAGGTATTCGTGTTATTGTAGCGGGATTAGATATGGATTTCAAGGGGAACCCTTTTGGACCAATGCCTGCACTTATGGCAACAGCTGAATATGTAACTAAGGTGCATGCCGTATGTACCCGTACCGGAAATTTAGCACATTATAGCCATAGAAAAACAGCAAATGATAAATTAGTATTATTAGGTGAAACCGAGGAATACGAGCCCTTGAGTCGTGCTGCTTATTATGAAGCGATGAAAGATCAGGAGAAGAAATAAATCCTCTCCTAAAAATAGGGAGCAAGAACTAGATTGAAATTGGCAATCCCTTGATATTCTGTTTATTATTTCTTTAATCTTTTAAATTCTCGATGTACAAGCCTTTGGCAGTGTTTGTAGGGTTGAATGCAGCAAGATTATCAATTCTTAAAGGCAAAGAGGTATCCGTATTTTTCCCTGTAGATCGCATAGTTTGTCCCGTAATTAATTCGAGCGCTTTCTTCAAAGAAGGATCTTTTATGTTTCCAAATTCAACCAGATTTAAGAAAGTACTGTAAGGATTAATTTCGTAATCAGGCTTAATATTTGTTGGATTTACGTCTTTGTCTTTGTTGTAATATGAAAATGTAATGGGTTGCAATTGCCATTTGTGTTTGCTGCTTCGATTGTCATAGGAGATATAATCATAATCAGGAGAATCGTACAATGTATTAGATCCTACAAATTTACCTACTGTTTCTTCACCTATTGTGGTTACGCTAATATATTTTTTTAGGCATTGTATGGTGAGCTCGCTGGCAGAAGCGGTTTGAAAACTTACCAACACATATATTTTTGTTAAAGCAAGACTGTTTATATTTTCTTCTCTCTGAAAAGTAGGTTCGTTATCAACTAAGTTAAAAATTTTTACTTTTTCGGAAAGGTTTTTATAGCCATCTTCACTGTTGTGTTTGTCATTGAAATCTAAATAAACATATGGTTTATTGGTAAAACTTCCGTTAATCATTTGTGCCAAAGCAATAGCTGTTTCTAATGATCCACCTCCATTGTATCTTAAATCTAAAACTAATTCGTTTATTCCATCCGATTGCATTTTAGCAAAAGCCGCATTGAGTTCGTCATTATAATCGGATTTAAAACCATTATAAACCAAATAACCAATGTTTTTATCTCCATATACTTTGTTTTCGTAATAAGCAATAGGATTTTCGTCGATATCGGCTTTTGTTACGGTTACAGTTGCTGCTTTGTCTGTGGTTACTAAACTTGAGCTTGTAAATTGAACGCTAGCTGCCAAAGTAACAGTTATTTGTGTGTTTTGTAGTTGATCATAATTACTTGAAGTAAGCTGGCTTCCATTTACTTTTGTAATAACGTCACCTCTTTTTAATCCCGCCAAAGCTGCTGGTGAACCAGGTACAATGTAGTTAATCAAGGCTACTAAATTTATACCGGATGCGTCTTTAGGATAAATCCCATAACTAAAACCACCTTTTTTTTCGACTTCTGCAATTTTTGATGCATAGACTACCTCATTACTGTTTTCAATCCAAGAAAATCGATCAACAGTCCCTCTTTGATACAGGAGTGAATAAAAAAGTGCATCGGGGGTTTTTCCATTAATCAATTTGTTATAAACGGCAGCAGAAGTGATTTTGCTATCGGACAAATCGGAAACATTGGGTTGCCAATAGTACCAAGAATTCATGGCTTTCCAAACAAAGTTGTTAATCTCGTCTGGTTTGGTTGTAGTTGTGGTGGTTTCATTAGAATCAGAATCCTTGCTGCAAGATGTAAAAATCAATGCTACAAGCAATGATTCAATGACATATTTTAATTTCATTATTTTAATCGTTAATTTTAATTAAATTTGAGGCTGTTAAACCTTTAAAAGTATGAAAAATAGTATTTCAAAAACCATCTTTTTATTACTTTCTTTCCAGTTTTTTTTTCTTTCTTGCTGTTCTAAACAATTTTTAGACATTAAAAACCAAACGTATAAAAGTTACAATAAGAATAGTGAGAAGGGATATGTTGTTTATTTTGAACTGAATAGCCCTAGTGTTACTCCTAGATCGGTTGTGATTAATGGTATTGTTCAAAATATCCTCAGTGCAAACAAAATTGGTAATACTTACCAAGTAAATGTGATTGCACAAACGAACATAATTCATGACTACCAAGTAAAATTAGAAAAAAAAGAAAACGGAATTTATTTTGAGAAAGATTCAAAACTATTTTTTCAAGCTGTAAAATTCAAGTTAATTACCGATTAATGTTCTCTTTGCTAAAAAACAGCAAATGATAAATTAGTATTATTGGGTGAAACCAAGGAATACAAGCCTTTAAGCCGAGCTGCTTATTATGAAGCAATGCAAAAAAAATCAAGAATGACGATTGCTTTTAAGTTTTTGATGAAAGCTACAATTTAAATTTTATAATAAATTAATAAAATCATATAAAACATAATAGTTGTTGTTGGTTGTATCTTTGTATGGTATTAATTTTTAAAATTATAAAGTCATGAAATATATTTATGTAATGTTAGCTTCTTTGATGATTGTTTCTTGTAAGAAAGCAGATTCTGCGGGTGTTTTAGATGATAAGCAAGCGAGTATTGATTCGATGAAAATGGAGATGGTAAAACAAAAAGCTATCGATTCTATGAAAATTGAAATGGCAAAACAAGAAGCTGAGAAAGAGAAAGAAGTAACGGTAATTAATAATACAACACCTCAAGCGGCTCCAGCTCCAGCTGAAAAAAAGAAATGGAGTAGTACTGCTAAGGGTGCGGTTATTGGTGCAGGAGTTGGTGCTGCAACAGGGGCAATTATCAGTAAGAAAAAAGGAGAAGGTGCTATTATTGGTGGTTTAGCAGGTGCTGGTGTTGGTGCCGGTACAGGTGCTATTATTGATAGTAAGAAAAAATAAAAATTTACTTTTAGATAAAAAGGCTGTTTCATGAATTTGAAACAGCCTTTTTTGGTTTTTAGACAAACTTAATAGTTATATTTTCTTTCGCATTCTGGCTACGGGAATATCCAGTTGTTCCCGGTATTTGGCAACCGTTCTTCTAGCAATAGGATAGCCTTTTTCTTTAAGCAATTCGGCTAGTTGATCGTCGGGAAGGGGTTTTTTCTTATCTTCTTCTTCAATAATATTTTGCAATATTTTTTTAATTTCTAAAGTCGAAACATCTTCTCCCTGATCGTTTTTCATGGCTTCAGAAAAGAATTCCTTAATTAGTTTCGTGCCGTAAGGTGTTTCTACATATTTACTGTTAGCCACACGGGAAACTGTCGAAATATCGAGTCCAACAATATCGGCAATGTCCTTTAGAATCATGGGTTTTAACTTGGTTTCATCACCATCTAAGAAATATTCTTCCTGATAATGCATGATAGCATTCATGGTTACAAACAAGGTTTCCTGTCGTTGTTTGATAGCATCAATAAACCATTTGGCTGAATCCAGTTTTTGTTTGATAAATTGAACGGCTTCTTTTTGAGAATTCGATTTGTCTCTGGAATCCTTATAGGTTTGCATCATTTCCTGATAATCTTTTGAAACGTGCAATGAAGGAGCATTTCTTCCATTTAGGCTTAATTCCAATTCATTGTCAACAATTCTAATAGCAAAATCTGGAACTACATTTTCTGTGACTTTGTTGTTTCCTGTAAAACCTCCTCCTGGTTTAGGATTCAGTTTTTCGATTTCGTAAATGGCTTTTTTAAGTTGCTCATTCGAAATGTTGTATTTCTGAATCAGTTTGTCATAATGTTTTTTGGTAAAAGCATCAAATTGATTTTCGATAATATCAGCAGCTAAATCAACAGAATCCGTTGGGGTTTTATGTTTTAATTGCAGTAAAAGAGATTCTTGTAAATCACGGGCACCAACCCCAGAAGGTTCTAATTGGTGGATAACTTGCAACATGCGTTCTACCATGTATTCATCGGTGTAGATGGCCTGAGTAAAAGCCATATCGTCTACAATATCAGGAATGCTACGGCGAATGTAGCCCATATCGTCAATGCTTCCTACTAAGAATTCTGCAATTTCTCTTTCGTGATCGTCTAAGATAAACGTATTGAGTTGGTTGATTAAATCCTGATGAAAACTTATAGGCGCTGCTAATGGCGACTCGCGAGCTTCGTCGTCGTCACTGTAATTATTAGCCTGTGTTTTATAATCTGGAGTATCATCATCACTTAGGTACTCGTCTATATTGATGTCGTCGGCATCAATACTTTCGGAATCGTCGTAATCATCATACTCATCGTTTTCATATTCATCTTTTTCGTAATCGTCTTCTTCTTTTCCGGATTCTAAAGCTGGATTTTCATTCATCTCTTCTAAAAGACGTTGTTCAAAGGCTTGCGTAGGCAATTGAATTAACTTCATCAGCTGAATTTGCTGTGGAGATAATTTCTGTGATAGTTTTAAATTTAAGAATTGCTTTAGCATGTATTTTTAGTTATGAGTTATGGGTTATGGGTTGTAAGTTGAAGTGTAACGTTTAACTTCTAACATTTAACATATAACTTTTTTTAAAATTCAGCATTTCCCGGTGTTCTAGGAAACGGGATAACGTCGCGAATATTGGTCATTCCGGTTACAAAAAGAACTAATCTTTCAAAACCCAGTCCAAAACCGGAGTGAACCGCACTACCAAATCTTCGAGTATCCAAATACCACCATAATTCCTCTTCATCGATGCCTAAGGCTTTCATTTTTTCGACTAAAACATCAAAGCGTTCCTCTCTTTGCGAGCCTCCTACAATTTCTCCAATTCCCGGAAAAAGAATGTCCATCGCGCGAACGGTTTTTCCGTCTTCGTTTAAACGCATGTAGAAAGCTTTTATTTTAGCCGGATAATCAAACAGAATTACTGGACATTTAAAATATTTTTCGACCAAAAAACGTTCGTGTTCCGATTGTAAGTCGGCGCCCCATTCATTAATGATGTATTGAAATTTTTTCTTTTTGTTTGGAGTCGAATCTCTCAAAATGTCAATCGCCTCTGTGTAAGATACGCGTTTGAAATTGTTTTCCAAAACGAAATTCAATTTCTCCAGTAAGCTCATTTCGCTTCTTTCGGCCTGTGGTTTCGATTTTTCTTCTTCCAACAAACGACTTTCTAAGAACTTTAAATCGTCAGGACATTTGTCCATGGCGTAACGAATTACGTATTGGATAAAATCTTCGGCCAAATCCATATTGGCATCCAAATCATTGAAAGCTACTTCCGGTTCAATCATCCAAAATTCTGCCAAGTGACGCGAAGTATTCGAGTTTTCGGCTCTAAACGTTGGTCCAAAAGTATATATCTGTCCCAAAGCCATCGCAAAAGTTTCTCCTTCCAGCTGCCCTGAAACCGTTAAATTAGTATGTTTTCCAAAGAAGTCTTTCTTGTAATCAATGTTTCCTTCTTCATTTTTTGGTAAATTCTCAATTGGTAATGAAGTCACCTGAAACATTTCGCCGGCACCTTCAGCATCGGCACCTGTAATGATGGGCGTGTTCACATACACAAAACCTTTTTGTTGAAAATAGCTATGCACCGCAAATGATAATACCGAACGCACGCGCATAATTGCCCCAAAAGCATTGGTTCTTACACGCAAATGCGCATTTTCACGTAAAAATTCCAAAGAATGTTTCTTAGGTTGCATCGGGAATTTCTCCGGATCCGAATCACCAAGGATCTCTAATTTAGCGACCTTAATTTCATATTTCTGACCCGCTCCTTTGCTTTCAACTAAAGTTCCCGTTACCGAAACCGCAGCTCCAGTAGTGATTCTTTTTAAAATTTCGTCGGCTGTATTTTCAAAATCCACCACACATTGGATGTTGTTGATGGTAGAACCGTCATTCAAAGCAATAAATTGATTGTTTCTAAAAGTTCTTACCCATCCTTTAGCATTTACTTCCTGCAGCGTCATTGAGCTGTTCAATAAGTCTTTAACCTTTGTATGCTTCATTTGTGTGACAATAACGATTAAAATAATCCTGTTTCTATGACACAAATATAATTCATTTTCCCAAAGGAATAAACCTATGATTTGAATTTGGAGCTCTTTCCCGCTATCCGTTACAATCTTTTGTACCGAACCCCGGTACAAAAAGGATTTTCACTATTATCGGGGCTAGGGAATAGTGGAATTAGGTTTTATAAAGCTGTTTTGCTTTACGAAGATTTAAAATGCCGATTTATATGTCGTCCCTACGGGACTTTGATTTTACGTTAATTTATTTCCCCCGAAATAAATTTCGGGGCTACAAAATGAGTCGTTCCTACGGAACTTTTCTTTGCAAATATTGTTTAGAAATTTCAATTTACTTTAGATAAAGTGACAAAGAGCCATAGGCTCGGTATACTTTGCAGTGATCGATTTTAATCCATCCTTAAAACATTTTGAACTTGTTTTTTTAGCTCCGGTAAAACATCTTGTCCGAACCATTCATTTTTAGCTTGCCAAATATTGTTTCTTGGTGAAGGATGCGGTAACGGAAAGTATTTTGGCAAATAGGTCTGGAAATGCTGAACGGTTTCTGTCAAAGTACTTTTTGCTTTATCGCCCAAATAATAGTTTTGGGCATATTGTCCGATAAGTAAAATGAGTTTTGCATTAGACATTAATGTCAATAATTTGTCGTGCCACAATGGTGCACATTCATTTCTAGGGGGTAAGTCCCCAGTTTTGCCAGTCCCAGGAAAACAAAATCCCATTGGCATTAAAGCAATTATATCGGGATTATAAAATGTTTGCGTGTCTATGCCTAACCAATTGCGCAGATTGTCTCCACTTTTGTCGTTCCAAGGAATAGCTGTATTATGAACTATTCGTCCCGGAGCTTGCCCGATGATGATAATCTTACTTTTTGGACTTGCTGCAATAATAGGATTAACACCATCTTTAAGATGTGGTTCACATTCTCTACAGTTTCTTATTTGTTGTAAAAGTTTATCCATTATTGTGGTCTCCTAAAATTATAACCAGCGTTCTGGCGCTATAGCGGGTTTAGTACTAAATTAAGTCCATTATTCGGATTTTGCCACCCAAGCGATAGCGAATATAAAATTTAAAGATAATTAGATTTAAATATCCGCTTTGCAAATGCAATGATTTTTCTTTTAATTGAAGTAGGTACTCAATGTAATCGAGCACCAGTTGGGTAAAATTATATTTAAGTTGTGTAACAAGCACTGCTGTTAGTGGCTGGCCATTTAATACTATAAGTTTTTCAATTTTGCTAATCCTTCCGGATTGCTATTTGATGTTACGATTTGATTAAATTTTTGTATATTTTCGGTTTTAGATTCTGTTTTGGCTTTAATCCCAATTTTATTAAAATCTATTAGACACTCAATGATAAGTATATAATTTTCGTCTCCAGCGAATTTTCCAAGCAAAAAATATGCAGTTGCGCCTTGTCTGAAATTTTCATCGTCTAGATAGACTTTTGAGTCATAAATAAGAAATTCATTTCCAGTAATGATTTTAAAGTCACTTTCTAAGGCTAGGGAAATTTTCTCAATATTCTGATTTAGAATTTTTATTGCTTTTTGATTTTCGAAATCCTGTAAATAATCTTTCTGGTATTCTTTTTTTATTTCTTCAAGTATTATGTAAGATTTCATTTTGTTTTTGCATTAGATTCTTGAATTTGCGTAAGACTTGCTACTAACTCATTTATAAGAAAAATAATCTTCGCCAATCCGTCTTTGTTTAAATTTATATGCGAAGTTTTATTTTCCTTAAATGTATAAAAAAATCTTATAAAAAATATAAAACCCCATCTCATTCCTAAAACGAGACAGGATTTTAAATATAAATCTTTTTGAATTTTAACTATTCTTCTCTAATTCCAAGATTAAGTTAGCAATAAGTGCTGTCCATCCGGTTTGGTGGGAAGCGCCAAGCCCTTTTCCGGTATCGCCATCAAAAAATTCATAGAACAGATGTTCGTTTCTAAAATGTTCGTCTTTGGCAAAATGCTTTTCGTGGTCGTCCGAATGGTATTGGAATTTGCCATCACTATTGCGTTCAAACAATTTGATTAAACGTTTGGTTAGTTCGTTGGCAATTTCTTTTAAATTCATTTTCACTCCGGAACCCGTTGGGAATTCATAGATGTAGGTTGGTCCATAAAAAGTATAATATTTACGCAACGACTGAATAATCATATAATTCAACGGCATCCAAATAGGACCACGCCAGTTAGAATTTCCGCCAAACATATTCGAACGGCTTTCTCCGGGTTCGTATTGAATCTGGTGGCGTCCATGATGTTCAAAAACAAAAGGATGATCCTTGTGGAATTTAGACAGGGAACGAATTCCGTAATCCGACAGGAATTCATTTTCATCCAATAATCGAATTAAAAGATGTTCGAGTCGGAATCCGCGCATAATCGAGAACAGGAAGTTTCCATCTGCATTGGTCTTTTCTAAATTCGAAATCAAAGAAGCCAAATCTGGGCGCGTTCTAATAATTTCGTTAGCTCTTTTTCTAAAATCTTGTAATTGATCGAAGAGTTCTTTGTTCATAATTTCGACCGCAAACATTGGGATAACACCCACGAGAGAACGTACTTTTAGACGCTCGGTTTTGCCATTTGCCATTTCCACTACGTCATAGTAAAAATTGTCTTCGTCATCCCAAAGCGAAATATCTTTTTTCCCGATATGATGCATCGCCCAGGCAATATTTAAAAAGTGTCTGAAAAATTTAGCTGATACATCTTCGTAAATTTTATTGGTTTTGGCCAGTTCCAGCGACATGCGAAGCATATTCAGCGAAAACATCGCCATCCAGCTCGTCGCATCGGCCTGTTGCATTTTTTTTATTCCTTCGGGCATGTGATTGCGGTCAAAAACCCCAATGTTGTCCAAGCCCAGAAATCCTCCTTCGAACAAATCGGTGCCGCTGGTATCTTTTTGGTTCACCCACCAGGTAAAGTTGATGAGTAATTTTTGAAAAGCAGTTTCTAGGAAATCAGTATCTGCTTTTCCGGTTTTGTTTTTGTCTTTATCGTAAACCGTCCACACTGCCCAGGAATGCACGGGAGGATTGACATCACTAAAATTCCATTCGTAAGCCGGAATTTGTCCGTTAGGATGCATGTAGCTTTCCTGTAAAACGAGCAGTAATTGCTGCTTGGCAAAATAAGGGTCAATTTCTACAAAGGAAGCCATGTGGAAAGCCAAGTCCCAGGCGGCATACCAAGGGTATTCCCATTTGTCGGGCATCGAAATCACATGACGATTGGTAAGATGTTGCCAGGAATAATTTCGCATATTCGAACGATGAGGTGGTTCTTCTTTTAGACCGCCAAAAAGCCATTTGAAAACATCGTTATAATAAAACTGCTTGGTCCATAACAAACCTGAAAAAGCACTTTTGGCAATAGCACGATGCGTTTCGGGGATTTTTTCGCTTATGGTTTCGTTATAAAAGGCTTCGCATTCTGTTTTCCGTTGGTCAAATAAATTGTCAAAATCAGCCCAGGGATTTTCTAATAGCAGATGACTTAAACGGATTTTGATGCTTTTTTCTTCACCTGCTTTTAATTCTAATTCATGCCAGATAGCCACTTTAGTTCCAAACTTCTCCGGATTTACTGTTGCTTCTCCATGGATAACATGATTGTTGATGCCGTCTTTGACGTATTTATATTCATTAGCGAAATTGTAAATGCGTTCGTTATTGGTTTCGTTTTCACAAAATAACTGCTTTCCGTCTTCATGATATAAATAATAATCTTCAATACGGCTGCTTTTAGAAAGTACTGTATTTTCAGAAACCGATTCCATATTTGGTCTCGGGTGACGGTCGTTGTGTTTCCAGAAATTACGAAACCAGTAATGTGGCAGCACATGAATTTTGGCTGTTTCATTTCCTCTGTTCACCACGGTCACTTTCATCAGGATGTCATCGGTTCCGGCTTTGGCATATTCGATAAAACAATCAAAATAAGCATTGTTGTCAAAGCTGTTGCTGTCCAAAATCTCAAATTCCGGTTCTTCACGACTTCGTTGATTTTTGTGAACCAAATCAGTATAAGGGAATTCGTTTTGTGGGTATTTATACAGGTATTTATTGTAGGTATGAGTAGGAGTAGAAATTTGATGGAAATAGAGTTCTTTCACATCTTCACCATGATTTCCCTGATTATTGGTTAAACCAAATAAACGTTCTTTTAAGATAGGATCTTTTCCGTTCCAAAAAGCAGCTGCCAGACATACAATTTCTCTGGAATCACAAAAACCCGCAATCCCTTCTTCTCCCCAGCGGTAGGCATTGCTTCTTGCTTTGTCATGGTCTATAAATTCCCATGCTTCTCCGTGCTCACTATAATCTTCACGAACAGTTCCCCATTGTCTTTCGGCTAAATAGGGACCCCATTTTTTCCAATTTCTGTAATTATCAGCAACGGCTAATCTTTCTGTTTCTGAATTGGTATGCCCCATATTATTTGTGTGCTAGTTAGTGGTATTATAAAACTAAGACCTATTTAAAAAAACTCATTTTCAATGAAATTTCTAAACGGTCATTAGTAAAAATAAGATTTTTTTCTACAACTGTTCACACAAAGGGGAAGTATTGTCTAATTGTTGGTATTGTGAAGTTTCTTTTTGTTTTTTAGAAAAAAAGGAGTGTTTTTTTTGATGAAGTAGTAGCTCATTATTCATTTACCAAAAACAAAAAACTTCCCAACTTGACTAAAGAGGGAAGTTTTGAGTATTTAAAAAAACGAAGTTTTATTTGTTGCTATGTACATGAACATCCATTTGTGGGAAAGGAATGTTGAGGTTGTAATTGGCAAATTTAGTATATACTTTTTCATTCATGTCAAAGAATACACCCCAATAATCTGCTCCATCCACCCAAACTCTTACGGTAAAATTTACAGAGCTATCGGCAAGTGCAGCCAATCCCATAAAAGGAGCTGGGTCTTTTAAAATTCGGCTGTCTTCGGCAATAAAATCATTGATGGCTTTTTTAAAATTTTCAACATCATCTCCATAAGCAATTCCAAAAGTCCAGTCCACTCTTCGTGTTGGTTCGGCTGAATAGTTGATTAAAGCACCAGTTGAAAGTGGGCCGTTAGGAATGATAACTAGTTTTTTATCGGCAGTGTTCAACATGGTCGAAAAAATGCTGATTTCTTTTACGGTTCCAGTAAAACCTTGGGCTTCGATGAAATCGCCAAGTTTAAATGGTTTTAGAATCAAAATAATAACTCCTCCTGCAAAATTTTGTAAGGTGCCAGATAATGCCATACCAACAGCTAAACCAGCAGCACCCAGAATTGCCACAAAAGAGGTCATTTGGATGCCAATCATGCCCATTACAGTAATGGCAACTAAAGCTTTCAAGGCAATATTAGTTAGGCTTTTTAGAAAAGGAACAAGGGATTGATCAATTTTTGATTTTTCTAAGGATTTACCCACTCCTTTAGTGACTATTCGGGTAATCCATAAACCAATTATAAGGACGATGAGTCCGCCTACTAATTTTGGAGCATATTCAAAGCCAAAATCAACTGCTTTGTCAAAGTATTTGTTTGCCAATGTAACTTGTTCTTCTATTATCATTTTAAGGAAATTTATGTTTGTTAATTAATTTTTTATTTGCGGCTTTCTACTTTTAAATTTTCCTGATATTTATAAAAACGAGCTTAGCTGGTTTTATTGTATTAAATGCGGAATTTGGGTAAATTTAAAGCTCAAAGGTACCTATTTAAAAGTAAAATATCAAAAATGCTGGTTTTTTGCTATAAAAAAGCCCGTCATCAAGACAGGTTTTTTTATAATAATTTGCTAACAAAAAGAGGTCTGTTTATTTGTCTTCCAATTCGCCAATATGATCCAAAACATCAATTTTTGGTTCAATAAATTCTTGTTCGTTTGCTAATGATTTGTTTAGTGTTAAAACCAAACATGGCAATAACATTAAATTAGATAACATTCCAAAAGCGAGTGTAATGGCAATTAATCCTCCTAATGCTACTGTTCCTCCAAAATCTGATAGCATAAAGACTGAAAATCCAGCAAACAATACTACCGAAGTATAAAACATACTAATCCCGGATTCTTTAATGGTTGCAAAAACAGATTTCTTAATCTTCCAGTTGTTGTGTGTTAATTCTTGACGGTATTGTGCCAAAAAGTGAATTGTATCGTCTACCGAAAGTCCAAATGCAATACTAAAAACCAATATAGTGGATGGTTTTAGTGGAATTCCAAAATAGCCCATTAATCCAGCTGTAATCATCAGTGGAAGTAAATTAGGAATTAAAGAAACTACCACCATTTTGAAAGAACGAAACATGAAAACCATTAATAAAGAAATCAGGAAAATGGCAAAAAGTATCGAACTTACCAAGTTGTCCAATAAATATTTGGTTCCTTTTTCAAATACCAAAGCTTTTCCGGTCATCACTACTTTGTAGCGGTCTTTTGGGAAAATAGTATTGATTTTTGACCAAAGTTTATCTTCTATTTTAGACATGTTACCAGTGCCTATATCTTTCATGAAAGTAGTAATACGCGCCACTTGTCCTGTACTGTCAACATAACTTTTCATGATGTTTTCTTTACTGTCCTTGGTTCCGTTTTTGGCATAGCCTAAAATAAAACTTTGTTCTTGCGAAGTAGGTAATTCGTAATAATCAGGATTCCCGTTATAATAAGCTTGTTTGGAATATTTAACCAAATTCAAAATCGAAATGGGTTTAGATAATTCAGGGATTTCTTCGATGGTTTTTTGCAATTCGTCCATTTTTCTCATGGTCGAAAGTTTCATGACTCCCTTTTTTCTTTCAGTATCAACAGTAATTTCTAAAGGCATCACACCGTTAAATTCTTTTTCGAAAAAAAGAATGTCTTGGAAGAAGCCTGTTTTTTTAGGCATATCTTCAATCAAACTACCAGAAGTTTGAATTTTTAAAGCGCCAATACTACTAATTAAAAACAAAAAGATAGCTACGGCATATACATATCTTCGGTTGTATTTTACTGTTTTTTCTATCCAAGTAATAAAAACTTTAGTGTAATTACGGCTCAAATGTTCGAGATGTTTGTCTTTAGGAACGGGTTGGTAGCTGTAATAAATTGGAATTACAATCAAGCATAGAAAGAATAAGAACACAATACTTAGAGATGAAACAATACCAAATTCTTTTAACAATTCACTTTGTGTAATGATAAATGTAGCAAAACCAGCGGCTGTTGTTAAATTGGTCATTAGAGTAGCAGTACCCACTTTAGTAATTACCCTTTGTAAAGCACGGGCTTTGTTTCCGTGAGCCCGAAATTCTTGTTGGTATTTATTGGTCAAAAAGATACAGTTTGGGATTCCAATTACAATTACTAAAGATGGAACAATAGCGGTAAGAACTGTAATCTCGTAGTGGAATAAACCAAGTAATCCAAAGGTCCACATGACACCAATAATAACGATAATCATAGAAATTAAGGTAGCACGAAACGAGCGGAAAAAGAAAAAGAAAATTAATGAGGTAATAAAAAGCGAAGCGCCAATGAATAAACTAATTTCATCGGTAATACTTTTTGCGTTTAGCGTCCTAATGTAAGGCATTCCCGAAACGCGCAGGTCAACACCGGTTTCTTTTTCAAATGCATCTATTTTTGGAATAAATTCGTTTAGGATAAAATCTTTTCGTGCTGCCGTATTTACAATTTTTTTGTCCATGTAAATGGCAGAGCGAATGGTTCCGTTGTTGTTGAAAAGCAAACCTTCGTAAAAAGGCATTTTTTCGAATAAATCTTTTTTGATGCTGTCCAGATAAGCTTGATTAGCAGTTTTGCTTTGGTCAACAAAAGGAACTAATTCGAAACTTTCTATGGCTTCGTTTTTTTGTAATTTTTTTAAATCACTTACCGAAACAACAAGGTCAATTTCTTTTTGCGCTTTAAAATCGGACATTAATTTATTCCAGGCAGCAAAAACTTTTGGAGTAAAAAATACATCGTCTTTTACACCTACTACAATCAAGTTTCCTTCTTCTCCAAATTCCTTTAAAAAGGCATTGTATTCGGTGTTAACAGTGTTGTTATCAGGAAGTAAGTTAGCTTCGGTAAAAGAAAAGCGGATGTTTTTCCATTGTAATCCTAAAAAAAGGGTTATTAGAAAAATAAGTCCTAGTATCGCTATTCGGTTTTTAAGTACAATTCGGGCTATAAATTCCCAAAATCCCACTTTTAAGTTCTTTTTCATAAGGGTTTTAAAATGGCTGCAAATGTAGTGAAAACCACCCTAAAGGAGTAATTTATTTGTAAATTTTAAATCAAATTTAGGTTTTTAAAGCCTGATTTTTTTGCTGTTAAAGATAATTTTCAAAATGTAAATTCAATGGAAGAATTTAGCATCTTTGTGTGAGATATAAATCAAATATTTTGAGAGTTATGGTTTTGAAAAAATATAAAAACTCGCTGTTTTATTTAGGAGTAACGGGAGGTTTCTCTGCATTGATTTATTGGATTATTGAAAGAGGAAAATTACTTGAGTTACGAAAATCGAATGTGGTGGTTTCTGCCCAGAATGATTCTTTTGGTGATTTTATCGATTCAATGATGCATAATTTTCAGGACCCTTTGGCTATTTTGTTAGCTCAAATCGTGATGATTATTTTTACGGCGCGCATTTTTGGCTGGATTTTCAAAAAAATTGGTCAGCCTACTGTTATTGGAGAAATCATTGCCGGAATTGTGTTAGGACCTTCTCTTGTAGGAATGTATTTTCCTGAATTTTCTGCGGCGCTTTTTCCGGAAGCTTCCTTAGGAAATTTAAAGTTTTTGAGTCAGATAGGTTTGATTCTTTTTATGTTCGTTATCGGTATGGAATTGGATGTGAAAGTCTTGAAAAATAAGGCTAGCGAAGCTATTGTTATCAGTCATGCCAGTATTGTTATTCCGTTTGCTATGGGGATTGGGTTGTCTTATTTTGTTTATAATAAGTTTGCACCAGTAGGGGTAGAATTTCTTTCTTTTAGTCTTTTTATGGGAATTGCCATGAGTATTACGGCTTTTCCGGTTTTGGCTCGAATTGTACAAGAACGTGGAATCCATAAAACCCGATTAGGAGCTATTGTGATCACCTGTGCCGCCGCCGATGATATTACTGCCTGGTGTTTATTGGCAGTGGTAATTGCTATTGTAAAAGCAGGTGATTTTGTGGGATCGTTGTATGTTATTTCGTTGGCATTGGTTTATGTGTTAGTGATGCTTTTTATAGTAAAACCGTTCTTGAAAAGAATAGGAGATTTGTATGCTGAAAAAGATAGTATTGGAAAACCAGTAATGGCTCTTTTTCTGTTATTACTTATTATTTCTTCTTATGCAACTGAGGTTATCGGGATTCATGCGCTTTTTGGTGGTTTTATGATGGGAGCTATTATGCCTGATATCGCTAAATTCAGAATGATATTTATTGAAAAAGTCGAAGATGTTTCGGTGATTTTATTGTTGCCCTTGTTTTTTGTTTTCACTGGTTTGCATACACAGGTAGGCTTGATTAATGATGTGTATTTATGGAAAGTTACCGGAGCTATTATTGCAGTTGCAGTCATTGGTAAGTTTTTAGGAAGTGCGCTTGCGGCAAAATTTGTCGGGCAAAATTGGCATGATAGTTTAACTATTGGTGCTTTGATGAATACTCGTGGTTTGATGGAATTGATTGTGTTGAACATTGGTTTAGAATTAAAAGTATTAACGCCTGAAGTGTTTACCATGATGGTAATTATGGCATTGGTAACTACATTTATGACAGGGCCTGCGTTGAATGTGCTTGGTTTTATTTTTAAAAATAGAACAGAAGAGGCTACAGTAGAAGGTATAGATGAAAATAAATACCGCATTTTAATTTCTTTTGGAAATAATGAAAAGGGAAAATCTTTATTGCGTTTAGCTAATAGTTTGACTAAAAAACAAAAATCGTCAACTGTAATTACGGCGATGCATTTGTCTCAGAGTGATGAATTGCATTCATTTAATATGGAAGAAATAGAAAGGGAGAGTTTTGAACCTATTTTTGACGAATCGGATCATTTGGGAGTAAAATTGCTTTCTATTTTTAAAGTTACTAATGATATCGAAACCGAAATTGCCGATATAGCTAATAATGGGGATTATGATTTGCTTTTGGTTGGATTAGGAAAATCCATTTTTGAAGGAAGTTTACTGGGGAAAGTAATAGGTTTTACCACCCGAATAATCAATCCCGATCGGTTGATAGATAAGTTCAAGGGAAAGGAAGGTTTGTTTGAAAATTCGCCTTTTGATGAAAGAACCAGACAAATTGTTGCTAAAACAAAAACTCCTTTGGGGATTTTGATAGACAATGATTTTGAAGCTCTTAATCAAGTTTTTGTACCTATCTTAAAAGCAGATGATGCAGGATTAATGGATTATGTTCAAAAGATGATTTTTAATAACAATTCTAAAATCAATATTTTGGATAGAAATGGTTTTGTGAAAAATAATTTTGTGATACAAAGTACAGTGGTAACTTTGTTGCAAAAATTTCCAAACAATATAAATGTTATTAAAGAAAAAGAAATGAGTACTACTTTTTTAAAACAACAAGACTTGATGTTGGTTAGTTTAGAAAGTTGGAAAGATATGATAGATGCCGATATCGATTGGTTGGAAGATGTTTCGTCTGTTTTAATTATAAAGTCATAAAAAAATGAGTTGGATTTTGTTGATAATAGGAGGTTTGTTTGAAGTAGCTTTTGCCTCCTGTTTAGGAAAAGCTAAGGAAACTACTGGGATGGAATCGGCCTATTGGATGATTGGTTTTTTGTTGAGTTTGACTGCCAGTATGTTTTTATTGTACAAAGCCACTCAGGAATTGCCTATAGGAACAGCTTATGCAGTTTGGACTGGGATTGGAGCTGTAGGAACTGTATTAGTTGGTATTTTAGTATTTAAAGAACCAGCTACTTTTTGGCGTTTGTTTTTTATCGTAACACTTATTGCATCCATTATTGGATTAAAGTTTGTGTCGAGTCATTAGAAACCTAAATTCAAAACATAGCTCAGTTTGATGGCAATATTGTCTTCAAATTTGGGCAATTGATTTGGACCATAACGGAAAAAAGTAGTCAGTCCTAAGCCATTAAAAATTTGATTCAATTCTATTCCAGACTCAAAAAAACCATCGTTTAGTGTTTTGAAATTCAGTCCGATATGTTGTTCCGGATGGTCTAGATTTCCCCAAGCCATTCGAGTGACTAAAACAAGTGAAGGTTTTACTTTTTTTAATAGTGTTACACGATTAAAAGCATGCTTGAATTGAAAAAAAGCATATTTATTAGAGAAAAACTCATTAAAAAACATGGTTTCAAAACTGTTTTTTCCTCCAAAAGTGATTCTTTGCAGAATGGTTTCTTTGGTAATGTTATTAGGCGAAGTGTTGTATAAATGTGTTAGTGGAACATCGCCAAGAGCATAACCTGCTTGAAAAAGTAAAGTTGTTTTTTGACCGTTTAGGTATTTTTTCTCGTATTCGGTTTTGAAATCAAATTTACTAAAACTAAAATCATTTTCCCATAATCTTCCTAAAGTTTGAGTGTATTGAAAACTGAATTTAGGAAAGCGTTTTTCTATTTCAATTCGCCCTGTTGGGTTTTGCATAAAATCACTAAATGGACTCCATTGTAAAGATACCATGGCGGTTGTCATGGTGTAAGAAGTGTACAATTTGTCGTTTAGGTGAAATGCATAGTTAAATTTAGGTTCAATTTGAGCATGAGCAATCTCCCAAATGCTTTCAGTTTTTGGAATTTGTTTGGTTTCAAAATAACTTTTCCAGCTTATATAATTGTAAAAAGTACTAATATTGATAGGTCGGGGATCGTATATTTTGAACGGTTTTTTTTCAATTAAGTAAGAAGTACTCGCAATCTCTCTTACATCATCGGTGTATGAAAACCCAAGCCAGGAATTGGTTCGTTGGTCAACTTTTGCGGCTGCTCCAATACTACCTTTAAAAATTCCGTCTTTAGTCCCATAAGCATAATAGCCTTCTACTCTAAAAAATTTAGAAAGACGTTCGTTAGTCATTCCACCTAATCCTAATCGAAAACCTTCGTAGTTGTTGTAACTGAATATTTTTCGCAAATCTAAATCGAAAAAGCTAAGTGGAAGGTAGCCATTGATGATTTTTTTTCCAAATTGAACTCGGTGTGCAATCTTTTTTCGGATAGCAATGCTGTCTAATTCTTTGTAGGTTTCTAGGCTTCTGCTATCAATACTGTCTTTTCGGTAGTTTTTCCAAAAAGAATCGTCTTTGTTTAATGCTTCTTTGTGAATTTCAACAGCAAAATAAGGGTTTTGGATATTTACAACACTGTTGTTTTGGATGTCAAAATTGTAGCTGTCAGAACGCAAATAAATATAATCGGAAGGTTGCTTTTTTCGAGGTTTGAAATCTTTTTCGATATCACCATCAAATTGAATTGTTCCTCCAAAAATTTTAATATCATCGTCATTTTTTCCTTTTATAATTTGGAAACTTTTATGGATTGGAAACCAAATATTCTCATCAGCTATGTATTCGAATTCATGAATTGCGCTAATGTCTAGCAATCCTCTAATGCGCATAATTGCTTTAGTGATAGCAAAACTGTTTTGGTCAATATACAAGATGCCCTCGAGGCCTTTGGCTTTGCTTTTCTTTTTGTTTTTAAAGTAAATTACAAATGAGTTTCTATCATTAATAGTAACGCTATCCAGTAATTTGAAATTGTATTCATTTAGTGAAGAATTATCGGCAATAGGACTGTTGTATTTGGTTTCAAAAAGCTCGTACTTAGAATCGTAAATGGAAAAAGATTGCAGGTTGAAAGTCAGGATTTCGTATAACGGTTGTTTTAAGCCGGCCATTTTAGTACCTAAAATAGTTTCTTTTAACTTGTTGTCGCTAAATTGAAATTGAGATACTTTTTCAGTTTGAAACAGATGACGTTTGTTAACCATTGTTTTAAACTTATAATTAGTTGAATCAATTTTGACATAAACTCCTTTTTTGGTTTTTCTAACAATAATGGAGTCTATTTGTCCCGAAATCGAATCCGGGTTGGCAGAAACAATTAGTTTGTTATAGGTTTTAAATGCAAAGTTGTGCAGTTTTTTTTCAGGATTGTTGTTGTCTTTTAGTGCAATGGTTTTTTTGATAATTGCTAGTGCAGCATTTTCGGTATTAATTACTACTTCATTCAGTTTATCTGTTTTTTGAAGCAGTAGAATGTTGTAAAAGCTGTTATTTTTTTGAACTTCAATTTTTGTTTTGCTGAAGCCAATGTAGGAAACATAAAAAAATAAAATGGGTGTTTTAGAGTTAATATTGAATTTTCCGTCTACATCTGTCATGCCGTAACTACCGTTGTTGGTAGCTATGGTGGCAAAAGGCAGGGCTTTTTTAGAGTCGGATCCTTTTACAATTCCATTGATTTGAAATTGTGCTTGAAGCGAAAGCGTGAAAAAGAAAAACAATAAAAACTGCTTCATGGTGTTAGTTTAATCAAAACGCTGTAAACCCATTTTGGTAAGGCAAAAGTAAGAATAAAAAATCCGTCCTGATAAAACTATCGGAACGGATTTTTGGATGTGTTTTTTTGAAAGTTAGACTTTCATGATTTCAGCTTCTTTTAAAGCTAGAAGTTCATCTATTTTTTTGATATACGTATTAGTTAGATTTTGAACATCTTCTTCGGCACTTTTACAAATATCTTCAGAAGTTCCATCTTTCTCTAGTTTCTTGATGTCAGTATTGGCATCTTTTCTAGCGTTTCTAATTCCAATTTTAGCATCTTCCGCTTCCGCTTTAGCTTGTTTGGCTAATTCACGACGGCGATCTTCTGTTAATGGTGGTACGCTAATAATAATAACATCTCCATTGTTCATTGGATTAAATCCAAGATTAGCAATCATGATTGCTTTTTCAATGGTTTGCAACATGCTTTTTTCAAAAGGTTGCAAAGTGATGGTTCTTGCATCAGGAACACTAATTTTGGCTACCTGATTCAATGGTGTTGATGAACCATAATAATCTACAAAAACACTTCCTAACATGGCAGGAGATGCTTTTCCAGCACGGATATTTAGAAATTCTTTTTCTAAATGCGCTATAGAACCTTCCATGGATTCTTGCGTGCTATCTAATATAAATTCAATTTCTTCAGTCATTTTTTTATTATTTAGTGTTCAGGATTCACTGCTCAGTAATCAGTGCTAACTGCAAACTGACAACCGAACACTGCCAACTATATATTTACTACAGTTCCAATGTTTTGACCGTCGCAGATTCTTTCCAGATTTCCGCTTTGATTCATATCAAAAATCAAGATTGGTAATTTGTTTTCTTGACTTAATGTAAAGGCTGTTGTGTCCATAACATTCAATCCTTTTTTGATCACATCATCAAATGAAATATAGTCAAATTTCACTGCCGAAGCATTTTTTTCAGGATCTGAATCGTATACTCCATCAACGCGGGTTCCTTTTAGGATTACGTCAGCATTGATTTCAATTCCACGTAAAACAGCAGCGGTATCAGTTGTAAAATACGGATTTCCTGTTCCTGCTCCAAAAATTACGATTCTTCCTTTTTCCAAGTGTCTGTCGGCTCTTCTTTTGATATAAGGCTCTGCAATAGATTCCATTTTCAAGGCTGTTTGCAAACGTGTTTTCATCCCTTTTTCTTCAAGAGCACCTTGCAATGCCATTCCGTTTATAACGGTAGCAAGCATTCCCATATAATCTCCTTGCACTCTATCCATTCCGTTGCTTGCTCCTGCAACTCCTCTAAAGATGTTTCCTCCACCTATTACGATAGCAATTTCTACCCCTTTGGCGTGAACTTTTTTGATTTCTTCAGCATATTCAGCTAATCTTACAGGATCGATTCCATATTGACGATCTCCCATTAATGCTTCTCCGCTTAATTTTAGAAGAATTCTTTTGTATTTCATGTGTTTGTTGCGTTGATTGGTGCAAATATAGGGATATTCTTTTTTTCTGAAATAGGCTGACTTAAATTTTATAAATTTTGTTTTCGTAACTGTATTTTGCCGCCTGATAGCCCAAATTGAAAATAGTGTCCATTTTGACTTTATTAGTCTCAAAGGTGCTGTAGATACTTAATTCCTTAGGTTGAATCATCCAGTCACATTGATCGAATTTAGCAACATTTGAATTTTCAGAAAGAATATCAAAAGCTCTGGTAGTTACGGCTCTAATGGAGTTTAAATCTTTAGCCGTTATCATATTGATGGGACTTACGTAAACTCCAATAATCATATCGCAATCATCGCGGAGTAAATCGGTTGGGAAATGATTTAAAATACCACCATCGCTGTAATGATTTCCGTTAATTTGATACGGAGAAATAACGCCAGGAAAGGAGCAAGAAGCAATAAGTGCATCCACAATTTTAGTTTCAGCTTCAAATATTTTCAATTCACCTTTAATCATATCGGTGGCGGTAATTTGTGTTGGAATCTGCAAATCGGCTAGGGTTGCGTCATCAAAAACAGCATGAAAATATTCTTTGAATGCTTCAGAATCAATCAAACCAGCTTTAGTAAAAGTGATATGTTTCCAGTGAAATAAATAGATGGATTTAAAGAAATTGAGGATTTCTTCGGGAGTTTTTCCCCAAGCATACATGGCGCCAACAATTGATCCCGCACTGGTTCCTGCAATTCTGTTAGGACGAATGTTTTTTTCTTCTAGAAATTTAATAGCACCCGCATGGGCTAAACCTTTTGACCCACCACCCGAAAGTGCCAAGCCAATTGATTTGGAATTTAAGTTCATCGTTTTTTGCAATTTTTATAAAATTACACTTTTTACTGATTTAGAAGTGATTTTTGTCATGTTTAATAGTGGCTATTTAGTTTAACTTTACAGAAAATAAAAATCATGATACAGTCAATTGCTAGAGCGTTATTTAATAGTTATTCCTACTTAGAATATAGAAAATTAGTCACTGATTTGTTGAGAGAAGGCAAGTCCACTGGTGACGAACAATCAGAAGATTTAACGCATTATAGTAGTCTAAACGAAACACGCATGAATCGTTTAGAGAAAACTATAAAAATTTCCAATGAAAACAACAGTAAGTTAAAAGCATTACAAAATGAGTTTGTTTGGTTAGTAATTTCAGAAGGATGGTGTGGAGATGCAGCACAATTGTTGCCTATTTTTGATAAAATGGTACAAGCTGCTGATGGAAAAATTGAGATGAGAATAGTTCTAAGAGATGAGAATGTAGATTTGATGGATCATTTTTTAACCAATAAAGGAAGAGCAATTCCTAAGTTGATTGTTATTGATAAAGAAACCTCAGGTGCATTAGCGCATTGGGGACCAAGACCGAAAGGAGCAACTGAACTTATTGCTAATTATAAAAAGGAACATGGAATTATAGATGAAATTATAAAAACCGAATTGCAATTATGGTACTTGCATGATAAAGGAAATACCACTCAAACAGAAATTATAGATATGATGCTGGATTTAGATCGGGATATTATTGAAAATGATTAAGCCGATGCGGTTTTTGTAAATAACCTATTTGGTCAATATTTATTTAGAGTCCAGTCCTAAACTTTCTTCAAAAAGAGTTACATCAATTGCATTTTTTACATCATAATCGCCAATTTTAGTTCGGCGCAACGCAGTAAGATGCGAACCAGAATTTAGGGCTTTTCCAAAGTCATAAGCTAACGAACGAATGTAAGTTCCTTTGCTGCAAACTACTCTAAAATCGATTTCTGGCAATGCAATTCTGGTGATTTCAAATTCGTGAATGGTAGTTTTTCGGCTGGCAATTTCCACTTCTTCACCGGCACGAGCGTGTTCGTACAATCTTTTTCCGTCTTTTTTAATGGCAGAAAAAATAGGTGGTTTTTGGTCGATTTCGCCTAAAAATTGTTTTGTTGTTTCATGAATCAAAGCTTCGTCAATATGTGCTGTTGGATAAGTCGCATCAATTTCGGTTTCTAAATCATAGGATGGAGTAGTAGCTCCAAGGTGAAAAGTTCCGGTATATTCTTTGGCTTGACCCTGCAATTCCTGAATTTTTTTAGTAAACTTTCCGGTACAGATTAATAATAAACCAGTAGCTAATGGATCCAAAGTTCCCGCATGACCAATTTTGAATTTTTTAGGCAATCCTACTTTATTAATTAGCAGGTATTTTAATTTATTTACTGCTTGAAACGAACTCCATTTTAGGGGTTTGTCAATTAATAAAACCTGTCCTTCTAAATATTCTTCTTTTGTCATTAGATAACCGTCAGAGGATGAATAAAATAATGGATAATCAATAAGATTAGTCCGGCTGCAATACGGTAATAACCAAAAACTTTGAAACCTTTTTTACTTAAAAAACCAATGAAAGATTTGATAGCTAACATGGCCACGATGAAAGCAATAACATTGCCTATAATCAATAAGTTGATTTGGTCGTGTGTTAATACAAAACCGTCTTTGTAATAATCGTAACATTTTTTAGCGGTTGCTCCAAACATGGTAGGAACAGCTAAGAAAAAGGAAAATTCAGCAGCGGCAGTTCTAGAAAGTTTTTGAGACATTCCACCTACTATGGAAGCACCACTTCTAGAAACTCCTGGAATCATGGCTAAACATTGGAAAAAACCAATTTTTAAAGCTCTGCTATAGGTGATTTCTGTGTCTTCGGAAGTATTGAACCATTCGTCTACTTTTAATAAAATAATTCCACCTATTAATAAGGAAACGGCAACTGTTACTGGGCTTTCTAATAATTTATCTATTTTTTTGCTGAAAAGCAAACCTAAAACTACTGCAGGAATAAAGGCTACTAATAATTTGAAATAGAAATCAAAAGATTGGAAAAAGCGCTTGAAGTATAGGACTAAAACAGAAAGTATAGCACCTAATTGGATAACAATTGTAAAAAGTTTGGTGAAATCGTCATGTGCAATTCCGTAAAAAGAAGAAGCAATAATCATGTGTCCAGTGGAGGAAACAGGAAGAAATTCGGTAATTCCCTCTATTATAGCCAGCACAATAGCTTGAAATGTATTCATTGTATTTTTGATTTTAGAGTGTAGATTTTAGCTTCAGTTTGCTAACTGAAACTGCATTCTGAACACTGCTAACTATTTTTTTTAGGGTTTTTTAAAATGGCATAAATGGTAATTCCAAAACCAATTAAAACTGTAGTTGGCGCCAAACGAATTCTTCTAAAATTAAAAATAGCGTCGCTATATACTTTAGGATCATCACTTCCTCCACCAGACATTAAGATAAATCCAAGTGCAATAACTCCAATTCCTACCAAAAGAATTTTGTAGTTTACTTTGTCAAATAAAAATTCGTGTTTATCGTCTTTCATTTTTTTATTGCGAGGAACGAAGTAATCTCATTCCAACTTTTTAAGTTATTATTTCTAAAATTCCTCAGTGATTTGCTCAACACTTACAGCTGAACACTGATTATTAATACAAATCGTCCGTTCTTAAATTCAAGAATCTTTGCGTAGCAAAATGAGTGCTAATCCAAGTGATTAAAACTCCAAATCCAAAAACCGCCGCAAAAACCAATACGATTAAGGTTTTGTCTTCCAGAATTCCTAAATCAGGGAAGTTAGACTGTACATAAGATAAAAGTCCTATTAAGGCTAAGATAGCCAATGCAGCTCCAAGCATTCCTAATTTTACACTTCGCATTACAAATGGTTTTCTAATGAATGATTTAGTTGCACCCACCATTTGCATGGTTTTAATAATGAAGCGGTTGGAATAAATGGAAAGGCGTAAAGAACTGTTGATTAATAAAACCGCAATGAAAGTCAAAAATCCACTTACGATTAAAATCCACATACTCACTTTTTTGATGTTATCATTCACCATGTTTACCAATTGTTTGTCATAAACAATATCCGAAATCATTGGATTATTTGTGCGTAATTGACGTTCTATTTTGGCTACAGAGTCTTTTTCAACATAGTCGGCTTTGATGTGAATGTCGTAAGAATTTTGTAAAGGATTTTCTCCCAGAAAAGTCAGGAAATCTTCTCCAATGATATCGGTATGTTGCTTGGCTGCTTCTTCTTTGCTTACATAAACTACATTTTTAGCAAATGGAGCTTTCTTTAAACCTGCACCAAAGTTTTTTAAAATAGTATCGTTAGCTTCGTTTTTAAAGAAAACAGTCATGGCGATTTTTTCTTTAAAGTCGTCTGCTAATTTTTTAGAATTGATAATAAAAAGCCCTAATGTACCCAGTAAAAATAATACCAGGAAAATACTCAATACTACCGAAAAATAAGAGGAAATTAACCTGCGTTTTTGAAACTTTTCAAATGAAGAACTCATATTTACTTTAATTATGGGGTAAAAATAATAAAGAATTTCTTTATATGAAGTTAATAACGCTCAAAGTTTTAACTTTCGTGTTGTAAAGCCTGATTTTTAAACTATAATTTTATTTAAAAACAAATTTTAAGTTAAAAGTAATTTTAAACAGGCAATGGTGAGTCCAGCGGCCAAGAGGTACTTCAGTGTCTTGTTTTTGAATATTTGACTTCCAAAGTAAGAACCTAATAAGCCACCTATAATAGTAGCTAAAACGGCTATTTGTAAATCTTTAGGTATATAAATACCTCCTTTTTGAATTTGTCCATAAAGACCGGAAACTGAGTTAACGAAAATAAATAAGGCTGAAACAGCGGCTGTTTCCTTTAATTTTGCCCAACGCATCAACAGCATTAACGGACTCAGGATGATGCCGCCGCCTATACCTAAAAGTCCGGAAAGCAATCCGATACTTCCTCCTGAAAGGAGTCCCGCCCATAAAGGAATTTCTCGATTAGGTTCTTTATTGTCTTCAAATTGGTATACTAATCGAATGATGGAAATGAAGATGCAAAGAGCTAGTATTTTTTTATATATAGCATCCGGCAAATTCATCGTGCCGCCCCAATAGGCCATTGGGATACTCGCGGCCATGAAAGGAATGAACAATTTTAATTTAAAATAGCCTGCCCTGTAAAAACCAATAAAAGAAAATAAAGATACAGCCAGATTCATTATTAAAGCTGATTGCTTCATCATTTGAGGAGCAACGCCGGCTATTGCCATAAGTGCTAAATAGCCACTGGCTCCTCCATGTCCTACGGATGAATACAGAAAGGCTACGATTGCAAATAAGAACAATAATAAGATAGGTATATGATTCATGAAAGAAATTGCTTTTATGCAGAAAAAATATTTTTCAAAAATAAGTATTTTTACGTATTAAGTACGTATTCATTTTCTTTTTTTATTCCAATTAAATTATTTTTATAGCACGCACAATAAATGTAAATTTGCCGTTCATTTTTTAGTTTGCTGTTTATAGTTTTTAGTTTGTTGTTAACAGCTTGAAATCAAAACTATAAACCACAAGCCATAAACCAATAAAAGAATAATGACTTGAGCGTGCGAAAGCATGACTCTATTTAAATAAAATTTATATCAGGAATGAAATACAATCCGAACGAAATCGAAGCCAGATGGCAACAATACTGGGCTGACAATAAAACTTTTGCAGCCGAAAATAATTCAGCTAAACCAAAACATTACGTTTTAGATATGTTTCCTTATCCATCAGGAGCGGGATTACACGTAGGACATCCGCTGGGATATATTGCTTCGGATGTGTATTCCAGATATAAAAGACATCAGGGTTTTAATGTGTTGCACCCCATGGGTTATGACAGTTTTGGACTGCCGGCTGAACAATATGCAATTCAAACAGGACAACGTCCGGAAGATACCACCCGAGTGAATATTGACGGAGGAGTGGATAAAGAAGGAAACCAAATTGCAGGTTACCGCAAACAATTGGATAAAATAGGATTTTCATTTGATTGGGACAGAGAAGTGCGTACTTCCAATCCGGATTATTACAAGCATACGCAGTGGATTTTTATCCAGTTGTTCAATTCCTGGTACAATAAAGAAACTGATAAAGCAGAAGATATTTCGACTTTGATTTCCATTTTCGAGTCAGCAGGAAATTCAAGCGTAAATGCAGTTTGTGATGATAACATCGAAGCTTTTACGGCTGCTGAGTGGAGCGCTTTCGCAAAAGATACTCAGGAGAAAATTCTGTTGCAATACCGATTGACTTATTTGGCAGAAACCGAAGTAAACTGGTGTCCGGGATTGGGGACGGTTTTGGCCAATGACGAAATCGTAAACGGTGTTTCAGAACGTGGAGGATATCCGGTAGTTCGTAAAAAAATGACCCAGTGGAGCATGCGAATTTCAGCTTATGCAGAACGTTTGTTGCAAGGGTTAAATGATATTGACTGGAGTGAATCGATTAAAGAATCACAAAGAAACTGGATTGGAAAATCGGTTGGAGCGATGGTAACATTCCCCATCCTATCCTTCCCCGAAGGGGAAGAGAACTTGGAGTCTAATACAACTTTGGGTTATATGACGGGAGGAAATAATTCTCATTTATTACTCGAAAGAGCCAAAGAAATGAGAAATAATCCAACTGAAGCAGAAAAAGTATTGTGGTTAAATTTGAAATCTAAAGCATTAGATTATAAATTTAGGCAACAACATTTAATAGCAGATTACATAGTTGATTTTGTTTGTCTTTCTAGAAAACTAGTGATTGAAGTAGATGGAGAAATTCATGATTTACAGCAAGAAGCGGATGCTGAAAGAACAAAGGTGCTGAAAGAAAAAGGTTTCAAAGTAATCCGATTTAATAACAAAGAGATTTTAAATAATATTGATAGTGTTCTAAATATTATCACGCACGAATTACGCAATGCGATAGTTCCCCCTTCGGGGGCTAGGGGGATTACGGTTTTCACTACTCGTCCTGACACTATCTTCGGAGTTACTTTTATGACTTTGGCACCGGAGCATGAATTGGTAGCTCAAATCACAACTGCTGAACAAAAAGAAGCTGTTGAAGCCTATATTGAAAAAACGGCTAAACGTTCTGAAAGAGAACGTATGGCCGATGTAAAAACGATTTCGGGAGTGTTTACTGGTGCTTATGCTGAACATCCTTTTACGAAAGAACCTATTCCGGTTTGGATTGGCGATTATGTTTTGGCAGGTTACGGAACAGGAGCAGTAATGGCCGTTCCTTGTGGTGACGAAAGAGATTATGCTTTTGCTAATTTCTTCAAAGGAACTAACGGAATGCCGGAAATCAAAAATATTGTAGATAAAGACATTTCAGAAGCGGCTTTTGGAGGAAAAGAAGGTTTCCAATTAGTGAATTCGGATTTCTTGAATGGTATGGGTTACAAAGACGGAACCCAAAAAGTAATTGCCGAATTGGAAAAATTAGGTCAGGGTTACGGAAAAATCAATTACCGTTTGCGTGATGCGGTTTTCTCCCGTCAGCGTTATTGGGGAGAGCCATTCCCGGTGTATTATGTGAATGGTTTACCAAAAATGATTGATGCGCAACATCTGCCCATTATTTTACCGGAAGTAGAGAAATATTTACCTACCGAAGACGGTTTGCCTCCATTAGGAAACGCGGCGGTTTGGGCTTGGGATTCTGAAAAGTTGTCGGTTGTGAGTTGTGAGTTGATAGATCATGTGACTGTTTTTCCTTTAGAATTGAATACGATGCCAGGTTGGGCGGGAAGTTCTTGGTATTGGATGCGTTATATGGATGCACATAATGATACTGAATTTGCTTCTGCAGATGCTTTGAAATATTGGGAATCTGTAGATTTATACATTGGCGGAAGCGAGCATGCAACAGGTCACTTGTTGTATTCCCGTTTTTGGAACAAATTCCTAAAAGACAAAGGCTTTGCGCCAACCGAAGAACCATTTAAAAAACTGATTAATCAGGGGATGATTTTGGGAACGAGTGCTTTTGTGTATAGATTAATGGTATTAGGGTATGATATTCTTAGCGAAGAATCATCAACTAATAAATCAAATTTAGATGTAGATTATTTTGATGATATTTATATAAGTGTATCAATTAAGAATAGTTTGTCGGCATTAAATAAAAAATTTGATATTAGTCAGATTGACTTCGCTTATCAGTCAGAGAATGCTTTTGTGTTCTATAATAAAGATTGTGTTGTTCTTGAAAATTTGAAATTTAGTGAAGAGGATTTAGCTATTTTGGATTCTTTGAAAGATAAATTACAAAAAAGTTTTAATGGTAATCAAGGAGTAATACAAATATCAACATTGGAATATCCTATTCATGTTGATGTTTCAATGGTGAATGCTTCCGATGAATTGGATATTGAAAAATTCAAAGCATGGAGAGAAGATTATAAAGATGCTGAATTCATTTTAGATGATAACGGAAAATACATTGTAGGTCGTGAAGTTGAAAAAATGTCAAAATCAAAATACAATGTAGTCACTCCAGACAATATTTGTGCAGAATATGGTGCCGATACTTTGCGTTTATACGAAATGTTCTTAGGACCATTGGAACAGGCAAAACCTTGGAATACGGCTGGTATTTCGGGTGTTTTTGGATTCCTGAAAAAGCTATGGCGTTTGTATTTTGATGATAATGGCTTGATTGTTACCAATGACGAGCCAACCAAAGATAACCTGAAAACTTTACACAAAACCATCAAGAAAGTAGCGGAAGATATTGAGAATTTCTCTTTCAATACTTCGGTTTCTCAGTTTATGATTTGTGTGAATGAATTGTCAACGCAAAATTGCCATTCCCGTGCTATTTTGGAACCATTGGCTGTTGTGATTTCGTCTTATGCGCCACATATTGCAGAAGAATTGTGGTCTCAACTAGGTCATGAAGGTTCTATTGCGACAGTACCTTTTCCAAAATTTGAAGAAAAACATTTGGTGGAATCGGAGAAAGAATATCCGGTTTCCTTTAACGGAAAAATGCGTTTCACTATCAAATTACCTTTGGATTTAACTAAGGAACAAATTGAGGAAATCGTAATGAAAGATGAAAGAACTCAAAAACAATTAGACGGCAGAACACCAAATAACGTGATTATTGTTCCAGGGAAAATTATTAATCTTGTAGGTTAGAAATAAATTCCAATATCTTAAATTCCAAATTCCAATTGTCACACTGAGTTTGTCGAAGTGCAATTGGGATTTGGAATTTTTGTTTTTGAAATGGCAATTTAATACATTTTTAACAGCTGTCAAACTGACATTTTTCTAATTTGGTGTGTAATTTGCTGTTTAGGAAAACAGAAACTAAAACTATCAAAATATGGGAAGTGGATATTTAATTCTGGCTGGAGCTATTATGTTGTTCAGCTGGTTAGTAAGTTCAAGATTAAAGAGTAAGTTTGAGCATTACTCGCAATTGCATTTGCAAAATAATATGAGTGGTGCTGAGATTGCTACTAAAATGCTTCACGATAACGGGATTTATGACGTTCGAGTAATTTCGACTCCAGGACAATTAACGGATCATTATAATCCGACCGATAAAACAGTCAATTTAAGTGAAGCGGTGTATAATCAACGAAATGCGGCTGCGGCTGCAGTGGCAGCGCACGAATGTGGTCATGCGGTGCAACATGCCCATGGTTATGAGTGGCTGACCATGCGTTCTAAATTAGTGCCTTTTGTTAATGTGGCTTCGTCTTATATGCAATGGGTTTTATTGGCGGGTATTTTTATGTTAAAGACTTTTCCGGGATTATTGCTTATTGGAATTATTTTGTTTGCTACAACAACCTTGTTTTCAATTATAACCCTGCCTGTGGAATATGATGCCAGTAATCGTGCTTTGGCCTGGTTAAAAACTAAAAACATGTTGAATCCTGCTGAATATGCCGGAGCTGAAGATTCTTTGAAATGGGCGGCTCGTACCTATGTTGTGGCTGCTTTAGGTTCCATTGCTACTTTGTTGTATTACCTGTCTATTTATTTAGGAGGAAGTAGGAGGGACTAATAAGTTCAATATCAATTTCAGTGATGGAATTGAGAGAGAAATAAATTTTTAAAAAAATAAAAAATCCAAATTCCAATTGTCACACTGAGCTTGTCGAAGTGTTATTGGGATTTGGATTTTTTTTTATTGAATATTTTTGGCTGTTATTCTGGCATATTTTGTTTTTGCCAATTCACTAAAATAGCAAGCTGCGCTTCAGTCAAGGCTGGTTTTTTATTTACAGGCGGCATAAATTTACGGTTGTCTTGTGGTAAAGTTATCCTTTCCAATATAGCACCAATATTTTCTTTTACATGCTCATAGTTTTCAAGTGGTTCTTTTCGCCCTTGTGGTGGCATGTGACAAGGCGTACAGCTGTTTGCAATAATGGGTTTTACATCGGTATTGTAGCTTATTTTCTTAGCATCAACATACTCTTTTCCTTTTCTAGTAGAGCTGCAATTGAACAATAATAACGATAACGGAAGCATCATTGCAATAAGTTGGATTTTTTTCATGGCTTTCTTTTTTGTGTTGTTTGTTACAACTCAAAAATAAAGAAAACTATGTGTTTTGTAGTCTTTGAATTTTTACTTTTATCAAAAATTTGGCAAAAAAATAGCCGTCTCATTTTTAACGAGACGGCTATAAGGTATGTGATGTTAGTTTTATTTCACTTTGTTGGCTTCTACAATGTATTTTTCTAAAGCCATTGTCATTGAAGGTGTGCCTGGAGCAGGAGCCATGATATCAATTCTTAAACCATGGTCTAGCGCTTCTTTTTGAGTTGTGCTTCCAAAAACAGCTATTCTAGTGTTGTTTTGTTTGAAATCAGGGAAGTTTTTGTATAATGATTTAATTCCTGTTGGACTAAAGAATGCTAAAACATCATAATAAACATCGGCTAAATCAGATAAATCACTCATTACTGTTCTGTAAAAAGTAGCTTGAGTCCAATCTACTTTTAAACCGTTTAAGGTTTGAGGGGCATCAGCATTCAATTGATCAGAAGCAGGTAATAAGAATTTTTCGTCTTTGTATTTCTTGATTAAAGGAGATAAGTCGGCAAAGTCTTTTGCGCCAACATAAATCTTACGTTTTCTGTAAACTACATACTTTTGTAAATAGAAAGCCACAGCTTCCGATTGACAAAAATACTTTAAACCTTCAGGAACTTTAAAACGCATTTCCTCAGCTACTCTGAAAAAATGATCCACAGCATTTCTACTGGTTAAAATAATTGCAGAAAAATTGTTAAGATCAATTTTTTGAAGTCTAATTTCTTTCGCACTCACTCCTTCTATATGAATAAAAGGACGGAAATCAATTTTGATTTTATGTTTTTGTTGGAGTTCAAAGTAAGGTGAGTTCTCTACTTTAGGCTCTGGTTGCGATACCAAAATTGTTTTCACTTTCATATTTTAACATTTTCTAAGCGCTCCCTTTTGTAAACAAATAATACATGAAAAAATAGGGAGCTATTTCGAGAGTGCAAAGATATAAAATAAAATAAAACAACTTACTGAATATTAAATTTTGATATTTTTTTATTGAGAGGGAGTAAGTTAGAACGCTTAATGCTAGTATTATGGCTATTATTGCAATAGGAATATTCTGAGAAACAGTATTATAGTAAAATAAAAGAATATTGATAGGTAAAATAATTATTCCAATATACGTTCGATAAGTGATTTTTTGCAGGTTAAATTGCTCCACAAATTCTTCAATATTGAAGGTGGTAGCGATTATTTTTTCCACTAAAAACTTCGATAAGATAAAAAAACCAAGAAAAGTTATGATTTGTATGTACAATCTCCAATCGGTTTTTGAAGCATAGCCAAAAATACTTAGTGAAATTAGTATGAAAAATGCAAACGAAATAAGCTGAACGAAGAATAAAGAGATAGTAAAACTGCTTTTTAATTGGCTACTATCGCGATATACTTTAGAATATTTATCCGAAAAAATTAAATTGATAAATTCGCCAAAACGATTGCCGTAAATCGCTCTGGTAGCGGCAATAATGCCAAAAGCTAAAACAAATAAAAAGGTTGCCCAGTCTTTGTTTTCGGTTATTCTCGGATGTAAGAGATATTCTGTCATAGCGGAAGCAAAATTAGTAAAATTTTATATCAATATTTTTATTATACTATTATTATGAATCAAATGGCATAAAAAGGTTATTTTTGCCATGAAATTTCTAGAAATATGAATAATTGTATTGTTATAATTCCAACCTATAACGAAATTGAAAATATCGAGAGCATTATTCGAACAACGCTTTCTCAACACAAACATTTTCATGTTCTTATAGTGGATGATAATTCTCCAGATCATACAGCCGACAAGGTTCGTTTGTTGCAAACGGAATTTGAAGGGCGCTTATTTCTTGAAAACAGATTGCAAAAATCAGGCTTAGGAACGGCTTATGTACATGGTTTTAAGTGGGCATTGGCTAATAATTATGAATTTATTTTTGAAATGGATGCCGATTTTTCGCACAATCCAAGTGATTTAGAAAAATTGTATAATGCCTGTCATTTTGGTGATGCTGATTTGGCTATTGGTTCGCGTTATGTTACGGGAGTAAACGTGGTCAATTGGCCATTAAACCGGGTGTTGTTGTCTTATTTTGCTTCGGTATATGTGCGATTCATTACAGGAATGCAAATTCATGATGCTACAGCAGGTTTTGTTTGTTACAAAAGGGAAGTTTTAGAAAAAATCAATTTGGATAAAATAAAATTTGTGGGTTATGCTTTTCAGATAGAAATGAAATACCGTACCTATTGCAATAATTTTAAGATTTCCGAAGTGCCTATTATTTTTACTGATAGAACCAAAGGACAATCCAAAATGAGTAATTCCATAATAATAGAAGCTGTTTTTGGGGTTATTTCACTTCGTTTAAAAAGATTAGTTAATAGATTATAATATAAAAAATAATGAACAGGGTTTTAATTAAGAATGCCAAAATAGTAAATGAAGGGGTAATTTTTGAGGGCGATGTATTAATTGAGAATGATATAATTGTTGAAATTTCGGAAAGCATTAGTGCAAAATCGTCTGATTGTAAAATTATTGATGCCGAGGGGAATTATTTAATTCCAGGTGCAATAGACGATCAGGTACATTTTAGAGAACCAGGTTTAACGCACAAAGGGGATATTGAATCAGAATCCAGAGCGGCTGTTGCAGGAGGAATCACTTCATACATTGAGCAACCTAATACGGTTCCAAATGCGGTTACCCAAGAAATTTTAGAAGAAAAATACAAAACTGCAGCTGAGAAATCCTATGCGAATTATTCGTTTATGATGGGGGCTACTAATGATAATTTGGAAGAAGTTTTAAAAACAAATCCTAAAAATGTTGCTGGAATTAAGATCTTTTTAGGTTCTTCAACAGGAAATATGTTAGTGGATAATCAAGCTACTTTAGAAAGGATATTTTCAAGTACGCCGATGTTAATTGCTGTGCATTGTGAAGATGAAGCAACCATTAGAGCTAATTCAGAAAAATATAAAGCTGAATATGGTGAGGATGTTCCAGTAACCGTGCATCATTTAATTAGAAGCGAAGAAGCTTGTTATTTGTCTTCTTCTAAAGCTATTGAATTAGCTAAAAAAACGGGGGCTCGTTTGCATATTTTTCACTTGTCTACGGCTAAAGAGATGGATTTATTTACGAATAAAATTCCATTGGAAGAAAAGAAAATTACTGCTGAGGTTTGTGTACATCATTTATGGTTTACCAATGATGATTATGCTACAAAAGGGAATTTTATCAAATGGAATCCAGCAGTAAAAACAGCTAAGGATAGAGATGCCTTGTGGAAGGCCTTGAATGACGATAGAATTGATGTTATTGCTACAGACCATGCACCACATACATTAGAAGAAAAAAAACAACCGTATTTAAAAGCGCCTTCTGGTGGGCCATTAGTGCAGCATGCTGTAGTGGCTATGTTTGAAGCCTATCATCAAGGAAAGATTAGTATTGAAAAAATTGTGGAAAAAATGTGTCACAATCCAGCTAAGATTTTCAAGATTGAAAAGCGTGGTTTTATCAAAGAAGGTTATTTTGCCGATTTGGTAATTGTCAATGCAGGTTTACCTTGGGGAGTGAAAAAAGAGAATATTTTTGCAAAATGTGGATGGTCTCCATTTGAAGGGTATACTTTTAAATCCCGAATTACACATACGTTTGTAAACGGACAATTGGTATATAATGCTTTTAAAGTAAAAGATATTCGCGCTGGAAAAAGACTTTTATTTGATAGATAAACCATGAAAAAAACGGTATTATTTTTAGCCATTATAATGTTATTTTTTAGCTGTAAAAACGATGGTGTTGAAAAACCAGATCGGCTTATAGACAGGAAAGTAATGGAAAATATTATTTATGATTTATCGCTTTTGGATGCGATAAAATATAATGAACCTAATACTACCGAAAACTACAAGGTAAACCCGAAAGAGTTTGTTTATAGAAAATACAAAGTGGATAGCGCACAGTTTGCACAAAGTAATATTTATTATGCTGCTGATTTTGATGCCTACAAAGCCATGTACGATAGTGTTATTAAGCGTATTGATAGAAAGAAAACGGTTTTTGAAACTATAGTAAAAAAAGAAGCCAAAAGAGATTCTTTAATTCAAGTTAAAAAGAAACGTTTAGACTCTATTGCTGCGGCTAAAAAAGTAGTTTTGGCAAAGAAAGATTCTTTGATGAAAATAAAGAAAAAAGACAGTTTGCTTTTGTTGAAGAAAAAAGCAACTTTATCTAAGAATAAAGAGGCTCTTTCTAAAAAAGCAACGATTGTTAAAAAAGGAGCTACAGTCAATTAATCGCTCAGAATGTTTCTTTAATGTACTGCTGTACATCTAAAAAACTAGTGTTAGTTGCGTTGATAATTTTGCTGTTAGAAAACGCTGTTTTACTCAGAAATGAACGCAAAGTATCCTTAGATAAATTATTAGTTTTTTTTGTAAAAAGACTTAAAAACCAATTCAATCTCCAAGTGAGTTCCATTATAAAAGGCTTAGCTTCAATGCTAGGTCTTTTTACTTTTAAAGTATCGGCAATGGTGTTGAAAATGTCTTTAAAAACGATGTTTTGACTAGAAAGAATAAAACGTTCGTTGCTAATAGTACTGTCCATCAGTAGGGTCATTTTTTGAACTACATCGTCAACCGCAACAAAAGCTGTTGTTCCATAGGTGTAAAACAATAAGCCATCGGCTATTTTTTTAAACAATTGTCCGCTGCCTTGGTTTTCAAATCCAGGACCTATAATTACTCCCGGATTGACAATAATGACTTTTAATCCTTCTTGTTGTCCGCGCCAAATTTCCATTTCGGCACCGTATTTAGAAATAGCATAATCACTATGGTGTTTTTCTGGATTCCATTCTGTTTCTTCGGTAATAATGCTTTCATGAGGTGCTAAGTCGCCTAGAGCAGCTACTGAACTCACGTAACATAATTTCTGGATGCCTTTGGCAAGACAAAAGTTAACTATATTAGCTGTTCCTTCAATATTGGTTTTTCGAAGTAATTGTTCATCTTTTGGATCAAATGAAATTAAGGCAGCACAATGATATACTTTAGTAATATTGGTGAAAGCATGTTCTAAAGAAGGAATATCTGTAATATCGGCATGAACCCATTCGATTGCATCAAACAAAGCTGATTTGTTGTAGTGCTGAAATAAGGATTTCGTTTTTGGAATGTTATTTTCTTTGCGATAAATGGCACGTACTTTTTCTCCATTTTCGATTAAATGAAGTAATAAATGTGCGCCTACTAAACCTGTTCCTCCTGTAACTAATACCATAATTGCAAATGTAATAATTTATCAATTTTATATGGTAACAATTAGCTTTTTAGATATTTTTTTCAAATTGGTACATTTTCAAATTTTCAAATTGTCTAATTAAAACTATCTTTGCGCACTCGAAGCCTAAAAGGCTGAACTGACGAAGTAAATTGATTTAAAAAGATGAAAAATTTTATTGAAGAAGTAACTTGGAGAGGAATGCTCCACGATGTTATGCCAGGCACCGAAGAACATTTGATGGAACAAATGCGTGTGGCGTATGTGGGGATTGACCCAACTGCAGATTCATTACATATAGGGCACTTAGTAGGAGTGATGTTGTTGAAGCATTTTCAAATTGCAGGACACAAACCTTTAGCCTTAGTAGGTGGAGCAACAGGAATGATTGGTGATCCGTCTGGGAAATCGAACGAAAGAAACTTGTTGGACGAAGCTACTTTGCGTCACAATCAGGAATCTATCAAGGAACAATTAGGACGTTTCTTAGATTTTACTTCGGCTGCGCCAAATGCTGCTGAGTTAGTAAACAATTACGATTGGATGAAGAATTTCTCCTTCTTGGAATTCATTCGTGATGTAGGGAAACACATTACTGTAAACTATATGATGGCAAAAGATTCTGTAAAGAAACGTTTGTCTTCTGAGTCGGCCGAAGGAATGTCGTTTACGGAGTTTACCTATCAATTGGTTCAAGGATATGATTTCTTGCATTTGTACAGAGATAAAAATTGTACGTTGCAAATGGGAGGAAGTGACCAATGGGGAAATATCACTACTGGAACCGAATTAGTACGCCGAATAGCTAGTGGAAAAGCTTATGCTTTAACTTGTCCGTTGATTACAAAAGCTGATGGGACTAAATTCGGAAAATCCGAAGGAGGAAACATTTGGTTGGATGCAGCTAGAACTTCTCCGTATAAATTTTACCAATATTGGTTGAATACGTCTGATGTAGATGCAGAGAAATACATCAAAATTTTTACTTTCTTATCAAAAGAAGAAATAGAAAATCTAACCGTACAACATAGAGAAGCACCGCATTTGCGTTTGTTGCAGAAACGTTTGGCTGAAGAAATTACCATTATGGTTCATTCTAAGGAAGATTTGGAAAATGCGATTAAAGCATCAGGAATTCTTTTTGGAAATGCCACTGCTGATGATTTGAAACAATTAGATGAAGCGACTTTCTTAGAAGTTTTTGATGGTGTTCCTCAGGCTGAAATTGCAAAAACTGAAATTGAAGCAGGAATTGATATTGTTAGTGTTTTGAATGAAAAAACTGGTTTTATGAAATCGAACGGTGAGGCAAGACGTGCTTTGACTGCTAATTCTATTTCAGTAAACAGAGAAAAAGTAAAAGAAGATTTTGTGCTTTCAAACAATGATTTAATCAATAATCAATTTGTATTATTACAAAGCGGGAAGAAAAATTATTTTGTGGTAAGAGTGGTTTAACGGTTTAATCGTTTGTATGGTTAACCAAATAAATAATTAACTGATTAAACTTTTCAGAGAACCATCAAATTGCAACCACGAATATCTGAATTATCAAAACGTCCCAATACCTCAAAAGAGTTGTTGGGATTTTTTTTACCCAAATCTTGCGTGGCAATAAAAGAGCAGGAATTGATATTAGCTAAGTCAATTACATTGATTCCGCCTGTTTTTCCTTGTGGGATATAAGTCAAAGCGTCTTCGGTGTCCCGAATTAAGATTTGCATCCACGAAGGGCATTCAAATACGCCTTCTCCTAAGGAATAAGCTTGCGAAAGTAATTCGGTCATTCCATACTCTGAATGAATGGCTGAAACGCCAAAACCTGCACACAATTGTTCGTGGAGTTCTTCGCGAATCATTTCTTTTCGTTTGCCTTTCATACCGCCCGTTTCCATAATGATGGTATTTTGGAGTTGGAATTTTTGTTTTTCGATTAAATCGAGCAGGGCATAAGTAACTCCGATTAAAATTACATTTTGTCCGGATTCATCCAGTTTAATTAATTTTTTAATTAAATCTTCGTGATTGTGAAGGTAGAAACCACTTTCAGCTTGATTAGATAGTTTTATTAAATCTTCGACCATATAAATTAACGAAGAACCTTCTCTTTCCAGATAGGAAGGAAGCAAAGCAAGAACCACATAATTTTCAATATCACCATAAAATTCAGAAAATCCTTTTCGATAACTTTCTTCGTAAACAGTTACATCAGTCACTAGATGTTTACTGGTAATCATGCCTGTAGTTCCACTACTTGTAAAAGTAGTTTGAATGGGATTTGTGTTTGAAACTACTTGGTGGCTTTTGAAAAACTGAATGGGTAAAAAAGGGATTTGTTGTATAGATTTTACCCGTTGGACATCTGTTTTTAAGAAGTCGCAAAATTCTTTATACACTAGATTATTCTCATATTGAAAACGGAATACTTTTAAAGCTATTTTTTCAAATTGCTTTTGACTCGAAATAGTAAATATATCAGTAGTTGTAATCAAGAATTTTTTTTGCAAAGGTATAATTAAATGCTGTTTATTCGGAAATAAAAAAAGCTTCAATTTTTATGTTGAAGCTTTTAATTTATGTTTTACAAATTTACCTTATAATTAATTTACGGGTTGCTGTTGCGCTTGCCTCATTAATCTTGATGATATAAACACCAGGACTAAGATTTGAAACGTTCAGTTCTCTGGAACTTAGTTGGGTTTGAAGGACTTTTTTACCTAATAGATCAAAGATAATGACTTCCTTATCACCGTCATTTTTGGTAGAAATATATACTTTGCCATTGTAAACAGGATTTGGGTATAAATTCAGGCCTTCAATTACAGAGGGAGCGTTCTGGTTTTGTTGTTGTTTGTTGTCCTGAGCGTTTAGACTTAGGGAACAGAAAAAAACCATTAAAATAACACTATAAAAGTAGTTTTTTTTCATTAGCTTGATTTTGATTAGTAAATATACAAAAAAATCAAATAGCATGCCAAAAAAAAATACCTTCCTGAAAAAGGAAGGTATTTTTGAGTTTTTTTATAATTTAATTATTTAGTCCAATCTGCCCAAGTAGGTAGAGAAGCACCAGCACCAGCACCAGTTTGATTTGTTACATATGTAGCAACAGTATTAGTAGCTGTTACAAAGTTGATACCATTGATTTTGAATTCACCCGCTGTAATTCTAGCAGTAGCTCCAGTACCTGCATCTAATTTTGCAAATGTAGAAGGCATATCGCTACCAACATATAAGTTAGTGTATGTTTGAATACCACCACCTTCTTTAAAGTTGATTGCTTTTTCAGAAGCTGTAAATTTAGCGTCAGCACCTTTTACAATTGAGATGTTGTTGATTTTTGCATTTGTCATAGGTGTAGCAATATCATTAGAACCATTGTTAGAACCTTCAACTCCTCCAAAAGATACTCCAGAAATATAAACATTTGATATTGTACCTTGGTAACCATCAGCATAATCTAATGAATCATCATAAGAATTGATAAGAACTAAGTTTGAAGCATTTACTGCACCACCAAAGAATTCAACAGCATCATCACCACTTTCGTAAGTATAGATATTGTTAACTACTGTTCCACTACCCACTCCAAAGAATGAAACTCCATTGTATTCTTTAGTATCGCTAAATTTTGAACCAGTATAAGAGATTTTTAAATAAGTGATTGACCCAGAGTTGTCAGCGTTGTTGTTTCCTCCGTATAACAATCCACCTACTTCAGATGTTCCGTTATCTCCAGTGTTTACTTTTGCATCTCCGCAAATGATTAATCCACCCCAGTCAGATTGTGCTGGAGAAGCTTTACCAGATGTCATAACTACTGGTTTAGTTGAAGTACCATTAATGTAAATTTTTGCGCCTCTTTCAACAGCAACATAAATTGTTTTTGCTTTTTCAGAATCAGCAGTTGGATCAGACTTGATAGTTGTTCCTGCAGGGATGATTAGAGTAGCACCAGATCTTACTACTAAACCTCCAGTTAGTGTATAGGTTTCATTAGCGTCTAATGTTACTGTTCCTTCAGTAATATTACCTTTTAAATCATCTACGTTTATCTGAAACGAGCTAGATGAATCTGGATTATTGTCATTACTACAGCTTGTGAAAGTTATGCTTGCAATAGTTAAAATTGCTAAAATTGATTTTTTCATTTTTTTTAATTTTTTGTTGTTTATTATTAACACTGCAAAGAAACACAGAGTATGTTTTTCCTTGGTTAAGTAACTATTACATTGTTGTTAAGTATTGTAACTTTTTTTCAGTGTTTTATTAACATTGAATTTACATTGAAAATGACTTCAAAAAAGAAGAGGTAGCTATTGTTGTTTAGCTACCTCTTAAATGATTTATATTGTTATTTTGTCTTAGAATTTATAGTTAAGAGACAAACTCAAATTAGAACCTATTTTGTATGAACCTGCAAGTATGTCAGCTGTTTTAATAATCGGTGCTTTACTTTGTTCTGTTACTCTTCTATAAGCTGGATTTAATATGTTTTTATAACTTAAACCAATTTTTAATTTCTTAGTTAAATTAGATTTTAAAATAAAGTCCATTCTACCTATAGCTTTATCTACAAGGTTTCCTCTTTCTTGTGTTCCAATAACAGCAAGTTTGTCAGATACATAAGCATAAGTCAAGGTTGCAGTAATGTCTTTGTCGTTTTTAAATTCTTTTGAGAAAGACAAATCTGCATTAGCTAAAAAGTCAGAGGCTCCCGATAATTTAGAATTTTTGAATGTAAAATTAGCACCAAATCCATTTTCAACAACAACTTTTGTATTGCTCAGGTCTTGATCTTGATACATATAAGATCCGTTGAAACCAAGAGTAAGTTTTTCTTTTAGATTGTTTTCATCTTCTTTTTCAAAAATGTTTTTTCTGAATTCTAATTCAACTCCTGCAACCACTGCTTTGTCTCCTGTATTAGCATAAGTAATATTTCCTGAAGAGGAATTAGTAAACATTTCGTTAATTGGATTTTGAATCATTTTTCCGAAAGCAGTTACCGAAATTAGTTCGTCAGATTTTGGGAATAACTCCCAGCTTAAATCGAAATTGTAGTTTGTAGAAGCATATAATTTATCATTCCCTTCATAACTTTGACCAACTTCTTGAAAAAGAATTTTTACTTTTTCCTTGAATTGAGGTAGGGTATATGTGTTACTTGCAGCAAATTTCAAGTTTTGTTTGTCGTTCAATTTGTATTTAGCAATGATGCTAGGTAAAAACTTTACTGGAGAATATGTTGTGGATGTTCCGTCTGGAGCATCTAAACTTACATAATTTACATATTGTTCAATTTGTTCAAATCTACCACCTAAAATTACTGATAGTCTGTCAGTGAAATCATATTTTAAATTCCCAAAAACAGCATGGATATTTAAATGACCAGTGTAATATTGCGAAAGTTTGCTTGAACTATCTCCGTCAGCATAATTAAAGTAAGTATTACTTAAATATAAATCGGTATTATTGAAACCTTCGATAGGAAATATTGTTTTGTTTGTAACTGGGAAAAATGAATATTGCTGAGAGTTAAAATCTACATTTTTCATTTTACCAGAATAACCTAAAGTTGCTTTTCCTTTAAATTCATCATCCTTTTTTGCAAAATTATAGCTTGCAGAAAGTTTAGCTGAAAATTCATTTTCAGTTAATGCTTGGAAATATCTATGGTTGTTAATACTTGAGTTTTTAAAGAAAGTGTAAGCCGTTGATCCATCTTCTGTTGGGACAAATGTATTTTGCATACGGTCAGGTATAGTGTTATCTAACATACTATATCCTACTGCCCAATTAGCATCCCATTTGTCATTAAGTTTATGTTTTCCTAATAATTGGTTTACCAATAATTGTGTTTTGTCAAATGTACCACGTTTAATAAAGCCTTTTGGATCGTTTCCAGGGAATTCAATGTTTTTTCCATTGTATTCACTATAATCTTGAGATGTTGAGTTCAAGAATAAAGAGGTGAATAACATAGAATTGTTGCTGTTTATTTTGTAATCGGCACTCCCCATTACTGTGGTGTTCGTGTTGTATTTGTATGATTTTCTGTAGAAATCAGAATTGGCTAAACCTTGTGCTGTAATGTTTGTTTTGTAAACGCCCTCATTGTATTTGTTGTCATTGTCAAATGAAGCGGTGATAAATGTTCCAATACTTCCATTTTCTCCTACATCGAATTTTTTTCCTGCGGATAATGATAAGTTATTGTTTAAAGTGTTTTTTCTTTCTTTTCTATCCCAACTAGTTGAATAGTTGTATGGTAACAATGGATTATTAGGAGCGCTTATGGTTTTGAATCCTAAATAAGATGGTCCGTCTTGTAGATAAAAATGATCTAACTTTAACACATTAGTATTTGTTCCAGAACCAATTCCGATTTCAACAAAAGGAGAACCGTTCATCTTTTTTGAAACTATATCAACATTTGCTCCAGCAAAATCAGCATAATTTTGTGATTCGAATGTTTTACTGATACCTATGGATTCAACAATATCAGTTGAAAAAATATCTAAAAGGATGTTTTTATTATTTGGGTTATTAGATGGTAATGGCAAACCGTTTAATGTTGTTACGTTATAACGGTCTCCTAAACCTCTAACAAAAACACTTCCTGAACCTTCTTGTTTTGAAATTCCACTTACTTTAGTAACGGCAGATGCTACATCGCTAACCCCTTTTCTGGATAATTCCTGCGCTCCAATGGCCTGCTTGATTTCCACTGCATTTTTTTGTTCTAATAATAAAGCCGTTTCTTTTTGTCTGTTTGCTGTAGTTTTGATAACAACATCATCTAGTGCATAAGCTCCCGATGATAAAGATTGATTCATTACTATTTTAGCACCAGCGGTAACTTTTACGGGAACTTCTTTAGGTTCATATCCAATAAATGTATACTGGATAATGTAGCTTCCTGGAGCAATACTAATAGTATATTTTCCATCAATATCAGTTGTTGCATTGATTTTAGTTCCTTTTACAAAAACATTAGCAAAGGGCAATGTCTCATTGTTCGAATCCTTGTCTGTTATTACCCCTGAAATCGTACCTTTGCTCTGTGCAAAGCTTAATGTTGTAATAAAAAGTGTTAGAATAAATAATCTAAGTTTCATAATTGATTAAATTTTTTGCAAAGAAATGGTAGCTTTGTAAAGTTCATGTTAACGGGTTATTACTATTATGTTTCTTTAGTATTACGAAATTGTTATCTCTTTAAATTACCGTTAACACGACTTTTATGCTGTTTTTTTATTGTTACATTTACAACGCAAAAGAAAATTTGCCCGATTATGAAAAAGAAAAACACGAAGATTTTACTGGTTGATGATGAACCAGATATTTTAGAAATTGTTGGTTATAACCTTACTCAAGAAGGTTATCAAATTGTTACAGCTTCTAATGGTAGAGAAGCTATAGCTAAAGCCAAAAAAGAATTACCTGATTTAATTATCATGGATGTTATGATGCCAGAAATGGACGGAATGGAAGCTTGTGAAAACATTAGAAATATTCCTGAATTAAGCAATGTTATTATAACGTTCCTAACGGCAAGAAGCGAAGACTATTCTCAAGTAGCAGGTTTTGATGCCGGTGCCGATGATTATATTACAAAACCTATTAAGCCAAAGTTATTAGTAAGTAAAGTAAAAGCCTTATTACGCAGATTAAAAGAATCCGGTGAACAAGATAGTGAAACCCTAAATGTAGGTGGTATAGAAATCAATCGCGAAGAATACAAGATTATAAAAGACGATATTGAAATTGCTTTGCCTCGAAAAGAATTTGAATTGTTTTATCTTTTAGCTTCTAAACCTGGCAAAGTGTTTAAAAGAGATGAAATCTTAGATAAAGTTTGGGGAAATGAAGTTGTGGTAGGAGGAAGAACTATTGATGTTCATATTAGAAAACTACGCGAAAAAATAGGTGATGAGCTTTTTAAAACCATAAAAGGAGTTGGTTACAAGTTTGAAGTGTAATGTATGGTTTGGGTTTTAAAATCATATAAGTCATATAAGTTTGACTAATGTTGTAGTTAGACTTTTCTTTTGATAAAAGAAGTTTATATAATTGATTTAGTCTAGTAATTAAACATTCTATTTCAGTAGAGATAATAATTTATGATGAAATTTTCTTTTTGTTCTTCATACTTATGTGCTCTTATTTTTAAAATCATATTTTTGTGATCAGTCAAAGAAAAAACTTATCTGACTTATATGGTAAAAAAGATAGGATTGTTATTATTTAAGTACAAAGACGAATAAATGAAAATAAGTTTTAAAAAAACGTATAAGTTTGCCATCAAATCGGCATTTTACATCAGCCTTTTTTCTACTGGATTTGTCCTTTTTTTGGCAATGATAATTTTTAAAGTTGATCCTAAAAGTCTTTTGGTTTTTGGGATCATTTTTGTTTTTGCAATTTACCTTTTCTCTTTTTTGGTTTTACAATATAGAGTAGAACGCTTTATATATAGAAGAGTAAAAAAAATCTACGACGATGTTTCCTTATTAGAATCTAGCACCCTTATCAATCAGCCTATTACTACAGATATGGAAACCTTAACTAGAGAAGTTAAGAAGTTTGCCACTGATAAGAAATTGGAAATTGAAATGTTACAAGTGCGTGAAGAATATCGAAGAGAGTTCTTGGGAAATATTTCACACGAATTAAAAACGCCCCTTTTTACAGTTCAAGGATATATTTCTACTTTATTAGATGGCGCTATGGATGATAAGGCTATTCGAAAAAAATATTTAAAACGTGCCGACAAAGGAGTGGAGCGTCTTATATATATAGTAGAAGATTTGGATATGATTACCAAATTAGAATCAGGAGATTTGAATTTAGACATTACCGAATTTGATATTGTAGAATTAATTCGAAATGTTTTTGACCTTTTAGAAATGAAAGCAGACAAAAAGAGAATCACTCTGGCTTTTGAGAATGATTACATCCGACCTAATTTTGTTAGAGCAGATAAAGATAGAATCCAGCAAGTTGTTGAGAACTTAATTGTAAACTCGATTAAGTATGGTAAAAAAGAAGGCACTACCGAAGTGGCTGTAGTGAATTTGACTAAAGAAAAAGTCTTAGTTCGTATTAGTGACGATGGCGAAGGGATTGAGAAGCAAAATATACCAAGATTGTTTGAGCGTTTTTATCGTGTAAACAAAAGTGGTTCTAGAGCCGAGGGAGGTTCTGGCTTAGGATTAGCGATTGTGAAACACATTATCGAAGCGCACAAAGAAAAAATATATGTAGAAAGTGAGTTTGGTATTGGTTCTGAATTTTCCTTTACTATAGAAAAAGCAACCCAAAAAGAGACTGGAAAAATAGTGTAGGTTTTCACATAAATAGATATTATCCTAAAAAGGGTGTAGTTGAAATAACAACTGCACCCTTTTTTTTGTCTTTTTGTCAAAATCCAAGCCAATAATGCTCTTTTTTAGCTGCCAAAAATTAGCTGTTTTTTTCAATGTTAAGTAAATGTTAAGTAAAAAAAAGCTTCTAAAGCGCTGCTAATTCTGGGATTTAATTTTTTATATATAGGTTTTCTGACATTGTTAAGAAGCTAATGTGAACAAATCTTTACGTTATGTTTCCTTAAAGGTAACTCTGGCTTAATATTCAGGCTAAAGTTTAATATTAGGTTTGCATAAAAATAATATAATATTGATTCTTAGTTAAAATGAAAAAGAAATTATTTGTTATACTGTTGATGTTTTCAATAGTGGGATTTGCTCAAGATGGGAAAAAATCTTTAGATGGTTATACTGTTAATAAAAAGAAATTAGGATTTACTGCAGCTGATAGTTTGTTTCAGGTCAATATTGGTTTTAGAATTCAAAGTAGAACTGGTTTTGAAAAAACAGAAGGAGAAACTGGTATCGTTGAAGGAGAAGTAAGAAGAATGCGTTTAAAACTGGATGGTTTTATTTATAATCCAAAATTTGGGTACAAAATAGAGTTAGGTTTTGCAGCTAAGGATATGGTAACCTTAGATAATAAGAATGGTAATGTTATTCTCGATGCGGTATTTTTCTATCATCCTACTAAAAACTGGACTATTGCTTTTGGGCAAACCAAATTGCCAGGTAATAACCAACGTGTGATTTCTTCAGGATCTTTAGAATTTACAGACAGAACTATTAATAATTCAAGATTTAATATTGATCGTGATTTTGGTCTTTTTGTAGATTATAGTCATGAAAATCCAACAAAATTTGCTTACTCTTTAAAAGGAGCTTTGACAAAAGGTGAAGGTAGAAACTGGGTAAAAACAGAAGATGATGGGATTGCTTTAACAGCAAAAGCAGAATTATTTCCTTTAGGTTCTTTTACAAAACATGGTTCGCTTACGGAAGCAGATTTGGAGAGAGAAAAAACACTTAAATGGATGCTTTCTGGAGCTTTTTCACAAAACAACCATGCTTTAAGAAAACAAGGGCAGTTGGGGAGTGAGTTGTTTGAAGCAAGAACTATTAAGTCATTGTTTTTTGATACAATGTTTAAGTACAATGGATGGTCACTAACTGGGGCTTATATGTCAGCTATGTGTGATAATCCTATTACAGTAAATCCTTTGGATATTACTAAAACACAAGCCGTAATGACAGGTCACGGATTTGATACGCAATTAGGATATGTTTTTCCATCAAATTATCAAATTGCTGCTAGATATTCTAATCAGATAGCAGGAAGTGAAATCCGTACAACAACTCCAGATGCAAATGAGTTTGCCTTAGGATTGTCAAAATATATTTTAGGACATAAATTCAAAGTACAATCGGAATGTTCTTTTGAAGATAAAAAATATATCACAGGAGATCACGTTGGAACATGGTATGTGCGTTTCCAAGTTGAAATCGGAATTTAATTATAAACGAGTTTAATATAAAAGTATTTCAGTTCTAAAAGTATGTAATTGCTTAATAGTGAATTAACATTAGCTTAATATTGAGTAGTTACTTTTGCAACAATTAATTTAAAACAAAATGAAAAAAACAAAATTATTTTTGATTTTACCTTTAATAGGTATGTTGAGTTGTGGTAAGGCTAAAACGGAAGACAAAGGTTCTGAAGATAAAGCAGCAGCTGTTTCTGTAACTATAAAAGGAAGTGATACGGTTTTGCCATTGGCTCAAAAAGAGTCTGAAGATTTAATGAAATCAGATTCAAATGTTAGTATTACGGTAGTAGGTGGAGGATCTGGAGTTGGAATTACTGCTCTTATTGATGGTACTACTGATATTGCAATGGCTTCTAGAGATTTAAAAACAGAAGAGAAATTAAAGTTTTCTGAAGAGAAAAAAGAGATTGAACAAGTAGTTATCGCTTTTGATGCTTTAACAGTTATTGTGAATCCAGCAAATGGAGTTTCTAAATTAACTCGTGAACAATTAGAAAAAATCTTTACAGGTGAGGTTAAAAACTGGAAAGAAGTAGGTGGAGCAGATGAGAAAATTGTTGCTTATTCAAGAGAATCTTCTTCTGGAACTTATGAGTTCTTTAAAGAAGAGGTTATGGAAAAGAAAAACTATGCTAATGATGTATTAAGTTTACCAGCTACAGGAGCTATTGTTCAAGCTGTAGGTCAAACTAAAGGTGCTATTGGGTACATTGGTTTAGCTTATGAAACTAAAGAAGTAAAACAATTAGCAGTTTCTTATGATCAGGGTAAAACTTTTATCGAGCCTTCTGTAGCAAGTGCTAAAGATAAAACGTATCCAATTTCAAGACCTTTGTATTATATGTTTGATAAAACAAACGCTGAAAAAGTAAAATCAATTGTTGATTACGCTTTGTCTGATGCTGGACAAAAAACAGTTTCAGAAGTAGGTTATGTTCCTTTGAAATAATTATTTAAGGTTAAATATTGAATTCTTAAAAAAGGTTATCATTTTTGATAGCCTTTTTTTTGTACTATTTTGTACCCAAGAAAACAATGTCTTAACATTAAGTTAACCTAAAGATAATAACTACCGAACATTCAGTCTGGATTGCTGGCGTAGTTTTGCAAAAAATAAAACATACTGGATTTGAAAACAAATTTTAAACAGTTAAAAGAGAGAATCATAGAGACAATTTTAATGCTGAGTGGCGCTGCTACAAGTATTACAGTAGTCTTGATTGTCTTTTTTCTATTTATTGAAGGGGCTGGAGTTTTTAATAGAAAGCCTATTGATGATGGTTTTATGTTGGCGGTTAATGCAACTAATAATGTAAAAACGCTTCATCCTTCGCAAATAAAGGATATTTTTGATCAAAAAATCACTAATTGGAAGCAGCTAGGAGGGGAGGATATGCCAATTGTTTTGTTTAGAACTAGTGATATTACAGACTATTACACCGAAGAAGAATTAGGTTCTAATTTTGAATACTTTCCAGAAAAACTCAACGAGTTAATACAAAAACAGCCAGGAATAATCGCCTTCTTTTCAGACAAATATAAGGCTAAAAAATTCAATGGTAAAGAAGTTGATATTGATAAAATTTCAGTGTATCAATTTTTATCTGGAGAAGAATGGTTTCCTACCGCACAGCCAATTGCTCAAATGGGAGTTAAGCCATTGATTTATGGAACCTTGTGGGTTAGTCTTGGAGCTATTCTTTTGGCTTTACCTATCGGTTTGGCAGCGGCAATTTACCTAAGTGAAATAGCTAAAAAAAGAACTCGAAGTATCTTAAAACCTTTGATTGAATTATTAGCCGGAATTCCATCAGTTGTATATGGTTTTTTTGGTCTGGTAGTGATTGTTCCTCTTATTCAAAGTACTTTTGATTTACCTGTAGGAGAAACAGGTTTAGCAGGAAGTGTGGTTTTAGCTATTATGGCTTTGCCTACAATTATTACGATTTCTGAAGATGCAATGCGCAATACACCACGCGCTATGAAAGAAGCAAGTTTAGCTTTAGGTGCAAGTCAATGGCAAACGATTTACAAGGTAGTAATGCCTTATTCAGCCTCTGGAATTACGGCCGGTGCTATATTAGGAATTGGTAGGGCAATTGGAGAAACTATGGCGGTTTTAATGGTTACTGGAAATGCTGCTGTAATACCACATACACTTTTAGCTCCAGTGCGAACCATTCCGGCAACTATTGCTGCAGAACTTGGTGAAGCACCAAACGGAGGCTTGCACTACGAAGCCTTATTTGCTTTAGGTTGTATTTTGTTCTTGATAACATTTGGGATTAATATGTTAGTCGAATTAGTTACTAATAGAAAATCACACAAAAAACATTAATAATGAGTTCTGAAAATAAATTAGCCCGTAAAAAGAAAATCAATCAAAAGATTGCTTTTGGAATATTTACAGCAATAAGTTATGCTATTGTTGCCCTTTTATTCGTTATATTAGCTTTTATAGTAATAAAAGGGATAGGAGTTATTAGTTGGGAGTTTATTACGGCAATGCCTTCTAATGGTATGACCGAAGGAGGAATTTTTCCAGCTATTGTAGGTACACTTTGTTTAGTTCTTGCCAGTATGATTTTTGCCTTTCCGGTTGGTGTTTTTGCAGCTATTTATATGAATGAATACGTAAAAGACGGCGTGGTTAAAAAAATCATCAAACAAATGACTAATAATCTTGCAGGTGTTCCATCTATTGTTTTTGGTTTATTTGGAATGTCATTATTTGTAAATAAATTAGGCTTTGGCGACTCTATTTTAGCTGGTGGATTAACTTTAGGTTTATTAGTGCTTCCAGTAGTTATTAGAACTACCGAAGAATCACTTAAAGCTGTTGATGCTACTTTTAGACAAGCTAGTTTAGGTTTAGGAGCTACAAAATGGCAAACCACAAGCAAAGTAGTTTTGCCTATTGCATTTCCTAATATTATTACCGGTTTGATTTTATCCATCGGAAGGGTTTCTGGAGAAACGGCTCCTATTTTATTTACAGTTGCAGCTTATTTCTTGCCTAAATTACCAACTTCTATTTTTGATCAAGCAATGGCTTTGCCGTATCATTTATATGTAATTGCTACCAGTGGAACAAACATTGAAAAATCGCGAGCAATGGCTTACGGTACAGCACTTATTTTAATTATTATTGTATTAATTTCTAATTTATTGGCGAATGCACTTCGTAAATATTACGGAAAAAAAGTAAAAATGAATTAACATGCATAAAATAGAATCCAGAAACGTAAACTTTTTTTACGGAGAAACACAAGCCTTACATGATATTTCTTTATCGATGAAGGAAAATACCGTTACGGCACTTATTGGTCCTTCAGGATGTGGAAAATCTACTTATTTACGTTTACTGAACAGAATGAATGATTTGATTGATAATACCCGCATGGAAGGGACTATTTTAATCGATCAAAATGATATTTATCAAAAGAATACCAATGTAGATGATTTGAGAAAGAATGTTGGAATGGTATTTCAAAAACCAAATCCTTTTCCAAAAAGCATTTACGAAAATGTAGCTTACGGTTTAAGAGTTAACGGAATTGAGGATAAAAACATTATCGAAGAAAGAGTTGTTACTTCTATAGAGCAAGTGGCTTTGTGGGGAGAAGTAAAAGATAAATTAAAAAAATCTGCTTTTGAATTGTCTGGTGGGCAGCAACAGCGTTTGTGTATTGCTCGTGCCTTAGCGATTCAACCTTCAGTTTTATTAATGGATGAGCCTACTTCGGCTTTGGATCCTATTTCAACTTCTAAAATTGAAGAATTGATTCACGAATTAAAAAATCAATATACTATTGTTATTGTAACGCATAACATGCAGCAAGCAGCACGTGTGAGTGATAACACTGCTTTTTTCTATATGGGAGAATTAATTGAGTGCGATAAAACAAAAACAATTTTTACAAAACCGGCGATACAGCAGACTGAGGATTATATAACAGGAAGATTTGGTTGATATTTGCAACTTTCTTTATAATCAGCTAACTTTAAATTAAAAAAAATGGCATCACACTTCGAAATAGAATTAGAAAAGCTTAAAAATGTAATTATCAAGATTGGTAATCTTGCTGAAAATCAATTGAGTGAAGCAGTAAAAGCTTTGCTTTCTGAGCCTATGGCTGAGAAAAAAGAGGTTAAAAAAACCGAAGAAAAGATAGATAGATTAGATGTGAAAATTGATGAGATTTGTCAAACTATTTTTGCATTACAACAACCTGTTGCTTCTGATTTGCGATTTATTATGGCTTCCATGCAAATTAGTAATGAGATTGAAAGAATAGGTGATTTAGCTATGAGTGTTATCAAAAACTCTAAAAACATTAAAGATAAACATGATTTAATTGTCAAATTTAATGTTGCTGAATTAGCTAAACAGGTAGAGCAAATTACGGTAAAAATGAACAAATGTTTTTTAGACAGAAGTGAAACAACTATCGGAGAAATTTTTGTTTTAAATAATAGTATTAAAAAAGGAACTGACGATACCATTCATAATTTAATGAACGAGATGAAGTCTAATTCTAAGGCGGTTGTTTCGGGTATGAATTTAGTGATGGTTTTAAAACATCTGGAGCGTGTGTCGGAGCATTGTACCAATATTGCTGAACATGTGCATTTTATGATAAAAGCTAAAATTATCAAACACGAAAAATTTGATGATAAGCAATAATAGTTATTCTTAATAAAGATTTATTTATAAAAAAAACCAGTTTCCTTTCTCAACAAGAAACTGGTTTTTTATGGTTTTTAGATATAAGTTTAATGGTCTACACCATTGGTTTTATTGAATAAACTAATAAGTTCTACAATGTTTTTAATATTTAATTTATTAAAAATTTTGTTTTTATGTGTACTTACTGTTGTGAGTTGGATACTAAGTTTGTTAGCAATTTCTATGTTTCCATCTCCATGAACTAGTAATTCTGAAATTTCTCTTTCTCTTTTAGATAATTTATCCAATGGATTAATACTTTCTTTGTTGGTAGAAGCTTTTACCAATTCTTTAATGATATCAGGGGTTAGGTAATTGCCAGTTTTTAAAATACTGTCAATGGCATTACATAGTTTTTTTTTATCACTTAGTTTATTAAGATAACCATTTGCTCCGGCAATAATATAAGGGCAGGCGTGGGTTTCTTCTTCGTAAACAGAAAAAATGAGTATTTTAATATCTTCTTGAATACTTCTAATCTCTTCAATCATAGCTGTATTTCTTCCACCTGGAATGTTGATGTCTAGGATTATTAAATCGAACTTTTTCTCTGTCAGAATTTTTAGAGTTTGATTAAAATTCTCAGTTGTGGTGATGGAGATGTTTTTAATTTTTTCTTCTAATATGATTGAAACGCCTGTTCTTACAACTAAATGATCATCTACTATTAGTATTTCTTTTTGCATAGTTTAACTATTTAGGTTAAGCACTTATTTTGTTTAAAATTGATTTCTATTGTTACTGTAGTGCCTTCGTTATTTGGGTTTGAAAACGAAATGTTTCCATTTAGAATTATTAGTAATTCTAATACCAAATGTAAGCCAATTCCATAGGTACTTAAAATAAGCTTTTCAGGATCTCTGTTTTTGTATAAATTAGTATAATAATCAATGATGTCTTGGCTCATTCCGTTACCAGTGTCTTTTACCCAATATGCTATTTTATTGTTATCTGCTTTTGCGCCAATTTCAATAGTTCCCGAGTTGGTATTTTTTACAGCATTGTCTATTAAGTTATGAATAATTATCGAAACGATTCTGATGTTGATATCTGAGGTTAGGTTTGCATCGGTATTATTGATGATTTTAGTGCCATTTATAGAAGCGATATCTTCAAAGAAAGTTTTTTTGTTTTCTATTAAATCATAAACGGAATAACTTTTTTGATCATAATCACGATCTTCAATATATATTTTTGAGTATTCAATGAGTGTTTTGGTAAACTCATACAGTTGTGAGGAAGATTTGTAAATGGAGTTTGCGTAATTGTGTATTGTTGTGTTTTTTGTTTTTTTAGTGTTGCTGCTTAGGTGTTTGGCTATAAGTTGAATGTATTTTAAAGGGCTCCTAATATCATGGCTTACAGTACCAATTATTTTTTTATGTTGAATAATTTCGGTAAATAAATCTTGTTTCGTTTTTTCTAAATCATTAATTATTGCCTCCAGTTGTATTTTTTGTTGTTTTAATTCTTGTTTGGATTTTATTATTTTTTTGAGCATTCCACTATAGTAAATACTTATGGAACTTATGATAATACAAATGAAAAAAATGTTTATTAATAGAAGATAATAGTTTGTTTTACGGGTACCATCTCCTAATAAATTTGAAAACCGTTCTTCGATACGGCCTATTTTTATGTTTAACTCGTTTAATTCTTCTAAAGCTTTGATTTTCGATTCTGGGTCTAATTTTCGATTCTTAATTTTTTCATGTAAATCAAGTCCTTTTTGATACAATTTTAAGTTTAGTTCATCACCTTTTTTCCATTCTTCTATAGCTTTCTTAAAGAACCATATTTTTTGAAAGTTGTTAAACAACCAAATCATATCATTTAAGTCTTCTTCATGGTTTTTTCCCTCTCTGAATCCTTGTTTTGTGGTTTCATTATCTAATTTATCAGTTAGTGATATCCTGGCTTTGGCATCACCCATAGGAATGTTAATATTGGACAAAAAGTTTGACCAATATTTATTCTTAGAGGTAAATAAATAATTAATCAAATTTCTGGTAGCAACGTTATGTCCTTTAGAGTAACGAGATTCTCCATTTACATAGGCTCTTGTTGCGGACAATGTTTTTATGGTGTAAAAATTTATGACAATCAATAAAGAACAAGCTGTCAGAATTATAATTAAAAAAGTAACTGTATGTGTTTTAGCCTGTTTCAATTTTAAAAAATTTTATTTGATTCGTTTGATTGTTTTTAATGTTAATGTAGGAAATACAATGATACAGTAGTCAAATAATATTAATGCTAGTTCTAGTATTCCACAAATATACCAATATAATCATGTTGTTTTTGTAGGAATAAATCTGTTTTAAAGTTGATATTTAGCCATTTTTTTGTAGTTTTTATTTTGTTAAGCTGTAGTTTTATGTCTACGGATATTTTGGCTTTATCCGTATTCAATATTTTAATTTTGTCAATAAATCATTATTGCTGTTGAGCTTTATGTTTTTTGTAGTCGTACTATTCCGATAAAAAAAAACTAAATATTGATTTAAATCAAAATTAAATTCTTTAGATTATGAGAAACAATTACTTTGTTGGAAGAAATAGATTTAGCAAATTCTTCTTCTTTTTGAGTTTCATATTAGTGTCTTTAAATTCCTTTGGACAAGATAACGGAGCAGATCCAATTCCTTTTGTGTCTTCAAATTTTGCCAATTTGTCTGTTAATAAAAGTACTACAGCTACCTTATGTGTTGGTTGTGGTATAAGCAACGAGAGTAATTTAATTGATGGTGATTTAACTAATTATGCAACTGCTAGTACAGGTGTTCTTAGTGTAGGTGTAGTCAATACATTGCGTGTTACCGATGGAACTTTAAATAAAAGCTATGTACCTGGAACTTTTGCAGGTTTCAAAATTGGTACAGGAAGTCAACTACTTAGTTTAGATTTGTTAAACGGAATAACCATAAAAACATATCTAGACGGTGTTTTACAGGATTCAAACTCAGGAAATGCTTTATTAGGTTTGAGTTTGCTTTCTGGAACAAATGAAAGTTTAGTTGGTTTTAATACTTTAAAAGCTTTTGATGCTATTGAAATCGTTTTAAATGGAACAGTATCTTTATTAAGTGATACAAATGTTTTCTATGCAGTAGTTAAAGAATATTCAGCAGGACCAGATTTAGTTTGCAATACCATGACTAAAATGAGTTCTCCTATTTATCCAGTTACAATAGATCAGGCTAATACAGGATTTACAGGTCTTCTTTCGGTAGGAAGTATTACTGATGTAGACAATGCTGTTAGTGCTAATGATTCTGATTATGCAACAATAAGTTTTACAGTTGGTGCTGTGGCTGATGCAAGTATCGCTATTAAAGATCAGGTTACGAATTATCCAGCAGGAACATATGCAGGATTTGAAATAGAGAATACAGGTTTACTAGATCTTTCAGTTTTAGGTAATATTGTTGTTTCAACTTATTTAGATGGAGTACAGAAAGAACAGTTTTCTGGAAATAATTTGGTTGCTAATGTAGGATTGCTTCCTGCATCGGGTTCTTTTAAGTTAGGTTTTGTTAGTAGTCAAGATTTTGATGAGGTAAAATTAACCATCAATCAAACGGTGGGATTGAGTTTAGGAACAACTAGAGTTTACGGGGCTGTTTTTGAAAAGTTTTGTGCTGGTCCTGATTTAGCCTGTAATACTCAAACACCTATGACAGCTCCAACTTATCCAGTTTATGTGAACAGTGCTAATTCTGGAATTAATGGTTTGGTTTGTGCACTATGTAGTGTGTCAAATCAAGATAATTTAATAGATGCAGATCTTACTAATTATACCAGTGTAAATTTATCAGTAGGAGTAGGCACAACTGGGAGTTTGTCAGTAAAAAATCAAATTACAGATTACCCTGCAGGAACTTTTGCAGGTTATACAATAGAAAATCCAGCTTTACTTAATGTTGACGCTTTGAGTGCGGTAACTGTTACCACTTATTTAGATGGTGTGCAGCAAGAAACAAAAACAGGTAATGGGCCTTTAGTGTCTGTAGGAACTGATTTGTTGGTTGGAACAGGAAAAGAAACAATAGGTTTTGTGTCAACAATGCCATTTGATGAAGCTAAAATTACCTTTCAAAATTTGGTTTCTGTCAATCTGGGAGAAGTTAAAGTGTATTACTCCGTTTTTCAAAAATTATGTGATCCAGTTGTAGAGTGTAATAAAGAATATGTTTGGACAAATCCAGATTTTCCAGTTACTATTAATAACGATAATACAGGTGTTGAAGGTGTGGCTTGTGTAGCTTGTGCTGTGAATGATACCAATAATTTATTAACTGCAGATACAACAGATTATGCTAATATTACTTTGGTTGCAGGAGTAATAGGCTCAGGTTCTGTTGCAGTAAAAGATCAATTGTTTACTTATCCTCAAGGAACTTTTGCAGGTTATGTTATTGACGATTTAGGGACATTAGCACAAGTTAATTTACTTCAATCTTTAAATATTAGTACTTATAATAATGGTGTTTTACAAGAAACAAAATCAGCAGGTCAGTTAATTGATTTATCACTTCTGGGATTAGATGTTTTGGGTTCTGTTCCTGGTGTGTATAATGTTGGTTTTAAAACCACTTTGCCTTTTGACGAAATTAAACTTACCTTGAATTCGTTGGCAAGTGTTGTTAATAGTATTAATGTTTATGGTGCATTTGTAAATACATTTGAGACTGATGGCGGAAGTGGAAGTGGTTTAGAATGTAACTCTTCTTCGATTTCGGTAGCTAAAGATGGAACTTATATTGATGCAAACAACGATGGAATTGTTAATGTTGGAGATCGAATTGATTATACTTTTGATATTAAAAATACTGGTTTTGAAACCTTAACGAATGTAGTTTTAACAGATAATAACGCTACTGTATCGGGAACTCCTATAGCTAGTTTGGAAGCGGGTGAAAATGATACAACATCATATACGGCCACTTATGCTATTACTCAGGCAGATATAGATGCAGGAGTAGTGTATAACTTGGCAACTGTGACGGCTCAAACTATTTTAGGAACGGATGTTACAGCAACTTCTACAGACCCTACACCTTGTGCTAGTTGTCCAATAGACCCAAGCTGTCCTGATTGTACAGCAACTCCAATAGCTCAAACAAATACTATTGCATTAGTAAAAACGGGAACTATAAGTGGAACAGCAGCTTTGGGAGATATTATTAACTATACATTTAGTGTAACTAATACAGGAAATACTACCTTAACTAATGTAATTGTTACAGATCCAATGACTGGGTTGGTAATTTCAGGAAGTCCAATTGCAACTTTAGCACCAGGAGATACAGACAATAGTATTACAGGAATTTATATTATTACTCAAGCTGATATTGATGCTGGTAAGGTTACGAATTCAGCTTTAGTAACGGCAAAAGATCCACAAGCTAATGATGTTACGGATATTTCTGGAACAACAATAACTACAGATGATCCTACAGAAACACCAGTAGATCAAACTGCTACTATTGCATTAGTAAAAACTGCAGAAGTAGGAGGAGCAGGAGAGTTAAATGATGTAATTGCCTACACTTTTGCTGTAACCAATACAGGAACAACAACATTAACGAATGTAGTAGTAACGGATCCAATGACAGGATTGGTAATTTCAGGAAGTCCAATTGCAACTTTAGCACCTGGAGCTACTAATATAAGTATTACAGGAACTTATACCATTACTCAAGATGATGTTGATGCAGGGAAAGTTACTAATTCAGCCTTAGTGACTGCAAAAGATCCAGAAGGTAATGATGTTACAGATATTTCTGGAACAACAATAACTACTGATGATGCAACCGAAACACCAATTGGACAGCGATCAACGATTGCTTTAGTAAAAACAGCAACAATTGATGGTACTGGAACAGGGCTTTTAGGAGAAACTATTACCTATACTTTTGCAGTAACAAATACAGGAACAACTACTTTAACGGATATTGTAGTAACAGATCCTATGACTACTACCGGTTTGACTATTCCGGTAAATCAAATTGCAACTTTGGCACCTAATACTACTGATGCTACAACTATTACAGGAACTTACGTTATTACTCAAGCTGATATTGATGCTGGTAAAGTAGTTAATCAAGCTACGGTGATAGCAAAAGATCCACTTAGTAATGATGTTACTGATATCTCTGGAACTACCAAAGGTACCAATGATGCTACAGAAACTCCTTTGACTCAAAGTTCAAGTATTGCATTAATGAAAAAAGCAACAATTGGAGGGACTGGAACGGGACTTTTGGGAGAAGTTATTTCTTATGAATTTACAGTTAAAAATACAGGAACAACGACCTTAAAGAATATTTTAGTTTCAGATCCAATGATTGGATTAACTATTACAGGAAATCCAATAGCGACATTAGCTCCTGGGGTTACTGATAATACAACAATTAAAGGAACTTATACAATTACTCAGGCAGATATTGATGCTGGAAAAGTTACCAACTCAGCCTTAGTGATAGCAAAAGATCCAGAGAATAATAATGTGACTGATATTTCGGGAACAACTTTGACAACGGATGACAGTACGGATACTCCTGTAACTCAGAATTCAACTATTGCATTGATGAAAACAGCTACAATCGGTGGAACTGGAACAGGGCTTTTGGGAGAAGTTATCACGTATACCTTTACAGTAAAAAATACGGGGAATACTACTTTGACAAATGTAGTGGTAACGGATCCTATGGTTGGTTTAACTATTACAGGAAATCCAATAGCTATATTAGCTCCTGGAGTTACTAATACCACAATAAAAGGAACTTATACGATTACTCAGTCAGATATCGATGCAGGAAAAGTATCAAACTCAGCCTTAGTAACAGCCAAAGACCCTCAGAATAATGATATTACTGATGTTTCAGGAACAACATTAACAACGGATGACAGTACGGATACACCTGTAACTCATACTTCAACTATTGCATTGATGAAAACAGCCACAATCGGTGGAACTGGAACAGGGCTTTTAGGAGAAGTTATTACTTATAAGTTTACCGTAAAAAATACAGGAAATACTACTTTAACCAATGTAGTGGTAACGGATCCAATGGTTGGATTGACTATAACAGGAAGTCCAATAGTTACATTAGCTCCTGGGGTTACTGATGATACCAGTATTGTGGGAATTTATACAATTACTCAGGCAGATATTGATGCAGGAAAAGTATCAAATTCAGCTTTAGTAACGGCTAAAGACCCTCAGAATAATGATATTACTGATGTTTCAGGAACAACATTAACAACGGATGATACTACGGATACTCCTGTAACTCATACTTCAACTATTGCATTGATGAAAACAGCCACAATCGGTGGAACTGGAACAGGGCTTTTAGGAGAAGTTATTACTTATAAGTTTACCGTAAAAAATACAGGAAATACTACTTTAACCAATGTAGTGGTAACGGATCCAATGGTTGGATTGACTATAACAGGAAGTCCAATAGTTACATTAGCTCCAGGAGTTACTGATGATACCAGTATTGTGGGAACTTATACGATTACTCAGGCAGATATTGATGCAGGAAAAGTATCAAATTCAGCCTTAGTAACGGCCAAAGATCCTCAGAATAATGATATTACTGATGTTTCAGGAACAACATTAACAACAGACGATACTACTGATACTCCACTAACTCAAAATTCAAGTATAGCATTAGTAAAAACGGCATCAACACCAACTGTTATTTCAGCTGGAGAGATTGTAACGTATACATTTACTGTTCATAACACAGGAAATACTACTATTAAGAATATTGTAGTTACGGATCCTTTGACTGATTTGATAATAGGAACTAATACAATTGCTTCTTTAGCTCCGGGTACTTCCGATAACTCTATTACAGCAACTTATGTAATAAAACAAACTGATATTGAGTTTGGTAAAATAGTTAATCAAGCAACAGCCGTTGGTAAAGATCCAAATGGAGATGATGTTACTGATATATCTGGTACAGCCATCACTAATGATAATCCGACAGAAACAAGTTTGGATCAAATGCCTGCTATAACTTTAACTAAAGACGGCGTATATGAAGATACAAACAATGATGGTATTGCAAGTATTGGTGACAAAGTGAAGTATATTTTTGAAATTAAAAATACTGGAAACACAATACTTTACAATATTAGTTTAACAGATGACAATGCGAATGTTCAAGGTACTGTAATTCCTTCTTTAGCTGTTAACGCTTCTAATACCAATGCATATACAGCCGAATATCTAATTACGCAAGACGATATTAATGCTGGAGTAGTCTATAATTCAGCAACAGTTTCGGCTAAAACATCCTTAGATGTGACTGTTTCGGCTAATTCAGTTGACCCAACACCTTGTACAACGTGTCCAGTAAATACGGCTTGTCCAACTTGTACTATTACAGGATTACCACAATCTCCAAAAATTGCTTTAATGTTAACGGGAGAATTTCAGGATGAAAATATGGATGGTCAAGCTCAAATTGGTGAAACGATCAAGTATACTTACACCATTATGAATATGGGTAATGTACCGTTATCTGATGTTTGGATTGATGATGCAATGGCAGGACTTGATATGAATAGTGGAATGATTAATATGGCTATTGGTGCTATGGATAACACAACGTTTTATGCAAGTTACAGTATCACTCAAGAAGATATTATTGCTGGTCATGTAACTAATCAAGCAACTGTGTATGGAACAAGTCCTTTAGGTGTAGTAGTTCAGGATTTGTCTGATGATGATAGTCCATTAGAAAATGATGCTACCGTAATAGGTGTTGAAGGATGTACTCTTAATGTGTTTAATGCAGTTTCTCCAAACGTAGGCTCAGATTATCAGAGGATATTTTATGTAAGAGGTATTGATTGTTATCCTAATAACTCGGTTCAAATATTTGACCGTTGGGGAGTTAAAGTTTATGATGTTGATGGTTACGATAATATTGCCAAAGCTTTTAGAGGTGTCTCTGAAGGAAGAGCAACGGTTAGCCAATCTAAAGCTTTACCTAGCGGAACTTATTTCTATGTAATTAAATATGTAGATAAAGACGGTAAAGGTTTTAACAAAGCAGGATACCTGCATTTAATTAATAATTAGTAAATGCAGCTCACGAGAAAGAAAGGTTCTTTTAGAATAAATTAAAATTAATAGTATGAAAACAAATTCTATAATAATACTTCTGTTGTTAGTAACGGTGTCTGGCTTTGCTCAACAAGATTCGCAGTTCACGCATTATATGTATAACACCATTAACATTAATCCTGCTTATGCCGGTAGTCGAGGAGTAGCAAGTATTTTCGGTTTACATCGTACACAATGGGTAGGATTAGATGGGGCTCCAACAACAAATGCATTTTCAATCAATACACCAATTCAAAATTCAAGAGTTGGTATTGGGGTGTCTTTTGTAAATGATAAAATTGGAGCTGCAGACCAGAATAATATTGCAGTGGATGTATCTTATACAATTCCTACTTCTGAAGAATACAATTTATCTTTTGGGATTAAAGCTTCAGGAGATTTATTGAATGTAGATTATACAAAACTGGATCGTTATAATGGAGGTAGTGCTGTATTTCAAAATAATATAGATAATGCATTCTCGCCAAACATAGGTGCTGGTGTTTATTATCATTCAGACAAGCTTTATGTAGGTTTCTCGGTTCCTAATTTTTTAACAATCAAACATTTTGATGATAATACTGAGGCAGCTGTCAAAGATAGATTGCACTATTATTTAATTGGAGGTTATGTATTTGATATGAGTCCTACAGTTAAATTCAAACCAAGTATTTTGACTAAAATGGTTTCTGGAGCACCTTTACAGGTTGATTTGTCTGCCAACGTAATGTTACAAGATAAATTTACTTTAGGTCTTTCGTATCGTTTAAGTGCTGCAGCGACAGCTATGGCAGGAATTCAACTAACGGATGGTTTGCTTGTAGGCTATAGCTATGATTTTGATACCACTAGTTTAGAACATTATAATTCAGGTTCTCACGAAATATTCTTACGTTTTGAATTGTTTAACATTCAGAAAAGAATAATAACTCCAAGATTTTTCTAAAATAATAAGCTTATGAAAAAGTATTACATATCAGTATTGTTGTTTAGCTTCTTTGCTTTACAACTTTCGGCGCAAGTTAGTTCAAATGATAATAAGGCAGATAAAGAGTACGATAGATTCGCTTATATTGATGCGATTAAGACTTATGAGCGTATGTATGAAAGAGGGTATAAGTCACCAGATATGTTGTTAAAATTAGCAAACGCATATTATTTTAATGGCGATTTAGAGAATGCCGCTAAGTACTATAAAGAATTGTTTACTACTGAAACAATCGTAAAACCAGAATGTTATTATCGTTATGCTCAATCTTTAAAGTCAATTAAAGAGTATGAAAAGGCCGATGAAATGATGGCTAAATTTAATAAAGAAAACGGAAATGATCTGAGAGCCAAACTTGCCAATAATCAAAAAAACTATCTTGAAGTTATTAAGAAAAATTCAGGAAGGTACGATATCGAGAACGCTGGGATAAACTCCAAATATTCAGATTATGGAAGTTCTTATTACAATGGATATCTAGTTTTTGCTACCGCTCGTGATACTGGAAATTTTGTTAAAAGAATGGATCCTTGGACAGGTGAAGGATTTACTAATTTGTATCAGGCAAGAATTGATTCAGACGGAGCTTTAACTAATGTTAGAAGAGCTTTTAGAAATTTAAATACAAAGTTTCACGAGGCGACTCCTGTTTTTACTAAAGATGGAAAAACAGTTTATTTTACCCGAAACAATTACAATGATGGTAAGCGTGGGAAAGATGAAAATGAAACTACTTTGTTGAAAATTTACAAAGCAAACTTAAATGGTGATAAATGGGAAAATATTACCGAATTACCTTTTAATAGTGATGATTATAGTGCTGCACATCCAGCTTTGAGTTTTGATGAAAAGACCTTGTATTTTGCTTCAGATATGCCAGGAACAGTAGGGCAATCGGATATTTATAAGGTAAGTATTAATGAGGATGGAAGTTATGGAACTCCAGAAAATTTAGGTAAAGGGATTAATACAGAGGGAAGAGAAACTTTTCCATTTATAACTGAAAAGAATGAACTTTATTTTGCTTCTGACGGGCATCCTGGTTTAGGAGGAATGGATGTTTTTGTTTCAAAAGCGAGACAAGATGGTACTTTTAAAGAGGTTCTTAATGTAGGTGAACCTTTAAATAGTTCAAAAGATGATTTTGGATTTTTATTTAATCCAGAAACTAAAATAGGATATGTTACTTCTAATAGAGATGGAGGTCAGGGAGGAGATGATATTTATAAAGTAAAAGAAAATAGACCCATTGAATATCCATGTGAGCAGTTTTTAGGAGGAACTGTTGCAGATGTTGAAACTCATGAGTTAATTGAAGGTGCAAAAGTGAGTTTGTTTGATAGTAGCTATAAAGCTTTGAAAACAGCTTTGACAAACACAAAAGGTGAATTTGATTTTGGTGAAGTAGATTGTAATGCTAAATATTACATTAAAACTGAAAAAGAGGCTTATAATACTGATGAAGTTTCTGCAGTGATTGCCGATAACACTGGTAAAACACTTGTTCCAATTACAATTGAAAAAACACTTAAGAAAGTAACTGTAGGAGATGATATTGCTAAAGCATTTGGAATTAAAATTATCTATTTTGATTTAAACAAATCAGATATTCGTCCTGATGCAGCCCTTGAATTGTCTAAAATTTTAGATGTAATGATTCAAAATCCAACCATTAAAATTGATATCCGTTCACATACAGATAGTAGAAATACTGCAGCATACAATATGAAACTTTCAGAAAGGAGAGCAGCTTCAACTAAAGAATGGTTAATTAATAATGGAATTGATAAATCACGCTTGACAGCTAAAGGTTATGGCGAATCGCAATTAGTAAATAGATGTGCTGATGGCGTAGAATGTACTGAAGAGGAACATCAAGCAAACAGACGTAGTGAGTTTGTGATTGTTTCTTTACAATAACACTAATAGTTAGGTTAGTTTTTTTGTATCGTTATCCTATAACGGGGGTTAATTAGGATAACATTTTAAACAACACTAATTGATCATTTTTGATTGATTAGTGTTTGTTTTTTTATTGAAATACATTAAAAATTTCAGCCCAATTTAAATCAGATTTTATTTCCGAAAGACCTTTGTAGTTTTTTGTTTTTTCAAGATTTTGGATGCTAAAAAGATTTTGTTCTGTATAAGGAACTCGTTTTTCTGCTTCTAATTTTTTAGCTAAATATTCTTGTTCGTATTGTCCTGGAGTAGGTATGAAAAAAGCTTTTTTATTTAGTTTTGCTAAATCCATAATCGAGGTGTAGCCAGAACGACAAAGTATCAGTTCACTTTCGTTTAGGGATTGTTCCAGCTGACGGCTGTGCATAAAATTGTAAAAAGTAAGATTTTCTGTTTGTTCCTTTTTTTGTTCTTTTTCTATAATTCCTTTTATAAAAAGGATTTTTCCATTATAATGTAGAATTTCTTTTTTTAGTTTTTCTTCCAGCATTCCTCTTTGAGGTTCTGGACCGGAAAGAACTATCATTAAATCGTATTTTTTTTCTACTTTTTTACAATGCATCCTACTCAAAGGGCCAATGTATTTAATGTTTAAATCGGGTCTTTTTAAATGGCTTAATTCGCCTGCTAAATTAGGAGTGTTGTTGGTGTCAGGAACCCAACATTCAGTGAATTTTTTGATAATATTTTGATGTAAAAGGCTAGTAATCCAGGTAGTGTTTCCGGTCATTACATTGAGTTGGTGGGTGATAAATACCGAAGGTACTTTTTTACTAAAAACACCTAGTCTATTGTCAGATATGATACCGTCAATTTCATATTTTTTAATCCATTTTTTTACCAATTTTTTTTCTTCTAAAATGGCTTCAATCATTTTAGGGCAATTCTTTAGCAGTTTCCATTTGAAATACTTGCCATTTTTAGCATATTCTATTTCGTATGAAGGAAGTTCGAGGAATCTTAAATAAGGAAATTCTTTTTTTAATAAATCCAAAGCAATTCCGTCCGAAGCAATAATAGGGATATGATTGTTGTCTTGTAAGGCTTTAATAATAGGAATACATCGTGTTGCATGACCTAAGCCCCAATTTAATGGAGCTACTAATATTGTTTTGCTAGGAGTGTTTAAATTCATTTTTCAATCATTTTAATGATAAAAATAGTTAAACAAACTTTTTATCAACAGGCTTATGAATTATCAAACCATTAACTTATTATTTCCTAAAGTAATAATTTATTGCAGAATTGCTAAGTTGTAAGACAAAAAAAAGACATTATTGTTTTGTAACAAACAACAATGTCTTTTTTAAGAATATATAGTTAAGAAAAGCTTAGTTTTCTTTGGTTACAATTTGCATGGTTTCAGTACCTAATTGTTTTAATAGAACTGTTTTTCCTTCGCTAACGGTTTGTGCAGCAGTGTCGTTAAAGTGTCTGATGGTGTAAAGCGTAACATTTTCGTTGTAACCTACTTTGAATTTTTTTGATAAAATAGCAAGTAAATCTTTGAAGTTGCCAAACTTGTCTTCTACACACACAGAAAAACTAATTGCCGAGTTCTGAATTAAGTTTACTTTGATTTTAAATTCGTGGAATAAACCAAAAATTTCACTGATATTTTCTTCCATGATGAATGAAAAATCAATTGAAGAAAGCGAAATTAACAATTGTTCTCTTTTTACAATAAAACAAGGCATAAAAGGCTCAAGTGTTGCTCCTTTGCTTACCACAGTTCCTTTTAATAAAGGATTGATAAAAGATTTTACGTGCAAAGGAATTTCCTTTTTTTGTAAAGGTTGTAATGTTTTTGGGTGAATTACTGTTGCTCCGTAAAAAGCTAACTCAATAGCTTCTCTGTAGGATATTTGGTTTAGCAAACTTGCATTTTCAAAATATCTTGGGTCAGCATTCATTACTCCAGGAACATCTTTCCAGATGGTTACACTTTCGGCATTTAAGCAATAAGCAAAAATAGCAGCAGTATAATCAGAACCTTCACGACCTAAAGTGGTTGTAAAATTGTTTTCGTCAGAACCCAAGAAACCTTGAGTAATATTCAAGCATTTGGTTTTGATGTTTTTAGAAATATTGCTTTGAGTTAATTCCCAATCTACTTCAGCATCACGGTAATTGTTGTTAGTTTTAACAAAATTACGCACATCAATCCATTGGGTTTCAATTCCCATGAAATTCATGTAATAGCTCAAAATAGTAGTCGAAATAATTTCTCCCATACTCACAATTTGGTCGTAAACAAAGTTGTAGTTAGGTGATTTATTGTGTGCTAAAAAATATTCTAAATCTGAAAAATGAGTTTGAACACCAGCAAAAACGGCATGGTTTTCATCTTCAAATAAATCCAATAAAATTTGATTGTGGTATTTTTTAATTTCTTGTACTGAAGCACTAAGTTCAGGTGATTTATCAAAATAATTTTTAATCACTAGCTCTAATGCGTTTGTAGTTTTTCCCATTGCAGAAACTACTAATAATACATCTTCGTAACCTGCTTTTTGCAAAACGTCATATACGTTTCTTATTCCGGCAGCATCTTTGACAGAAGCTCCACCAAATTTAAATACTTTCATATTTTATTTTCTCTAATATTGTTTTAATCTATTTTCTATAAAATTAGCAATTCCTGCTTCATCCATTTGAGCAACATGCCATTCTTTTAATACTTTAGCGCCTGTTTTTTCATAAAAATCAATCGCCGGAGTATTCCAGTCCAGTACGTTCCAATCTATTCTTTTTACCTTGTCTCTTTGAGCTTGCTTTATAATTTCAGAATACAACGCATATCCAATACCTTTGCCGCGCATACTGTTTTTTACTACTAAATCTTCTAGGTGAATTATTTTTCCTTTCCAAGTAGAATAACGGTAATAATAAAACGCAATTCCAACAATTTCCTTGTCGTTTGAATCCGAATTTATTTCGGCAACAAAAACATGAAACATGGGTTTGTCACCAAAACCATCTCTTATAAGGTCTTCCGCTGTTATTATGACAGCATCGGGCTCTTTCTCAAAATCAGCTAATTCTTGAATTAAGCTCAAAACAGCCTTCATGTCTTCTTTTTTACCGATTCTAATATTCATAAATTCCTATTATAAGGCTTTAAATTTTAACAATATGGCTTTTTAAAATTCTATAGAACTGTAAATCCTTAGCAAATATACAATACTGACAAACTAAGTAAGTTTTATTGAGTCATTATCACAAAAAAAACGATATTTGTTACTTCAAACTTTAATTATATCGATTTCGTAATGGAGGAAAGTGCTAAAACCTTAGGGGAATTTATTATTGAAAACCAAAAAGCATTTCAATATTCATCAGGAGAGTTATCTCGAATAATCAATTCAATCCGATTGGCTGCAAAAGTAGTTAGTTATAAAGTAAATAAAGCGGGTTTGGTAGACATTACCGGAGCTGCTGGTGAAACTAATATTCAAGGTGAAGATCAGCAAAAATTAGATGTTTATGCCAATGAAGTTTTTATTCAAACCTTAAAGAATCGCGAAATTGTTTGCGGAATTGCATCGGAAGAAAATGATGAGTTCATAACCGTAGAAGGAAATGATAACAGTCATAAGAACAAGTATGTTGTTTTGATGGATCCTTTAGATGGATCTTCTAATATTGATGTTAATGTGTCAGTAGGTACTGTTTTTTCGGTTTACAGAAGAATTACGCCAGTAGGAACTCCAGTTACCCTTGAAGATTTTTTGCAACCTGGAACTATGCAAGTAGCAGCAGGATATGTAATTTATGGTACATCAACAATGCTTGTGTATACTACTGGGCACGGAGTAAATGGTTTTACGTTGAATCCGGCAATTGGGACTTTTTATCTTTCGCATCCTGATATGAAATTTTCTAAAGACGGTCATATTTATTCTATTAACGAAGGAAATTATATTCAGTTCCCTCAAGGGGTAAAAGATTATATTAAATATTGTCAATCGGAAGAAGAAGATAGACCATATACGTCAAGATATATTGGTAGTTTGGTTTCGGATATTCATAGAAATATGATTAAAGGAGGAATTTATATTTATCCTACCAGTTCTAAAGCGCCCAAAGGAAAATTAAGATTGCTCTACGAATGCAATCCAATGGCATTTATTGCAGAGCAGGCTGGAGGAAAAGCATCGGATGGGTTTAGAAGAATTATGGAAATTAAACCAACTGAATTGCACGAACGAGTACCTTTTTTCTGTGGAAGTTACAATATGGTAACTAAAGCGGAAGAATTTATGCTTAAAGCAAGTAAATGATATTCATATAAAGTAATAAAAAAGCTCTTGATTGTGTTTTCAAGAGCTTTATTGTGTTGTATAAAAAGTAAAAATTACTTGTGCATGTTTTGCATTTCGTATGCAAAAGTGTCAAAATCCACTTTTTTATCTACTAAAGACATGGCTTTAGCTATAATGTAATTCACGTTGCTAGGTGTAAAACCTAAACCAACAGCAATTTTCTTTAAAACCACTTCCTGTTTGTCACCTAATTGATGGTCAACGTGGACCATTCTAGCTAAATCGTATAAACGCTCTAGTCTTTGAGAGTATAAATAAGGAGGGTTGATTGGGTGTACTGTTGGATTCTCTAAAATTTCTTCATACTCTGATGCAGAAATTTCAAGTTTCGTAGCTAATTTGTCTAAGAAGTCTTTCTCTTCGTTAGAAACAATACCATCAGCTAGAGCAACACGAACAATCGCAGAAAAATGTCCCTTATTTCTTTGTTTAAATTCGCTATCAAATAAATCTGAAAATGACATAATTATTGTGTTTTTTTTATTCGGCAAATATAATTCAATTTTTAAATTATTAATTTTCTTTTAAAAATTATTTAACGAGAAATGTTGTTTTGGTTAAAATTATTAAAAGGAATTGGAAAATTGGATTGAGGAGTTTCAAAATTAATCGTAAGTTTACAACCCCTTTATCAATTAAATAGTGTCTATGATGTCGCAATTTTTAATCTACTTTCAATTAGGATTAAAACATATTTTAAATATCTATTCCTACGATCATATTTTGTTTTTAGTTGCTTTAGCAATTCCGCTTTCTTTTAAGGATTGGAAACGTGTTTTAATATTGGTTACTTCATTTACGCTAGGGCATACCATCGCATTATTGCTTACTTTGTATGGGATTATAGCTGTCAAAGTAGCTGTAATTGAATTGCTTATTCCAATTACAATTTTAATAGTGGCTTTGTTTCATCTTTTTACAGCGGGAAAATCAGGCAAGAAAGAAAGTGTTAATTTGGTTTTCTTTATCACGCTTTTCTTCGGAATTATTCATGGTTTAGGATTTTTAAATCATTTTAAAAACATATATCGCGGAACTGCAACCTCAAAATTATTAGCTATTTTAGAATCGGGTTTGGGAATTGAGGTGGGTCAATTAGTGGTTATTCTGGTAGTTTTGATTTTAGCTTATATTGTGCAAACGGTTTTTAGGTTTTCTAAAAGAGATTGGACGTTGGTTATGTCGGCGTTTATAATTGGAGTAGTTTTGCCAATTATTATAGGGAATAAAATTTGGTTACGATAAATTATGGAACAAAAGAAATTAAATAAATACGATAAGGCTTATCTCCGTATTGCTAAGGAATGGGGGCTTTTGTCTTACTGTAAGCGCAAGCAGGTAGGAGCGATTATTGTAAAAGATAGAATGATTATTTCAGATGGTTATAACGGAACGCCTTCTGGCTTTGATAATTGCTGCGAAGATGAAGAAGGTTTAACAAGATGGGATGTTTTGCATGCCGAAGCAAATGCTATTCTTAAAGTAGCGCGTTCTACACAGTCTTGCGAGGGAGCAACACTTTATATTACGCTTTCTCCTTGCAAAGAATGTAGTAAATTAATCCATCAGTCTGGAATAAAAAGAGTGGTCTATCAAAATGGATACCGAGATGATTCTGGAATTCAGTTTTTAAAAAAAGCAGGTGTAATTGTAGATCATATTCCAGAATTAGAAGAGTAAAGTGAAAATAAACTATAGATACATACCTATTTACGTTGCTGTCATTCTTTCGATAGGAATATTTATTGGCGGATTTTTGAACTTTTCCAGTAGCAATCCTTATGCTGCTGTCAATCATTCAAAAGTCAAACTCAATAAATTAATTGATTTTATCAATAATGAATATGTAGATGAGCTCGATACGGATTCTATTGTGAATAAAACGGTCGATAATATTTTGTCGCAGCTAGATCCTCATTCGGTGTATATTCCGCCTAGTGAGCAAGCGGAAGTAGCCGAAAATATGAAAGGTGATTTTGTGGGTATTGGCATTCGATTTTATGTTTATAAAGATACGGTAGCTATCGTTGAACCAATGAAAAATGGCCCTTCGGCAAAAGCAGGAATCAAAGCTGGAGACAGGATTTTGTATGCAGATGGAGTAAAACTGTATGGACGTAAATTACCAACTGATTCTTTATTTGCAAAACTTAAAGGAAAAGAAGGTTCTCTGGTAGCTCTTACTATCTATAGAAAATCTGAAAAGAGAAAAATAACACTGACTGTCAAGCGTGGAATTATTCCAATTAAAAGTGTTGATGTGGGTTTAATGTTAAACCCAACTACAGCTTACATAAAAATCAATCGTTTTGCTGAGACTACCTATGAGGAGTTTAGGTCAAATTTGATTCGATTGAAAAAAGAAGGTGCAAAAACGCTAGTGATTGATCTTCGAGATAATGGTGGAGGTTATATGGAAGAGGCTATTGATATTGCTGATGAGTTATTATCGGATAAAAAGTTGATTGTTTTTACTAAAAATAAAAAAGGCAGGGTGGATAAAACCTATGCTACTAAAAAAGGCGACTTTGAAACCGGAAAATTATTCATTTTAATCAACGAAAATTCGGCTTCTGCTAGTGAAATTCTGGCTGGTGCAGTTCAGGATAATGATAGAGGAGTTATTGTGGGGCGTCGTTCTTTTGGTAAAGGATTGGTGCAACGCGAAATGGATTTTGAGGATGGTTCTGCAGTTCGATTGACGGTAGCGCGCTATTATACACCTACAGGAAGATCTATTCAAAAACCTTATGCTAAGGGCGCGGAACAGTATTTTAAAGAGTCAGAATTGCGATTTAAAAATGGTGAATTATACGATAAAGACAGTATAAAGGTTGCGGATAGCTTAAAGTTTAAAACCCCAAAAGGGAAAATTGTGTATGGCGGCGGCGGAATTGTTCCTGATATTTTTGTGCCACTAGAATTTGAAAATGCCGATGAAGCTACTGTTTTTTTAATGGAATCCGGTATTGTGGGGAATTTTGTTTTTGAACAATTGGATAAAAATAGAAATGATTTTAGTGGACTTTCATTTGATGAATTTCTGAGTAAAATGAATGCTACTGATAAGTATTTTTCTTCTTTTAATTTGTTTTTAGTTAAGCATGTTCCTGGTATTCAGTTGGAAAAAAGTAAAGAGGTAGTAAAACGCTATTTAAATGCTGAATTTGCTAAACAATTATTTGGTGAAAAAGCCTATTATGATATTATTCTAAAGGACGATGTGATGTTGAAAAAGGTTTTGAAAAAATAGAGAATTTTTAAAAGGTTTATCGAATACTATCGTGAGAATGGGTTTCGGTACCATTATTCCATAAAGTAAGGATATCTGTAGCAACGGCTGCACCACTTCCGGCAGCAATGGCTAGTTGGCTTCTCCATCCGGCTAAAGTTCCAATAACATAGATGCCTTCGGTAACCAGATGGTCTGTGTTTTTTAATTGTATTCTTTGTTTTTCAGGAAGTGCTTTTTGATGCGGTATCACATATTGCATTAATCCTTCGATAGCAAAAGTATTGGCAGAGCCTATTCCTACTACAACAGCTTTGGTTTTGTAATTGTTTTTATTGGTAATAACGGTAAAATTAGGAGCGCTTCCTTCAATGCGAAAAACTTTTTCGTTTTGAATTTGTGTAATGTGTGGGTAAGTCTGGCTTAAATGTTCGATACTTTCACTAAGTAACTCAGAACCTAATTTTCCGGCAGGAATTCCGTAAGCATTATTAAACAAAGCATCTTGAAGAGAGGATGATTTTTGGTGAGAAAAGATGCCTATTTTTTTATCAGACATGAATTTTTTTTCTTTTGCAGACCCCAATACTAAAGCACAGGACATTCCAGAAACACCTCCGCCAATGATTAATACGTCAAACATATATTATAGTTTGTCGTTCATTTTGTCTTCTATTTTTTTAGACATTCTAAAAATGATTAGAATCAGGATGGCGCAACAAGAAGCAGCTATTCCAATAAAAGCCACTGCATTGTCTTCCTTGAAAAGATTACTAAAATCTAATTGAGTAATGTTGAAAATGACAAGTGCTGCAGCTAAAAACACTAAGATGTTGGTAAAAATTTTCATGTTGTTTATTTTGACTTGTAACTAATAATCTGTTTTGAGAAAGAAAGAAATTCTTTATTCTGAATCCCAGATTGTTTTTACAGGCTAAATTATTGGGTAAAATTATAAAAAAATCGTTTAGATGAACAGTCCTTTAACATTAGAAGCAAATAATTTAACAGCTATAGCTAGAAGTACTACACCAAATGCTTTTCTGACTACTCCAAGTCCGTTTTTTCCTAATAGTTTTTCAATTTTGGAAGAAGATTTTAATACAATATAGACTAGAATAATATTGAGAAGGATGGCTATTACTATGTTTATAGTATGATATTGCGAGCGTAAAGAAAGTAAAGTGGTCATGGTTCCAGCTCCGGCTATCAACGGAAATGCCAGAGGAACAATAGAGGCTGAGTTGGCTTCTTCGTCTTTGTAAATACGTATTCCAAGTATCATTTCCAAGGCAATAAAAAAGAGTACAAAAGACCCCGCTACAGCAAATGAATGTACGTCAATACCTATGATGCTTAAGAAATCTTCACCTATAAAAAGGAAAACCAACATTATGATTCCTGCTACTAATGCAGCTTTTTCAGAATCAATATGGCCGTGTTTTTTTCTAAGATCTACAATTATTGGGACGGAACCTACAATATCAATAACGGCGAAAAGAACCATTCCTACGGTGATAATTTCTTTTAGGTTTATTAAGAGCATATTTTTTGTTGTTTTTGAAAAATTAATTTGGCAGGTATTGTTAATTGATTTAAATGTAAAAATAGCTAAATGTAAAATTAAATTAATCTTTTATAACCTGTTTTTTAGCCAAGCAAATATTATTCTAACGGTAGAATTATCCTTCTTTTGTTAGAGAGAGATTGATTACCTTTGTAGTCTGTAATGAAAGTGTTTAAAAGTTATGTTTCAATTAGGAAAAACAATAGTTTCTGAGGATATTTTAGAAAAGGAATTTGTGTGTAATTTGTCAGCTTGTCACGGGGCTTGCTGTATTGATGGAGATGCTGGGGCACCATTAAATGAAGAGGAAACTAAGATTTTGGAAGAAATCTATCCTAAGGTAAAGCCTTTTTTGCGAAAAGAAGGAATCGAGGCGATTGAAGCTCAGGGAACCTGGGTGAAAGGTACTGATGGAGATTTAGAAACTACTTTAATCGACAATAAGGATTGTGCATATGTTATTTTTGACGGTAAAACGGCTTTGTGTGGAATAGAGCAGGCTTACAATCAAGGTTTGGTCGATTGGAAAAAACCAGTTTCCTGTCATTTGTATCCAGTGCGTGTAAAAGATTTTACTGAGTTTGCTGCCGTGAATTATGATAAATGGGATATTTGTGACGACGCCTGTACTTTGGGTAAAGAATTGGAAGTTCCAGTGTATAAATTTGTAAAGGAAGCACTGATAAGAAGATTTGGTGAAGACTGGTATTTGGAGCTTGAAGTAGTGGCTCGAGAATGGAAAAAAGTGAAGTCAAAATAAACTATTTTTTTCTTGTTTTCTATTTTTTTAATCCTATATTTTATGCCCGTTTACAACGTTTTCGAGTTTTTAAATGATTGATTTTTAAAGGGTTGTTTTTTTTAACCAATTTGAATGTCTTTTCTGTCTTTGTTAAAAACTAGGGGGTATTGTGAATAAGTTTGGCTTTTAATTGCCGCAATATTTCACAATCTTTGTAAAGCTTCAAAAAGCAAAAAACTATCCTTAAATCTCATTAAAAATAGAATTACAATGTCGCAAATTGAACCAATTTTACAGGAGAATAAAAATCGTTTCGTAATATTTCCAATTAAACACCATGATATCTGGGAATGGTATAAAAAAATGGAGGCTAGTTTTTGGACTGCAGAAGAGATCGATTTGTCTCAGGATTTACATGATTGGAACAATAAGTTGAATTCGGATGAGAAATATTTCATCAAACACATTTTAGCTTTTTTTGCTGCTTCTGATGGAATTGTAAACGAGAATTTAGCAGAGAACTTTGTTAATGAAGTACAATATGCTGAAGCTAAATTTTTCTATGGTTTCCAAATCATGATGGAAAACATCCACAGTGAGACCTATTCACTTTTGATTGATACTTATGTAAAAGACGAAGCAGAGAAAGATGAGTTGTTCAATGCCTTAGATGTTTTTCCTGCTATTAGAAAAAAAGCAGATTGGGCTTTAAAATGGATTGAATCTGATTCTTTTGCGGAAAGATTAATTGCTTTTGCAGCTGTGGAAGGAATTTTCTTTTCAGGAGCCTTTTGTTCTATTTATTGGTTAAAAAAACGTGGTTTAATGCCAGGATTGACGTTTTCTAACGAACTAATTTCTCGCGATGAAGGAGTTCACTGTGATTTTGCGGTGCATTTACACAACCATCATTTAGTAAATAAAGTTTCTAAAGAAAGAATTAAAGAAATTATTGTAAACGCTTTAGATATTGAAAGAGAGTTTATTACTGAATCACTTCCTGTGAGTTTGATTGGGATGAACGCTGGTTTGATGACTCAGTATTTAGAATTTGTAACGGATAGATTGTTAGTAGAATTAGGTTGCGATAGAGTGTATAACACTGCGAATCCATTTGACTTTATGGATATGATTTCACTACAAGGAAAAACAAACTTCTTTGAGAAAAAAGTATCTGAGTACCAAAAATCAGGAGTTTTGAATAGTGGAACTTCTAATGATTCAGATGCTCAAAAAATATCTTTTGACGCTGATTTTTAATATAAAATAGCACTTGATTACAAGTGAAACAATATAAAAGCCTTGTGCTTTTTCGCCCAATGGGCAAAACAAAGATTACAAATAACCCAAAGCAGGGAAGGGATTCTCTGTTTTACAAAAACCAAAACCTATGTACGTAGTAAAAAGAGACGGCCACAAAGAGCCAGTAATGTTCGACAAAATCACAGAAAGAATTAAAAAACTTTGCTATGGTTTAAATGATTTAGTGGATGCCGTAAAAGTGGCAATGCGAGTAATCGAAGGATTATATGATGGAGTTTCTACGTCAGAGTTAGATAATTTAGCAGCCGAGACTGCGGCTTCGATGACTATTGCACATCCTGATTATGCTCAGTTAGCAGCTAGAATTGCTATTTCTAACTTACATTCTAATACTAAAAAGTCGTTTTCTGAGACAATGACTGAAATGTATCATTATGTAAATCCAAGAAACGGACAAAAAGCACCGTTAATTTCGGATGAGGTTTTTAAGGTTATTCAAGAAAATTCAGAATTCTTAGATTCTCATATTATTTACAATAGAGATTTTAATTACGATTATTTTGGTTTCAAAACATTAGAGCGTTCTTATTTGTTAAAAATAAACGGTAAAATTGTTGAAAGACCACAACATATGTTAATGCGTGTATCGGTTGGTATTCACTTAGATGATTTGCAGGCTGTTTTAGAGACTTATGATTTAATGTCTAAAAAGTTCTTTACACATGCTACACCAACTTTGTTTAATGCAGGAACACCAAAACCTCAAATGTCTTCTTGCTTCCTTTTGGCAATGCAGGATGATAGTATTGATGGAATTTATGATACATTAAAACAAACGGCTAAAATCTCGCAATCAGCGGGAGGAATTGGACTTTCTATTCACAATGTTCGTGCAACAGGTTCTTACATTCGTGGTACTAACGGGACTTCTAACGGAATTGTTCCAATGTTGAGAGTATTTAACGATACGGCTCGTTATGTAGATCAAGGTGGAGGAAAACGTAAAGGTAGTTTTGCGATTTATATCGAAACATGGCATGCTGATATTTTCGAATTTTTAGATTTGAAAAAGAATACTGGTAAAGAAGAAATGCGTGCCAGAGATTTATTCTTTGCCATGTGGACTTCGGATTTGTTCATGAAACGTGTACAGGAAGACGGACAATGGACTTTAATGTGTCCAAACGAATGTCCTGGTTTGTATGATGTGTATGGAGAAGAATTTGAAGCTTTGTATACGGATTATGAAGCTAAAGGAAAAGGTAGAAAAACCATCAGAGCACGTGAGTTGTGGGAGAAAATTCTAGAATCTCAAATCGAGACGGGAACGCCTTATATGTTGTATAAAGATTCAGTTAACCGTAAATCGAACCAAAAGAATTTGGGAACAATTCGTTCTTCTAACTTGTGTACCGAAATTATGGAGTATACCTCTAAGGATGAAATTGCGGTTTGTAACTTGGCTTCGCTTTCATTACCAATGTTTGTGGAGAACGGAAAATTTGATCATGAAGCTTTATTTAACGTTACCAAACGTGTTACCAGAAACTTGAACAAAGTAATTGATAGAAATTACTATCCGGTTCAGGAAGCTGAGAATTCTAACCTTCGCCATAGACCGGTAGGTTTAGGTGTTCAGGGGTTAGCCGATGCTTTTATCATGTTGCGTATGCCGTTTACAAGTGATGAAGCTAAGAAATTAAATCAGGAAATTTTCGAAACTTTATACTTTGCTGCTGTAACCGCTTCTATGGAAATGGCAAAAGAAGAAGGACCATATTCTACTTATGAAGGTTCTCCAATTTCTAAAGGAGAATTCCAACACAATTTATGGGGATTAAAAGACGAAGAATTATCTGGTCGTTGGGATTGGGCTTCATTAAGAAAAGAAGTAATGGAGCATGGAGTGCGTAACTCATTATTAGTAGCCCCAATGCCTACGGCTTCTACCTCTCAAATCTTAGGAAACAACGAAGCATTTGAACCTTATACTTCAAATATTTATACACGTCGTGTATTGTCAGGTGAGTTTATTGTGGTAAACAAACATTTATTACATGATTTAGTTGAACGTGGATTGTGGAATGAAAGCTTGAAACAAGAAATCATGCGTCACAATGGATCGGTTCAAAACATTGATGTGATTCCTCAGGATTTGAAAGAATTGTATAAAACAGTTTGGGAAATGTCAATGAAAGATATTATCGATATGTCTCGTCAAAGAGGGTATTTTATTGACCAATCACAATCATTAAACTTGTTCATGCAAGATGCTAATTATGCTAAATTAACTTCGATGCACTTCTATGCGTGGCAATCTGGATTGAAAACAGGTATGTACTATTTAAGAACGAAATCGGCAGTAGATGCTATTAAGTTTACTTTAAATAATGATAAAAAAGAACAACCTGCTGCTACTGAAGAAGTAAAAACAGATTCTATTGATATTAACGAATACAAAGCAATGATTCTGAAAGCTCAGGCTGGAGGACCAGAAGATTGCGAAATGTGCGGTTCATAACGAGCGTTAGTTATTAATTCAAAATAATTTTAAAAACAGTCATCAATTTTGATGACTGTTTTTTTGTTTTAATCAAATATTTAAATTCAGTTTGATTCCTCTTTTTGCTTATAATTCATTATATTTGAGTAGGTTGATTTAGTAAAGGATTCTTTTTTAACACTAAATTGTATAGTCATGAAAAACGAAGGATTTACAATAACAGATGAATTATACGCCACTCAATTTCAGCGTTTCCTTAATCTTTGCATCGATTTAATGTTTGTTTATATTATCGTTTTAAGTTTAGGAACGACAATCATTTTGGTAGCTTTATCCGCAAATAATTTTGAACTTTCCAACTGGGTCGAAAATCTTTCGGTTATGGAAATTGGCTTTTATGCCGTTGCGGTTGCTTTTTTATATTATTATTTTACGGAGGTTTATTTTTCCCGAACTATTGCTAAGTTGATAACACATACGATTGTTGTTAGAACAGATGGTTCTAAGCCTTCTAAAAAGACATTTTTTATTAGAACTTGTTGTCGTTTTATCCCTTTTGAAGTATTTACTTTTTTAAGTGAATTACCAAGAGGTTGGCACGATACTTTTTCTCAAACTTACGTAGTTAAAAAACGTAAACTGAATAAAATGAGAAAGCAATTTAATGCTATGGCTAATCCGGTTTAAACGTTTTTTAATGTTTGTTTCAAATTACTTATTTGGTTTGTATTAAATAGTTTTAGAGATGATTTTCCGTTTTCGCTAAATTGCTGTTTCTTTCTCCTATCTGCTGTCTCCACATAGCGTAATACAAGCCTTTTTCGGTTAATAAATCATCGTGTTTACCTTGTTCGATAATTTGTCCCTGTTCCAATACAAATATTTTATCGGCATGCATAATCGTTGATAATCGATGCGCTATCAACACTGTAATTTGATCTTTTTTGGATGAAATGCTACGGATGGTTTTGGTGATTTCTTCTTCGGTAATGGAATCTAAAGCTGAGGTAGCTTCATCAAAAAGCAATAAATGCGGATTTCTAAGTAAAGCTCTCGCAATAGACAAACGTTGTTTTTCCCCGCCAGACACTTTAATGCCGCCTTCACCTATGGTAGTGTAAATTCCGTTTTCAGCGCGTTTTAATAAATTTTGACAAGCTGATTTTTGTAAAACATCATTGATTTCCTCATCGGTAGCATTAGGTTTTACAAAAAGCAAATTGTCTTTTATGGTTCCGGAAAATAATTGTGCATCCTGAGTTACAAAACCCAATTGCTGTCTGAGTTCGGTAATGTCAATTTCCTTGGCATTTTTTTCATTGTAAAAAATAGCTCCTTCTGCCGGATTGTATAGACCTACTAACATTTTTACTAAAGTGGTTTTTCCGCTTCCGGAAGGGCCTACAAAAGCAATGGTTTCACCCACTTCTGCTTCAAACGAAATGTTTTTTACAGCATACTCTTTGGCAGTTTTGTGTTTAAAAGATACATTTTTAAAACTTAAATGGTTAATTGCTCCAATAGTTTTTGGGTTTTTTGGTGTTTTTTCGATTTTAGTATTCATCAAATCGGCAAAATTGTCCATGGAAGCTTTGGTTTCATTAAAGGTTGCAATTACATTACCTAATTCCTGTAAGGGATTGAATAGGAAGAATGAAAAGAACATCAATGTAATCAAATCACCAGGTTTGATAATGTCTTGAAAAATGAACATATAAAGGGCAAAAACCAAACTGGTTCTCATAAAATGAACAGTCGTACCCTGAATAAAACTTAAGGAGCGAATAAAGCGTACTTTTTTAAGTTCTAAACCTAGAATTTTGATTGTGGTGGCATTTAATCGGTTGATTTCCTGATCGGTTAATCCTAAACTTTTTACTAATTCGATATTACGCAAAGATTCAGTAGTTGCTCCTGCTAATGCAGTAGTTTCACCTAAAATTTCTCTGGATACTTTTTTGATTTTTTTGCCTAAAAATGAACTAATAAAGGCAATCACAGGAACGGTTACCAGAAATATTGGACCTAAAAGCCAATGAATACTTACGGCATACACAACTACAAAAACAATTCCTACTATAGATTGAAATATTAAAGAAATAGACAGCGTGATGAATTTTTCGCAGTCAATTTTTACCTTTTGGAGTTTTCCTAAGGTTTCTCCACTACGTTGGTCTTCAAAATCCTGAAAAGGTAATTGCAAGGCTTTTTGAATACCGTCGGTGTACATTTGAGCGCCTGTCCGCTGAATGATGATATTGGTAAAGTAATCCTGAAAATTTTTGGCAATTCTGGAAACCATCGCTGCTCCTAATGATAATGCCAGCCAACCCAAAACGGCTTTTACAAAATGCATTTGGTTGTGGTTAAAATTGGCAACCCCAACACCACATTCGTTTAGTAGTTTACCTATAATAATGGAATCAAATAATGAGAAACATTGGTTGATGGTTGCTAATAATAAAGCGATGTATAAAAGCGTTTTATGAGTTTTGATGTACGAATATAAAAGTTGCATAAGTTTTCTTTTTAAGAAGAAATTAAAATATAAAATTAACTGGATAAATTTATATTAATGCAAATTTAAAATATTGCATCGAAATATTTCGATATATTAAAATATATTTTTACTTTTGCCTTATGATTACCGAGTTAAATAGCAAACAAGTAGAGAAAATTTCAAAGGCATTAGGAGATCCTTATCGTTTGAAAATAATGAAAATTATTAGTAAAGGAGAAGGCTGTGTACAATGTTGTGATGTTTCTGCTGAGTTTAATTTGGCACAATCTACCATGTCGCATCATTTGAAACAATTAATAGAAGCCGATTTGTTAATTGCTGATAAAGATGGACGTAATTTAAAGTTTGAAATTAACAAAGAGGTTTGTAGTGCTTATGCCAGATACATTGGCAATTTTGGACTTTAGCTTTTTTTTGATTAAAAACATCGAAATATTTAGATATTTAAATACTTAAAATAATAAAAATATAATGTTATGAAAAAATTACAGAATAAAGTTGCTGTTGTAACAGGAGGAAACAGTGGAATAGGTTTGGCTACAGCTAAATTGTTTGCAGAGGAAGGAGCTAAAGTTGCGATCACAGGACGCAACAAAGCAACAATTGACGAAGCAGTATTCGATATTGGAAATGCTTCAATAGGATTTGTAAGTGATGTTTCGGATATCAATACTATTGACAGAACTTTCAAGACCGTAAAAGATACATTCGGAAAAATTGATGTGTTGGTTGTAAATGCAGGAGTTTTTATTGCTGCTCCCTTAGCCGATTATACTGAAGAAATGTTTGATCAAACCAGTGATATTAATTTCAAAGGGGTTTTCTTTAGTATTCAAAAAGCATTGCCTTATTTGAATGATGGAAGTTCTATAATTATTACTGCTTCTACAGTAGCGCATAAAGGTTTTGCAACTACAGCAGCTTATTCAGCTTCTAAAGCAGCCGTACGTTCTTTAGCCAGAACTTTATCAGCAGAATTATTGGATAGAAATATTCGTGTAAATGTACTTTCGCCTGGGCCAATTGATACACCAATCTTCTCAAGAGGAGGAGCTTCGGAAGAAGAAGCTAATGGAACTAAAAACCATTTTGCATCAGGAATACCAGCAAAACGATTGGGATCTTCAGAGGAGATGGCAGCTGGATTTCTTTATTTAGCTTCAGATGATTCTAAATTTATGATAGGTGGTGAATTGTTATTAGACGGAGGTGCCGCTACACTTTAATGAAATTATTTAGTTAATTATTTGTTTTAAAAAGGAGAAGCCCTAGTTGCATTGAATCGACTAGGGCTTCTTTAATAAATAAAGGAAATATAATTAGGCGGTTACTGCATTCTCAACAGTTTGACGCATTTTTTAGCAGCATTAACCATTTCAATTAAAGCTTTTTAAGTTTTCTCCCAGTGCGGGTTTTTAAACCACAATCCGGATTTACCCAAAGTTGGTTGGTAGGAATAACAGCTGCTGCTTTTTCTAGCAAATGTATCATTTCTTCATGAGATGGAACACGTGGCGAGTGAATGTCGTAAACTCCAGGACCAATTTGGTTTTGATATTTAAAATCGGCAAAAGTATCCCGCAATTCCATTTGCGAACGCTAATATTCAATGGTAATTACATCGGCATCCATGTCGGTAATGTTTTGAATGATGTCGTTAAATGCACTGTAACACATGTGCGTGTGAATTTGTGTGTCATCAGCTACTCCGCTAGCCGAAATTCGGAATGCTTTAATAGCCCAATCCAAATAATTAGCCCATTCTTCTTTATATATAGGCAATCCTTCACGAATAGCCGGTTCGTCAATTTGAATGATTTTGATACGGCTTTGTTTACGTGTTTTTGTTTTATAAAATCATAAAATAAACCGTATTTTTGATTTTTAATTAAGAATAATAAATCTACAATCTAAAATCAACATGAACTGGGAACAATTATTATCTTTAAAACGACAAGGCGACACAAGCAAGCGATTACGAATTGAGCAAGATGATACAAGATTAGGATTTGAAGTAGATTATGATCGTATTATTTTCTCAGCAGCTTTTAGAAGTTTACAAGATAAAACTCAGGTAATTCCTCTTTCTAAAACTGATTTTGTGCACACTCGTTTGACACATAGTTTAGAAGTTTCGGTTGTGGGACGTTCTTTAGGTCGTTTAGTTGGAAAAAAAATCATAGAGAAATATCCACATTTAAAAGAAGTTCATGGTTTTCATATGAACGATTTTGGAGCTATAGTTGCAGCGGCTTCTTTGGCGCATGATATTGGGAATCCTCCTTTTGGTCATTCAGGAGAGAAGGCTATTGGAGAGTATTTTTCGAATGGAAAAGGAAAAAAATACCAAGAGTATTTAACACCAAAACAATGGCAGGATTTAATTGATTTTGAAGGCAATGCCAATGGTTTTTCCGTTTTGACATCTAGTCGTCCAGGAATTGAGGGAGGACTCCGAATTTCTTATGCAACTCTTGGAGCTTTTATGAAATACCCAAAAGAGAGTTTGCCAAAAAAGCCAACCCGAAATATTGCCGATAAAAAATATGGTTTCTTTCAGGCAGATGCAGCATTTTTTCAGGAAGCAGCTCAGGATATGGGATTGATTCCTAATAAATCAGGAGAAGATATTGGTTTTGAAAGGCATCCACTTGCTTATTTAGTAGAAGCTGCTGATGATATTTGTTATACAATCATTGATTTTGAGGACGGAATTAATTTAGGTTTGGTCTCTGAAGATTTTGCATTGGAATACCTAATTAAGTTAGTGAAAGACAGTATTAATACCTCAAAATATAAAACTTTAGAAACCAAAGAAGATCGTATTAGTTATTTGCGTGCTTTGGCAATTAGTAGTTTAATCAACGATGCTGTAAAAGTATTTATTGCTAATGAAGAAGCTATTTTGCAAGGTAAATTTCCTTTTGCATTAATGGATAAGAGTAAGTATAAAGCACAAATGGATGATATTATCAAAATCAGTATTGATAATATTTACCAAAGCCGAGAAGTTATCGAAAAGGAATTGGTTGGGTACCAAATTATACAAACCCTATTGGATAAATTTATTACAGCTTACGATAATAAATTTAATGGTACAGCTTCTAATTATGATAAATTAATCTTGAAATTACTGCCAGAAAAGCACCATCTAGAAAAAGAAAATTTATACGATCGATTATTACATATTTGCCATTATGTTTCTTTGCTAACTGACGGAAATGCCTTGGAATTATATGAAACAATAAACGGTAGAAAGAAAAGATAAAGACTTAGACTTAAAAAGCATAAGTAAGACCAACCCCTAAAACTTGTTTAATTTGAGTTTTAGGGCCTTCGTTTACAGTGACTCCGTCAACTTCAGTTTTGTTTTTGATATCGTCATCATATAGAATTCGTGCCCCAATGTTAGCTTTTACATATTGGTTTACAACTAGGTTTAAGGCTAAATCACAATCCACGTCAACATTTCCAAAATTATTAAGATAATCTGAGTATAAACTTAGCGTGTTTACAAAAACTACATTTTTTGCTATTTCTTTTTTATAGTTGTTCGTAAATAAAATTCCTAATTCGTTTTTGGCTCTTTTTCCTTTGGTAAGTAGGTTTCCATCTGCGTCGTAAGTGGCTTTTTCAACACCAAATGCTCCTTTGTTTGCTAAAGTTTGATCCCAGACAAAAGTAGCTTTGTAGGTAAAAGGAGAAAAGTATATCACTCGTCTTTTATCTTTGGTGCTGTTTTCTGCTCCTGTTCCTAAAAACATGTAGGCTGGAGCAAACAATCTGGAGATAGGATTTTCTTTGTCCGGATATTTGTAACCGTTGGTAAATTGAGTATTAAAATTAAGTTTAGCTGAATGAAACCAATTGCTTTCAGGATCTTTTCGGTAACCAAAAGTAGAGTTAAATCTAAAAGCATCGTCAGTTTTTCTAATTTCTATTCCATCTTGTTTGTTCATTCCGTATCGAATACTCAGTTCGTTTACCCATTTCACCAGTTTTTTTTCATAGGTGCGGTTAAAATCACCTTTTAACAAACCAGAAACAGAGTTGGTACCACCGGCACTCCAATTGACAAAAGCAATTTCGGAAATATCAAATCCCAGTACATTTTTCTTACTCCAGTTAGAAGGTAATGGTGTTATAATTGGTGGAGGTGCAATTTGTCTAGTAGCCAAAGTATACTTTAGTTTTTGCGGTTCTGGCTTTCTGTAAAAGTTATCATTCAATACTGGGAGAATGATAATTTTAACATTATTATCGGTTGTATCAATTTCAGTCTGAGAAAAAACAGCACTGTTAGTTAGGGATATAAATGCAATTATAATATAGCTAAGGTTTTGTATTTTCATTATTAAATTGAGATTTAAGTTGCGCAAATTACTTATTTATATAACTTAAAAAAAGTAATTTTAGTGTTTTAACGTCAATTCCGCAATTTTGTTGTAGCTGATTTACAGTTCCTTGCTCAATAAAATTATCTAAAATACCTAATGTTTTAATACTAGAATGATAATTGTTTTGAGCAGCAAATTCAAGAATTCCACTTCCGAACCCACCAATAATTGTGCCATCCTCTATTGTGATGATGAATTTGAATTTTTGAAAAATGTCATGCAATGTTTTTTCGTCCAATGGCTTAATGAATCCAAAGTTATAATGTGCAATTTGTTTTGGATTATCAATTTCATCTAGTGCTAAACGAACATTGTTTTCTATTGTTCCAGTAGACAAAATAGCTATTTCAGATCCGTTTTTTAAACAATTGGCTTTGCCAATATTGATGGCTTGATAGTTACCAAAATGTTCTTTTTTCCAATTAGAAATTATGCCGCGACCTCTTGGGTACCTGATTGCAATAGGTTGTTCTAAGCCCAATTGAGCTGTATATAAAATGTTTTGCAAAGCAATTTCATTAGCAGGAGCATAAATCATTAGGTTAGGTATGCAACGCAAATAAGCAATATCAAAAACGCCGTGATGGGTAGCTCCATCTTCGCCCACTAGTCCGGCTCTGTCTAGACAAAAAATTACAGGTAGTTTTTGTAAGGCCACATCATGGATGACTTGGTCGTATGCTCTTTGTAAAAAAGTGGAGTAAATATTGCAATAAACAATCATTCCCTGAGTTGCCATTCCTGCAGCTAAAGTTACAGCATGTTGTTCGGCAATTCCCACATCAAAAGCGCGTTCTGGAATGGCATCCATCATAAATTTTAGAGAACTACCCGAAGGCATGGCTGGTGTGATACCGACTATTTTTTTGTTTTTTTGTGCCAAATTTAGAATGGTCAAACCAAAGACATCTTGGTATTTTGGCGGAAGATTTTCTTCTGATTTTGGTATAATTTCTCCCGTTGTAGCGTCAAATTTTCCTGGTGCATGGTATTGCACTTGGTTTTCTTCGGCTTGTTGCAATCCTTTTCCTTTGGTGGTAATTACGTGAAGAAATTTAGGCCCTTTTATTTTTCGTAAACGCTTTAATTCTTTTATTACGGCAAAAATATCGTTACCATTAATAGGTCCCGAATAATTAAAATTCAAGGATTTAATCATGTTGTTTTGCCTTGGGTTCTTACCTTCTTTTACAGCGGTAAGATAATTTTTCAAAGCACCAACGCTTGGATCAATTCCAATAGCGTTGTCATTTAGAATGACTAACAAATTAGCATCTGTTACTCCAGCATGATTGAGCCCCTCAAAAGCCATTCCTGAGGCTATAGAAGCATCACCAATAACTGCTATATGTTGTTTTTCGAAATCACCATTTAAATTAGATGCAATTGCCATTCCCAAAGCTGCCGAAATAGAAGTGGAAGAGTGTCCTACGCCAAAGGCATCATAAATACTTTCGCTTCTTTTAGGAAAACCCGAAATCCCACCTAATTGTCTGTTAGTGTGAAAATTTTCTCTTCTCCCAGTTAGGATTTTGTGTCCGTAAGCCTGATGACCTACATCCCAAATTAAAGCGTCTTCTGGCGTATTGAATACATAATGCAAAGCAATCGTTAATTCGATAACACCTAAACTAGCTCCTAGATGTCCCTCTTTTACCGAAACAATATCGATGATAAAGTCGCGTAATTCCTGCGCTACTTGTGGAAGTTGTGCTTCGTTAAGTAGGCGTAAATCGTTTGGTGTTTGTATGTTTGAAAGTAAATTTTTCAGCATAGTGCAAATGTACAAATTGAATGCTGTATTTTTGTTGCATGGAGAACATTTTCACAGACGAGTATTTTATGAAAAAAGCTTTGCAGGAAGCAGAAGCCGCTTTTGAACAAGGTGAAATTCCTGTTGGAGCTGTGATTGTAATCAATAACACCATTATTGCCCGTAGTCATAATTTAACCGAAATACTCAATGATGTTACTGCTCATGCCGAAATGCAATCTATAACCGCAGCCGCAAATTATCTAGGTGGAAAATACCTCAAAAACTGCACTCTTTATGTCACTCTGGAACCTTGCCAGATGTGTGCCGGAGCTTTGTATTGGAGCCAAATCTCTAAAATTGTTTTTGGAGCGAGTGATGCCCAACGCGGTTTTGAAAAAATGGGAACACAGTTACATCCTAAAACTACAGTGGTTCGAGGTATTTTAGCCGATGAAGCTGCGGACTTAATGAAACGTTTTTTCTCTTCCAAAAGAAAATAGTTTGTTTTCTTAGACTATAAGTTAGAATATCCCATTGATTTGTTTCAAATAGTTTCTTGAAAAATCATATATTTACTACAATTATTACTTACTAATTTAGTTGCTGCTTAAATACTAAATTGTTAGGTCTATTATTTAACGCTTTATTTCTAAAAAAATGAAAATAAAAGGATTTGTTTTTGTGTTTCTTTCTTTTTTAATGATTCAAGGATGCTCTAAAAAATCAGCTTCTAATTTTAATTCTGATTTCGCTCTATTTAAAGGCTTTATTTCTAATTTTTCGGGAGGAATTGTTTCGACAAAATCAGATATTCGAGTTGTTTTAGGCTTTAATAAAAGTGAATGGAAAGCCAATCAGGTTTTAGATAGCGATTTATTTGATATTTCGCCAAGTGTAGATGGAAAAGTCATTGCTTTATCTGGAAATACAATTGCTTTTGTACCTAAAGGGAAATTAAAACAAAATACAGCTTACCAAATTACCTTGCATTTGTCCAAGTTGATAAAAACTCCAAAAGAATTGGAGGATTTTAATTTTACGGTAAAAACGATAAAGCAGGATTTTATAGTTTTGACAAATGACATACAGTCGTATAGTAAAGATTCTCAATACCTAAATTGTGTTTTAAAAACGGCAGATGTTATCGATTTAGAATCGGCTATAAAACTTGTTTCGGTAAAGCAAAATGGAAGTAATTTAGCAGTTAAATTCGATAAATCAATCCGTTCGGGAACAGAATTTAACTTTATTATTGATAAAATTCAGCGTCTAAGCACCGAGAGTAAAGTTGAAATTGATTTTGATGAGAGTGCTATAGATGCTGACGATAAAGATAAAATTGAGTATGCAGTTGCGGCAAAGAATGATTTTAAAGTCATAAAAGTGGATGTTCCGGAAGGGAATAATCAAACTTTGGCCATTAATTTTTCGGAGCCTTTGTTGAAAGGACAAGATTTTAGAGGATTAGTTTCGATACAAAATGCGCGAAATTTAAAATTTAGTGTACAAGGTAATTTATTGAAAGTATTTTTCAACAATCAAGCTGAAGCTGATTCTAATACAGTTAGTGAGGCTTCGGTTGCCAGTGATAGTGCTTCAGTAACTCCTGTGGTGACTTATGTAGCGCCAAAAGGAGTGCAACCGCAACTACTATCGGGAGAATTATTAGTAGAAATTTTTAGAGGTATAGAAAGTGTATATGGTCAAAAAATGAACAAAGATTACGCCACTAAAATTTCTTTTGATCAAATAAAACCAGGGGTTCGTTTTGTGAAAAATGGAACTATTTTGCCAAGTTCTAACAATCTTAAACTTAATTTTGAAGCTGCTAATTTAAGTTCGGTTGATGTCAAAGTATTTAAGATTTATAAAAATAACATTCTTCAATTTCTGCAAGACAATCAAATAAATGGGAATCAAAATTTACAACGAGTTGGGCAGCCTGTAGCAAAAACAACGATCAATTTAAAAGAAAATTCATTGGTTAATACCAGTAAATGGAATACTTATGCCTTAGATTTATCTCAAATAATCATGCCTGAACCAGGTGCTATTTACCGAGTAGAATTTTCATTTAAAAAAGCATATTCTTTGTATAAGTGTGCTAATTTAGTTCCTGATGAAAATCCGGAACCCGAAGAAGAAATTGACGAAGATGATGTGAATTATAGTAATTCAAATTATTATGATGATTACTATTATGACTATTATAATTGGAACGAAAGAGATGATCCTTGCTCGAATTCGTATTATTATAACAATAGAATTGGAACTAATATTCTAGCTTCTGATTTAGGAGTAATTGCAAAAAGAGGAACTGATAAATCTTATTTTTTTGCTGTGAATAACATTGTTACTACTGAACCTGTTGCTAATGCTAAAATCGAATTGTACAGTTTTCAGCAACAAAAACTAGAAGAGAAAACCACAGATAGTGATGGAATTGCTACTTTTCAACTGAATAAGTATGCTTATTTTGCCATTGTCACCGAAGGTAAAAGTGCCACTTATGTGAAGTTGGACGACGGGAATTCATTATCAGTAAGTAATTTTGATGTAGCTGGAGAGACTTTGCAAAAAGGTTTAAAGGGCTATATTTATGGAGAAAGAGGCGTTTGGCGTCCAGGAGATAATGTCTATCTTTCATTTGTATTAAACGATGCAGCGAATAAATTACCAGCATCACATCCTATAAAATTGAGGATTTCTGATCCTAATGGCAAAGTGATTTATCAAACGGTTCAAAAATTAAACGATTTAAATCACTATGCCTTTGTTTTTAAAACGGATGCTGATGCACCAACAGGAAATTGGGAAGCCATGGTAAGCGTAGGAGGAGCAAGGTTTTATAAGAGTTTAAAAATTGAGACCATAAAACCCAATCGCTTGCGCATTAAGAATAGTTTTAAAAATGCGGTACTTTCGGCTTCTTATCCCAATTCTAGTAATCTGGAAGTGACTTGGCTTCATGGCGCAGTGGCTAAAAATTTAAAAGTGGAGATGCAAGCTAAATTTTCGCAACAGCAAACTAAATTCAAGGATTTTCCCAACTACGTTTTTGATGATTTGGTTCGTAAATTCAACACAGAAGAGATTAATGTTTTTTCTGGAAAAGTAGATGAAAATGGAAAAGCTAGTGTTGTTATTCAACCCAAATTGCAGGAACAAGCACCTGGAATGTTAAAAGCGGCATTTATTACTAAAGTTTATGAAGAAGGAGGAGATTTTAGTTCGGATGTAATTGCCACTACTTATTCGCCTTATAAAACCTATGTAGGACTTAAATCTCCGGAACCTAATAAGTACGGTACTTTAGAAACAGGAAAGAATAACCGATTTGATGTTGTAACTGTTAATGAAAAAGGGAATCCGGTAGCGGTAAAAAACCTTGAAGTGAAAATTTTCAAGGTCGAATGGAGATGGTGGTGGGATGCGTCCGAGGACAATCTTTCCAATTATAATGCTTCTAATGCTACAACATCTTATAAAACAATAGTTGTAAATACCGATTCCAAAGGGAAAGGAAGTTTTCAATTTTCAGTTGGCGAAGAGGAATGGGGAAGGTATTTAGTGCGTGTTTATGATGCAACAGGAGGGCATGCAACGGCACAAACCGTTTTAATTGATTGGCCTATTTGGTCCGGAAAAACAAGAAATACCGATGCAGCAACCGCAAATATGTTGGTTTTTTCAACGGATAAGAAAAGTTATTCGGTAGGTGAAAAAGCGCAAATTTCTTTTCCGTCAAGCGAAGGAGGAAGAGCTTTAATAGCTATTGAAAACGGAACAAAAGTGATACAAACGCTTTGGGCAACGACCCAAAAAGGAGAAACTAAAGTAGAAGTGCCGATTACTTCGGCTATGGCGCCAAATGTATTTTTTAATATTAGCTTGTTGCAACCGCACGCGAATACTAAAAATGATTCTCCAATAAGAATGTACGGAATTGTGCCAATTGCTGTGGTGGATAAAAACACGATTTTGGAACCTAAAATTGCAATGCCTGAAGTCCTGAAACCGGAACAAACATTCAATGTTAAGGTAAGTGAAAAAATGGGTAGGGAAATGACCTATACAATTGCAATTGTTGATGAAGGTTTGCTAGACTTAACTCGGTTTAAAACACCAAATGCTTGGGATAGTTTTTATAGTCGTGAAGCTTTAGGGGTAAAAACTTGGGATGTATATGATGATGTTATTGGTGCTTATGGCGGAAAAGTAAATCAGATTTTCAGTATTGGAGGAGATCAGGATTTAGGTGGTGGAAAAGCTAAAAAAGCCAATCGTTTTAAACCCGTTGTTGTTTATCTTGGGCCATTTGTTTTACCAAAAGGAGGAACGAAAACGCATCAAATAAAATTACCTAAGTACATTGGGTCTGTGCGAACAATGGTAGTAGCAGCAGACGCCAAAACAAGTGCTTATGGAAGTGTAGAAAAAGCGACTCCTGTTAGAAGTCCTTTGATGGTTTTGGCTTCATTACCAAGAAAAATTTCTCCTTCAGAAAAAGTAACCATTCCAGTTACTGTTTTTGCTATGGATAAAAATGTAAAAAATGTAAGTGTTCAGATCAAAACCAATAACGGATTAAAAGTGGTTGGTGCAACAACACAAACATTGAGTTTTTCTCAACCAGATGAGAAAATGACTTATTTTGATTTAGAGGTTGGAGGAAAAACAGGAATTGGAAAAGTGACTATTACGGCAATTTCTGGAAAAGAGAGGGCTTCTTATGATGTTGAAATTGACATGACCAATCCAAATCCGATAACAAATACTTTTGAAGATATTGTTCTGGAACCACATAGTACTAAAACCATTTCGTGGAAAACCTTTGGAGTTTCGGGGAATAATAAGGCACAACTCGAAGTTTCTTCTATGCCAACAATTGATTTTAATAGAAGGTTACAGTATTTAATTACGTATCCTCATGGTTGTGTGGAGCAAACTACTTCCTCTGTTTTTCCACAATTGTATCTCAGTGATGTGGTGGATATTGATGGGATTCAGCAACAAAAGATTCAAAAAAACATTACTGCGGGTATTGTTAGATTAGGAGGATTTCAGTTAGCAAATGGAGGCCTTTCTTATTGGCAGGGAAATACAATTGCAGATGATTGGGGAACTTCTTATGCGGGACATTTTATGATTGAAGCCGAGAAAAAAGGCTATGTTTTGCCTATTAATTTTAAATCAAAATGGATTGCTTACCAACAAAGACAAGCGAAACAATGGCGATTTGTACCACAATATGGTAACGATTTAGCGCAAGCCTATAGACTTTATACACTTGCTCTGGCAGGAGTTCCTGATTTGTCTTCGATGAACCGATTAAGAGAAACCGCAAATATTTCTAATGAAACCAAGTTGCGATTGGCTACTGCATTTGCATTAGCAGGGCAAAAAGCAGCAGGAATATCTCTGGTTTTAAAAGCTGATATCGATTCTGAAAAAACGAATTATGGTCGTTATTATTACTATGGTTCAAGTGATAGAAATAGAGCGATGACTTTAGAGACTTTGGTTTTGTTAGGTTTAAAACAAAAAGCATTTGAAACAGCTAAGCAATTAGCTGAAAATCTAGCAAGTGACCAATGGATGAGTACACAAACTACTGCTTATTGTTTGTTTTCGATGTCTAAGTTTGCAAAGAATAATGGTAGTAAAGGAATTGCTGTTCAGTATAATAAAGATGGAAAAGCTCAACTTGTAAAAACAATGAAGTCTATCGCTAACCGCACTTTAGAGGTTAAAATGGGAGATAATTTGGTTACACTAACCAATACTAAAGATAATACAATCTATGTTCGAGTGCTAAATAGCGGGGTTCTTCCTGTTGGTGAAGAGCAAGTGGTGCAAAATAATTTGGATGCCAATATCATTTTTAAAAACCGTAAAGGAGCTGTTATTGATGTTTCTAAAGTGAATCAGGGAACCGAATTTATAGCTGAGGTTACGGTTAAAAATTTAAAAAATGAACGAGTTGAAAATGTGGCTTTATCTCAAATTTTACCTTCCGGTTTTGAAATTGTCAATACGAGATTTACCGATTATGGGGATGCAATTAATAACGTAGCTGATTATATTGATATTCGTGATGATAGGACTAATTTTTATTTTAGTCTTCAAGCGCATGAAAAAAAGGTGTTTCGAGTGCTGTTGAATGCATCTTATCTTGGAAATTATTATTTACCAGGCTTACAATGTGAAGCGATGTATGATCATTCCTTTTTGGCTCGAACAAAAGGACAATGGGTTGAGGTTGTAAAGTAACAGCTTATAAGACCTAACAGGTTTTTGAAACCTGTTAGGTCTGTAGAATGATTTCAAAAAAAACACCTAACAGGTTTTAAAAACCTGCTAGGTCTATAAATAATAATTTTGTAGATGAAAAAAGATGTTTTTGAACCAGGAGCCTATTATCATGTTTACAATAGAGGGAATAATTCAGAAAATATTTTCCTTGAAGAGCGGAACTACAATTATTTCTTAATGTTGATACAGAAATATCTCCTGCCAATTGCCGATGTTTATGCCTATTGTTTACTCAAAAATCATTTTCATCTCTTGATTAGAATCAAAGAAATGGAGGAGTTGCCGGCAAAATATCAGTTTAAAGTTCATTTGCCTTTTTCTAATATGTTTAATACTTATGCAAAAAGTATTAATAAAACTTATGGTAGAGTTGGGAGTCTGTTTCAAGAACATTTGAAAAGGAATCGTGTTGAAGATGAAGAATATTTAAAGCAATTGGTCATTTATATTCATCTAAATCCTGTAAAACACAAGTTTTCTAATAATTTTGAAAATTATCTTCATTCTTCTTATCGTTCGTATCTGTCTAATAAAGAAACTAATGTTCAAAGAGATTTCATTCTAGATCTATTTGGAGGGTTAGAAAATTTTAGATTCCATCATGATGAAAGTAAACTAAAATATGAAGGCATAATTGCTGAAATTGATAGAATAGATGATTAAAATGTTTTTATAGACCAAACAGGTTTTTACAACCTGTTTGATCTATAAATATAAATAACAATACTTTGAAAGATAAATTTATTGCGTTTTTGCAACGCTTTATTCATTGGATAAAACAAAATAAAATTAAATCATCAATAGCTTTTTTGCTATTGGTGGTTTATTATTTTTCATTGCCAATAACTTTATTTCAAGAACCTTATTCTACAGTTATTGAAAGTAAAGAAGGAGAATTACTTGGGGCAAAAATTGCCAGAGACGGACAGTGGCGTTTTCCGGAACAGGATAGTATTCCTTATAAATTTAAAAAATGTATTGTTTATTTTGAAGACGAACATTTTTATCAGCATCCTGGGTTTAATCCGGTTGCTATGTTTAATGCAATGAAGCAAAATAGTGCCGCTGGGAAAGTAGTTCGTGGGGGAAGCACATTAACTCAACAAGTCATTCGTTTGTCTAGAAAAGGAAAAAGCAGAACCTATTTTGAAAAAATAATTGAAGTGATTCTTGCTACAAGGTTAGAGTTGCGTCATTCTAAAGAAACAATTCTGGGGTTGTATGTGGCTCATGCTCCTTTTGGGGGAAATGTAGTAGGACTTGAAATGGCTTCATGGCGTTATTTTGGTGTGCAATCTCATCAATTGTCATGGGCTCAATGCGCTACTTTAGCGGTTTTACCCAATGCGCCAAGTTTAATTTATCCAGGGAAAAACCAGCAAAAATTACGAGAGAAACGCGATCGATTGTTGTTGAAATTGGAGAAAGAAGCTGTCATAGATAAACAGACTTATGAACTTTCGATAGCCGAACCATTACCTCAAAAACCATTTGATTTACCACAAATAGCTCCTCAGTTGTTGCAACGAGTTGTTAGAAATCATGAAGGTGAACGTGTAAAAACAACAGTAGCAGTCGAATTGCAAAACAGAGTCAATCAGATTGCTAAATATTATTACAATCAATACAAACAAAACGAAGTCTATAATTTGGCTATTTTGGTAGTGGATATTTCCAATAGAAACATAATAAGTTATGTAGGCAATTCTCCCACAGATAACAATCATCAAAAAGATGTTGATATTATTGATGCGCCCAGAAGTACAGGAAGTATTTTAAAGCCCTTGCTTTACGCTGCAATGCTGGATGATGGAGAATTGTTACCTAATACTTTAGTTCCAGATATTCCAACGCAAATTTCAGGTTATGCGCCTCAAAATTACAATCTTACTTTTGATGGTGCTGTTCCTGCACATAGAGCTTTGTCCCGCTCTTTGAATATTCCCGCTGTTTTGATGTTACAAGATTTTGGAGTAAATAATTTTTATGAAGAATTGCAAAAATTTAAATTGCGCGATATATCTAAAGCTCCAGATCATTATGGGTTATCATTAATTTTAGGGGGCGCCGAAAGCAATCTTTGGGATTTGTGCAGAACTTATGCCGGTTTGTCTTCAACAGTAGGTTATTTTAATGCAAATCAGGGGAAATATAGAACTAAAGAGTTTTCGGAATTGAATATTCAACATGATTTTAAAACCGATTTTGGAAAACAAAGCAACCAAAAGACAATTTTGGGAGCAGGATCCATTTGGTTAACCTATAATGCAATGGAAGAAGTCAATCGTCCAGAGGGAGACGAGGCTTGGAAATTTTATGACAGTGCTTTAAAAATTGCTTGGAAAACAGGAACTAGTTTTGGTAATCGGGATGCTTGGGCTATTGGAACAAATTCAAAATATGTAGTTGGGGTTTGGGTAGGAAATGCTACAGGAGAAGGAAGGCCTACTTTGACTGGAGTTACAAGTGCAGCACCTATTTTATTTGATGTTTTTAATTTATTGCCAAGAAAAAAATGGTTTGCTACACCATACAAAGATTTGAGAGAAGTTGAGGTTTGTGCTTTGAGTGGTTATTTAGCTCAGGAAAGTTGTCCAAAAATAAAACAATTAGTTGCTTTAAAAGGAAGTTCCACAGCTATTTGTCCCTATCACAAAATAGTTCATTTGGATAAAACGGAGCAATTTAGAGTAAATAGTAGTTGTGAGAATGTTGAAAATATGGTGGTGAAGAATTGGTTTGTTCTGCCGCCGGTTATGGAATGGTATTATAAAAGTCACCATATAGAATACCAATCGTTGCCTCCGTTTAGAGCTGATTGTGCTGCAACAAATACGGCATCAATGGATTTTATTTATCCTAAAACAAATAGTAAAATATATTTGACCAAGGATTTTAATAGCAAAATCCAGCCTGTGATTTTAAAAGTAGCGCATTCGCAAAGAGAAACAAAACTATTTTGGTATGTTGATAATGTATTTAAAGGAGTTACAAAAACCTTTCATGAAATGCCTGTAGAAGTAAATTCAGGGATTCATTATATTACCGTGTCAGATGAAAACGGAAATGAAATTAATAGAAGAATTGAAATTATAAGAGAATAACTGTTATTTCTTCTTTTTAACCGCACTTGGCTTGATGTTTCTTTGTTTTTTAAAATAATTAGAAAGATGACTTTCATCGGTAAAACCAAATTCGTAAGCAATTTGCTTCATGGATAATTGCTTGTTTAAAATTCGTTTTTCAATTAATTGCGTTTTGAGTTTGTTACAATATTCCCGATAACTTATCGTAAAATTTCGTTTGAAATAAGTGCCAAAATAACTCTGAGAAATATTAAAATGTGCTGAAATTGTTTTTATTTGTACCAGTTTTGGTTTGTAAATATTCTGATGAATGTAAGAGATGATTTGGTCGTTATCTACTCCTGAATGGGCAATTTTTATATTTTGCTGTTGTAAACTTTCTTTAATTAACCCAAAAATAGATAGGATTTGGTAAAAAGCAATGGGCGAAGTCGAAATGTTTGAATTATTGTTATAAGTTCGGATGTTGTCGATAGTATTTTTTAATATTACAGCATATGTTTCGTCCAGTTTTAAAACATTTTCCTTCAGAGATTTATTCCTCATGAAATTTTCGGGTGTGTTTAGTAAAAACTCGTCGCAGGAAAGTTTTTTATTCGAATTAAAATAAGTATCGGTGAATTTTATAAAGAAAAAGCGTGTTCGTTCCTGAATATCAAAATAATGTTCGTCATCTGTTGAAAGCACAAATAAATCACCAGCTTGATATGGAAGTAAATTGTTGTTTAGACGATGAATTCCACATCCTTTGATGATATAAATAATTTCATAATAAGTATGACTGTGCGCTGGAAGATGAAATTGGTCTTCTTCAAATTCGTCAATGACTAAGGTGTCAAATTGATTTAATTTTCTCATAACCGATAGTTGCAAGTTTATGAGGTAAAATTACAATTTTATTGAATTACTGGTCTATAAATTTGCAGTGTAAAATAGACGTTGCAGTAAAATCAATGCTTCGTTAGTATTAATTTTTTTAGAATAAAAATGAAAAAGAGTTTGCTTTCACTCTCTTTGGGTGGTTTGACTATAGGAATTACGGAGTTTGTGATGATGGGAATACTACCTGATATTGCTTCTAATTTAAAAATAAGCATTCCTGTTGCAGGACATTTAATTTCGGCTTATGCACTTGGAGTAGTCATTGGTGCACCATTGTTAGTGATTCTTACTCGAAATTTGCCTCCTAAAAAAACGCTTTTGATTCTTGCTATGATGATAACGGTTTTTAATTCGCTTTCTATTATTGCACCTAATTATGAATTTCTTTTTGCGGTACGATTGCTGTCGGGACTGCCACATGGAGCTTTTTTTGGTGTTGGAGCGGTAGTGGCTAGTAGGCTTGCAGATAAAGGAAAAGAAGCCCAAGCCATTTCGGTTATGTTTGCCGGATTGACTATTGCGAATCTGATTGGAGTACCTATTGGTACATTTATAGGGCACCATTTCTCATGGCGTTATACGTTTATTATTATTGCTATTGTTGGAACTTTGACTGTGGCTTCACTTTATTTTTGGATGCCCAATGTGGAAGCTAAAAACAAGGAAGGTATGATGAGTCAGTTGCAGTTTTTTAAGAAAGCCGAAGCTTGGTTGGTGATTCTTATTACCGCCATCGGAGCTGGAGGTTTGTTTTGTTGGATAAGTTATATTGCTCCATTGTTAACTGAAGTTTCTGGTTTTGCTGCTTCCAATGTGCCTTATATTATGATGCTTGCTGGTCTAGGAATGGTGTTGGGAAATTTTATTGGAGGGAAATTAGCCGATAAATATTCAGCTGAAAAAACAATAATTATTTTGTTGACCGTTATGGCGTTTGATTTGTTGATGGTATTCTTCTTTTCTACAAATCCATATGTGAGTTTATTGTTAGTGTTTTCTACAGGATGTATTGCATTTGCTGTAGCGGCACCCATCCAAACACTGATGATCCAAACAGCAGTAGGAGCTGAGATGATTGCTTCGGCAGCTATTCAGGCGGCATTTAATACGGGAAATGCATTAGGTGCTTTTTTAGGTGGATTACCTTTGATTGCAGGATTTAGTTATGCTTCTCCTAATTTGGTGGGAATTACCATGTCTATGCTTGGTGTGTTATTTACTGTCATTTTTCTACAAAGAAAAAGACGTGTTTTGAAGCTGGCAAGTATTTAAATTTTAGAAAATGTTTATTTGGAATCAAAATTCCTAGCCCAGATAGAAGGGGAAATCCTTTATTGTTTTTCTTTAAAACAATAAAGATTGTAACGGATAGCTGGAAAAAGTTCCATGTAAAAGTGAAATTAATTTAATTGTGCGATTGCTTCTTGCCTCGCAATGACGCACAAAAAAACCGCTAATCTTTCGAAAAGCGGTTTTTTGTTTAGTCTTTTATAGCATTTCCTTGTTTGTCAAAGAAATGATATTCTAAATACGTGTAAGCGTCACGTGGTATAATTTTCACCCATTTTTTATGTTCAAAAAACCATTTTGAACGTAATGATGGAAAACCTTTACTGAGGTAAGCAGCCACAAACGGATGTACATTTAGTACTACTTTTTTGTGGTTTTTTAGAACTCTTTCCAGGTCAGATTGGATTTTGTCGATAATTAAAATTGGCGCTTCAATTTCGCCTTTAATATCGTTTGGATCTTCTTCTCTGGTTTTAATATTTCTTTCTGGTCTTACTCTTTGTCTGGTAATTTGGACTAATCCAAACTTACTAGGAGGTAAGATTTTGTGTTTTGCTTTATCGTCGCTCATTTCTTCTCGAAGGAAGTCGAACAAGACTTTGCGATTTTCGGGATTTGACATATCGATAAAATCGATTACAATAATACCGCCCATATCGCGCAAACGCAATTGTCTGGCTATTTCGGCTGCGGCAATCATATTCACTTCCATGGCTGTGTCTTCTTGATTAGTCGCTTTATTAGAACGGTTTCCGCTGTTTACGTCAATAACGTGTAGTGCTTCAGTGTGTTCAATAATAAGGTAAGCTCCTTTACTCATGGAAACGGTTTTTCCAAAGGAAGTTTTGATTTGTCTCTCTATATTGTATTTCTCGAAAATGGGTGTGTCGTTTGATTGATAAAACTTCACAATAGATTGTTTGGATGGTGCAATTTCTTGCAAATAATCCTTTGTTTGTTGGTACAACTCTTCATCATCTATTTGGATACTGGTAAAAGTATCGTTAAAAACATCTCTAAGAATAGAGGAAGCTCGGTTGAGTTCGCCTAATACTTTTGAGGGATGATGAGCAGTTGGTAATTTCTTACACATTGCAGTCCATCTGCTTAGCAGGTTCTGCAAATCTTTTTCTAATTCGGCTGTATTTTTGCCTTCGGCTACTGTGCGAACAATAACACCAAATCCTTTTGGTTTGATGGATTGTACAAGTTTTTTTAGTCTGTCTTTTTCTTTTTTGTCTTCTATTTTTTGAGAAATAGACACACGATCAGAGAAAGGAACTAATACAATAAAACGTCCAGCCAGAGAAAGCTCAGCGCTAATTCTCGGTCCTTTGGTAGATATTGGTTCTTTTACAACTTGTACTAAGATAGATTGATTGGCGTTTATTACATCGGTAATGGTCCCATCTTTGTCTATCTCTTTTTCAAACTGAAAGTTTTTTAGGGAGAAATCTTTTATTTTACCTGCGCTTACAAGTTTTATGAATTTCAGTTGGGAAGTTAGATTAGGTCCTAAATCGTGATAATGTAAAAAGGCATCTTTTTCAAAGCCTACATTTACAAAAGCAGCATTAAGTCCGGCAACAGGTTTTCTTATTTTGGCAATAAAAATATCGCCTACTTGAAAGTTGCTTGTCTCTTCTTCTTTGTGTAATTCAATTAGTTTTCCATCTTTTAATAAGGCAAAATCTACGGAATCAGAACTAGATCTAATGATTAATTCTTTATTCACGTTGTAAATTTTTATCCAAGAATTGGTTGTTAGTTGTTAGTTGTTAGTTGTTGGTAAAAACCATCAGCCATTAACTATTAACCATCAACTTCTACAAGGATGGATTAAACAATATTTTGAACAGGTATTAACCCGGAGGAAAACAGTTTGCAGTGTTCAGAAAGCAGTAGGCAATTTATGCTGCAATCTGCAATCTAAAATCTGAAGTCTGAAATCCAAATTTCAATGAACGTTTAAAAAGAAAAAAGTAGTTAAAAACTACTTTTTCTTTTTGTGACGGTTAGCTCTCGCTCTTTTCTTACGTTTGTGAGTAGCTACCTTATGTCTTTTTCTTTTTTTACCACTTGGCATAATCTTTTAGATTTTATGATTAATAATGTTATTTTGCTTCGTTATTTGTTTTTACTCCTTCTACAAAAACTTTTGCAGGTTTGAAAGCAGGAATGTTGTGTGCAGGTATTTTAATTGTAGTGTTTTTTGAGATATTTCTACCTGTTTTCTCAGCTCTTGTCTTTACGATAAAGCTACCAAAACCTCTTAAATAAACATTGTCTCCAGTTTCTAATGAAGTTTTTACTTCCTCCATAAAAGTCTCTACTGTTGCTTGCACATCACCTTTTTCAAGACCTAATTTTTCTGAAATTTTCGCTACGATATCTGCTTTCGTCATTTTCTTTCCTTATTTATTATTCTGTAATAATTTTTTTGAGTGTGCAAATATATGAATTTAAAAAACAATTATTCAAGCTAATTCATTAAATTTTAATTACATAAACTTTTACTTTTGTGAACAAATATTTAATAATGAAATTTCATAACTTGCTTATAAAGTGGTATTTAGAAAATAAACGTGATTTGCCTTGGCGAAATACAACTAATCCGTACCATATTTGGCTCTCCGAAATCATGCTGCAACAGACGCGAGTAGCACAAGGAATGCCTTATTTTTTGTCTTTTACAACTGCTTTTCCAACCGTTTTTGATTTGGCTAAAGCCGAAGAAGAACAAGTCTTGAAATTATGGCAAGGTTTGGGGTATTATTCTCGTGCCCGCAACTTACATAAAACCGCTCAATATATAGCGACCGAACTCAACGGAATTTTTCCGGATAACTATAAGGACTTATTACAGTTAAAAGGAGTGGGTGATTATACTGCTGCTGCAATTGCTTCTTTTTCTTATAATGAAGCGGTGCCGGTTGTAGATGGCAATGTGTTTCGAGTGCTTTCTCGTTATTTTGATGTAGAAACTGATATTGCTCAGACTTCCGCCAAAAAAGAATTTGCTGCTCTGGCTTTTGAATTAATGCCAAAAGACAATCCAGCAATTTTTAATCAAGCCATCATGGAATTTGGCGCTTTGCAATGTGTGCCTAAAAATCCCGATTGTACAATTTGTGTTTTTAATGATAGTTGTGCCGCTCTCCAAAAAAGGAAAGTGGATCAATTGCCAGTGAAATCAAAGAAGTTGAAAGTTAGAAATAGATACTTTAATTATTTGGTGCTTTCGGATGAGAATGATAATACGATATTGAATAAAAGAACGGCAAAAGGAATTTGGCATAACTTATATGAGTTTCCCTTGATTGAAACTTTGCAAGAAGAAGATTTTGAGTTTGTGTCTAATGCTGTTCAGCAAGAATCATTTTTTACTAATCCTATTATAAGTATGCGTGCTTGTAATGAAAAAAGTATAGTGCATAAATTGTCGCATCAGCATTTGCATATTAAATTTTGGAAGTTGAATGTAAAAGGTAAGGTGGAGAATGGAATTTCTAAAGAAGAATTAAAACAGTATCCTTTTCCTATTGTGATTCATAATTTTATTGAATCGGAATAGAGAATAAGGAGTAAAAAATGTATCTTTGGTATAAATTGTATGTTGCTATATTATGAATGGAACCTTGAATAAAGTGATGCTTATCGGTCATCTGGGGGATGATGTTAAAATGCATTATTTCGATGGAGGTAATTGTATTGGAAGATTTCAATTGGCTACAAACGAAGTGTATATTAACAAAACAACTAATGAGAGAATTGTTTCGACCGAGTGGCATAATCTTGTGGTACGCAATAAAGCAGCAGAAATTTGCGAAAAATATTTGTCAAAAGGAGATAAAATTTATGTAGAAGGAAGGATTAAATCCCGTCAATGGCAGGCTGAGGATGGAACAATGAAACATACTACCGAGATTCAGGTAACAGAGTTTACTTTTTTAACAACGAAAAAAGATGCTGAAAATAATAAACCAATTCAGAATCCAGATTCTTCCAAAAACACTAACTTTGACACACCTAATAAAGGTTTGCCTATTAATGATTTGCCTTTTTAATTGTTTAACTAATCTTTTGTAATTTGGACCCAGAGCCCAGTTTAAATTTTGTTTATACATTAGATGTAAATCTATTGTTCGGTTTTGCCGGAATATTTGCGTTGCTTTTTTGTTCAGCAGTAGTTTCGGGAGCCGAAGTAGCCTTGTTTTCGCTTTCGCAAAAAGACCTCGACGATACATTACAGGAAAATCTTTCTACCGGAAAATTACTTTCTGAGTTACTACAAAGACCCAAAAAATTATTAGCAACATTACTTGTGGCTAACAATTTTATTAATATTGGCGTCGTTATTTTATTCTCTTTTATTGGTTCCGATTTATTTGCAGCTATTACTTCACCTTTGTTGAAGTTTATTTTTGAAGTTATTATTGTAACTTTTTTGCTGCTACTTTTTGGAGAGGTTTTACCCAAAGTATATGCAAGCCGAAACAATGTTAAGTTTGCTAAAAACATTGCTTATCCTATATCTGTTTTAGATCATTTTCTTACTCCTATAAGTATACCCATGCGTGCCGCTACGGTTTATTTACATAATAAATTAGGAAAACAAAAGACTAATTTTTCGGTGGATCAATTATCTCAGGCTTTAGAATTGACAGCAACCGATGAAACTTCGACCGATGAACAAAAAATATTAGAAGGAATTGTTTCTTTTGGGAATACCGATACCAAACAGGTAATGAGTCCTCGAATTGATATTTTTGCTTTGGAAATCACGGAAACCTTTGATGCGATTTATACAAAAATTTTAGAAAAAGGTTATTCTCGAATTCCAGTATATCGAGATAATATCGATCAAATCGAGGGAGTTTTGTTTATTAAAGATTTATTGCCGCATATAGATAAAAAAGAATTTGATTGGACAGTATTAATAAGAGAACCGTTTTTTGTTCCTGAGAATAAGAAGTTAGATAATTTATTGAAAGATTTTCAGGCAATGAAAAGTCATTTGGCAATCGTTGTGGATGAATATGGAGGAACTTCTGGTTTGGTTTCATTAGAAGATGTAATCGAAGAAATTGTGGGAGATATTAGTGATGAGTTTGATGATGAAGATATTAATTTTTCTCAAATTGACGATAAAAATTACCTTTTTGAAGGCAAAATAAACTTGAAAGATTTCTATAGAATTGTTGATGTAGATGAAGAAGCATTTGAAGAGCAAAAAGGAGAGGCTGAGACACTAGCGGGATTTATTCTGGAAATTTCAGGTAATTTTCCAGCCAAAAGACAAAAAATTTCTTTTGGGAATTGCCTTTTTACCATTGAAGTTGTAGATAAAAAACGTATCAAACAGATAAAAGTTACTATTGATGTTTAATATAAAAGAGGTGTGTAAAAAAAGCAAGTATAAGTCAGTTGTCTTTGGTTTTTTTGGATTAGTGTTGTTTTCAAGTTGTAAAGATAATGTGTTGCCTAAGCCGGCAAGTTATTTAAGGTTGGATTATCCAATCGCACAATATGCTCATTTTGAAAATCAATGTCCTTTTACATTTGATATGAATGCTAAAGCTGTCATAAAAGGAGGGAAGGATTGTGGTTTTACAATTTCATATCCTAAGATGAAAGCAACTATTTATTTGACTTATAAACCTGTAAATGGTAATCTTAATAAATTGTTGCGTGATGCTCAAAAACTCACTTTCGAACATGTTATAAAAGCCGATGATATTTTAGAACAACCCTATTTAAATCCAGAAAGAAAGGTGTATGGTATGTTTTATCAAGTAGATGGTAATGCAGCAACTAATTCTCAGTTTTATGTGACTGATAGTACGAAACATTTTATTACGGGTTCAGTTTACTTTTATGCTAAACCTAATTTTGATTCTATTATGCCAGCGGCGAGTTATATTAAAAATGATATGCAGCGTTTGGTAGAGACTTTGTCTTGGAAATAGGATTCAGTAATTTTATATAAAACAAGAAAGCATTCACTTCTGTGAATGCTTTCTTGTTTTTATTCAAAAACTGGTTTCTCTATGGGATTTCCATATTTGTCAAAATAGAAAATTGGAATGTTTAGTTTTTCTAATTCAGGGATAACTTCCTTGCCTTTTCCAACGATGATTATTCGGGAGTTATCGATTAAGAAATACTTGTTGGCAGCAGCAAGAACATCTTCTTTGGTAACAGCATTAATGGTTTTAATGTAGTTTTCGTAGAAATCAGCTGGTAAATCTTCTGTTTCTGTGTTCAAGGCATATCGTGCAACCGATTCTGGTTTTTCGGCCTTCATTACAAAACGGCCAATGTAACCTGCTTTGGCATTATCAAGATGTTCGGTGGTTACTTTTTCGGTTCTTATTTTTTTGATTTCTTTGATAAATTCTACTACGGCGCTATCGGTTACGTTATTCTTTACTGCTGATGCCGAGCGTATGCTGGTGACATATTTTCCTGCACCAATATTCGTGCTTGCGCCATAAGTCCATCCGTGAGCTTCTCTTAAATTCATGTTTAAATAGCTGTTGAAGCCTCCTCCTAAAATGTAACTGGCAATTACTGTTGGGAAGAAATCTTTATCATTCATTTTTAATTTGTAGGTGTTCACCAACGAAATTTCCGACTGAACAGCATTAGGAACGTCAATAAAATTAATTTGAGTACTTGCTACGTTTTCTGGGTCGGGATAAGTGGTTTTTGGGGTGGTAGTTTTTTTCCAAGAACCAAAAAGTTCTTCCACCAGTGCCTTAATTTCGTTGTATTTAACATCTCCTACAATTGCTAAATAAGCATTTTGCGGAACAAAATGAGTTTTGTAATTCTTTATAATGTCTTCTAAGGTAATATTAGATAAAGTTTCTTCTGTCATGAATTCGCCTGAAGGATGGTTTTTTCCATAAGCTAAGGCATTTACTAATCTGTTAGCGATAGAAGAGACGCTTTTTTCTTGAGAACGTAATCCTTCAATCGCTTTTGCTTTTTCTTTGTCTAATTCTTCTTGAGTGAAATTTGGATCTAAAGCTCCGTATGCTAAAAGTTCTAAGGTGCGTTTTGAGAATTTAGAGAGTGAGCTGGCATAAGCGCTATTGGAACTAAATGACATAGAAGCACCCATAAAATCAACTTCTTCGTTAAAGTCTTCTTTTGAAATTTTGGTACTACCGTTTCCTATTAGGTTGCTGCATAATTCGTCGACTCCTTTTTTGTCTCCTTCGGCAAATGGAGGATTGTCAATCGTAAGGTTTACTGTTACCTTAGGTAATTTGTGGTTTTCAACAATCATTACTTTTAGGCCGTTAGTTAAAGTAAAACTTTGCGGTTTTTTTATATTGACTACAGGTGGTTTTCCAGCTATAGGTTGTTTGCGTTCTTGTGCTTGCATGATTGCGGTAACTAGGATTAGAATAAATAGAATACTTGATTTTTTCATGATTGGAAGGACTTAGTTTTCATTCTTTTCAGGGCTAGGAATGTAATCTAATAATAGACGTTGATTTGGATTTAAATATTTTTTTGCAGCATCTCTAATTTCTTCTCTCGTAATAGAATGATAGATGTTGATGTCGTTGTTAATCAAATTTACGTCGCCAAAAAGAAGATAGTATTTGGCTAAATTTTCGGCAATTCCTTCTACATTTGAATTTTCGTTTACGTATTGGTTTTCAAATTGATTCAAGATTTTTTGATAATCTTTTTCAGAAATTAAATCGGTTTGTATTTTTACAATTTCTTCGTCAATTTCTTTAAGTAGATCTTCGTTGGTATAGTTTGTCATTGGTAAGCCATATAATATGTACATACCATAATCTTCTTCATTAAAACCTACTGCGCCAATTTGCAGAGCCTTCTTTTGATCGTCTACTATTTTCTTGTATAATTTGGAGCTTTTGCCATCGCTCAAATAAGAAGATATGAAATCTAAGGCGCGGGCATCTCTGGTTTTCATTGATGGTGTTCGGTAAGCTGCAACAAGCATTGGAATCTGGATATTTGGATCGATATGAGTAGCTTTGATAGTTTCGGTTATTGGTTTTTCAACAAATGTTTCTCTTTTTATCGGAGCGCCTTTTTTAATTGGGCCAAAGTATTGTTCAATCCATTCTTTGGCTTGTTTTTGTTCGAAATCGCCAGCAACCACCAAAACCGCATTGTTTGGAATGTAGAATTTTTCATTAAAAGCTTTAAAATCTTCTAGTTTAGCAGAGTTTAAATGTTCAGTCGAGCCTATGGTGGTCCATCGATATGGGTGGTTAATAAATAAGTTCTTTTTAACGGCTTCGATTATTTTGCCGTAAGGTTGATTGTCATAGCGGGAGTTTTTTTCTTCCTTGATTACTTCTTTTTGAGTATCAACACCTATTTGATTGATTACAGGATGCATTAATCTTTCGGATTCCATCCAAAGTGCTAATTCTAAATTGTTTGAAGGAAAAACTTCGTAATAATAAGTGCGGTCATCAGAGGTGTTAGCGTTGTTTACACCTCCGTTAGCGGTAACAATATTAAACCACTCGCCTCTTTTAATATTTTCGGTGCCTTCGAATAATAGGTGTTCAAAAAAATGAGCAAACCCTGTTTTGTTAGGGTTTTCATCTTTTGAACCTACATGGTACATAACCGAAGTAATTACTACTGGAGCACTATTGTCTTGGTGTAAGATAACGTGGAGTCCATTGTTTAGGTCATATTCTTCAAAAGCTATTTTTTGAGCAGTAATAATATTACTCATTAAAAGTGCGGAACTAATTGCCATTATTATTTTTTTCATATAAGATTAATAAAAAATGAGGTTGTAATACTTATATTAGTATGATTGTTATTTCAAAAATACTTTTTTTTAGCATTGAATGTACAATAGAGTTGTTTTTAACAAAAAAATAGGTTTAAATAAAGTTTCTAAAGTATTGAAAATAAAGCGAAAGTACGAAGAATAATTTTTTTAAATTTAGTGATTGCGTGATAAAAAAATAATTGTATATTTGCAACCTTAAAAATCAATAAATCAATTTGGTATGTATGCAATCGTAGAGATAGCAGGGCAACAATTTAAAGTAAGCAAAGACTTAAAGGTTTATGTTCACCGTTTGTCTAACGAAGAAGGATCAAAAGTTTCTTTTGATAAAGTTCTTTTATTAGATGACAATGGGAATGTAACTTTGGGCGCCCCAGCTATAGAAGGTGCTTCAGTAGAAGCTAAAGTGTTACAACACTTAAAAGGAGATAAAGTTATCGTTTTCAAAAAGAAAAGAAGAAAAGGATACAAAAAAAGAAATGGTCACAGACAATATCTTACTCAAATTGTAATTGAAGGTATTACTGCAGCAGGTGCTAAAAAAGCGGCTTCTAAAAAAGCAGCAGTTGAAGCAACTACAGAAACAGCTGAAGCTCCAAAGAAAAAAGTAGCTAAAGCTAAAAAAGAAGATACTCAAGAATAATAACAATATTAAAACTAAAACATCATGGCTCACAAGAAAGGTGTCGGTAGTTCTAAGAATGGTAGAGAATCAGAATCAAAACGTTTAGGTGTTAAGATTTTTGGAGGACAGGCTGCTATCGCAGGGAACATCATCGTAAGACAAAGAGGTTCGAAACACAATCCAGGTGAAAATGTTTACATCAGTAAAGATCACACGCTACATGCAAAAGTAGACGGAATTGTTAAGTTCCAAAAGAAAAGAGACAACAAATCATACGTTTCAATCCTTCCATTTGAAGTAGAAGCATAATTGATTTCTCAATTTATTATAAACCCATCTCATTTGAGATGGGTTTTTTTATGCTTAAAAGTGTTGTTATTGCTATTTTTTAAGTAATTAATTGCATAACAAGCAGACTAATGTTCTTATTGTTTTAGAAAAGAAGCTTTATGAATAATTAGTAGGCTTATTTTTGATTAGTAAGTTCTTGGTTTGTTGTATGTGGTTGAAAAAAGTATAAATAAAATAACAAATCCCCTTGCTTAATAAAAAAAGCAAGGGGATTTATCTCAAAAACTGAATTAATAATTAGTTTTTTTAATCCATAGATCTCGAGCCTCTGTCTCCACCGCCAGGGCGCTCTCCTCTGTCCATTCCGCCCATGTTTCTGTTGTATCTTCCAGGAGGGTTTTTCATTCCAGAGAAATTTTGGATTTTATAGGTCAAAGAAAACATAGCATAACGTTTTAATACTGTGTTAATATTATCTGTAATTGCTGTTGATGAAATGCTTCTGGTAATACTTTGATTCTGGTTTAATACATCATACACTTTTATTTTGGCAACAAAAGCTTTGTTTAGGAAACTGTATGATAAACTGGTATTCCATAAATAATAATCCTGATTGATGGAATTGTAAGTGTAACCAAAATCATTACCCCAAATCCAATTGGTTGGCCAATATGATGTTGTTTGTAAATTAATGCGATGTACTACATTTGACCTTGATTTAAGCGAACTGATATCATAATCAGTTTCGTTATAAGAGAAATTATAAGAAGGTGCTACTGTGAAAAATTCGCCATAATCATAATTTAAATAGACTCTTGGAGTAAGTCCTTTGGAAGTGGCTCCGTATAAAACGCCATTGGTTGATGCTTTGTTGAAATTATAATTTGCATTTAAGGCAATTCCGTATCTCAATAAATTAGATTCCTGTTTGATAGATTTATTCCAACTACCACCTCCGGAAAAAGAGTAGGTTCCTGAAATGTTTGAATAAGTTGAGATTCGGCTATTATTTTGATTGTAATTAGAAGTGCTGATAATATCATTTTGGTTATAATTGGCATTCAAATAAAAGTTATATCCGGAACGGGTGCGGAAATCAAAGTTTCTGTAATTTAGCCTTGCGCTATGCGTTTCAGTAGGATTTAAATCAGGATTCCCGGTAACTGTGTTTATGGTGCTGGATACGTTTGTAATTGGAAGCAATTGAGATGCCGAAGGTAACGATTGGTCGTAGTTGTATCTAAAAGTAAAAAACTTAGAACGATCTATTCTGTATCGAATTTGTAAAGCGTTGCTTGGTAAGATGTATTTTTGATTTAAATCGATGGCTTTTTCTTTGTAAAACGAGTGGTTGTCGTATTGTAAAATAGAGGCCGATGAATTGATGTCAAAAGTGAATTTGTTTTTTTGAAAACGAATACCTGTCTTCGGAACAATACTATTTTGTTTGGATTTTAAATAAGTAGTTTGATCTTGATTTAAGTTTGTATAAACATCGTTTCCAATATCATCAAAAGTTTTATTGTCGTTAATGTTATTTTGATAATTGTATTCTACTCCAATTTTAAAACGAATGGAATCGGTTATGGGTTCGGTATATTCAATTTCGGCAGAATAAGAATCACTAATGCTATTGTTTCTACTGTTCTGATCTCTGGAGATGTTTTTTTCTAATGTTCCGTCAGCTTTGTAAAAATTTGTTTCTGACTCAACAAAGTTATTTGAGTTTGAGCTTGAATTGCTGTTGTTGAAAACAAAACTTAAATTTCGTGTTTTTTTCTCGAAAGATTTGTTGAAATTAATTGAGTTGTTAAAGTTGTTTGATTCATTTCTGTTGGATGATAAAGGAGAATCAGTATCATAAGCTCGTTTACCAGTAGTTAAGTTGTCACTAATGCTATTAGAAGTATTATTGCTTTCAGAAATAGAGTTATTAAATCTGGGAGCAACAAATAATCGTATAGTTGGTGATATTTTGTATTCTAATTCTACATTGGCTTTGTGATTGCTGTTTCTGTTGTCTGTATTGGAATTAGAAACAGTATAGTATGAATTACCATCCTGACGTAACTCGGTTGATTCAGAATAGTGATTGTTTTCAGTATGGGCATCTGAATAGTTATAACTTGCATTAGAATTAAAATCTTTGATTAATTCATCAGAATAGTTAAAACCAAGTAAATTGGATGTAGTAATTCCATTTGCCTGACTTCTGTTTATGGTTGTTCCGCGGCTGTTTCTTCCACCACCCATGTTGTCAAAAACTTCATCTTGCGAAAAGCCTTGTGCATTAATGTTGTTAGAAGAACCAAGTAAACTTATCTTTCTGTTGTTGTTAAAGAAATTGACAATAAAGCTAGATTCATAGCGGTCGTCTGTTCCATATCCACCCATAAATTTTCCAAAATAACCTTTGTTTTTATCATCGTCTATGGTCAAGTTGATACTGGAATTGTCAGATGCAGCTTGGTCTTTAGAATACTCTTCTTTTTTAGTTTTATAGTCCGAAACCTGAACTTTATTGATGATTTCGGCTGGAAGGTTTTTCAGAGCCATCGCTCCATCTCGGTCAAAGAAAGGTTTTCCATTCACTAAAACCTGAGTCACTTCTTTTCCGTTTGCAGTGATTTTTCCATCGCTATCTACTTCAATTCCTGGAAGTTGTTTTAGTAATGTTTCTACATTTGCATCTGGGCGTACTTTAAATAAAGAAGCCTTAAATTCTATCGTGTCATTTTTAACTCTAATAGGTGGATCTTCGCTTTTTACAGTAACTTCGTTAAGCGTATTTATTGATTCAGACAGATAAATGTTGTTGAAATCTTTATTTGCCGAAATTCCTTTTTGTTCTTCTGCAAAAGTGTCAAATCCCATATAAGTGACTTTCAGAAATACTGGTTTGTCATTTTTTTTAACTGCAAAATTAAAATCCCCATTTTTATCCGTTAATGTGTATTCTAAAACTGTTGAATCTTTTACAGTTGTAATATAGACTGTAGCGGACTCCAATGGTTGTTGGTTATTGATGTTGAGTACTTTTCCTTTTAAAATGTAGCTTTGCGCCGAAGTATTTAAAGAAAGCAGCAGTAAGAATAGAAATGATAAATATTTACACATAATAATTTGGTTAAACTTAACATAAGATGTTAAATACGACCAAAGGTTTAATTCGAAGTGTAAAAATATATTTATTATTTTGAGAGTGATTTTTTGTGTCTTAGGTAGTCGTTTTTAATGTTTATTCTAGTTTAAAATATTCATATGATATACCGCAACAAATTATTTGAGAAAGACCATTTTCAGATTCGTTTCCAAATAAAAATGTTTTTAAAAGACCTGATTTTTCATCAATATAAAATTGCCAGACTTCTTTATTTTTGAATGTGAATTCAGTGAGAGTTACATCATAAATGTCGTTTCCCTGTTCAGCTTTTTTACAAAAAACAATGGGTTCTGTTTTTACCAAACACCATTCTTTTGCATTTTTATATAATTCGAAAAATAAAATGTCATTTTCATTTATAGTAATCATTTCTCCAACAATACCATTTTCATCAGGGATGCCCCAGTTAGGACCTTTGTATATTTTTTTCCAATTTCCGATTATATTTTTTTTGAGATTTTCCCTGATAATAGGTTTTAATGAATCGTATTTTTTAAAAGCAATTTCGCCTATTTCGTTGTTGGAAATAAGATAATGAGTTAAATAAAATAATTGAACAGCTCTTTCATTTTTACCTCTTTTTAAAAAAGACATTCCTAAATCAAATCTGTCTTTTTGAAGTTCTTCTTTTGACATATTTTGTCCTGACATTTGGGAGCAAATAAAAAATAAGAGTGGAATAAGTTTCTTCATATCAATCAAAAATTGAAATATAAATATATAAAAAACCCTCACATTTCTGTAAGGGTTTTGAAAGTTATAGTAGGATTACTTCATTCCGATAGTTAACGGAACTCGCAAGGACCTAGTATCTGTAATATTCTGGTTTGAATGGTCCTTCAACTTCTACTCCAATATAAGAAGCTTGGTCAGGACGTAAAGTTTCTAATTCAACACCTAATTTAGCTAAGTGTAAAGCAGCTACTTTTTCATCTAAATGTTTAGGTAACATGTACACTTCGTTTTTGTAAGCTGCACTGTTTTTCCATAATTCAATTTGAGCTAAAGTTTGGTTTGTAAATGAGTTACTCATTACAAATGAAGGGTGGCCTGTAGCACAACCTAAGTTTACCAAACGACCTTCAGCCAAGATGATGATATCTTTTCCAGCGATAGTATATTTGTCAACCTGAGGTTTGATTTCGATTTTAGAAGCACCGTGGTTTTTGTTCAACCAAGCCATGTCGATTTCGTTATCAAAGTGTCCGATGTTACAAACAATCGTTTTATCTTTCATTTGTTCGAAGTGCTCACCAAGAACGATGTCTTTATTACCAGTTGTAGTGATGATGATATCAGCATTTCCAATAACAGTGTTTAATTTCTTTACTTCAAAACCGTCCATTGCCGCTTGTAAAGCACAAATAGGGTCGATTTCAGTAACAGTAACAATAGAACCAGCACCTCTGAAAGAAGCAGCAGTTCCTTTACCTACGTCACCATATCCGCAAACAATTACTCTTTTACCAGCTAACATAATGTCTGTAGCACGACGAACAGCATCAACAGCCGATTCTTTACATCCGTATTTGTTGTCAAATTTAGATTTAGTTACAGAGTCATTTACGTTGATTGCAGGCATTGGCAATGTTCCGTTTTTCATTCTTTCATATAATCTGTGAACTCCTGTAGTAGTCTCTTCAGATAATCCTTTGATTCCAGGAACCAATTCTGGGTAACGATCAATAACCATGTTAGTTAAATCTCCACCATCATCAAGAATCATGTTCAATGGTTTTCTGTCTTCACCAAAGAATAATGTTTGCTCAATACACCAGTCAAATGATTCTTCGTCAAGACCTTTCCAAGCATAAACTTGAATTCCAGCGGCAGCAATAGCAGCAGCAGCCTGATCCTGAGTTGAGAAAATGTTACAAGAAGACCAAGTAACTTCAGCACCTAAAGCAATCAAAGTTTCAATTAAAACAGCAGTTTGAATGGTCATGTGTAAACATCCAGCAATACGAGCTCCTTTAAGCGGTTGCTCATCTTTATATTCAGCGCGAAGTGCCATTAAACCTGGCATTTCAGCCTCAGCAAGTTCAATTTCTTTTCTTCCCCAAGCCGCTAGAGAAATGTCTTTTACTTTGTAAGCCACAAAAGGCGTAGTTGTAGTACTCATTTATAGTATATTTGTAATTGTAAATTTTTTGCAAAATTACACAATAACTTTAGATTTCAGCTAATTTCTAAAATATTTATGAAATGTTTAATGTCTTAATCTTTTGAATATTAACTAAATAATTTTATTTTAGTCTAAGCTATTTATTTTTAGAAGCTATTCCCGTTATCCGCTCTATCTTTTACTCCTTAAAGAAAGGAGTAAAAGGATGCCGCTTCTACCGGGGCTACAAAATCAAGGAAATAACAACATGCCATTATACAAGAAAATAGATTTCAATACGAACACTCAAATTTACATTTGGAAAATTACGGAGTCCTATGAACAATTGTTTGCAGAAGTCAGCCTGAACCCAATATGTCAAAAACGCATTAGCGGTATGAAGTCCGAGCTCCATCAGCGTGGTTTTTTAAGTGTACGCAAACTTTTAAATGAAGCGGCTTATACCGATTTTGATTTGTATTATGATGTTTTTGGTAAACCACATTTGCAGGATGGTAAACATATTTCAATTACCCATTCGCATCAATTCTCATCCATTATTATTAGTAATGAAACCGTTGGAATTGACATCGAATTACAAAGAGAGAAAATCATTCGTATTGCTGATAAATTCTGTGATTCCGAATTTCAATATTTGGATCGAAATGAAACATTGGAATACATCAAAAAACTAACGGTAATTTGGGGAGCCAAAGAAGCGATTTTCAAAATCCGAAATGAAAAAGGCATTAGTTTTAAAGACCATATTGCAGTTCATGATTTCGATTTGAATCAATCTCAAACTTTAGCAACATTACATTTTTCCAATTTGGAAAAGCAATTCAAAATTTATCATGAAGAAGTGGAAAATTTTACTTTAGTATATGCTTTAGAAAAATAAATTATGCCGAAACACTTCGGTTTTTAAACATATTAAGGTAGAAAAAACTTCCCATTCTTCGGGCTCTGTCTTTTAATACGGTTACATTTTCTCCTTCAAAAAGTTCATCTAAAGTTTGAAACCAATAATTTAACCAAATTCCAAATTCATTCGGATTGATTTGACCATGAAAGTGTTCGTCTACTTTATTATGCACTTCAATGGGATTGCCTTTGTATTTCCGAATGGCAAATAAATTAGTTTCCCAGAAATCTGTAAGCTTTTCTAAATGTGAATCCCAATCTAGAATTAGTTTGTTAAAATAAGGACCAATTTCTTTATCAGCCCTTATTTTATCATAAAAGGTATGCACTAATTTAGAGATATCTGCTCTGTTTTCGATATCTTTTTTCATTTATAAGTTGTTTATAATGATAAAGAGTACACTTGAAATCATACTTGCTAAAACAGCATTAAAAAACACTTTGTGTTTCATTTGTGCTAGGATAGATGTGTTAGCCATCATACTAATGAAAACGACAAGAACAAGTTGAATCATTTGCCCTATAGAAGTTCCGTTAGCTAATACAGCCATGGCTGCAGCACCACCCAAACAGCTTTGTACTAAGATACATAATGATGCAGATGCAAAATAATTGGTATCAAATTTTTCGAAGGTATTGTTGTAAAGTGTCATAATAATTTGTTTTAATAACACAAAATTACAACGGGAACTAGGCTCCATTTTATGACTTAAATCATAAAACGAAATTATCTGTACACTTTTCGGTTAATTATTTTTAAAGATCCTTTTTTCTCCAGTGATTTAATAGCTCTAATTACGGTTTCGACTCGTAATCCTGTTAAATCAGCTATTTGTTGTCGGGTAAAATTTATAAGAAAACCGTTTTCATCTGGTTTGAAATTCAATTGTTCAATGGAATAGTCAATGAGGCGGATGACGCGATGTTCAGGGTCTTGAGAGGAAATTTCAGCAGCCATAACTGATTTGTAATACAGTCGTTGTGACAGGTTTTTGATGATGTTCAAACTAATTTCCGAATTGTCTCTTAGTAGTTCTAGGAATTTTTCTTTGCTAACACTTATCAATTCGCTGTCAATAACAGCTACGGCATTGGCAGGATAAAGCTGTTCAATAAACAAAGGAGGTTCACCAAAACATTGGTTTTTGTAAAAAATACCTTGGATGAACTCTTTGCTTTCGTCGTTGTAATTGTTCATTTTTACTTCGCCCGAAATAATTTGGTAATAACACATAGCTTGCGTGCCTTCTTTAAAAATGAGGACGCTACTTTTGTAGTTTTTTCTAATTCCGCCATATTTTTCTAGCAATGAAAGAGCAATCATCTTAAAGTAAGTTTTTAGAATTCTAAATGTGCTAACAAATATAATTGTTTCAGGATGGTTCTTATACTACAAAAACTTTTTACTTTTACCCTCACATGAAAAAAGTTACAATCTATCAAGAAATACAGGCTGCAAAAGCAGCAAATAAGCAATTATTGGCTATTCTTTTGGATCCCGACAAAATCATTTGGGAACAAATTGCTGATTTGGTAGTTAAAATAAATCAATCACCGGCAACGCATGTTTTTATTGGTGGAAGCCAAGTAGAGAGTACTATTTTAGACGATTTGGTGCTAAGAATCAAACAAGATTGTACTTTGCCTGTTGTTCTTTTTCCAGGGCATCCTTCTCAAATTTCGAATCATGCCGATGGGATTTTGTTTTTATCACTTTTGTCCGGGCGAAACCCCGATTATTTGATAGAACATCATGTAAAAGCAGCACCAATTTTAAAACAAACAAAGCTTGAAATTATTTCTACGGCTTATATTTTAATTGAAAGTGGTAGCGAAACAGCTGTAGAACGCGTGAGTAAAACCAAGCCTTTAGAAAGAGATAATTTAGATATGGTTGTAGCTACGGCTTTAGCAGGAGAAATGATTGGTAATAAATTAATTTATCTGGAAGCGGGAAGTGGTGCTCAAAAATCGGTTCCTTTAGAGATGATTTCTCAACTGAGGCAGAACATAGATATTCCTATTATTGTTGGTGGCGGAATTGTTGATGGACAAGGTATTCAAAATGCCTATAAAGCAGGTGCGGATTTAGTGGTAATAGGAACTGCTTTTGAAAGAGATAGTGATTTTTTTAATGATCAAATACAATTATAAATGATAGAGTATTTTTTCTCCCAATATGCTGGTTATCCCACAATTGAAATTGTACTGGAATTGGTAGCCGTTTTTTTTGGTCTTGCCAGTGTTTGGTTTGCTAAGAAAGATAATATTTTGGTCTTTCCAACTGGATTAGTGAGCACTTTTATTTATGCTTATTTATTGTGGAAATGGGAGCTACTGGGTGATTCGATGATTAATGGCTATTATTTTGTTATGAGTGTTTACGGTTGGTATCATTGGACAAGAAAAAAAGGAGATGTTGAAGAATTTCCTGTTTCAGTTGTAACAAAAAGTGAAAATATAATTACTGCTGTTATTTTTGTTTTAACTTTAGTTTTCGTTTTTATAGTGTATCAGTATTTTGATAAATTTATAAATTGGTATAACTATGTAGATACTTTTTTAACAGCTATCTTTTTTGTAGGGATGTGGTTAATGGCTAAGCGAAAAATTGAAAATTGGATTTTTTGGATTGTAGGAGATTTCATTTCAATACCTTTGTATTTTTGCAAAGGTTATACTTTTACCAGTTTGCAATATTTGATTTTTACGGTTCTTGCAGTGTTTGGTTATCTAGAATGGAAGAAAATCTTAAAAGATCAAGATACTCATACTGTAGGAAAGACTGTTCTAGGAGAATAGTTTTAGTATTTTATAATGATTTATAGTAGTTAGATGAGTGAAATAAAAGTTTCAGTGGTTGAAAAATCTAAATCAATTGATGATTTAAATAATATAAAAGATATGGGATTGTCAGAACAAGATTTTGAACAAATAAAACAGCATGGTGTTTTAGTAGAAAATGTTCAAAAACAACTTTCAATTTTTAAAAAAGGAATTCCAAAGATGGAATTGTTTGAAGCTGCAACGGTTGGAAATGGGATTTTGAAGTTAATCAATGCTGATTTTGTAGAGAAAGCTAACTTTTTTGACGAACACAAATCCAATTTAAAATTGTTGAAGTTCGTGCCAGCTTCTGGAGCAGCAACTAGAATGTTCAAGTTTTTATTAGCATTCTTGAATGATTTTGATATAGAGAAGGAAAGTATTAATGCTTATATCAATAGAAAAAAGGATACTAAATTACCTGTCTTTATTGTTGGGATGGAAAAGCTGCCTTTTTTTGATATTATCTATAAAAAATTAAAAGAAGAAATTCAGGATTTTGATACGCTTCCGCGAGATTATAAGAATTATTATTTTATAAAATTCATGTTGGACTCGAAGTATTTTGATTTTGCTTCTAAGCCAAAAGGAATTTTACCCTTTCATAAATATGCTACTAAAATTGCCACTCCTATTGAAGAACATTTATATGAATGCGGTTATTATTCTAGTACAAATAATAAATCCTATTTGCATTTTACAGTTTCAGAATCGCATCAAACTCAATTTGAAGAAATCATCAATAATGAAAAAGCCAAGGTTGAAAAAGAGACACAAACTAGTATTGAAGTAAGTTATTCGTATCAGGCTCAAAGTACCGATACGATTGCGGTAAATATGAACAATAAACCCTTTAGAACTGAGGAAGGGAAATTACTTTTTAGACCCGGAGGGCATGGTTCTTTAATTGGAAATTTGAATCAACTGGATGCGGATATTATTTTTATTAAAAATATTGACAATGTTATTCTCCATAATAATGAAACCATAGCTCTTTATAAAAAAGGTTTGGCTGGAATTTTGTTAGAATTACAACAACAAATATTTGCTTGTTTGAATCTAATGGATTTGTATACTATTGATGATAAACAAATCGAGGAAATCAAAACATTTTTGAAAACCAAATTGAATATGAGTATAAAGTCTGATTTTGATTTGTATACTTTCGAAAATAAAATTAAGGTTTTGAGATCTTTATTGGATAGGCCTATTCGCGTATGTGGAATGGTAAAAAATGAGGGGGAGCCAGGAGGAGGTCCTTTTTGGGTAAAAAATGCTCAAAAAGGGATTTCATTGCAAATTGTTGAATCGTCTCAGGTGGATTTAAGTAATAAGAAACAGGCTAAAATCATAACGAATGCCACGCATTTTAATCCGGTAGATTTAGTTTGTGCAACCAAAAATTATAAAAACGAAAAATTTGATTTACACCAATTTGTAGATGAAAATAGCGGTTTTATTGTTGAGAAGAATTATTTGGGCAAAGATATTAAGGGATATGAGCTACCTGGATTATGGAATGGCGCTATGGCAAACTGGTTGACGATTTTTGTTGAAGTTCCTTTGGTTACTTTTAATCCGGTTAAAACGGTAAATGATTTGTTGAAAGAAGCACATCAGTCGTTATAAGAAATGGAGGTTCAAAAAATCATATCAGAGTTACAATACAAAGCTGTGCGGAGCAGTGGTGCTGGTGGGCAAAACGTCAATAAAGTTTCGTCTAAGGTGGTGTTGTCTTTTGATCTAAAAAATTCGCAAGCAGTATCTGATGAAGAAAAGTTATTGTTAGAAATAAATCTTTCTTCAAGATTGACCAATGATTTAATGTTGATTTTGAATTGTGATGAAGATAGAAGCCAACTTAAAAACAAAGACATTGTAACCAAGCGTTTTTTGGAATTGATTAGAAAAGCACTTGTAGTTCTTAAAACCAGAAAAGCGACTAAAGTTCCTAAGGCGGTAATCAGGAAGCGTATTAAAGATAAAAAGAATCTTTCGGATTTAAAAAAATCCAGAAAGAAACCTAACTGGGATTGAATTTTTAGTTTGTTTTTGTAATTGCTATTGATTTTTGAACTTTTTAGCTGTACTTTTGCAGCGTCTCAAAGGGGTGCTCTAAATAACGAGCTGAGATCATACCCAACGAACCTGAGCAAGTAATGTTGCTAAGGGAAAACAAGATAAGTTGATGGTGAAAATCATTGGTTTATGAGTTGAACAAATCTATTTATTACATTAACAAAAAGAATAATTCCCCCTTTTATTCGTAAAACAATTACGGATGAAAACTATTCTAGTTTTAAAGTCGCAAAGACACAAAGTCTCAAAATCAAGTGTTTTGATGGCAAGTTGTTCTCTATTATTTTCTTTAGGTGCTTTAGCACAACAAAAACAACAAGACAGTATTAAAACCAATCAACTGGATGAAGTTTTGGTTTCTGCAATTCGTGTAACTACAAAGACACCTGTGAGTTTTTCGAATTTAAACAAAAAAGAAATTGCACCTCGTAATTTAGGTCAAGATATTCCAACTTTAATGAACTACATGCCTTCAGTTGTTACTACTTCTGATGCAGGAAATGGAGTGGGTTATTCTGGAATTCGAGTGCGTGGCAGTGATGCAACCAGAATCAATGTTACTATTAACGGAATTCCTTATAATGATGCTGAAAGTCAGGGAACATTTTGGGTAAATATGCCTGATTTTGTTTCTTCGGTTGAGAGTTTACAATTGCAACGCGGTGTAGGAACTTCAACTAATGGTTCTGGAGCTTTTGGAGCGAGTTTAAATATGTTAACGGATAATTACGCTAAGAAAAGTACTGGAGAAATATCGAATTCTTTTGGAAGTTTTAATACGCACAAGCATACGGTAAAGTTTAGTACAGGATTGATGAATGATCATTTTGAATTGGCTGGGCGTTTGTCAACCTTAAAATCGGATGGTTATATTGATAGAGCTTCATCTGATTTAAAATCCTATTTTTTACAAGGAACTTATGTAGGGAAGACCACTTTAATCAAGGCTTTGGCTTTTGGTGGAACTGAAAAAACCTATCAATCTTGGAACGGAATTGATCCAGAAACGATGGCTGACAATAGAACTTTCAATTCAGCTGGAATGTTTACAGATGAAACAGGAAATAACCGTTTTTATGATAATGAAACAGATAATTATCAGCAAGATCATTACCAATTGCATTGGAACGAAAAAGTATCTGATCATTGGAATACGAACTTAGCTTTCCATTATACCAAAGGAAAAGGTTATTATGAAAATTATAAAGAAGATGCTGATTTTGGGGATTACGGATTGAATCCTGTTGGTTCAGAAACTTCAACTGATCTAATTCGTCAAAAATGGTTGGATAACGATTTTTACGGGACAACCTTTTCGGTTAATTATAAAAATGAAAGTCTGAGTTTGATTTTTGGAGGAGGTTATAATAAATATGAAGGCGATCATTATGGAAAAGTAATCTGGGCAAGATATGCTTCGCAAAGTGAATTGGGAGATCACTATTATGATGATTTTTCGACAAAAACAGATGGAAATGTTTTTGCAAAAGCTAATTTTCAAGTGACTTCTCAATTAAGTTTATTCGGAGATTTACAATACCGAAATGTAACTTACAAAGCCAATAGTTGGGAAACAGGTTTGGTTAATGATATTTTTAATTTCTTCAATCCTAAAGCGGGTCTTACGTTTGATATTAACAATCAAAATTCTTTGTACTTTTCGTATGCTAGAGCCAATCGCGAACCAAACAGAACCGATTATGAAGGTGGAAGTGTAAAACCTGAAAGGCTAAATGATTACGAATTGGGATGGAGATTCAAATCCAATCAATTTCAAGTAAATACGAATTTGTATTACATGGCCTATAAAGACCAACTGGTTTTAACGGGAGAGTTAAATGATGTTGGGAGTCCAATTAGACAAAATAGCGGAGATAGTTATAGATTAGGTTTGGAAGTAGATGCTACTTTTAAACTATCGGATAAATGGTCTGTTGCTCCAAATTTCACAATAAGCAACAATAAAAATGTAGATTTTATTTCTAATGTAGATGGTGATTTGACCAATTTAGGGAATACAGACATCGCTTTTTCTCCTGAATTTATTGCAGGAAATATTTTGACTTTTTCACCAATAACATCATTAAGATTGAGTTTAATGTCTAAGTTTGTTAGTAGTCAATATATGGATAACATAGAATTAGCTGCTGCAAAGTTAGCTGATTATTTTGTAAATGATTTTAATGTTACTTATACGATCAATCCAAAAAGTGTTTTTAAATCGGTTGTCATAAGTGTATTAGCAAATAATATCACGAATAAGCAGTATATTTCAAATGGATATATGTGGGATGTTTATCCGTACTATTATCCTCAAGCGGGAGCAAATATCTTAGCGGGACTTACATTGAAGTTTTAATTTGTAGTTTATATTTAAAAAAATCCTGAAAGTATTCTATTTTCAGGATTTTTGTTTTAGTTGTACACTCGAAGTATGTTTCCTATAACTTCAACTCGATATTGTTTTAAAGGATATTGTAATTTTCCTTGACCAGTAAACAAACTATATTCTTCGTTATCACAAGGGCAAACTAGATTAATCCCATTAAGGGTTAAAGTAGAACAACTACTTAGCGATTGATTAGGGCAAGCAGCATCAAAAGCATTGTAGCCACTACCGGTATTGAAAACGTAAATCCCTTTAGGGCCTACGTCAGATCCTGCATAATAAACGGCATTACTAGCAAATTTAAGATTAGAATAGGCAGGATAATTCAAGTCAAAAGTTACCGAAAAATTATAGTTAGGGATGTATGGATTTTTATTATTGAAGCCATTATCCGAACAAGAAAAAAACAAAAGATTAATTAGGAAAAGCGGGATAATTTTTTTCATGTTTTTAATTCGTAAAAGTATTAGTGAAACAAATTTAATTTATTTACATTTGAAATAATAATGGTTAACATATAATTATACACTATAAAAAATATATATTATCTTTGTGGAAAGAAATCCCGTTCCGATGGGATTTTTTCTATTTTATAAAATGATGAAGTTATGAGTACAGTATCTTATTACACAGCAGAAGGACTTAAAAAGTTAAGAGAAGAATTAGATTATTTAAAGACAGTGATGCGCCCAAAAGCATCTCAAGATATAGCCGATGCAAGAGATAAAGGAGATTTATCTGAGAATGCAGAGTACGATGCTGCAAAAGAGGCCCAAGGAATGTTAGAAATGAAAATTGCCAAGTTAGAGGAAATTCATGCTAATGCTCGATTAATTGATGAGTCAAATCTTGATTTGTCAAAAGTTTTGGTATTGTCAAGCGTAAAAATCAAAAACCAAGCAAACGGTATGGAAATGAAATATACCTTAGTTGCCGAAAGTGAAGCCGATTTGAAAACAGGAAAAATTTCTGTTACCTCTCCTATTGGAAAAGGTTTGTTAGGAAAATCAATTGGTGAAGTAGCTGAAATTAAAGTGCCTAATGGTGTTTTGAAATTTGAAATTCTAGAAATTACTAGAGAGTAAATATTTTAAAAGTTTAACCGTTTATTTGTTTAATCGGTTAATCGGATAAATGATTAAACAACTAAACAATGTCATCAATATTCACCAAAATAGTAAACGGAGAAATCCCCTGTTATAAAATTGCTGAAGACGATAATTATTTCGCTTTTTTAGATATCAATCCCAATGCTAAAGGACATACTTTGTGTATTCCTAAAGTTGAAATCGATAAGATTTTTGATATGGATGAAGCACATTTTTTAGGGCTGATGCATTTTTCTAGAAAAGTGGCTAAGGCTATTGAAAAAACCGTTCCTTGCAATCGGATTGCTATTTCGGTTATTGGATTGGAAGTGCCACATGCGCATGTTCATTTGATTCCATTAAATACCATGGAGGATATTCGTTTTCAGAAAAAAGTAGCGATGAACAAAGAAGAATTTGAACAATTAGCTCAGGATATCAGAGCTAATTTATAATTCGCTATAATAAATAAATTTTTAAAATCGTTTAGGGAATAGTTTCTAAACGATTTTTTTTATGCTTTTTAATAATGGCATAGATATTGAATTTTGATTGGAATAAATGTTTAATAAATCTATATTGTTGTTTTATGAAGACTATATTGATATCCTTTTTTTGTTTGTTTTCCTTTTTTGTTTTGGCACAAAAAAAACAAAAAGTCCAGAAAAACTATGCTTTGATTGATGCTAAGATGGACGAAATGCCTGCTATTTATGGTCAATCATTGGATGATATTAGCCAATATATCAAACGAAATTTCGAAACAGAATCGGATAGAATTCGTGCGGTTTTTTATTGGACGGCTCACAATATTAGTTATGATGTAGACAATATGTTTGAAGTGAAATTTGACGAAAAACTACAAGACAGGATAAAAAGGACATTTAATAATAAAAAAGGTGTTTGTTTTGATTATGCCAATATCTTTAATCAATTAGCAAATTCGCTTGGAATAAAATCATTTGTAATTACAGGTTATACCAAATGGAATAAGATAAAAGTGGATAATTTATCGCATGCTTGGAATGCGGCCAGAATTGATAATAAATGGTATTTATTTGATCCTACTTGGGGTTCAGGATTTGTTTCAAATGGCTATTTTACAAGACGACTTGATAATAGAAATTTTATGGTAGATCCTGAAATAATGATTAATACCCACATGCCATTTGATTATTTATGGCAATTTATGCAATATCCCATAAGCAATCAAGAATTTATTGAAGGAGTTTATTTAGGTGACGACCGAAAACAAAAATTTGACTATGTAAAAGAAATTGAAAGATTTGAAAACGAGCCAAAACTACAGCAATTGTTTGACGTTGCCCAAAGAATCGAAAAAGGAGGTATGAAAAACCAGCATATTTCTCAGGCATACGTTCATGCAAAAAACGCTTGGAGAAATGAAAGTGAAAGACAGAATGGAAAACAATATGGTGAAATAGTGAATCAATTCAATAGAGCTAATCATCAGTTGAATGATTTTATAAATTATAGGAACAAGCAATTTCAACCCATGGTGTCGGATGTAGAAATTAAAAAGAGAATACAAGAACCGATTGATAGTTTAATTAAATGCAGAGAGCGTCTCTTTGAATTTGAAAAAAGTCTAAGTAATGTTAATAATAAGTCTAATGTTAATAATTTGAAGGAAGCAATTGCAAAAAGATTGGAGAAATCAGAAGAGTATTTGCAATTTGTAAACAGCTATTTGTCTAAGCCTAGGACTGATAGAAAAATGATGTTTTATAAAGTACTTCAAAAAGCAAAATAATTTCTTTAAATTATTTTTTTGAGGGTAATTTGCATCGTGGTTCCTTTGCCAATTTCGGAATTTAAAACCTTAATGTTTCCCTTGTGGTATTCGTTTACTATTCGTTTGGTTAATGAAAGTCCCAATCCCCAACCTCTTTTTTTGGTGGTAAAACCAGGTTCAAAAATAGTTTTAAACTGATTTTTTGGAATTCCGCTACCGGTATCTGAAATGTTTATTTTTACGTAAAGAGCATCTTCTTGTATCAAAACAGCAATTTTTCCTTTGCCTTTCATGGCATCAATAGCATTCTTGATGAGGTTTTCTATGGTCCAGCTATGCAAAGTGGGATTAAGCATAGTGTATATAGCTATTTTAGGACTGTCAAAAGAAAATTCCACTTGTTTAGAAAATCGGGACTGTAGGTAGTTGTAAGTTTGTAATGTTTCGTTGATAATGTTTCTTTTTTCTAAAACTGGTTCCGAACCTATTTTAGAAAAACGATCGGTTATGGTTTGTAACCGATTAATATCTTTTTCGATTTCTGAGGTCGTTGTTTCATCAATGTTTTCAGTTTTCAGAATTTCTACCCAACCAATTAACGAAGATAATGGAGTGCCTATTTGATGGGCTGTTTCCTTAGCCATACCAGCCCAAAGCTTATTTTGAGTGGCAATTTTGGTACTTCTATAGAAATAATAAATCAGTGTAGAAAATAAGAAAATAATCAGTAATAAAGCTATAGGATAGTATTTTAGTTTATTTAATAAAGCCGAGTTGCCATAATACCATTTTTGAAATTTATTAGGAGCATATTCGATAATAATAGGATCATTTTCTTTTTTTAAATCATTTAAAAAATCCATGGCTTTTACCTGGTCTTTTACAATGTTTTCATCAATGTTAATGGTGTTGATGATGCTGTCATTTTCAGTAAGGATAACGGGGATAGAATTGTTGTTGTTGAAAATTTGAAGCGGAAGTTCCACATCTGTATTTTCATCGGCATTAATGAGCGTTTGTTGGGCTTTGGCCAAAAGACTCATTTTTAGTCGTTCTTCATTTTTGAAAATCTGAAAAAAAGTATAGGTATTCCATAGGATTAAGGAAATAATAAGAAATGAGGCAAAAATAAGAATCCATCTTACGGTATTTCTTTTATCAGAAAATTGCATAAATGATATTTTGAGCTATAAATATAACGAAATATACGAACTATTGTTTTAGTCTACTTTAAAGTTTTAGAGCATTTTCTTAATGAAAAGAGTTTATATTGGTTTAAACACCCTTGTTTGACAAGGAATTAAAAATTAAAATTGAAAATGTAAAACAAACTTTATTGTCAGACAGAAGAAGTTGTTATATTTGTATATCAAATGTTTTTCTGTTTGAATTTTGCATTCAATTGATTTAGAGTAGTTAAAGTTCAAATGAAAGACTTGTTATTCTGGTTTAGGAATAGTTTTGAAAATAATATTATATAACAGTTAAAATAGCGAAGATGGAAGTTACAGGGAAAATTAAGGTTGTTAATCCAGAACAACAAGTTAGTGCATCATTTAGAAAAAGAGAAGTAGTTGTAACTACTGAGGAGCAATATCCTCAACATATAATGATTGAGTTTACACAAGATAAATGTGATTTATTGAACAATTACAATATTGGAGAAGCCGTAAAAGTATCTATCAATTTAAGAGGTAGAGAATGGGTAAATCCACAAGGTGAAACAAGATATTTTAATAGTATCCAAGGATGGAGAATTGAAAAATTAGCTACTGAAGCGCCTGCTGCCGTTATGCCAGCTGCTCCAGCTTTTGCTCCAGCAACAAACTTAAACGAAGACGAACCAGACGATTTACCGTTCTAATAATTAAATTCCAAATTTTTAAATTCCAAATTCCAATTAATCAATATCTAATTGGAATTTGGATTTTTTTTTGATTTGATATTGATTTTTGTCATTGCTATTGAAATTTTAAAGAATGTTTTATTTAACCGAAGAATTATTCTTTCCACCTGTACATTTAGCTCATTCCTCTGGAATTATTGGGCTTGGTGGCGACTTGTCTTCAGATCGATTACAATTAGCTTACAAAAGCGGCATTTTTCCGTGGTTTGAAGATGGTGAACCCATTACTTGGTGGTCGCCAAACCCTAGAATGGTATTGTTTCTGAACGAATTGGTTGTTTCTAAAAGTATGCGGAATATTCTTAATAGAAAACTCTTTCGGGTTACTTTTAATCAAAATTTCAGAGCTGTTATTTCTAACTGCCAACAAGTAAAAAGAGAAGGGCAAAACGGAACATGGATTACCAATGATATGATTGAAGCCTATTGCAAGTTGCATGATTTAGGAATGGCTAAATCGGTTGAGGTTTGGCAAGAAGATGAATTAGTTGGAGGACTTTACGGTGTCGATTTAGGTCATGTTTTTTGTGGAGAAAGTATGTTTTCTTTGGTTTCCAATGCTTCTAAAGTGGCTTTTATTGCCTTGGTAGAAAAATTGAAAAAAGAAAATTATAAACTACTCGATTGCCAAGTGTATAATGAACATTTAGAAAGTTTAGGCTGTCGCGAAATTGCCCGCGAGGAATTTATGGCTATTTTAAATAAATAAAAATTAATAAATTTGAGTAAAAAGAGTTTTATATTTTAATCTAGAATTATTTAGTTAAAATTATGGGAAATTATGTGCCTACTATAAACATAGATTGGGAGTACGAAAATTATAAATATTCACATAATTTTGATTTAGAAAGAAAAGGGGCATATTTTTCTTCTATTACAGAGAATAAAGAGAAATTTGTAAAACCAGAATTTCTATATAAATTTTATGGCTTAAATGAAAATAGTTTTAATGCACTTTTAGAAGGTTATTTATATTTTTCTAGTCCCAAAAACTTTAATGATCCTTTTGATTGCTTAGATAATAGAGAAAAATATATTATTGATAGAGGTAGTGAAGGGATAAAAAGGCATCGTGAAAACATAGGGGTTTGTTGTTTTAGTTTGGAAAGCAATAATCGTTTAATGTGGGGACATTATGCTAATAGTTATAGTGGATTTTGCTTAAAATATGAAAACGATTCTTCGTTACTACAAAATAAAAATATTGCAATTAAAAGTCATGTAGCCTATTTAAAAGATTACGAACCAAATAATAAGAAACTAGAAGAAGTAATTGCAGGACTAAATGAGAGTTTTTTAGACGAAGAATACAAAGAATTTATTCGTAAAATTCTAACAATGGTATTTGAATATTGTTGGAAAATGGATGATTGGAAATATGAGAATGAATTTAGAGCAATATCTATAAATGCAAAATCATTTGATAATAAATTGTATTTTGATAAAAGCTTAGTTAAAGAAATTTATATTGGTCAAAATATGAAAATTAAAGACTCAAATTCATATGAACATTTGATGCATATTTTAAAAAATGAATACCCGCATATTAAAATATTTGAAGTAAGACCACATCCTCTTTCTGTTAAATTAGAATTTAATGAAATAATTTAGACAAGAAATGGAAAAGAATTTCTTCCATTTCTCTAATCTGTGTCTCTGAAAAAATTAAAAAGTTATTTTAGTAAAACTCCAATCTAAGGTTTTGTAAAGAACCAATTGGTTTTTCAAACTCGGTAAACCGATAATTAGTTTTAAAGTTTCGTGTGCCATCATGGTGCCTATCATTCCCGGTAAGGTTCCTAAAACTCCATTAAAACTGCAATTGGGTACGTCTTTAGGATTTGGTGGTTCAGGAAATAAATCACGTAAATTTTTACTCCCTTGATGATTAAAAACCGAAATTTGTCCTTCGAATCCCAGAATGCTGCCGTAAACTAAAGTTTTTCCTAAGGAAACACAAGTATCGTTAACTAAATAGCGCGTACTAAAATTATCCGATCCATCCACTACAATATCAAAGTCAGTAATGATTCTGGTAGCATTTTCAATAGTTAATTTTTCTTCGAAAGAGATAACTTCAATTAACGGATTTAGTTTTTCAACGGTTTCTTTTGCAGTCAAAGCTTTCGATAAACCCACTTGGTTTTCGATATAAAGAATTTGGCGATGTAAATTATGAATTTCGATTTTGTCAAAATCTACAATCCCAATAGTTCCCACTCCGGCAGGAGCTAAATATTGCAAAATGGGACAGCCTAAACCGCCTGCGCCAATTACCAATACTTTGGCTTTTTTTAATTTTTCCTGCCCTTCTTCACCAATTTCAGGTAAAATGACTTGTCTGTTGTATCTTAAAAAGTCTTGTATAATGCTCATTTTTTAAGTCTTAAAGTAATGAAGTCGAAAGTTATAAAGTCAAAATAATGTTTAATGGAAAACCGAATTTTCTTTAAGACTTTCGACTTTCGACGTTTGACTAAAAGTTCTGTCCCAATCTTTCCAAACGGGTTCGTATCCTCTTTGACTGATAATAGTTGCTATTTCAGCAACGGAACGTTCGTCGCTAATTTCGAATTGTTCCAGCGATTGCGGGTCCACCACATAACCACCCGGATTGGTTTTAGAACCAGCGCTCATACTTGTTGTTCCAAGTGGGATAATATTGTTTCTGAATTTTTCGTTCTCACGGGTCGAAATCGAAATTTCCAAATCTTCATTCCACAAACGGTAGGCACAAATGAGTTGGGTTAAATCTTTATCATTCATGATAAAATTAGGTTCGATAATGCCTTCTGCAGGACGCAATCGAGGGAAGGAAACCGAATATTTAGTTTGCCAATAGGTCTTTTGCAAATAATCCAAATGCAAAGCATTGAAAAAACTATCTGTTCGCCAGTCTTCTAATCCCAATAGGACACCTAAACCTATTTTGTGAATGCCTGCTTTCCCAATTCGGTCTGGAGTTTCCAAACGAAAATCAAAATTAGATTTCTTGCCTTTCGTATGGTATTTTTTATATACTTCCTGATGATAAGTTTCCTGATATACTAGAACCGAATAGACGCCGGCCTGATGCAATCGTTCATAGTCTTCTTGTGAAAGGGGTTGTACTTCAACGGAAATAATGGAAAAATCGGTTTTGATTTGCTCGATTGCATTCAGGAAATAATTGATATTAACGGTGTAGTTGGCTTCTCCGGTGACCAATAAAACATGGTCAAATCCAGCTTTTTTCAAAGCTTCGACTTCTAATTTTATTTCAGAATCGGTTAGGGTTTTGCGTTTGATTTTGTTGTCCAGACTAAAACCGCAATACGTACAGATATTTTGGCACTCGTTACTTAGATACAAGGGTGCATACATTTGAATGGTTTTTCCAAAACGTTTTTTAGTAAGTACGTGACTTTTTTGCGCCATTTGTTCTAAATAAGCTTGAGCAGCAGGAGAAATCATCACCAAAAAATCATCCAAATTACGCTTGGTTTTCGCCAGGGCTTGTTCTACTTGTTTAGCAGTAGTAGCATAAATTTTAGTTTGAATTTCGTCCCAATTGTATTGTTCGAAAGTAGATTTGAAGTTTGTCATTGTTTATTTTTTAAACACTAAGAGCACTAAGATATTTCACAAGTAACACAAAGCTTGATGAGCTGAGCGTTTGCTTTGTGTACTTTGTGGTTAAGAAAATTACTCATATAAAAATGCTGTCAAAGGACTCGAAGCTACAGCCTGAGAATATTGTTGTCCCAGTTTAGCTTCAAAAGCTTTTCTTCCTGCAATAACAGCTTCTTTGAATGCTTCTGCCATCAATTTTGGGTTTCCAGCTACCGCAATGGCTGTGTTGACTAAAACGGCATCGGCGCCTAATTCCATTGCTTTTGCAGCATCCGATGGAGCGCCAATTCCGGCATCAATAATCACAGGAACTTTGCTTTGTTCAATAATGATTTCTAAAAAATCAATTGTTTTTAATCCTTTGTTACTACCAATTGGCGAACCCAAAGGCATTACTGCTGCCGTTCCCGCATCTTCTAATCGTTTACACAAAACCGGGTCGGCGTGGATGTAAGGCAAAACGATAAAGCCAAGTTTAGCTAATTCTTCCGTTGCTTTCAAAGTCTCAATAGGGTCGGGTAGAAGATATCTTGGGTCGGGATGAATTTCCAGTTTTAACCAGTTTGTTTCTAATGCTTCTCTTGCAAGTTGCGCTGCAAAAACGGCTTCTTTGGCATTTCTGGCTCCAGAAGTATTGGGTAATAAGTTGATTTTTGGATGTTTCAAATGCGACAAAATAGCATCAGTATCTGTTTCTAAATCAACCCGTTTTAATGCAACAGTCACTAATTCGCTTTCTGAGGCTAAAATAGCTTCTTCCATTTGGGCATTCGAACCAAATTTGCCTGTTCCTAAAAACAAGCGTGATTGTAGCTCTTTGTCACCTATTTTAAACAATGACGTTTCCATATAATTTTTCGTTAAGTGCAGTTATTAATTTGTTTTTATGGTCATTTTTGGTAATCAAACCTGAAACAGCAATACCATAAATTCCTGTGTTCATAATCGATTCCACATCTTCCAGTTGGATGCCTCCAATGGCATAAACAGGAGTTTTTATTTGTTCTTTTTTTAGTTGGTCAAGAATATTTTGGTAACCTTCTAAACCTAAAATCGGACTTAAATTGTCTTTGGTTGTCGTAAATCGAAAAGGGCCTAAACCAATATAATCGGCTCCCTGATTGATTTGACTAAGAACGTCCTCAAAAGTATTAGTCGTTCCACCAATGATTTTTTGATTCCCAAGAATGGCTCTCGCATTGGCTATCTTCATATCGTTGAGTCCTAAATGAACGCCATCGGCACCTATTTCTAGCGCAAGCGGAACATTGTCATTGATGATAAAAGTGGCCGAATATTCCTGACATAATATTTTTACGGCTTCCGCCAAAGTAAAAGTATCTTCTGAGTTTCCTTTTTTGAAACGAAGCTGGATCCACTGGCAACCATGTTCTAAGGCTTCGCGAATGTTCTGCAATTGTTCGTCAATGCTGTTTCCTTGTGAGATGTATTGTAAGCGATTATACATGATGATTTCCTAAAAGTGTTGGATTAGATAATAAAAATTGTTCGGTGTATTCTTTAGCATTTTTACAAGCATTTAAAAGTTCTTGCTCTAAGGCTAAATTGGCTGTAATGGCTGCTGATAAAACACAACCAGAACCGTGTTTTTGAAATATTTCGGTATTCTTTGGCGAAAGCCTAAAAAAACGGTCTTGAATATGTAAATAATCAATGCCAATTTCGTTTGGATTATGACCGCCTTTTAATAAAACAGCGCAATGTATAGCTAGTTTTTCGGTGATGATTTCAATGGATTTTTCATTGGAATCCAATGTCAAAATTTCGTTATAATTGGGAGTTATCAAATCTATTTCGTTTAAGATAGCAATCAAATCATTTTGATTTTCTATGGCTAAAAAGTCAAATTCTGTAGTCGATTTTAAAATGGTGTCCCAAACTATTTTAGTTTCAATTGAAAGCCTTTTTATTAAAAAGACAATTGATTTTAAATAATCCAATGAAGGGACAATTCCAATTTTTACTGCTTTAATTTCATAGGCTTGGAACAATGTTGTGATGGATTGCAATACAAAATCAAGTGCAGTCCATTGAAGGCTAACAAACTCATTTTCAGTTTGAATCGTGTTTGCTGTATTAATGGCAAAACCATATACTTTATGTTGTTCAAAAGTTTTGATATCTGCCAAGACTCCAGCACCAGCCGAAGGGTCGAAACCTGCGATACTTAATACGAAAGGACGATTTGTTGGCATAATTCAAAGTTTTTAATTGGTTGTTCACTGTTCCAGATAGTCCCCAAAAGGGCTACATCATCAAAACCGACTTTAATAGTTTTGCTTATATTTTCCGAAGAAATTCCTCCAAGAGCTACTAATTGAGTTGAAAAATTGCTTCTGTTTTTAATGTCTTCTAATAAATTAGTTTCCGATTGGTAATTTGCTTTTGAAATACTGGGATAAACAGGACTTAAAAACGCATATTGAAAAAACAGTCTTAAATGATTAAAATCATCAATGGAATGTGTCGATGTTGATAGTCGAATTCTTTTTTCATTGTATTCGTATAGTGCTTCAGTACTGATTTCTTTTCTTTCTTTTTCAGATAAATGAAGTCGAATGATACCTAAGTCTTCAGCCAAATAATGATGACTGTGTAAAACCAGTTTATTTCGAAATTCCAATCCAATTGCATTCACAAAGTCTTTCATTTCAGAAGCTGAAAATGCTGGTTTTCGAACATGAAACAACTCCAGTCCATTCTCGAAAAGAGAATGAATGGTGTTGATTTCATTTGCTACTGCAGTTGGATTGGATATGATTATCATTTTTTTAGATTAAAAGATTTAATGATTGAAGAATTTAAAGATTATTTAGACAGTTTTTTAATCTTTAAATCATTCAATTTTTCAATCATTTTACACATAAATCTCTTTTCCTTGTTCAATAAACTCTTCTGATTTCTCCTGCATTCCTTTTTTAGCTTCTTCCACATCACGGATTTCCTGTGATATTTTCATAGAACAGAATTTTGGGCCACACATCGAACAAAAATGCGCTACTTTAGCACCATCAGCAGGTAAGGTTTCATCGTGGAATTCACGGGCTGTATCTGGATCAAGCGATAAGTTAAATTGATCTTCCCAACGGAATTCAAAACGGGCTTTACTCAAGGCATTGTCACGGTATTGCGCTCCAGGATGTCCTTTGGCTAAATCGGCAGCATGCGCAGCAATTTTATAGGTAATCACCCCATCTTTTACATCTTTTTTGTTGGGTAAACCAAGGTGCTCTTTTGGCGTTACATAGCACAACATTGCACAGCCGTACCAGCCAATCATCGCTGCTCCAATAGCAGAAGTAATGTGGTCGTAACCCGGAGCAATGTCAGTGGTTAATGGACCAAGAGTATAAAATGGTGCTTCTGAACAATGCTCTAATTGCTTGTCCATATTTTCTTTAATCATGTGCATCGGAACATGACCTGGTCCTTCGATGAAAACTTGTACATCATGTTTCCAAGCGATTTTGGTCAGTTCACCTAGAGTTTCTAATTCGGCAAACTGAGCGGCGTCATTAGCGTCGGCAATTGAACCCGGACGCAAACCATCTCCAAGGGAAAAAGCTACGTCATATTGTTTCATGATTTCGCATATTTCTTCAAAATGGGTGTACAGGAAATTTTCTTTGTGGTGAAACAAACACCATTTGGCCATAATAGAACCTCCACGGGAAACAATTCCTGTCACACGATTAGCAGTTAAATGAATGTATCTTAAAAGTACTCCTGCGTGAATTGTAAAATATGAAACGCCTTGTTCAGCCTGTTCGATTAAAGTATCACGGAAAACTTCCCAGGTTAAATCTTCGGCAATTCCGTTTACTTTTTCTAAAGCTTGGTAGATAGGAACGGTTCCAATAGGCACGGGTGAATTTCGGATGATCCATTCACGAGTTTCGTGGATGTTTTTTCCGGTTGATAAATCCATAATGGTATCAGCTCCCCAACGGCAAGCCCAAACAGCTTTTTCTACTTCTTCTTCGATAGAGGATGTAACGGCACTGTTTCCAATATTTGCATTGATTTTTACCAGGAAATTACGACCTACAATCATCGGCTCACTTTCCGGGTGGTTGATGTTGTTAGGAATAATGGCACGACCGGCAGCAACTTCGCTACGAACAAATTCCGGAGTGATTTTATTTTTTGGAGTATTGGCACCAAAACTATGACCTGCATGTTGGCATTGCATGGCTTTAGTTTGATTCTCTAATTGTTCAATGCGTTGGTTTTCACGAATGGCAATGTATTCCATTTCGGGAGTAATAATTCCTTTTTTTGCGTAGTGCAATTGGGAAACATTGGCTCCTTTTTTGGCACGCATCGGTTGGTGCAGGTATTCAAAACGCAAATGATTTAGTTTCTCATCATGCAAACGTTCTTTTCCATAATTTGAGCTAATTTCACTTAATTCTTCAACATCACCACGATCTTTAATCCATTGTTCACGAATGCGTGGTAATCCTTTTCTAACATCGATTTCGATATTTGGATCAGTGTAAGGGCCTGAAGTATCGTAAACAGTTACAGCTGGATTTTTTTCTACTCCACCTTTAGAAAGTTTAGAGTCAGATAATTTGATTTCGCGCATCGCCACTTTTATCGGGTGGATTTCACCATCGATATAAACCTTTGTCGAATTAGGAAAAGGCTGTCTGGATATTTGTTCTTCGTTTGTCATATTTTTTTAATTGAAAGATTGAAAGATTGAAAGATTGAAAGATTGAAAGATTGAAAGATTGAAAGATTCGAATCATTAAATTCTTAAATCTTTTAATCTTTAAATTGTTTTAACCGCCTTGAGTGGCGGAGATAATTAAAATGTCGTCAGTTTCGGATAGCAGGTGATTGTCCCAATTGGATTTAGGGATTACATTGTTGTTAACAGCTACGGCAATGCCGTTTTGTTTTTGCGGAATTTCAATATCGAGCAGGGCTTGAATGCTTAGGGCATCTGCTTGAAATTGTTTGATTTGGTTGTTGATTTTTAGTTCCATTCCTTGATTTTTTTAAATAAAAAATACTTTAGGAATGGCTACAAAGCGCCCAAAAAAATGGGACTATGGAAGTCATCTTACTTTTCCCTACGCTAGTATGAACTAGATCAGGTTCAGAGGGTAAAATCTCAGCCTTTTTCCGAATTCTCGGAAGCAGACACCCCTAAAGTGTGAGACAAATGTAAGCAAAAAGTTAGAAAACAGAAGTTAGAAAACAGAAGTTTAACAATTTTGTGCTGAATACCTTTAAAATGGAACACTGATTACTGGTTTCTAGTCCAACAACTTTCTATGTGGTCGTTCACCATTCCGGTAGCCTGCATGTGTGCGTATACTACGGTGGAACCCACGAATTTGAATCCTCGTTTTTTTAAATCTTTACTAATGGCGTCCGAGAGTGGAGTAGTAGCAGCAACTTCCTTTAGAGTTTTGGGTTTGTTGTCAATAGGTTTTCCGTCAATAAAACCCCAAATATATTTAGAAAAACTGCCAAATTCTTCCTGAACTTTCATAAAAGCAATAGCATTAGTAACTGTTGCACGTACTTTTAATTTGTTTCGAATGATCCCTGGATTCAATAGTAATTCTTCGATTTTTTCTTCGGAATAATTTATAATTTTTTTATAATCGAAATTATCGAAAGCAGCTCTAAAATGTTCTCTTTTTGCCAATACCGTATACCAACTTAATCCTGCCTGAAAGGTTTCCAGCGTTAAGAATTCAAATAATGTTGGGTCGTCATAAACGGCTTTTCCCCATTCTTCATCGTGGTATTTTCGGTATAAATCGTCTTTTTCGCACCAGGCGCAGCGTAGTTTGTTTTCCATAATTATTTGTTATGAATGTATTTTTCAATTAATGAATGTCCTAAATAAATTAAAGGAGTAAGCAAGATAGCGATAATTAACTTTACAAAATAGCCTGTAAAAGCTGAAGTAATATATTGTTCGGTATTTATTTTTCCGGTCATCCAAAAAGCAATTCCAAGGACAATAAAACTATCAAAAAGTTGTGATATAACGGTAGAACCTGTACTTCGAAGCCAAATCATTTTGTCTCCTGTTTTTCTTTTGAAAAAATGGAAAATACTAACATCAATGAGTTGCGAAACAAGAAAGGCAGTGATACTACCCACGATAATCCACATACTTTGGCCAAATACAGCGTGAAATTGAGTGTCTGTCACGAGGCCTTCTCCTTTTACAGCAGGAATTTTTAAGGCAATAAAAAGCAGCACAAAGCAGTAGGCAATTAAACAGGCGGTAATTAAGGAAAGCTTTTTAACCCCTTTTTGGCCAAAATATTCGTTGATTAAATCGGTGGTAACAAATACAATGGGCCAAGGTAAAATACCGACACTCATAAGATAAGGACCGACGTAAATTAGTTTTCCACCTATTAATTCGGCCACGACAGCGTTAGTAATAAATATTCCAGCCAGAATTACGTAAACAAGGTCTTTTTTGGATTGAAACATAGGCCGCTTTTTGATTCATCCAAATTTAGTTTTTTATTTTGAAAAAGAGCTTTTTTAGAAAACGTGGACAGTTTTTTTTAAATAAAAAAGTTCCACTTTAAAAAATTAAAATGGAACTTAAGAACATTCAGGTTAGGGTTTGTTTGTAGTGTAATGAAAGAAGGTCTTAAATTTCTTCTAGTTTTATGTTATTTGGCAATTGACCAAGATGTTGTATTTTAATACTAGCCAGTTTTTGAGCATTATCAATACATTCTAGTGGTTCTTTTCCTTTTAGTTTGCTGTATAAAAAACCTGTCCAAAATGCATCTCCAGCTCCTGTAGTGTCTTTTACGTTGGCAACAAAATTGGCTTTTTTATGAATGACACCAAGTTTTACATCAGATAAAACCACTCCTTCTTTTCCTTTTGTCAAGCAAATGGTGGATGCTCCTAATTGATGAAAATAATCAAAAATATAGTCGTCACTTTTGTTTTCTTCAAATAATCTAAAACAATCATCATCACTCAATTTGACCAAAGGATTTGTAGATAAATATGCTGCAATTATGGTTTTAGCTTCGGCTCTATTTGGCCAAATTTTTTCTGAAAAATTAAGATCGATACTAGTTTGTAATCCTAACTGTTGTGCCTTTTTTGCTTTTTCTAAAATGGTTTCACGCGCTGGATTTTTGCTTAAGGCAAAACAAGTAGTGTGAAATATTTTTGCAGTTTTAAGTAATTCGTCTGTAATCTGACTGTTTTTAATATGATAATCCGCTTGTCTGTACGGAATGAATTCAGGTGTTTCACTTGATTTGGAAACGAAAATTACTGATGAAGGTTGTTCTTCTGTTTGTTTAACATAAGAAGTTATAACTTTATTTTCGTTTAATTCTTCTATCATGAAGTCGCCTAAACCATCTTTGCCGCAAGTGGCAACTAAGGCTGTTTTGAGACCTAATTTAGCTCCGTTTATAGCTACATTTGTTGGTGAACCACCTAAAAAGCGATGGTAATTTTCTATTTTAGAAATGGGTAAATTGATTTCATTACCAATAAAGTCAATGAGTAATTCCCCAATGCATATGATGTCGATTGTCTTTTCCATTTTAAATCAATAATTTAAAATTTGCAGTAATTCCTTGATGTAATAAAACAGTTGCTGCAGCACTCCAAGTACAAAACGGAACTCCGTTTGGCATTTCTGTCTCAGTATTAAAGTTTTCGTAAAAACTAAAATCCTCTTTTTGATTGGCGTGATTTATTGCTTCTAAAAGTTTATTTGCTTCTTGATTTTGATTTTGATTTTGAGCAAGCAAAGCTAAGCCGTAAAACCCATTCACCATTGGCCAACTTCCTCCATTGTGAAACTCATTTGGATAATTTCTGAATTCGTATTTGAAATTGTTTTTCAATAAATTCCAGTCGGCATCAGTTTCCTTAATTGGAGGCCAAAAAGCTGGAATTAATTTCAGTGGTTTTTGATTTCTAATTGCTTCGGCATGTTGAATGGTTTTCTCTTGAAAGTCTTTTGAACCGATATTTAATAGTATTGCCAATGAATTTGCGAAAGCATCAAATTGCGTTTTATATCCAGCAGGAGAGAAGGAGCATGGCATGAAATCCCCAAACTGCATTTCATTATAGGTTCTTTCATGGTATTTTTCACCTCCTGAATTCGGAGTGAAATTAATTTCTATTTGCTCCGTTATTTTTTCAATTTTAGATGTGATTGCAGTGTTTTTTGCAAAATGATTGTAGCTTTTTAATGCCCAAATGCGCAACAGTTGGTCGTATAAAACATAACCATCCGTGATGTATTCATCAGCCCAGTTTCCTGATAATGGAACATACATTAGGTGTTTGTTGTTGAATTCCCAAGCTTCCATTAATGTCAAACATTTTTCGATATTGGCTTGGTATTTTTCAACAAAAGAAGGATCGTTTTTGTAAAAAGCATATTGGCAAATCCCAATAATAAACCAAGTTACAGCATCGACTCTTCCTGCTAATCCACCGTAACTTACTTCGGTTTCATTGCCGTTAGCCATTACATTTGAAGGAATGGTGCCGTTAGTATGTTGATTTTTGGCTAAAGTTTCTAATGTTTTTCTAAAAGTTTCAATCAAATCGTCTTGTCCTGACGCTAAGGCTGCGAGTCCACATATTACACCATCACGTGCCCAAACTCTTTTGTAATTGGAAATGTTTTGTGCGCTTGCTAAAAAACCTTCTGAGGAAGATGATTTTTCGAGTAATTCAATTGCTTTTGTATAATTGATATCAGTATTCATAATACTAGAATGTTGTTTTCTTAACTTTAATTAATAAGGTACTCATGGAGCCGAGTAGTAATAAGATTCCAGCAAATGTTATGGCTAAACGCGGATCATTATTCAAAAAATGTTTTAGGATGAATCCAAAGGATAAATTTTGAATAATCATTGGAATAACAATCATCATGTTGATGATACCCATGTAAACTCCGTAGCGCTCTTTGGGGATATTAGAAACTACCATGAGATAAGGAATTCCCATCATACTCGCCCAAGCAATTCCGTAACCAATGATTACTGCAAAGAATATATATTGATTTTGTATTACTGGGAAAAATAAAAAGGAAATAGCTCCAAAAAGCAGGCATATAAAATGTACCATTTTTGGGCTGTGCTTTTTGGCTAATTTAGCCAGATAAAATGCTACCGAAAAGGTAACTATAAAGCCAAAAGCACCAATAAGCCCCATCCATTCAACTGCTTTTTCGTATCCTACTTTGTTAGCTGGTGTAACATCCCAAACAGATAAGGCAATACTTTTTGAATTGTTTTGCCAAAAACACATTAAAGCATACCATTGAAATAAATAGACTAAAAAGAGTTGCCACATTACTTTTGGCATTTCTAATACGGCATGATAGATATCGACAAAAGGAGAAAAGAGATTTAAGGGTTCTGATTTCATTTTTTCGATCTCTACTGCTGTTGGTGGAATCTCTTTAGTTTTCTTCATACTCCACCAAATGGATGTTACCGAAAGTACTGCTCCTAAAAAGAAAGAGGCATAAATCCAGTTTGGCAATTGTCCTGTATAGCCAATAAAAATAATGGGAAACAGAAATAGAGAAATATAAGATAAGAATTGTCCAAATCCAGTAAAGAAACTTTGTGCCTGAAAACCGGTAGGTTGTTGTTCTTCATTAAGAGTATCGGCAATAAATGCACGGTAAGGTTCCATTGCTGTATTGTTTCCTACGTCTAAAATCCAGAGTAAACCTGCTGCCATCCATAACGAACTGCTAAAGGGAAAAAGGAATAAGGCAATGCTACAAATAATAGCTCCTATAAAAAAATAGGGTTTTCTGCGACCCCATTTTGGATGCCAGGTTTTATCACTCATGGCTCCAATAATAGGTTGGATTAATAATCCAGTTAAAGGTCCTGCTAAATTTAATATTGGAATTTGATCTGGACTGGCGTGTAGAAAATCATAAATAGGATTTACAGCACTTTGTTGCAAGCCAAAACTATATTGGATGCCAAAAAAGCCGACATTCATGTTGATTATTTGCCAAAAACTAAGTTTAGGTTTAGAAAATGCCATAATTGTGTTTTTTAAATTTTTAAATCAATTCCTGTACTATAAAAGTACAGGAATTGGTAACCAACTAACATTTATGAAACAATTGTATTAAAATTTATAAGATAGAGCCATAGAAATTGATCTTCCTGTCATTGATCTTGCTCTAACATAATTTACGGTATTCTCAGTGATATTTCCTTCTTCAGCTTCAGTGATTGCTAAGGTGTTGAATAGGTTGTTTCCAGAAACATTTAAAGATAATCCTTTTGCAATGCCTACTTCTACAAATCCATTTACAATTACAAAACCATTCATAACTAATTGATTTGAGTCTTGTGCATATGCTTTACTTTGACCAATGAAGCTTAAACCAAGTGTATTCTTTTTATCCATGAATTTATAAGTTGGTAAAAAACTATACATTAATTTAGGTTGTCTTCTTGGTTGATTTCCATCGTTTGCTCCTGAAGTAATTTCAGCTTTTGTATAAGTTAAAGAACCTCTTACATCTAAATTATCAGTAACATTATAAGCTGTTTCTAATTCTACACCCATAGATTTGTAATTGTTTTTGATAATGCTGTTTGAAGTTGCTTCAAAACCTCCTTGTTCATCCGTTTTAGAATGAAAAGCTGTAGCATAAAGGTATCCGTTATTGAATTTTTGTTTGAATCCAATTTCTGCCTGAGTTAAAAAGTCTAATGCATTAATTTTATTTCCGTCTAAATAATCTAGTCCACTGAATAAAATTCTATCCGCTTTAGCTGAAGCACCTCTACTTATTCTTGCAAATACAGATTGTCTGCTTGCTAAAAGTAAATTAGCTCCTAAAGTGTATGAATAATAATCGTAATCATAGTTTACAGCTGTAGGATTAGCATTATCAATTGCGAATACATTTTGCTCTGGTGCCGAAATTACGCCATCATTATTGATGTCATAAGTAGTTGAAACACCTCCTGCAAATGAACCAGTAACTTTTCCTTTGTCATAACGTAAACCTCCTTCAAGGGATAAATTTTCAGTTGCATCAACAGAGATATTGATATAAGGAGCAGAAACATTGTATTGTGTATCGTAATTTCTAGCTAAATTTCCCCAAGCTGGTGTTCCGTAAGCATATAAGCCGTTTTCTGACAAGGCACCGCCGCTTACATTACTAACATTAATTAGACGAGGATTGTCATCTGATACTTCTTGAAGGTAGGAATTCCACAACCATGACATTGAGATATTTTGCATCGATTTAAACAATCCTGCTGTAATTCCTATTTTATCGAATTTTTTTGTCAAACGTAAATCATTCATAAAATTCCCCATGTTGTTTAATTGAGTGTCGAACATGTGAATTCTTGCTACTAATCCGTTTGGAGTATTAAAAGGAGCTCCATTGTCTGCATAGCTTAAAGTTGATCCAGCTCCAAAAGAATTTGCAATTGCTGATGCTGTTCCTAATTCTGCAGGAAAAGGAGAGATAAATCCACCTGAATTAGATGAAAATCTAATGTTATCGGTAATTTTCCAATCATTTTCTAAATTAAATGAAGCATTTGCACCAATTGATTTTGAGACAGGATGCATTCCATTTGCTACAGCTTCTCTTCGAACATTTCCATCAGGACCTAATCCAAGGCTATGAGTCAAATAAATAGATTGTAAAGCACCGGTTGTAGCATCATAACCATCAACACTTTTCCAAGTAGGATTTGCATTTGTTCCTGAAACAGCTACTGGCATTGGCATATAAGCGGCTGCTCTGTCATTTAAGAATTTAGCATAAACAGTAACCGAACCGTTTTCGAATTCTTTAGTAATATTGAATTTAAATTGACCACCATTATTGCTATTGAATCCTGTTTTTCTTACTCCTTCACCAGTTCTGTAAAAACCACCAACGTGAAAATACAATCCGTCTCCAATTTTTGATCCGTAATCCAAGTCGGTTCTAAAATTTCCGTAGTCTAATCCAAAAGTTGTACTGATGTTACCACCTTCGGTTTTACCAGTTTTACTGATAAAGTTGATAATTCCACCAGGTGAATTAGAAGATAAAGTAGATGCAGATCCACCACGAATGGCTTCAATTTTAGCTATGTTTCCGTCAAATCTTGTAAAGATATCCGCTGTTGCAAATGCAATATCACCAAATAGTAATACAGGAAGCCCATCTTCTTGAAGTTGTAAATATTTAGATCCGCCTGAAGATATTGGTACACCACGCACAGAGATATTTGAGTTCCCTTCACCTCCTGAAGATTCTGAACGAATACCAGGAATGGTTCTGAAGATTTCAGCAGTTGATCTTGGTGCTGATTGGGTTACTTGTTCTGTTCCTAAAGTAGTAATGGAAACACTAGATTTAATTTTTGCTTTTGGATTTACAACACCTGTAACCACTACATCATCTAAAACATTTGCATCTTCAACTAATGAGATATTTTGTATGGTGTTTCCGTTAATTGTGACTTTTGATTCTACAGTTTTAAAACCAATATAGGTTGCAATAATATTTACTGTTCCATTTTTTAGATTAGCAAATGAATATTTTCCATTAACATCAGTTGCAATGGCTTTGTTGGTATTTTTTATGGCAATATTTACACCTGGAATTGCTGCTCCTGTTGCATCAGTAACAGTTCCTGATAAATTGGAATTTTGTGAAAAAGAAATATTAAATAGCAATAATGCTATAACTATTCCCGTTTTTTTAAATAATGAATTTGCTGTTTTCATGATTGGATAATTATTTAGTTAATAATTTATTTGGTTATTTTTTATCAAATGTATATTTAATCAGCAAAATAAAATTAATGTTTTTATACGAAAACGTTTTCGAAATTACCGAAAACGTTTTCGATTTTGTTAAGAATTTTTTTGCGATATTTGTTTTTATGAGAGAGACCACTTTAAAAGAGATAGCTAATACCTTAGGTATATCCATTACAACTGTTTCAAAAGCATTAAAAAATTACCCAGATGTTAGTGAAAAAACTAAGAAAGCGGTAGTTGCTCTTGCTGAAGAGCTGCATTATATCCCTAATAGTTTTGCAGTTAATTTAAGAACCAAAGAATCTAAAACTATCGGGCTTATTATTCCTGAAGTGGTGCATCACTTTTTTTCTGGGGTTGTAAATGGTATTATTGCTGAGGCAGAAAAAAACGGTTATTTGGTTATTATTCTTCAGTCTAATGAATCTTTAGAATTAGAGAAGAAGCAAGTAGAACTTTTGATTAATAAAAGAGTAGATGGGATTATTATGTCGTTGTCTAATGATTCAAACAATGATGCTCATATTATGGAAATTCTCCAAAAAGAAATTCCATTTGTGCAGTTTGATAAAATAGCTAAATTAATTCCGAGTTCTAAAGTTATTATTAATGATCAAAAAGCAGCTATGGAAGCGGTTCAGCATCTTATTGATATGGGGTGTAAAAAAATTGCGCATATTCGTGGTCTTGAAAATCCACAAAATGCTATTGATCGTTTTTTAGGTTACAAAAAAGCATTAGAAAAAAATGGAATCCCTTTTGATTCAAGTTTAGTTTATGCTTGTAAAAGCATCACTTTTGAGCAAGGAGTTGCATTTGCGAAACAAATTTTAGAAGAAGACAAAGGAATTGATGGGATTTTTGTTATAACTGATTTGGTAGCAGTTGGTGTTTTGGCTCATTTTAATGAAAAAGGAATTCAGGTGCCTAATCAAATTGCTGTAATTGGTTTTAGTAATTGGCTTGTTTCTCAGGTTATTACGCCAAAATTAAGTACTGTTGATCAACCTAGCTATGAAATGGGAGTGGCTGCTTTTAACTTATTATTAGAGGAAATGCTTTGTCGTAAAGAAGGAAGGGTATTTAAGCCGAAGATAATTGAATTGGAAACGGGTATCATTGTTCGAGAATCTACAATGAGGAATAATTGATATAAAAAAAGAGCGATTTTCAATTAGAAAATCGCTCTTTGGTATAGAATAAAACGGTTTATATTATCCTAAAGTAACTCTTTTGAAACCTGAAATTTCAACATTGAATCCTTTAACATAATCACCCACTTTTTTACTGTCATCTTTGATGAAGTTTTGGTCAAGTAAAGCTTTTTCCTGATCTAAAGTAGTGTTGTCAGAAATGAAACGTTGTACTTTTCCAGGAATAATTTTATCCCAAATTTGCTCTGGTTTTCCTTCTGCTTTTAATTCAGCTTTAGCATCTTCTTCTGCTTGTTTGATAACTTCTTCAGTTAATTGAGCGTAAGAGATATATTTAGGAACATTTTTCAAAGTTTTACCTAAACGTTTTGCTTCTTCGTTTTCTTTTTCGATTACAGCAATACGAGCATCAAGTTCAGCAGCGATGAAAGCAGGATCAAAATCTTTGTAAGATAATGTATCAGCTCCCATAGATGCAACTTGCATAGAGATGTCTTTTGTTAAAGTTTCAGCATTTGCAATTGGAGCAGAAATAGCTGTTAATGCAGCAATTTTGTTAACGTGAACATAAGATCCAACGTAAGCACCTTCTAAAATTTCAAAACCACCGATTTCGATTTTTTCACCGATAACTCCAGTTTGCTCAATTAATTTTTCAGCAACTGTAATTCCGTTGAAATCAGAAGCTAAGAAATCCTCTTTAGAAGAGAAGTTGATTGCTTTTTCAACTAATTCTTTTGCTAAAGATACGAATGTTTCGTTTTTACCTACGAAATCAGTTTCACAGTTTAATGTAATGATAGCTCCTTTAGTTTTGTCAGCATTGATAAAAGAAACAGCAGCTCCTTCAGAAGACTCACGGTCAGAACGGTTAGCAGCAACTTTTTGTCCTTTTTTTCTAAGGTTTTCAATAGCTTTATCGAAATCTCCTTCAGCTTCAACTAAAGCTTTTTTACAGTCCATCATTCCGGCTCCTGTAGCTTGTCTTAATTTATTTACGTCTGCAGCAGTAATTGTTGCCATAATATATCTTGTGTTTTAATGTTAAAAGTAAAAATTCCAATCTTCAAATCCCAAATCCCAACGTTATCAGATCGTTAAAAATCTGATTTTGGAATTTGGAATTTAAAACTTGGAATTTAAAAAATTATTTATTCTTCAGTTGCTGGAGTAGCAGTTTCAGTTGCTACTGGAGCTTCCTCAGTAGTTGCTTCAGCAGTTTCTTTCTCAGAACCTCTTTCAGAAAGTCCTTCGATAACTGCAGTAGTTACTAAAGATAAAATTTTATCGATTGATTTAGAAGCATCATCATTAGCTGGAATAACGTAATCTACTTCACGTGGATCAGAGTTAGTATCAACCATTGCGAAAACTGGAATGTTTAATTTTTGTGCTTCTTTTATTGCGATGTGCTCAGCTTTGATATCTACTACGAACAATGCAGCTGGAAGTCTAGACATATCAGCGATTGAACCTAAGTTTTTTTCTAATTTAGCACGAAGACGATCTACTTGTAAACGCTCTTTTTTAGATAAGGTGTTAAAAGTACCATCTTTCTTCATTTTATCAATAGAAGACATTTTTTTAACTGCTTTACGGATAGTAACAAAGTTTGTTAACATTCCACCTGGCCATCTTTCAGTGATGTAAGGCATGTTTGCAGCAGCAGCTTTTTCAGCTACGATGTCTTTTGCTTGTTTTTTGGTAGCAACAAATAATATTTTTCTACCTGATGCAGCAATTTTTTTCAAAGCTTCGTTAGCTTCTTCAATTTTAGCTGCAGTTTTATATAGGTTGATAATGTGAATACCATTACGCTCCATATAAATGTAAGGAGCCATGTTTGGGTCCCATTTTCTAGTCATGTGTCCAAAGTGAACACCTGCTTCTAGTAATTCTTTTACTTCTATTTTGCTTGACATTTTTTGTACTAGTTTACGTTCTGTTGAGTAAGCAATGCATGAATGGCGATTTCTCGGCTAAATGCATTTAGATGCTAAACTAATTTCTCACCTTGGTGAGACAACAACAACATTGTTTAAATTCAATAATAAATTCAATAAAGTCTTGCTCCTGTGAACAAGACAGGCAATATTAACGTTTAGAGAATTGGAATCTCTTACGAGCTTTCTTCTGACCGAATTTCTTACGTTCAACCATTCTTGGGTCTCTTGTTAATAAACCTTCTGGTTTTAATACAGATCTGTTCTCAGCGTTAACTTCACACATAGCGCGAGCGATTGCCATTCTTACAGCTTCTGCCTGACCAGTTACACCACCTCCGTAAACATTTACATTTACGTCAAAGTTTTCAGCATTTTCTGTCATAGACATTGGTTGCATTACTTTGTATTGTAAAGTAGCTGTTGGGAAATAAGTTGCTAATTCTTTTTTGTTTACAGTGATTTTTCCTGTTCCTTCTGAAACATAAACACGTGCAACAGCGGTTTTTCTTCTACCGATTTTGTGAATAACTCCCATTACTTAAGATCGTTTAGGTTAACAGTTCTTGGTTTTTGAGCTCCTTGTTTGTGCTCAGCTCCAACAACAACATTTAAATTTCTGAAAAGTTCAGCTCCTAATTTGTTTTTAGGTAACATTCCTTTTACTGCTTTTTCAACTAAAGCTGCAGGATTTTTTGCTTGCAATACTTTAGCAGTTAAAGTTCTTTGTCCTCCTGGATAACCTGTGTGACGCATGTAAATTTTCTCGTCCATTTTGTTACCTGTAAGGTTGATTTTTTCTGCGTTGATAACAATTACGTTATCTCCACAGTCCACGTGTGGGGTATAGCTTGGCTTGTACTTTCCTCTTAAAATCATAGCGACTTTAGAAGCAAGACGTCCTAAGTTATGACCCTCTGCATCTACAACGATCCACTCTTTAGTAGAGTTTGCCTTTGTAGTTGAAATTGTCTTGTAGCTTAATGCGTTCACAATAAAAATTTTTTAATTAAACATTCCATCCCCAATAAAGGGGTTGCAAAAGTACAATTAATTATTTTAAATACAAATACCTTAATTGAATAATTTTTTTAGGTTTTTGTGCTGATAATCAATTGGATATTTAATACGCTTTAGAGTGCTACTTTTTTATAATTCTAGTTGGTGCTTTGGTTCTAAAATTATCTTACATTTGATATGAAAAATAATTTGATTATCTTGCCATCTTGCGATGGAAAGAATAGAGTAGGTGCAATTTGATTTTAAAGTCTATGTATCGTTATTTTTTTCAAAGTATTTTTAGAGTCACTATTCTAAATGGCTATAAACAAAGACAATATAATTCATTATGAAAGTTAAAGCAACACTGAAGCAAATTGCCAAAGAACTTAATGTTTCTGTTTCTACAGTTTCTAAAGCACTCAATGATAGTCCGGAGATTAGTAGTCAAACTAAAATTAAGATTAAGGAGTATGCTAAACTCAAAAACTACAAACCTAATATCATTGGTTTGAATTTAAAAAATAGAAAAACAAAAACGATAGGGGTAATTATCCCTAATATTTTGAATTCTTTTTTTGCCAAAGTTTTTAGTGGAATCGAAAAGGTAGCCGATGCAAAAGGATATAACGTAATTACTTGTATTTCGAATGAATCCTTAGTGAAAGAAATTAACACCTTAGAAATGTTGAGCAATGGAACTACCGATGGTTTTATATTGTCGGTTTCACAAGAAGCTCAAAAACTTCAAGATTACTCTCATTTTATCGATATTATTAATGAAGGAACGCCAATTGTAATGTTTGATCGCATTGCGGATGAAGTAGAATGTGATAAGGTAGTGGTGGATGATTATGATTCTGCCTTAAATGTTACCCAACGTTTAATTGATACCGGTTGTAAAAATATTGCATTGATTTCTTCGGTAGATGATTTAAGTGTAGGGAAATTAAGAACCGAAGGATATTTGAAAGCCTTGGCAGATAATGGAATTGCAGTAAACGAGAATATTATTCTTCGCACTAATTCTGAAGATGATATGAAGAAAAAAATTGAAGCTGTTTTTGAAAACAATGCTATAGATGGTGTTTTTGCTTTAGACGAACGCGATTCGGTTGCAGCTTTGAAAGTAGCGATTAAAAAAGGCTATAAAATTCCGGAAGAGTTATCCATTATTGGTTTTGCCGATGGAATTTTGGCTTCCCGACGATTAACGCCAAGTTTAAGCACGGTAAGTCAACACGGAGTAGAAATTGGAGAAGTGGCTGCCAAATTACTCATTGAACGTTTGGAAGGTGATGAAGAAAATGAAGCACCTTATCAAACTGTTGTAATAAAAACGAATTTAAAAGAAAGAGAATCTTCTAGAACTATAAAAAAATCCATTCTTAAAAAGAAATAAGAATGGATTTTTTGTTTTCACTGCCAACTGCTCTGACAACTAAAATTAATGCGCTTCCAGCCAATTTTTCCCCATTCCTAAATCAACTACTAAAGGAACTTCCAGTTTAAAAGCATTTTCCATTTCGTGTTTAATCATTGGTTGGATTCGTTCTAGTTCCTCATTGTGAACATCAAACACGAGTTCGTCATGAACCTGCAATAGCATTTTTGATTTCCAGTTTTCGGCGATTAATTTATTATGAATATTAATCATCGCAATTTTGATAATATCAGCTGCTGATCCCTGAATAGGGGCGTTCACTGCATTTCGCTCAGCACCACCACGAACAATAGCGTTTTGCGAATTAATATCCTTTAAGTAACGACGACGGCCTAAAACCGTTTGTACATAGCCATGATCTCTGGCAAAATCAATTTGCTCATTGATAAAAGACTTTAGTCTTGGGTAGGTTTTGTAATAAGCTTCAATCAATTCGGCACTTTCAGAACGGGAAAGGTTGGTTTGATTTGAAAGTCCAAAAGCTGAAACACCATAGATAATTCCAAAGTTTACCGTTTTAGCATGACTACGTTGTTCACGAGTTACTTCTTCAAGCGGCACATTAAAAACCTTAGAAGCTGTTGACTTGTGAATATCTTCGTTGTTTTGAAAAGCCTTAATCATATTTTCTTCACCACTCAAAGCCGCAATCACACGCAATTCTATTTGAGAATAATCGGCAGAAACTAAGGTGTAATTTTCATCACGAGCAATAAAGGCTTTACGAATCAATCGGCCTCTTTCGGTACGAATCGGGATGTTTTGCAAGTTGGGATTATTCGAACTCAAACGTCCTGTTGCGGCAACAGTTTGCATGTAATCCGTATGAACGCGTCCTGTTTTAGAATCGACTTGGTTGGGTAAAGCATCAATATAAGTACTTTGCAATTTTACCATTTGGCGCCATTCCAAGATGTCACGTACAATTTCGTTGTCATTGGCTAAATAGGATAAAACTTCTTCGCCAGTAGCATATTGTCCTGTTTTAGTTTTCTTTTGTTTGGCGCCGCCAATTTTCAATTTGTCAAATAAAATATCACCCAGTTGTTTTGGCGAAGCCAAATTGAATTTCTCTCCGGCGGTTTCATATATTTTTTGTTCCAAAGCATTGCTTTCAGCAGCCATTTCGATTGACATGCTTTTTAAAAATGGAACGTCCAATTTGATTCCTTCGGTTTCCATTGCAGCCAAAACAGGAACAAGCGGAATTTCGATTTCGTCAAATAATTTTTGAGTTGCTGTTTTTTCTAATTCGACAGCAAATAATTCTTTCAGTTGAAAAGTAACATCAGCATCTTCGGCAGCGTATTCTTTAATGTCTTCCAAAGCGACTTCGCGCATCGATTTTTGATTCTTTCCTTTTTTACCAATTAAATCTTCAATGGATTTTGGCGAATATTTTAAATAGGTTTCCGATAAAATATCCATATTATGACGCATATCTGGATTAATCAAGTAATGCGCAATCATGGTGTCAAACAATTTTCCAGTTACGCGAATGCCATAATTTGAAAGGATTTTTAAATCGTATTTGATGTTTTGTCCAATTTTTTCAATTTCAGGGTTTTCAAAAAACGGAATGAATTTTTCTGCCAAAGTTTTGGCTTCTTCTTGGTTTTCTGGAAACGGAACATAAAATCCTTTTCCTTTTTCATAAGAAAATGACATTCCAACTAATTCTGCATGCAATGCATCTAATCCAGTAGTTTCGGTATCAAAGCAAACGGAAGTTTGTTTTTGTAAATTTTGCAACAGCAGGCGAACTCCTAAATCGCCTTGGATGATTTGGTATGAATGTGCTGTGTTTTCCAGTGTATTGTAAAACTGATGATATCCGTTTGAAGTTTGTTCATCTGCAATGGCGCTCCCAAAAAGATCAAACTGTTCTTCGTTTTTTGGCTGTGGTTTTTTGTATAATTTGGCTTCGTCAACGTTATTTGTTGGACCAGCTGCTTCACCTTTTTTGAAAATAGCATCAAATTGTTCTGCCATTCTTCTAAACTCTAATTCGTTGAATAAAGCATCTGTTTTCTCCACATCAGGAGTCGAAAGCTCATAATCTTTTTCGTCAAAAGTCACAGGACAGTCTAATAAAATTGTTGCTAACCTTTTGGATAATAAACCTAATTCGGCATTAGCTTCAATTTTGGTTTTTATAGCACCTTTTAATTGGTGTGTATTTGCCAATAAATTTTCCATTGAGCCGTACTCAGCCAGGAATTTTTTAGCAGTTTTTTCTCCTACACCTGGTAGTCCAGGAATATTATCGGCAGAATCACCCATCATTCCCAAATAGTCGATTACCTGTTCTGGTCTTTCGATTTCAAATTTTTCCAAAACCTCAGGAATCCCCCAAATCTCGATTCCGTTACCCATTCGGGCAGGTTTGTACATAAAAATATTTTCCGAAACCAATTGGGCAAAATCCTTATCCGGAGTCACCATATACACCTGGTAGTTTTGTTTTTCGGCTTGTTTAGCAATCGTTCCTATCAAGTCATCGGCTTCGTAACCTGCTACTTCAATAATAGGAATGTGCATGGCATTCAATAAAGCTTGAATATAAGGAACTGCAATTTTGATGGCTTCGGGAGTTGCATCACGATTGGCTTTGTATTCCGGAAACAATTCGTTTCTCAAATCGCTACCGCCTTTGTCAAAAGCTACCGCCAAATGATCTGGTTTTTCACGCTTAATCACATCCATTAGCGAATTCATAAATCCCATAATGGCCGAGGTATCCATACCTTTAGAATTGATTCTTGGATTTTTAATAAAGGCATAATACCCTCTAAAAATTAAAGCATAGGCATCGAGTAGAAAAAGACGTTTTTGAGCTGACATATTGAAATTATTTGGATGTAAAAATAAGCAAAGCTTTTTAAAATTGTCTTTTTTTAAAGGATGATTTGAGACAGAAAGGTTTTGTGAGCGTAATGAGTATTACGGAAAAATGTAATTTTTTGATAAAATAAGGGAAAGCTACCTTTTAATAAGTTTCAAAAATATGTCAATAACAAAAACTAGCTGAATCAAAACCATACTAAATACTGTAGTAATACAGGTGTAGGTTAAAAATTGATTTATTCTAATGGATTTTAGAATTTCTTCAAAATTTTTAGTCGGATTATTATTGATTCTTTTTAGTAACAACCATATCAAAATTAGACCTCCAATGGTTAATAATGAGTGCGTATAGATGATCCAGTTGTTTAAGTGTATTTCTTTTTTGTGTAAGATGAAATAAAGTAAACCAAGGATAAAATAAAATACAGACAGTATTATTCCCAAATGTAAATTCAAAATAACGAAGTAGGTATCCCCAATGTTTATATCAAAGGTTTTTTTGGGATTGTAGTATGAAAAAGCAAGAATTAAAGGAATAATGGAAAAGAAAAATAAATAGGTTTTAGTAAGTAGTAAATTCATCCTGATTTAAAGTTAGTGGTTGTTTAACTCCTCAATTCTATCATTTATCGCTTTAATCTTAGCTTTTTGTGCCGCTGTTCGTATTTCTGTTTTTTCAAAAATATGTCCGTCAGGCCAAATTAGTTTTGCTTTTATGGCTTCGTTTTTTAAAATGCTATGGAATCTTTCATCGGTTTTTTCAAAAGCCCAAATTCGCCATTTAGTAATAAATAACGACCAAACCAGCCAACCTAAAATAAATGATATTGCAAAGCCAACTAGCATTATTGGTCTCGAAATCAAATCTAGCTTATTCAAATAATAGAAAAGCCCCATTAATCCAAACATCACTATCATTACAGGGAAATTGATGAAAATTTGGCCTTTGTTCACTACTTTATTAAGTTCGATTTCTTCTTCTTTTGTCATGATTTTTAGTTTAAATGTTTGGTTGTTTTTTAGTGAAGTTATTCTGGATTTTGTCATTTCGACAAAGGAGGAATCTCATCCAGTAGCTCCACAAAGATTAGTTGAACATACCACACGAAAGGATTCGTGCGGCAGCGTTTGGGGGAGCGGGTATTTACCAAATCATCCCAAATACAAAATCATTTTTACATTAAACCCAATGCCTAAATCCGTTGTAGTGGTTGTTATATTCTTCTTCCTTCGCGCATATATTCAGATATATAGTTTATAACTTTCGTAGAGAGGTCAACAAAGTCTTTAGTGTAGATTTTAAATTGTAAGCCAAATTGATAAATTTCATCTTCATTTAAATCATTAATTTGCTTACTTAGCATTAATGCATCTTTAGTTTTGTGTGCAATTGTATTATTTCTGATTTCTCGAAGTAGACGTTCATTTTCTTTTTTAAAAGCAGAAAAATTCTTGTGTATTGCTTTAAAATCATCCATTAATTCAAGCATATTATTGCGTTTTAATTCTGCTAAACAATTGCTTCCAATTAACACTGCAATGTTATCTAAGTAATCTAAAATTACAATAACCATAACTCTTGCGTATAGTTTTCTTTCTTGTTTTCTTTTAGCAAATTGAAATTTTTCCAATAATAGAGTTAAGTCAATTGAAACTACATCTGAAAATATACATAAATTTAAAAAACTGTCATGTTTGGAATAATTATGTTTTTTAAAATCTTCAAAGATTTGAGTTAAATCATCGATACTATTTTGAGAATCTAAAATATTTTTATCAATCGCAAGTCTAAGTTCTTCATGTGACTTTTTAATTTCTAGTTTAGTTTTCCGGTCTTTAAACCATTGTGAAATTTTCATGAATTTTATAGATTTTATAGTTTCTGCAGGTTAATGGTTATTAACTTGTATGTAAGCAAAATATACTTTCGTGTGTAAACCCAAAATTGGGTAGATTGGCAAAGTTTTGTTTCGTAAAACTATTTTCCAAAGATATTAAAATATTCTTACAAAAGTGATTGTGAAATCAAATCCTGATTTATAGCCCTGATCGCAGCGGCATCCTCTTGTTTTGCGATAGCGAAACAAGAGATATAGCGGAGAGCAGGAGGGAACGTTATGGTGTGTTTTGTAGTTTTGCTCCTAAAAATCAGTGTAGTTCCGTTAAAGTTTAATTAAGATATTCTTAATTAAGCGCTAGAAGTCGTTATTTTGTGTAAAAATGTATTAAAATGGGTTTTAGGTTGCTCTTTTTTGTGGTGTTTCTTTTTGTGATTGAACTCTACGCTTTTCAGGCTTTTAAGACAATTGTTAAGGATAAATGGTTTTTGATAGCTTATGCTGCGGTGAGTTTGGCTATTTTAATTTATATTGTTTATGGGTTTTTTAGCTTTGACCGTTCGGTAGGACAAACCAAACAAACGATGTTTGTGATGGGTTTGATGCTGGTGGTTTATGTTCCTAAAATTGTTTTGGCCATTGTTTTATTAGGGGAAGATATTTTTAGAGTAATAATGGGGTCTGTGAATTATTTTGTAGAAAATAATAACGAAGGCTTCTTAGGTTCAAGACGAAAGTTTGTGAGTCAGTTGGGTTTAGGTTTGGCAGCTATTCCGTTTTTATCTTTGATTTATGGGGTTACTATTGGGAAATACAATTATAAGGTCATTAAGCAACGTATCTTTTTTCCAGATTTACCCGATGCTTTTGATGGTTTTACTATAACGCAAATTTCGGATGTGCATTCGGGTAGTTTTGATAATGCCGAGAAAATAAATTATGCTATTGATTTGGTGAACGAACAAAATTCGGACATGATTTTGTTTACGGGAGATATCGTTAATACACATGCCAAGGAAATGCATCCGTGGATTGAAACTTTTAACCGAATTAAAACACACGAATATGGTAAATATTCCGTTTTAGGTAATCATGATTATGGCGAGTATGTTACATGGCCTTCTCAAGCAGAAAAAGATCAGAATTTTAAAGAAATTAAGGCTTTGTACGGACAAATTGGTTTTGATTTGTTGTTAAATGAACATACTTATATTCAAAAAGGGAACGATAGGATAGCCTTAGTGGGTGTAGAAAACTGGGGGCATAATTTTAAGAAAGCGGGCGATTTGAATAAAGCGTCGGCTGCTATTGACGAAAATGAATTTAAAATTTTGATGAGTCACGATCCAAGTCACTGGGATTATGAGATTAAAAAACACGATAAAAATTTTCATTTAACGCTTTCGGGACATACACATGGGATGCAGTTTGGGATTGAAATTCCGGGCTATTTTAAATGGAGTTTGGCGCAATATGTTTACGCGCAATGGGCAGGTTTATATGAGCATTTAGGGCGTTATGTGTATGTAAATCGTGGTTTTGGCTTTCATGCTTATCCTGGTAGAGTAGGAATTATGCCTGAAATTACGGTTATCGAACTAAAAAAAGGAGATAAAGTAGCATAATTCGTTAAAAATGCTACATTTGTACGTAAGAAATAGTATTTTTTCTTAGATTTAAAAAAAATTAATTCGTTGGTTTTATGTCAAAATTTGGAGAACTTATAAGTGCACATGTGCCTGTGTTAATTGATTTTTACACAGATTGGAACGAATCTTCAGTTTCAATGCACGAGGTAATTAGAGATGTTGCTGCTGCTCTAGGTGATAAAGCAAAAGTGATAAAGATTGATGTGGATAAAAATCAAGAACTTGCCGAAGCTTTAAGAATTAAAGGATTGCCTACTTTGATGGTGTATAAAGATGGTCAAATGGTTTGGAGACAGTCAGGAGAATTAGATGCTAATTCATTAATAAGCATTGTTCAAGAGCAACTTTAATTTATTCTTGTATTATTTCAAAACGGAAATTTTTTTTAGTTAAGTATTGAAGTGCTTTAGGTAATACATATTTTAGATTTTCGAAAGCTTTTATGCTATCGTGAAATACGATAATACTTCCTGATTGGGTATGATTTATTACATTATCCAAACATTTTTCCTTGCTGATACTTAGGTCAAAATCGGCACTAAGAACATCCCACATAATTATTTTATAGCCTTTTTGTTTGAGTTTTTTAGCTTGGGCTGGTTTTATTTTGCCGTAAGGCGGTCGGAAAAGTTGGTTGTCGGTTGTTTGTGGTTTGTTGTTGGAAAACTGATTGCTAATTACTGAACACTGAACACTATTTTCTATGTATTCGTTAGTATTTGTTTTCCATCCATTCAAATGGTTGAATGTGTGATTTCCTATTGCGTGTCCTTTTTCGATTACTTTTTCGAAAATTTCAGGATGTTGTTCGATGTTTTTTCCTATGCAAAAAAAAGTAGCTTTGGCATTATAATGTTCTAATTGATCTAAGACCCATTCGGTTATTTCTGGTGTAGGTCCGTCATCAAAAGTAAGGTAGACTTTGTTTTCTGAATTTGGAATATCCCAAATGAAATTAGAAAATAGTTTTTTGATTATGCGGTTTGTTTTGACCCAATAGGCTTTCATTTGGTTTTTATTTGGAATTAAAGATAAAAAAAATGTAGCAATCTTTTTAGTTGGGATTGCTACATTTTTTATGAAATCAATTGTTTGTTATTCTTTATCTCTACCAAAACGATGGAAAATTTCAATATAAGTATTAAAAGTAGCTCTGTGTTTTTGGAAGAATGCTGTGTCATTGTTTTTCTTCATTACAGCTAGTAAAGCTCTGTAACGCTCAATATCAGTTACAATATCAATAGCTATGTCAGATTGGTCTGAAGCACTCATTTTACTGTAGTAATTTAGGTTTTCTTTGTATTTGCCTACTAGTTTGTCTAGTAGTTGATGTGCTTTTTCTTTTTCACCTACTAGGTAATAACCATTGCAAAATGGTTCTAGTAAAGAATAATAGCCAAATTTATCTACAGGCATTTTTTGCATGGCTAAGTCAATTACTTTTTTGGCTTTGTCAATTTTGTCTTCTTTAACCAATTGGTCTACTAATCTAGACAGATTGGTTCTGTAGGTGATACTTTCACGACGTGTTTCTGGGTCATGGTAGATGTTTCCATCGCTATTGCCCCAATCCCATTTCATAATAATGTCGTACATTTTATCAGCATCAATTTGTCCCATTTCCATAGGATTACCGTCTTTCGGAATAGTTGTTCTGATAGGGACTAGCTTGTAAACCATACCATCTAATTGAAGATAATCTTTCATCCAAAGGTATTCTTCATCGTCAAAAGCACCTCCGCTAAAATAAATAGGTCGTTTCCAGTTGTTATTAGCTACAAGATCTAACATCATTAGTCGGTTTTTGTACAATGCACCTCCTTTGATGTCAACGTCTATGTAAGGAACAATTGAATCATAATCTTTTTCAGCTACCATTTTGTTTTTAATAATGGTATTTTTATCAACGGGAATTCTAATTTGATTGGTAGGGTAGAAATGGATGGTTTGCCCATTCTGCATTTCCACGGTAGATTTTGGATGTTTGATAAAATCCATTAATCCTTTTACGGACCATCTGCTTTTTATTTTTGGAATGTTTACCACATAATCCAACTTATCCCCTACATATTGATCGTGTGTAAAAGAAATAGGCAATGGATCTGATTCATAGGTTTTGGTTTTCATTTGATCAATGTACCAATCCGTCATGAAAAGGCTGGTGTTTACAATTTTTACATCGGTTCTATAGCCTTCAATTTCTTGGGCATACCAGAGAGGGAAGGTGTCGTTGTCTCCAATGGTAAATAAGATAGCATTTGGGTCGCAAGAACTTAAATAGGCTTTTGCCATGGCTAAAGCGGTATATTTTCCTGAACGGTCGTGATCGTCCCAGTTTTGTGATGCCATTATTACAGGTGCTGTAAATAAAGAAGCTGCAACAATTACAGGTCCTGCAATTTTAGGAGATAAATATTTTTTAGCACTTTCGTACAGTGAATATACTCCTAAACCTATCCAAATAGCAAATACATAGAAGGAACCTACTAAGGCATAGTCTCTTTCTCTAGGTTCAAAAGGTCTTTCGTTTAGGTATATTTTTAATGCTATTCCTGTAAAAAGAAATAAGGCTAATAATACGTAAAAGCTTTTTAAATCTTTGCCTGCGTGGTACATTAATCCAATTAATCCTAAGATAAAAGGAATGAAATAGTATACATTTCTTCCTTTGTTGTTTAATGCATCTGAAGGTAAATTGTCTTGCGATCCTAAGTGAATGTCATCAATAAATTTAATTCCACTCAGCCAGTTTCCGTCTTGATTATCATATCTGCCTTGGTTGTCACTTTGACGACCAACAAAATTCCACATCAAATACCTCCAGTACATATAGCCAAATTGGAATTCAGCCATAAAGCTAAGGTTGTCTATGGTGGTTGGTTTTTCGATAATTAAATAGTCTCCGTAACTTTTTAAGAATTTAACATAGCCTTCGTTGTCGATTTGCTTTTGAGCATAAGCTTGTCTGAATTCTGTGATGGTTTTTTCTACCTCATTTTTCAATTGGGCAATAGCTTTATTGTAATCTTCTTCAGAAAGTTTACTAGCATCCACGCCGTATCGAGCCAAATCATTTTCGAATGGATAATCTGGGTTGATTCTGAATTGAGGAGGATTGGTGAAATTGATATAATTTTCAATGTTTCCAGTACTCCACATTCTAGGTAAAAATGCTTTCTGAGCGTTATCACTATTTTGCTCGGCGTTTTTGTAATTGTTTACAATAACATATTTTCCGGTTTTGTAATCTCTCTCGTAGTTAGGGGCTTTGTCAAGATAAGGAGTGTCTTTGTCTAAACCTACAAAAGCTTCTGTGTATTGTGGTCCGTAAAATAATGGATTAGAACCATATTGCTCTCTGTTGTAGTAAGCTAGTACTTCTCTGGCATCCGAAGGTTTGTTTTCATTTATAATCACATTGGCATTGGCACGAATAGGAAGCATTAACCAAGTGGAGAAACCAATCAAGATGAATAAAATACAAAGAATAAGAGTATTGTAAGTTACCAATTCTTTTTCTTTAGTGTATTTTAAACCAAAATAAAATGCAGCAATTAAGACCAAGGTTGCAAGAATGGTTCCTGAGTCAAAAGGCATTCCGAGGCTGTTTACTGTAAAAACTTCTGCTTTTGCAAAAAATGCCATCGTTAATGGGAGTAATAATTTGAAAATAAACAATAATATCGAAACCACCACCACATTAGCAATAATGAAGTTTTTGATTGTTATGGTTTTGTAATGTTTAAAATAGTAAAGGAAACCAATAGCTGGAATGGTCAATAAAGCCATAAAGTGTACTCCAAACGAAAGTCCGGTAATCAGTGAAATGATTAAAAGCCATTTGTTTCCTCGCGGTTTGTCCATGTCTTGTTCCCAGCGTAATCCTAGCCAAAATAATAAAGCAATTAGTAAGGAAGCCATGGCGTAAACTTCGGCTTCAACGGCATTGAACCAAAAACTATCCGAAAAAGTATAAGCTAGCGCTCCAACAAATGAACTACCTAAAATAACAATGTCATTGCTTTTACTAGGCTCTTCAGAATTATTAATGATTTTTCTCAAAATCATAGTGGAAGACCAAAACATAAAAAGAATGGTAAATGCACTCGAAAAAACAGAAGTCATATTTACCATTAAGGCTACATGTTGTGCATCGGAAGCAAACATGGCAAAAAAGGCACCAATCATTTGAAATAAAGGAGCTCCAGGTGGATGTCCCACTTCTAGTTTTGCAGCGGTAGCAATGTATTCTCCGCAATCCCAAAAACTCATGGTAGGCTCAACGGTAAGCGAATAGGTTATTAATGCGATTCCAAATGTAATCCATCCTATAATAGTATTCCATTTTTTGAAATTGAAAGACTCCTTATTCATGTAGTAAATTTTAGTTAATTTTTCGAGTTACAAAGAAAATGTTTTTTTATTTAAGGATATAGGCATTAACAAAATTTTCTATAAAACAAATGGCTTTTTTAAAATGTTGATTCTGAGTGTTGTTTTTGTTTTTTTAATTTTTTTTCGAAAAAAAATTAAAAAAAGTTTGCGTAAACTGAAAAACGTTGTAAATTTGCACTCGCAATAAAGCACTGCTGGTCTATGGTGTAATGGTAACACAACTGTTTTTGGTGCAGTCTTTCTAGGTTCGAGTCCTAGTAGACCAACATAAAAAGCCTCTCATTTGAGAGGCTTTTTTTATTCCCGCTATTTAGATTTATATTTTAAATACAATAAGTGGTTTAGTTCCATGATTAGCTAAGTCTTCGCTAATACTGCCGGTAAAGAAGTGAGAAAGTCCAGTTCTGCCATGTGTGCAAAGACTAATTAAGTCGGCGTTGATTTCATTGGAGAAATGAATTATTCCTTTTTCAATGTTAGTGTCATTGTATATATGAGTTGAGAAATTTTTTATTTCAAATTGACTAATAAATTTTTGAGTTATTTCTTTAGTGAGTGCAGTTGTTTTGAAACTGTTTGGGGTGCAAATGGTAACTAAATTAATTGTTGCATCGAATAAATTTGCAAAATTGAGTAGTTTTTGAAAAGGTTTTTTTATTTCTTCTGAAAAATCCGAAGCAAAAACAATGTTGTTTGGTGTAAATGACTCGATTTTTTCTTTAATTACCATTACAGGAATGTTTGATAAGCGAACTACTTTTTCAGTGTTGGAACCAATGATAATTTCAGTTAGACCTGATGCGCCGTTAGAGCCCATGATTATTAAATCTATTTGGTGTTCTTTACTATAGGAAAGAATTCCTGTTGTGGCTTTTTCTAATTGGATAGAATCAATTATAGTTAGTCCTTCTAGGTATTTTTTGTCTTTAAGGTGATGTAGTGTTTCCTTTGCTTTTTGGATAAAAAGCATGATTTCTGGAATTGGGGTTGCTCCTGTTATGGCATCGTTCATCTGGCTTGGGATTTCAAGCATGTGTAAAAGATGGATTTCGAAATTGTTTTTTCGGGCTAATTGGGCGGCAACTTTAAGGGCGTTTTCGGCCTGAGTGGAGAAATCGGTGGGAACTAAAATTCGTGTCATAACTTTGGGATTTGGTAGAGGGTTGTTGTAGTGTTTTGTTGGTATAATAAAGGTAAGGAATAATTTTACAGTAATCAATTATTTTTGGTTTATAAAAATAAACACTATATTTGTGCCGTTATTTATTAAAATCTAGATAATGAGGGGACTAAATGTCCCCTCTTTTTATAAAAAATATGACATTTAAAGAAAAAGTAAATACGTTATTGCAAGAAGCTCTTGAGGAAAGACCTTCGCTTTTTTTGATTGATTTGACCATAACAGATGCGTTTAAAGTAATTGTATCTTTGGATGATGATAACGGAGTGGTGTTGCAGGATTGTATCGATATTAGTCGGGCAATTGAGAGTAAGTTGGATAGAGAAGAGCAAGATTTTTCTCTTGAAGTAGCTTCGGTAGGGGTAGGATCGCCATTAAAAATGGTTCGTCAATACATTAAAAATATTGGTAGAACTTTGATTGTGACTACAAATACTGAAAAAATTGAGGCTGAATTAGTTGATGCTAATGAAGATTTTATAATTTTGTCTTGGAAAGCAAGAGAGCCTAAAAAAATAGGAAAAGGAAAAGAAACAGTACAGAAAGAACAACAAATACCTTATACGGAAATTAAAGAGGCAGTTGTTACAGTAACATTTTAATTTAAAGAATTCGCATGGAAAATTTAGCATTAATCGATTCATTTTCAGAGTTTAAAGATGATAAACTTATTGATCGTGTAACGCTTATGGCAATTTTAGAAGATGTATTTAGAAATGCATTGAAGAAAAAATACGGTTCAGATGATAATTTCGATATCATTATCAATCCAGATAAAGGAGATATGGAGATTTGGAGAAGGAGAGTAATCGTTGCCGACGAAGATTTGGATTTCGAAAATGAAGAAATTACTTTAACAGAAGCTAGAAAAATTGAAGCAGATTTTGAAATTGGTGAAGAAGTTTCTGAAGAAGTAAAATTAATCGATTTAGGAAGAAGAGCTATCTTGGCTTTGCGTCAAAATTTGATTTCAAAAATACACGAGCATGATAACACTAATCTTTATAAGCAATTTAAAGATTTAATAGGCGATATTTACACCGCCGAAGTACACCATGTGAGACCAAGAGTTGTAATTTTGGTAGATGATGAAGGAAATGAAATTGTTTTACCAAAAGAAAAACAAATTCCATCTGACTTTTTCCGTAAAGGAGATAACGTTCGTGGAATTATTGAAAGCGTTGAGTTAAAAGGAAACAAACCTCAAATTATTATGTCTAGAACTTCAGAGAAGTTTTTAGAAAAATTATTTGAACAAGAAATTCCAGAGGTATTTGACGGTTTAATTACTATTAAAAAAGTAGTAAGAATCCCTGGTGAAAAAGCAAAAGTAGCAGTGGATTCTTATGACGATAGAATTGATCCTGTGGGAGCATGTGTGGGAATGAAAGGTTCTCGTATCCATGGAATTGTTCGTGAATTAGGAAATGAAAATATTGATGTTATTAATTATACAAGTAACATTCAATTGTTTATTACAAGAGCATTAAGTCCTGCTAAAGTATCTTCTATTAAAATTAATGAAGAAGCAAAAAGAGCTGATGTATTCTTGAAATTAGAAGAAGTATCAAAAGCAATTGGTAGAGGTGGTCATAACATTAAATTAGCTGGTTTGTTAACGGGTTATGAATTAGATGTTATTAGAGAAGGAGATATTGCTGGTGCAACTGCAGATGAGGATGATGTTGAATTAACAGAATTCTCAGATGAAATCGATGAGTGGATTATCGAGGAATTTGCAAAAATTGGTTTAGATACAGCAAAAAGTATCTTGAAACATGATGTAGAAGACTTAGTAAGAAGAACAGATTTAGAAGAAGAAACAATTCTAGATGTAATGAAAATATTGAAAGAAGAGTTCGATAGTTAGGTCTATGCTTCTAACAACACAACGAAATAGGTAATAATAAAAAGGTTATATGTCTGAAGAGAGAGTAATAAGAATAAACAAAGTTTTAAGGGAATTGAATATTTCTTTGGAAAGAGCTGTGGATTATCTTAAAGATAAGGGGATTGCAATCGAGTCCAATCCAAACACAAAAATTTCTAATGAGGTATACGATGTCTTGTGCGGTCAGTTTGCGGGTGACAGAGGGAAAAAAGAGGCTTCGAAAGAAGTAAGCGAAGAGAAGAGAAAAGAAAAAGAAGCATTGCGTATTGAACGTGATAGAGAGGCTGAAGATAAGCGTAAGCAAGAAGAAGAATTACAAAGACAACAACAGGAAGTTATTAAGGCTAGAGCCGTAATCTCAGGACCTGTTCAAGTTGGAAAAATTGATTTGAATCCTTCTAAGCCAAGTACTCCTCCTGCAGCTGAAGAAAAAGTAGTTACTCCTAAGCCTGAAGTTGCCGACGAAAAACCGGCTGCTAAAATAAGCTCTCCAGAGAAAATCGAATCAGACAAAAAAGAAGAGAAACCTATTGCTGCCGAAGTTAGTAAGCCTGTTGAAAATGCTGCGCCTAAGAAAGAAGTAGCAAAAGAAGAAAAGAAAGCGCCAGCTGCTGCTCAAGCTAAAGAAGCTGCTAAAGCGGAACCAGCTAAAACTGAGGAAGCTCCTGCTGAAGATGCAATTGCTACTCAATATCAAAAACTTTCTGGGGCTAAATTAACTGGGCAAACTATTGACTTATCACAATTCAATAAGCCTAAAAAGAAAAAAGAAGATCCTAAAATTACGCCTAATAAGCCAGGTGCTCCTGGAGCTGCTGGGGCTAATGCAAATAAAAACAAACGTAAGAGGATTGCTCCTAAGCCTGGTACAGCTAATGCGCCTGGCACACCTAGAACTTCTGGTACTCCAAATCCTAATAAGATTACACCTAACACAGGTGGTGGGGGATTCAATGCTAATAGAGGTTCTAGACCTGGATTTGTAAAAGGAAATCGCCCTGCTATTGTGGCTAAAGTAGAGCCTACAGAAGAGGAAGTTAAAAATCAAATTAGAGAGACTTTAGAAAAACTCCAAGGTAAAAAAGGAGGGAAATCTAAAGCGGCTAAATATAGAAGAGATAAAAGAGATACACATCGTCAAAAATCTGATGATGAGCAAAGAGCTTTAGACGAAGAAAGTAAGACTATTAAGGTTACTGAATTTGTTACCGTAGGTGAAATTGCTATTATGATGGATGTGCCAATTAACAAAGTAATTGGAACCTGTATGTCTCTTGGTATCATGGTGACACAAAATCAACGTTTGGATGCGGAAACGCTAACAATTGTTGCAGACGAGTTTGGGTATGATGTAGAGTTTATCACTGTGGACATTGAAGAAGCTATCGAGGTAGTTGAAGATAAAGAAGAAGACTTAGTAACCAGAGCGCCTATTGTTACCGTAATGGGACACGTAGATCACGGTAAAACCTCTTTATTGGATTATATTCGTAAAGAAAATGTTATCGCTGGTGAGTCTGGAGGTATTACACAGCATATTGGTGCTTATGGAGTAACTTTAGATAATGGTCAAAAAATTGCATTCTTAGATACTCCGGGTCACGAGGCGTTTACCGCAATGCGTGCGCGTGGTGCTCAAGTAACCGATATTGCTATTATTGTAATTGCTGCCGATGATGATATCATGCCACAGACAAAAGAGGCGATTTCTCATGCTCAGGCTGCAGGTGTGCCAATTATATTTGCTATCAATAAGGTGGATAAGCCAAATGCGAATCCAGAAAAAATTAAAGAACGTTTAGCTGGTATGAATTTATTGGTAGAAGACTGGGGAGGAAAAATCCAATCGCATGATATCTCTGCTAAAAAAGGAACTGGTGTAAAAGAGCTTTTAGAGAAAGTATTGTTAGAAGCTGAAATATTAGATTTGAAATCTAATCCAAATAAATTAGCTCAAGGTACGGTAGTGGAAGCATTCTTAGATAAAGGAAAAGGATATGTATCTACTATTTTAGTACAACATGGAACATTAAAAATTGGAGATTACTTACTAGCAGGTAAACATCATGGTAAAGTTAAGGCTATGCATGATGAGCGTGGTAATGTTGTTACTGTTGCAGGGCCTTCAACGCCAGTATCTATATTAGGTTTGGATGGTGCAGCTACTGCAGGGGATAAATTCAATGTATTTGAAGACGAAAAAGAAGCAAAACAAATTGCGGCTAAACGTTCTCAATTAATGCGTGAGCAATCCGTACGTACACAACGTCATATTACATTAGATGAAATTGGTCGTCGTATTGCATTAGGTCAGTTTAAAGAATTGAACGTAATCCTTAAGGGAGACGTGGATGGTTCTGTAGAAGCATTATCTGATTCGTTCTCTAAATTGTCTACTGAAGAAATTCAAATTAACATTATTCATAAAGGAGTTGGTGCAATTACGGAGACTGACGTTATGTTGGCTTCTGCTTCTGATGCAATCATTATCGGATTTAACGTTCGTCCTGCTGGAAATGCAAGACAATTGGCTGATAAGGAAGAAATCGATATCCGTTACTACTCTATTATCTACGCGGCAATTGATGACTTGAAAGATGCAATGGAAGGAATGCTTGCTCCTGAAATGAAAGAAGAAGTATTAGGAACTGCTGAAATCAGAGAGTTATTCAAGATTTCTAAAGTAGGAACTATTGCCGGATGTATGGTTATGGATGGAAAGATTACCAGAAATGGAAAAATCAGAATCATTAGAGATGGTGTGGTAATCCATGAAGGAGAATTAGTTGCCTTGAAACGTTTTAAAGATGATGTGAAAGAAGTAACTAAAGGTTATGATTGTGGTATTCAAATTAAAGGGTACAATGATATCGAAGAAAGAGATGTTATTGAAGCTTACCACGAAGTAGCTATCAAAAAGAAATTGAAGTAAAAATTTTTTGTAAGTTTATAAGAAAAATCCCGAGCAATCGGGATTTTTTTGTATTTTAGAGTTTTATGTTTGAGAATATTTAATTCAATAATTTGAGTTGTGTGCACGGATTATAAATCTGAGCCATCAGGGTTTTCGGGGTTGAAGTTCATTGATATAAAAGATCATAGACGGGAGACTTCGCTGAGCGAAGTCTATTGTAAAGTCTATACAAGATAATCCTAAAGAAAGTAGGAAAGAATTTTTATTAGAATTTTTCAAAAAAGAAGCTCAAAAAAAACTCAAATATAAAGGGGTTTCAATTTTGGCGACACGATAGCAAACCAATAGAGTTATGGAGCAACAAAGTAATTAAACAAAAAATAGGCTATGTGCATAACAACCCTGTTGAGGCCGGTTTAGTATATAAAGCAGGAGATTACGTTTATAGTAGCGCAACTGATTATTCAGATATAAAAGAACTTATTGACAATGTTGTAGTTTTTAAGGTATTTGAATAGTTTCAAGCCACACGAAAGGATTCGTGCGGTAGCGGGGGATTTTCATAATTTTTTGCAAACGATAGCAGAAGAGCAGCTTTGTGGCCAACTAATCGATCTGTAAAAACATGGACATGGCAAGGTGTTTCAGGGACAGGTACAATTGTTATACCTATGGGGACAAGATATGGTGCTAAATGGTCTACTAGTAATTATAAATTTTTAAATGGTGGTAAACCTTATATAAGTTTAATCAAATGAAAAAGTCTAAAATGATTCTATTAGGGACAATATTTTTTATTTTATTAGTAATATTTCAAATTTACATGACGACTTCACCTAGTTTAGTTGTTGAAAGTATTAAAAGGGGATATAAAGGTATCGTAGTTAGTAAAAAGCAAATTGCACAACGAGATAGTCATATAATTAGTGTTTTTTCAAAAGAAGAGAATAAAACATATGATGATCTTTTTGGACAAGGATTAGATAGCATCATTGCTATTGGTGACTCAATTGTAAAGCCTATTAATGATAATTATGTATTTGTTATAAAACCGAATGGACAAAAAGAAAGACATGTATATACGTATATATCTAGACGTCAAAGGGAGGGTTTCAGGTGGCCAAAGAAATGGAAATATAAGTGGTCAGATGCTAGTAAGTAAATGTAATGTATCAGATGTGTTGGTCGCTAATTATTTTAAATTATATATGAAGATAGTCAATTATTTATTTATGATATTACTGTAGTAAAAATTAAAAATAAAATCCTCTTCATGAACGGAGTGGCTTTGTTTGTTTTGTAACTATTATTGAGGAATGATTCGTAGTAGTTATAATATTTAAAGGTTTTTGTGAAATTTGTTATAAAAATAAAGACCGCTAAAATGGAACATATTTTAGCGGTCTTTTTTGATAATAGTTATATTGTTAATTTTTACTTTTTTGGTTTGATTAAGAAAGCATTTTCGTAAACTTTTTTAATTTCAAGCAGATTTCTTTCAGCATCAATTCGGTTTCTAAAATTGCCTATCCAAACTTTGTAGTTTGGTGTATTGAAGACAATAGTTCCGTCAAGATTAGAAAAATTTTGTTTACAATCGTTTAAAGTGCTTTTTGCTTTTTCACTATTGCCACTAAAAACTTGTATTTTATATAGCTCATTTACAGCTATTGAGGCGTTGATTTTTCTTTTTTCGTTTAATAATTGTTCAAACTTTGGATCTTGATGAATGTTAATTTTTGAATCCTGCGCAGCTACTTTATAGCTGCAAATGAATAATGTCAAAATGAATAAAAGTTTGTTTAGAATAGTTAAAATTCTCATACTGTGAAGATTTTTGAGTAAAATTAGAATTTATTCATCAAAACTGAAATAAAAAACTTATTTAGAATTGATATAAATTGATATTTCGTTTGTTTTGGGGTTTTGAGAATAGTTCTTAAGTCGTATTTTTGTCGAAGTTTAAAATAAAGGAACGTTTTTTATGTGATTTTATTATATAAAAAATGTGCCAATTTTTAGTAGATAATCATTATACTTTATGAAAAAGGTGGGTAACCATAATTCGAACTCAAGGAAAATGTTTTTAAGTTTAGCGCTAATGCTGGCTTTTTCCTTCTCTTCATTTGCGCAAGATGCTGCTCCTGCAGCTGCAACCGAAGCTCCAGCAGCTGCTACACAAGCTGGTGGTGATCCAGTAAAAGGTAAGGCGCTTTTTAATTCTAATTGTGCTGCGTGTCATAAGCTTGATGCCAAATCAACAGGTCCTGCGTTAAGAGGGGTTGCTGAAAGACACGAAATGGCGTGGATCTATAAATGGGTTCATAATAGTTCTGACATGATTAAGTCGGGAGATGCTGCTGCGGTTAAATTATTTAATGAAAATAATAAATCTGTCATGACAGCTTTTCCTCAATTATCTGAGGCAGATATTGATAATATTATAGCTTATACATCTGAGCCAAAAGCAGAACCTGCTGCGGCTGCGGCTTTGCCGGGTGCACAAGTATCTGATGGAGCTGGCCAAGGAGGTTCTAATAATGTAATATTAGGAGTTCTTGCTTTGGTTTTGGTAGTTCTTGTTGTAATGTTGTTTATGGTTAATAATGTTTTGACAAAAGTTGCTAAGGCTAATGGAATTGAAGTTGCTGATAAAGGGCAACGCATTTCAATCTGGAAAGCTTTTGTTAAAAATCAATTTTTAGTATTGGTTTCTTGCATATTCTTATTGTTAGCTAGTGCTTATTTGGTTTATGGATTTTTAATGCAGGTTGGTGTTGATCAGAATTATCAGCCAATTCAGCCAATTCATTATTCTCATAAAATTCACGCTGGTGATAATGAGATTAATTGTAAGTATTGTCACTCTGCTGCCAGAGTTAGTAAAACAGCTGGTATTCCTTCTTTGAATGTTTGTATGAACTGTCATAAAAATATTTCTGAGGTTGCTGAAACTACTGCTACTCCTGAGTACAGCAAAGCATTCTATGATGCTCAAATTCAAAAATTATACGACGCAGTAGGTTGGGATAAAACAACTCAGTCTTATACTGGAAAAACACAACCAGTTAAATGGGTTCGTATTCATAATTTACCTGACTTTGTATATTTCAACCACTCTCAACACGTAACTGTTGCTGGTATTGAGTGTCAAACTTGTCACGGTCCGGTTGAAACTTATGAAATTCAAAAACAATTTGCTCCATTAACTATGGGATGGTGTGTAAACTGTCACAGAAAAACAGAAGTTAAAATGGAAGGAAATGGGTATTATACTAAGATACATGAAGAACTTTCTAAGAAATATGGTGTGGATAAATTGACTGAAGCACAAATGGGAGGTTTAGAATGTGGAAAATGCCACTATTAATTAAATTATTAAGATTTTAATATATATATACAATGTCATCAAACAAAAAATACTGGAAAAGTGTTGAGGAACTAGAAAATGGTTCTATTGTTGAGGCGCTTAGAAATAACGAGTTTGTCGAAGAGATTCCTACTGATGAGTTTTTAGGAAATGCTGATGCGATGTCATCTTCTTCAACTTCAAGGCGTGATTTTCTAAAGTACGTTGGGTTTAGTACTGCAGCAGCTACACTTGCAGCATGCGAAGGCCCTGTGAACAAGTCGATTCCTTATGTATTACAACCGGAGCAAATCATTCCTGGAGTAGCTGATTATTATGCAACTTCTGTTTTTGATGGTTTTGATTTTGCTAATCTTCTTGTTAAAACACGTGAAGGGCGTCCTATTAAAATAGATAATAATACTATTTCGGGAGCTAAATTTGCTGCAAATGCTAGAATTCATGCCTCAATATTGTCATTGTATGATAATATGCGTTTGAAAGCACCAAAAGTTGAAGCGAAAGAAGCAACTTGGTCTGCGGTAGATTCAAAAATTAAATCAAGTATTGCTGATGCGAAAGCAAAAGGTAGTCAAGTAGTTTTTTTGACAAATACTTTAGCGAGTCCTTCAACTGAAAAATTAATTGCTGATTTTATTGCTGCTAATCCAAATGCAAAACATGTAGTTTATGACGCGGTTTCTTCGTCAGCTGCATTAGATGCTTTTGAAACAGTTTATGGTGAAAGAGCGTTAGTTGATTATGATTTCTCTAAGGCATCTTTAATCGTATCTGTTGGAGCTGATTTCTTAGGAGATTGGCAAGGAGGAGGATTTGATGCTGGATATGCTCAAGGTAGAATTCCTAAAAATGGAAAGATGTCTCGTCATTTCCAATTAGAAGCAAATATGACTTTGTCTGGTGCTGCTGCTGATAAACGTTTGCCGATGTCAGTTGCGAATCAAAAACAAGCATTAGTACTTATATATAATATCATTACAGGTTCTTCTGTAGCGGTTAACTTGGCTCCGGAATTTAAAGCTGAAGTAACTAAAGCGGCTCAACAATTGAAAGCTGCTGGTTCTAAAGGTCTTTTGGTTTCAGGTATTCAAGATAAAAACGCTCAATTGTTAGTTTTAGCTATCAACCAAGTATTAGCTAGTGAAGCTTATACAACTGTTGGGACTAGACAAATAAGAAAAGGATCTGATGAAAAAGTTGCTCAGTTAGTTAAGGATATGAATGCAGGAAGCGTTCATACTTTAATCATGAGTGGTGTGAATCCAGTTTATACTTTAGCTGATTCTGCTTCTTTTGTAGAAGGACTTAAAAAAGTAAAAACTTCTGTAGCTTTATCTTTAAAAGAAGATGAAACTGCTTCTGTTGCAACTATTGCTGCTCCAGTGCCTCATTATTTAGAAGCTTGGGGGGATTTAGTACTTACTAAAGGTACTTATAGTTTAACGCAACCAACAATTCGTCCATTATTTGATACAAAACAATTTCAAGATGTTTTAATGTCTATTAACGGACTTACTGGAACTTATTACGATTATTTAAAAGCATATTCTTCATCATTTATTGCTGGTTCATCTTGGAACAAAGTTTTGCATGATGGGGTATTTGTTGGAGAACCACAAGCTGCTTCTGGAGGAACTGCTGATTATGCAGGTGCTGCTTCAGAATTAGCAAAATCTAAAGCTGCTTCTGGTTTAGAATTGGTATTGTATACTAAAACAGGTATGGGAGATGGTCAACAAGCTAACAACCCATGGTTGCAAGAGTTTCCAGATCCTATTACAAGAGTATCTTGGGATAACTATGTGACTGTTTCTAATGCTGATGCTAAAACTTTAGGATTGTCTAATGCAATTGTTGCTAATGGAGGTTTGAATGGTAGTTATGCTACACTTACAACTGCTGATGGTACAAAATTAGAGCAAGTTCCGGTAATTGTTCAGCCAGGTCAAGCTGTTGGTACTGTTGGTTTTGCTTTAGGATATGGTCGTAAAGCTGCCTTAAAAGAAGAAATGCAAGTAGGTGTTAATGCTTACGCTTTATATAAAGGTTTTAATGATGTTCAATCTGTTGAATTAGTTAAAGCTGACGGAGAACATGAGTTTGCTTGTGTTCAAGGTCAAAAAACTTTGATGGGTAGAGGAGATATTGTTAAAGAAACTACTTTAGAGATCTTCAATACTAAAGATGCTGATGTTTGGAACGAAACTCCAAAAGTTTCATTAGATCATAAGGAAGTTGAATCAACTACTGTTGATTTATGGGAATCTTTTGATCGTTCAGTTGGTCACCACTTTAATTTGTCTATTGATTTAAATGCTTGTACTGGATGTGGGGCTTGTGTTATTGCTTGTCACGCTGAAAATAATGTACCTGTTGTAGGAAAATCAGAGATAAGAAGAAGCCGTGATATGCACTGGTTGCGTATTGACAGATATTATTCTTCTGATGCTACTTTTGCAGAAGATGTAGAAAGAAAAGAAAATATTGCTGGTTTGTCTAGTTCTTTGTCTACTTTCAACGAAATGGAAAAAGCAGCAGATAATCCACAAGTTTCTTTCCAGCCTGTTATGTGTCAACACTGTAATCACGCGCCTTGTGAAACAGTATGTCCAGTTGCTGCAACTTCTCATGGTCGTCAAGGTCAAAACATGATGGCTTACAACAGATGTGTGGGTACTCGTTACTGTGCTAATAACTGTCCTTATAAAGTACGTCGTTTTAACTGGTTCTTGTATAACAAAAACAGTGAATTTGATTATCATATGAATGATGATTTAGGACGTATGGTGTTAAATCCAGATGTTAACGTTCGTTCTCGTGGAGTAATGGAAAAATGTTCTATGTGTATTCAAATGACACAAGCAACAATTTTAAATGCTAAGAGAGAAGGAAGAGAAGTAGTAGATGGTGAGTTCCAAACTGCATGTTCAAATGCTTGTTCTTCCGGAGCAATGATTTTTGGAGATGTAAATAATAAAGAAAGTAAAGTTGCTGCATTAGCTGCTGACGAAAGATCTTATCATTTATTAGAACACATTGGTACTAAACCAAATGTAGTTTATCACGTAAAAGTTAGAAACACTTAAGAAATAAATTTAAAATCAATATAAAGGAATATGTCTCATATATACGACTCTAGTATTAGAAAGCCTTTAGTTATAGGTGATAAAACTTATCATGATGTAACAGTAGATGTGGCGGCGCCTGTCGAAGGTTTGGCTAATAAACATTGGTGGATTGTATTTTCAATCGCCTTAACAGCCTTTCTTTGGGGAATAGGATGTATCGTTTACACTGTATCTACAGGTATTGGAACATGGGGATTAAATAAAACAGTTGGTTGGGCATGGGATATCACTAACTTCGTTTGGTGGGTAGGTATTGGACATGCTGGTACGCTTATCTCTGCAGTATTATTGTTATTCCGTCAAAGATGGAGAATGGCAATTAACCGTTCAGCAGAAGCAATGACTATTTTCTCTGTTGTACAAGCTGGTTTGTTCCCAATTATTCACATGGGACGTCCTTGGTTAGCTTACTGGGTATTACCAATACCAAATCAATTTGGATCTCTTTGGGTTAACTTTAATTCGCCATTGCTTTGGGATGTATTTGCAATCTCTACCTATTTATCAGTATCATTAGTTTTCTGGTGGACTGGTTTACTACCTGACTTTGCAATGCTAAGAGATAGAGCTATCACACCATTTAACAAAAGAGTGTATTCAATCTTAAGTTTTGGATGGAGTGGTAGAGTAAAAGATTGGCAACGTTTTGAAGAAGTATCTTTAGTTCTTGCTGGTTTAGCAACTCCTCTTGTACTTTCTGTACACACTATTGTATCTATGGACTTTGCTACTTCTGTAATTCCAGGATGGCATACAACAATTTTCCCTCCATACTTTGTTGCTGGAGCGGTATTCTCTGGATTTGCGATGGTAAATACATTGCTTATCATTATGAGAAAAGTATCTAACTTAGAAGCTTATATTACTTTACAACACATCGAATTGATGAACCTTATCATCATGATTACTGGTTCTATCGTTGGTGTAGCTTATATTACTGAGTTGTTTATTGCTTGGTATTCAGGAGTTGAGTATGAGCAATATGCGTTCTTAAATAGAGCTACTGGACCTTACTGGTGGGCATATTGGTCAATGATGACTTGTAATGTATTTTCTCCACAATTTATGTGGTTCAAAAAATTAAGAACAAGTATCATGTTTTCTTTCATTATTTCTATTGTTGTAAACATAGGAATGTGGTTCGAAAGATTCGTAATTATTGTTACGTCTTTACATAGAGATTATTTACCGTCTTCTTGGACAATGTTCTCTCCAACATTTGTTGATATTGGAATTTTCATTGGAACAATAGGTTTCTTCTTTGTTTTGTTTTTATTATACTCTAGAACTTTCCCTGTAATCGCTCAGGCAGAGGTTAAAACAATTTTAAAGGCAACAGGAGATAATTATATTAGAGAAAGAGAAGCAAATAAAGATTCACACCATGAGTAATAAAGTAATATACGCCATTTATAATGACGATGATGTTTTGATGCACGCTGTAAAGTCAACAAGAGCTGCACATCATCATATTGAAGAAGTCTTTACTCCATTTCCAGTTCACGGTTTGGATAAAGCAATGGGGATAGCCCCTACAAGATTAGCTATCTGTGCCTTTTTGTATGGTTGCGTTGGTATCTCTTTTGCAACTTTCATGATGAGTTTTATTATGATTCATGATTGGCCTCAAGATATTGGAGGTAAACCGAGTTTTAGTTTTATTCAAAACATGCCGGCTTTTGTGCCTATTATGTTTGAGATGACTGTATTCTTTGCAGCCCACTTAATGGTTATTACTTTTTATATGAGAAGTAAATTGTGGCCTTTTAAGAAAGCTGAAAATCCAGATGTTAGAACTACAGATGATCATTTCTTAATGGAAGTAGCTATTAAAGATAATGAAGAAGAATTGGTTTCTTTTTTCAAAAATACAGGTGCTGTAGAAGTTAAAGTAATAGAAAAGAATTAATTTAGATATGAAAAGGGTATATAAAATAACACTATTGTTAGGCATTACTATGTTAGTAGCTTCATGCCATAATGATAAAGCGCCGAATTATCAGTATTTTCCAAATATGTATGAGTCAGTAGGCTATGAAACTTATTCAGAGTCTAAAGCTTTTGCTAATGGTAAAGAAGGTCAACTTCCAGCTGAAGGTAGTATCAATAGAGGTTTTGAACCTTATGATTATCCTAATACTACTGAAGGTTATGAATTAGCTAAAGCAAATTTGAAATCACCTTTAGATTCATTAGACAGAAATTCTGGTAAGGGAAAAGAACTTTTCGATATCTATTGTATTAGTTGTCATGGAGCAGCTGGTAATGGTAAAGGAAAATTAGTTGAAAGAGAAAAATTTCTTGGGGTTCCTAATTATAAAGATAGAGATATCACTGAAGGAAGTATTTTTCACGTTGAGACGTATGGTTTAAATGCGATGGGATCTCATGCCAATCAATTAAGTGTTCATGAACGTTGGTTAATTGCTGACTACGTTCTAAAACTTAGAAGCCAATTATAATTGTTGAACAAACTGATCGTAATAGATATGTATACATTTTCAAGTAAATTAAAAACTTTTTCTTTTATCTTAATGGCCGTTGGTATATTAGGAATAGGTTATGGTTTTTTAAACGCACCTAAAGATATTCACGAAGTTGAGAATATCCTTTCCGCATCATCTCACGGTGGTCATGGTGAAGCTCATCATGAAGAAGCAAATTCTTCTGAAGATGTTCACGCAACTAAACATGAAGCTGAAAGTGAAGTTAATGCTTCTGCTGAACACGAAGAACATTTAACTCACGTTTTACACCAATTACAGAATAAACCATGGTCTGCTTTGTATGTAGCTTGTATATTCTTTATGTTGCTTACAATGGGAACTTTAGTTTTCTATGCAATTCAACAAGTTGCTGTAGCAGGATGGTCTCCAGTATTATTTAGAGTTATGCAAGGGATAACAGCTTATTTACCTTATGGTTCTGCTATTTTCTTTGTAATATTAGTTTTGTGTGGTCTTCATTTTAATCATTTATTTGCATGGTTAAATGAAGGAGTAACAGATCCTAATAATGCTAATTATGACGCATTAATTGCTGGTAAATCAGGTTATTTAAATTTTGGTTTCTGGATCGCTAGAGCTGCAATTTTCTTAATTGGATGGAATTTATACCGACACTTTTCAAGAAAAAACTGTTTAGCTCAAGATGAATCTAATGATAATTCAAATTATAAAAAGAATTTTAATATCTCAGCAGGTTTCTTAGTATTCTTTATCGTTTCTGAGTCTATTATGTCTTGGGACTGGATTATGTCAGTAGATCCACATTGGTTCTCAACATTATTTGGTTGGTATGTATTTGCAAGTTTCTTTGTAAGTGGTATTACTATGATTGCTATGGTTACTGTTTACTTAAAATCTAGAGGGTTTTTAGAGTATGTAAGTACTAGTCATATTCATGATTTAGCTAAATTCATGTTCGGTATTAGTATCTTTTGGACATACTTATGGTTCTCTCAATTTATGTTAATCTGGTATGCAGATATTCCTGAAGAGATAACATATTTTATTACAAGAATTAATGTTTACAATTTGCCATTTTTTGGGGCTGTTGTTATGAACTTTGTGTTCCCATTATTAATTCTTTTAAATACAGATTTCAAGAGAATTACTTGGGTTATTGTAATGGCTGGTATTGTTATATTAACGGGTCATTATATTGATTTCTTCAATATGATTATGCCTGGTTCAGTTGGTGACCAATGGTTTATTGGAGTTCCTGAAATCTCATCAGTTCTTTTCTTCCTTGGGTTGTTTATTTTTACAGTGTTTACTGCATTAACTAAAGCTCCTTTATTAGCAAAAAGAAATCCTTATATCGAAGAAAGTAAACATTTTCATTATTAATTTTTAAAGAGATAAACAGATGACAAGTTTGTTGGTAATTATAGTTTTAGTTTTATTAGCTGTTGCTTTATGGCAATTGACTAAAATATTCGACCTTACTCAAGTTGGTTCTGCCTCAAATAGCTCTCAAGTAGCTAATGATAAAGACAACAACATACAAGGGTATTTGATGTTTGGGTTTTTGGCATTCTTATATGTTTTTACAATATATGGTTTAATTGCCTGGGGTAATTTGCCGCTTCATACTCCAGCTTCGGCTCACGGAGGTCAAGTAGATCATTTAATGAATATTACTTGGGTTTTAATTTTCCTTGTACAAGCAATTACGCAAGTATTATTATATTACTTTGCTTTTAAATATAAAGGTAAAAAAGATCAAAAGGCATTATATTTTGCTGATAATAATAAATTAGAAGCATTATGGAGTATTATTCCTGCTGTAGTTTTAGCTGGTTTGATTCTTTACGGTTTATATGCTTGGACAAACATTATGTTTATTGATGAGGATGAAGATACTGTAGTAGTTGAATTATATGCTCAACAATTTAAATGGACAGCTAGAATTGCTGGTGAAGATAATGTTTTAGGTAAAGCTAATGTGAGATATATTGAAGGAATTAATACATTAGGTGTTGATTTATCTGATCCAAATGCTCAAGATGATATTGTGGTAAGTGAACTACATATTCCTAAAGGTAAAAAAATTCATTTCAAGTTCCGCTCACAAGACGTATTGCACTCTGCATATATGCCACATTTTAGAGCTCAAATGAACTGTGTGCCAGGAATGGTTACTGAATTTGCCTTTACTCCAATTTATACTACGGCAGAATATAGAGAGTTGCCTTATATGATTGAAAAAGTAGCTCACATTAATGAATTAAGAGCTAAGAAAAGTAATGAGTTAATAGCTAAAGGAGAATCTGGTTTAGATCCTTATACTTTTGACTATTTGTTACTTTGTAATAAAATTTGTGGAGCTTCTCACTACAATATGCAAATGAAAATTGTTGTAGATACTCCTGAAGATTACAAAAAATGGTTAGCTGATCAAACTACACTTGTTAGTCAAGTTAAAGCTTCTTTGGAAACACCAGCAGAAGATGCAGCAGCAGCTCCAGCTGAAGTTAAAGAAAATGATACAGTAGCAGCTACTAAAGTAGCTATGAAATAATTATTAAGAAAATTTAAAGTATAATATATGTCAGCAGAAGGTCACGATCACGCTCACGATCACGAACACGAACACCACCATAAAGAGACATTCATTACTAAATACATCTTTAGTATTGATCACAAAATGATTGCTAAACAATACCTTATTACAGGTATTATTATGGGGGTTATTGGTATAAGTATGTCTTTGCTTTTTAGAATGCAATTAGCTTGGCCAGAAGAATCTTTTAAAATATTTAATGTTTTATTAGGTGATAAATTTGCTCCAGACGGAGTAATGGCTAATGATGTTTATCTTGCATTAGTGACAATACACGGTACTATAATGGTATTCTTTGTATTGACCGCTGGATTAAGTGGTACTTTTAGTAACTTACTGATTCCTCTTCAAATTGGTGCACGAGACATGGCATCAGGATTCATGAACATGATTTCTTACTGGTTGTTTTTCTTATCAGCTGTAGTTATGTTAGCTTCTTTATTTGTAGAATCAGGACCTGCATCTGCTGGTTGGACAATTTATCCTCCTTTAAGTGCTTTGCCTCAAGCAATTCCTGGTTCAGGTACAGGTATGACGCTTTGGTTAGTATCTATGGCTATATTTATTGCATCTTCTTTAATGGGATCTTTAAATTATATCGTTACTGTTATTAACTTGAGAACTAAAGGTATGTCTATGACTAGACTTCCTCTTACAATTTGGACGTTTTTTGTAACAGCTATTATTGGAGTTCTTTCTTTCCCAGTTTTGTTATCTGCAGCTTTATTGTTGATTTTTGATAGAAGTTTTGGTACTTCATTCTTCTTATCTGATATTTATATTGCTGGAGAAGTTTTACACTACCAAGGTGGTTCACCAGTATTGTTTGAACACTTATTCTGGTTCTTAGGTCACCCTGAGGTATATATTGTAATCTTGCCTGCAATGGGACTTGTATCTGAAATTATGGCTACAAACTCTCGTAAACCTATCTTTGGTTACAGAGCGATGATTATGTCAGTTCTTGCTATTGCATTCCTTTCAACTATTGTTTGGGGACACCATATGTTTATTTCAGGTATGAATCCTTTCTTAGGTTCTGTATTTACTTTTACAACCTTATTGATTGCAATTCCTTCTGCTGTAAAAGCATTTAACTGGATTACAACTTTATGGAAAGGTAATTTACAAATGAACCCTGCAATGTTGTTCTCTATCGGAATGGTTTCTACTTTCATTACTGGAGGTTTAACAGGAATCATTTTAGGTGATAGTACATTAGATATTAACGTTCACGATACTTACTTTGTAATTGCTCACTTCCACTTAGTAATGGGTATCTCTGCACTTTACGGAATGTTTGCAGGTATCTACCACTGGTTTCCTAAAATGTTCGGTAGAATGTTAAATAAAAACTTAGGGTATGTTCACTTTTGGATAACTGCAGTTTGTGCTTATGGTGTTTTCTTCCCAATGCACTTTATCGGATTAGCAGGTTTACCAAGACGTTATTATACAAATACAAACTTTCCGTTATTTGATGATTTGCAAAATGTGAATGTATTGATTACGACTTTCGCATTAGTTGGTGGAGTTTTTCAATTGGTATTCTTATATAACTTCTTTAGTAGTATTTTCTACGGAAAGAAAGCGGATCAAAACCCATGGAGATCTACTACATTAGAGTGGACAACACCAGTAGAACACATGCATGGGAACTGGCCAGGGGAAATTCCAGAAGTTCACCGTTGGGCTTACGATTACAGTAACCCAGAACACGAAGAGGATTTTGTTCCTCAAACGGTTCCAATGAAACCAGGTGAGTCAGTTTTACACCACTAAAAATATTTTAAACCTCTGTTTTTTACAGAGGTTTTTTTTTGACTGTATTTTTGTTCTGTTTATTATTTCCAATTCACAAATCGTTTTTTCTATCTTTGTTAAATGAATGAAAATTTAGACCCAACAACTAAGGGATACAATCCTGAAGAGCTTGATCTCGAAAAAAGATTGAGGCCGCTTAGTTTTGATGACTTTGCAGGTCAAGATCAGGTTTTAGAAAATTTAAAAGTTTTTGTGGCTGCTGCCAATCAGCGTAACGAAGCCTTAGATCATACTTTGTTTCACGGTCCTCCAGGATTAGGAAAAACAACTTTGGCTAACATCTTGGCTAACGAATTAGAAGTTGGTATTAAAATAACTTCTGGACCTGTTTTAGATAAACCTGGAGACTTAGCTGGTTTGTTAACGAATCTTGAAGAAAGAGATGTTTTGTTTATTGACGAAATTCATAGACTGAGTCCTATAGTGGAAGAGTATTTGTATTCGGCTATGGAAGATTTCAAGATTGATATTATGATTGAATCGGGGCCTAACGCAAGAACGGTTCAAATTAATTTGAATCCGTTTACCTTAATTGGAGCGACAACTCGTTCAGGACTTTTAACAGCTCCTATGCGTGCTCGTTTTGGAATTTCATCTCGATTACAATATTATACGGTTGAATTATTAACTACCATTATACAAAGAAGTGCTTCTATTTTAAAAATGCCTATTTCTATGGAAGCAGCTATTGAAATTGCAGGTAGAAGCAGAGGTACGCCTAGAATTGCAAATGCTTTGTTGAGACGTGTTCGTGATTTTGCGCAAATAAAAGGAAATGGAACTATTGACATTGAAATTTCTAAATATGCATTAAAAGCACTTAATGTTGATGCTCATGGTTTGGATGAAATGGATAATAAAATTTTAAACACTATTATTGATAAGTTTAAAGGTGGTCCTGTTGGTTTAACCACATTGGCAACAGCAGTATCTGAAAGCAGTGAAACTATTGAAGAAGTATATGAGCCTTTTCTAATTCAAGAAGGATTTATTATGCGAACACCACGTGGTCGTGAAGTAACTGATAAAGCCTATAAGCATTTAGGAAAAGTTAGGAATAATATTCAGGGTGAACTTTTTTAAAAATAATAATAATATTATAGACTTAAGAGCTAAATACACGCAGTTTATCAAATCCGAAGCCCAACGCCTCGGATTTTTGTCTTGTGGTATATCTAAAGCTGGATTTTTAGAAGAAGAAGCTCCTCGTTTAGAAAACTGGTTGAATAAAAATCATAATGGGCAAATGTCCTATATGGAAAATCATTTTGACAAACGTCTAAATCCTACTTTGCTTGTTGATGATGCCAAAAGTGTGGTTTCGCTTTTGTTGAATTATTATCCGGAACAGCAACAAATTCAAGATTCTTTTAAAATTTCTAAGTACGCTTATGGCAAAGACTATCATTTTGTAATTAAAGAGAAATTAAAAGAATTACTATTCTCTATTCAAGAATCTATCGGAGCGGTTTCTGGACGTGCTTTTGTGGATTCGGCACCAGTTTTAGATAAAGCTTGGGCAGCTAAAAGTGGCTTAGGTTGGATAGGGAAAAACAGTAATTTACTGACTCAAAAAGTAGGTTCTTTTTACTTTATTGCCGAGTTAATTATTGATTTAGAACTAGAATATGATAATCCTACAACGGATCATTGTGGTAGCTGTACCGCTTGTATTGATGCTTGTCCTACACAAGCAATTATAGCTCCTTATATTGTTGATGGAAGCAAATGTATTTCTTATTTTACAATCGAACTTAAAGAAAATATCCCTTCGGAAATGAAAGGTCATTTTGATGATTGGATGTTTGGTTGTGATACCTGCCAAGATGTGTGCCCTTGGAATCGCTTTTCTAAATCACATAGTGAACCTCTTTTTAATCCTAATCCTGATTTACTGACAATGACCAAAAGAGATTGGGAAGAAATGACCGAGGAAACCTTTAAAATAGTTTTTAAAGATTCAGCTGTTAAAAGAACCAAGTTTCAGGGTTTAAGTAGAAATATAGATTTCCTGAAGTCTTAAGAAATTAAAAAAATAAAATTATAGATAGTGTAATAATTATTTTTGATGATTTTTTTTTTATATTTATAGTTCTTAAAAAATTCTCAATATGACTGTAAATCAAATATTAAGCACAAAAGGGAATAATGTATATTCAATTATTTCTACGATTAGCGTTTATGACGCTATAAAGGTAATGGGAGAGAAAAATGTTGGTGCAATATTAATTATTGAAGAGGGCCAACTTAAAGGTATTCTGTCTGAGAGAGATTATGCTCGAAAAATTGTTCTTAAGGATAAATCTTCCAAGAATACTTTAGTTCATGAGATAATGGTAAGTAATGTGATTACTGTAGGTCCTGAAGATGATTTGGATAATTGTATGGAATTGATGATTTCTAAGAGAATCCGGCATTTACCAGTTGTTGAGGATAATGAAGTAATAGGGCTTATTTCTATTGGAGATGTTGTGAAATCTATTATAGAAAAGCAAAAAGAAACTATACAATTATTGGATTCTTATATTAATGGAACCCAATCTTAGTTTTTTTAAAAAGAATATACTCCAGCCGCAAATCATTGCGGCTTTTTTATTTGCTTAATAGTTAGTTTTTTATAAAAGAATTATGAAAATGTTAACTTTTTAAGTTAAGACTTCTATCTTTGTGTATAAGATAAAACTGCCATTATGAATAAAGATAGCAAAAGAAGAGAAGCCTTACTATACCACGCTAAGCCCACTCCGGGTAAAATTCAAGTTGTACCAACAAAGAAATATGCTACTCAAAGAGATTTGTCTTTGGCTTATTCTCCTGGTGTTGCAGAGCCTTGTTTAGAAATAGCTAAAGATGTAAATAATGTTTACAAATACACCGCTAAAGGTAATTTAGTTGCTGTTATTAGTAATGGAACTGCGGTTTTAGGACTTGGAGATATTGGGCCAGAAGCCTCAAAACCTGTAATGGAAGGAAAAGGTTTGTTGTTTAAAATTTTTGCTGATATTGATGTTTTTGATATTGAAGTAGATACTAAAAATGTAGAAGAGTTTATCCAAACGGTTAAAAATATTGCCCCCACTTTTGGAGGGATTAATTTAGAAGATATCAAAGCACCGGAATCTTTTGAAATTGAACGCCGACTTGTAGAAGAGTTGAATATTCCTGTAATGCATGATGATCAACACGGTACAGCTATTATTTCGGCTGCGGCGTTAATCAATGCATTAGAATTAGCTAAGAAAAAAGCCGAAGAAGTTAAAATGGTGATTTCTGGAGCAGGTTCTGCTGCATTAGCTTGTGCAGACTTATACGTTTTGTTAGGGGTTAAAAAGGAAAATATTTTGATGTTTAATAGCAAAGGGGTTTTAACTAAAAATAATCCTTCGCTTTCTGTTTTACAACAAAAATACGCTCGTGATATAGAACCCGTTTCACTTGAAACAGCTCTAAATAAAGCGGATGTTTTTATAGGATTGTCTTCAGGAGATATTATGACTGCTAATATGTTGTCCAGTATGGCTAAGAATCCTATTGTTTTTGCAATGGCAAATCCAACGCCTGAAATTGATTATAACTTAGCAATTGCTACTCGTAAAGATGTAATTATGGCTACAGGAAGATCGGATCATCCTAATCAGGTAAATAATGTTCTAGGATTTCCATATATTTTTAGAGGAGCTTTAGATGTTCGTGCCACTAAGATTAATGAAGAGATGAAAATGGCTGCTGTAAAAGCGCTGGCTTCTTTGGCAAAAGAATCTGTTCCGGAACAAGTAAATGTGGCTTATGGTGCTACCAAATTAGTTTTTGGAAGAGAATATATTATCCCTAAACCATTTGATCCTAGATTAATTAGTGTTGTTTCACCTGCTGTAGCAAAAGCAGCTATGGAATCGGGGGTAGCTTTGAATCCAATTTCTGATTGGAATAAATACAAAGAAGAACTTATAGAAAGATTAGGAAATGATAATAAAATGGTTCGATTGATTAGCAATCGTGCTAAAATGGCTCCTAAACGCATTGTGTTTTCAGAAGCCGATCATTTGGATGTTTTAAAAGCTGCTCAAATTGTTTATGAAGAAGGTATAGCTTTTCCTATTTTGTTGGGAGATAAAGAGGTTATTTTGGAATTAAAAGAAGAATTAGGTTTCGATGCTGATGTAGAAATTATAGACCCCAAAACTAGCGAGGAAAATTCAAGAAGAGACAGATATGCAACCGCTTATTGGCAGTCAAGAAAACGTAGAGGTATTTCTTTGTTGGATGCACAAAAATTAATGCGTGAACGTAATTATTTTGCTGCTATGATGGTGAATACTGCAGAGGCTGACGGATTAGTTACTGGTTATACCAGAAGTTATTCGACTGTTATAAAGCCGATGTTGCAATTAATTGACAAAGATTCTGATGCGTCTATTGTGGCTACAACCAATATGATGATGACTTCTAGAGGCCCGATGTTTTTGTCAGATACAGCAATTAATATTGATCCATCAGCTGAGGATTTAGCTAAAATAGCTTTGATGACGGCAAAAACAGCTCGAATTTTTGGTGTGGAACCCGTTATCGCTATGGTTTCTTATTCTAATTTTGGGTCGTCTACCAATGAAAAAGCTTCAAAAATTAGAGATGCAATAGCTTATTTGCATAAAAATCATCCAGATTTAATTGTTGATGGAGAAATTCAAGCTGATTTTGCTTTGAATCCTGAAATGTTAAGCGAAAAATTCCCTTTTTCTAAATTAGCAGGAAAAAAAGTCAATACCTTGATTTTTCCAAATCTTGATTCGGCCAATATTACCTATAAATTAATGAAAGAATTGTACAAAACAGGATCAATAGGTCCTATTATGATGGGAATGGGAAAACCAATTCATATTTTTCAATTGGGGGCTAGCGTAGAAGAAATGGTTAATATGGCAGCTATTACTGTTATTGATGCTCAAGAAAAAGAGATTAGAAAAAATAATTTAAAATAAACTATATAGTTTACGAAATTAAAGAATAAATGATTGCACATATACAAGGGAAACTGGTTGAGAAATCGCCAACACAACTCGTTATTGACTGTGGTGGAGTAGGTTATGAAGTTCATATTTCATTGCATACTTATTCATTACTCCCTAATACAGATTTTATAAAAGTATTTACATATCTTCAAATAAAAGAAGATGCTCATACTATTTTTGGCTTTGTAGAGAAATCTGAACGAGAAATTTTTAAATTGTTACTTTCGGTTTCGGGTATTGGAGCAAGTATTGCAAGAACGATGTTGTCATCATTAGATCCCAAACAAATTACCAATGCAATTGCATCAGGAGATGTAGTTACTATTCAGTCTATAAAAGGAATTGGAAGCAAAACGGCTCAAAGAGTTATTTTAGATTTAAAAGAAAAAGTATTAAAATTGTATGATTTGGACGAAGTTTCGATTTCGCAAAGCAATACAAATAGAGATGAAGCGTTATCTGCATTAGAAGTATTAGGTTTTGCTAGAAAAGCTTCTGAAAAAGTGATAGATAAAATTGTAAAAGAGGATCCAGATGCATCTGTTGAATCGATTATTAAACAAGCATTAAAAAGCTTATAAAAGAAAGCAAAAACCAATTGTATGCATAAAATTTGTATTTTTTTGGGAGTTTTATTATGCGGTTTTGTATCATTCGCTCAAGTAAATGAACCCGCACAGGATACTACAAAAACAGGATATTCTTTAGGAAAAGTTCAAATAAAAGATCCTAAAAGTATCCTATCGGCATATACATATGACCCTAAAACAGATAGATATATTTATACAAACTCAGTTGATGGGTTTTCAATTAAGTATCCTGTTATTTTGACACCAAAGGAATATGAAAATTTAGTGTTGAAAGAATCTATGAAGGATTATTTCAAAAAGAAATCCGATGCTATTGATGGGAAAAAAGAAGGAAGTGAAGCTGATAAGAAAGATTTGTTACCTAGGTATTATGTCAATTCAGGATTGTTTGAATCTATTTTTGGGAGTAACACTATCGATGTAAAACCTACTGGTTCTGTAGAAATGGATATGGGGGCTCGTTTTACCAAACAGGATAATCCTTCTTTCTCTCCAAGAAACAGAAAAAATTTGGCCTTTGATTTTGAACAAAGGATAAGCATGAGTTTAATGGGAAAAGTAGGTACCCGACTCAACGTAAATGCTAATTATGATACTCAATCTACTTTTGCTTTCCAAAACCTACTTAAATTAGAGTATGCTCCAACAGAGGATGATATTATTCAAAAAATTGAAGTAGGAAATGTAAGTATGCCGCTGAATAGTTCGCTAATTAGAGGAGCGCAAAGTTTATTTGGAGTAAAGGCGCAATTACAATTTGGAAAAACAACCGTTACAGGTGTTTTCTCTGAACAAAAATCGCAAACCAAAACAGTTGTTTCTCAAGGTGGAGGAACAATACAGGATTTTGATATTTATGCTTTAGATTATGATAGTGACAGACACTTTTTCTTGTCGCAATATTTTAGAAATAAATATGATGCTGCTTTAAAAAACTATCCATTTATTGATAGTAGGGTACAAATTACCCGAATAGAAGTTTGGGTTACTAATAAGCAAACTCGTCTGAATACCACGTCAAATAACCTTAGAAATGTAATTGCACTTCAGGATTTGGGAGAAGCACAATTAACGGGTTTAGCCGATAATGAAGTAGTTGTTTTAGGTTCTTCTGCAGGAATGTTTAATAATCCAGTAGATTCGCCATCTGATAATTCGAATAACAAGTATGATCCAAGCCAAATTCAGTCAGGTAGTGGATTGTTGAATTCTAATATTCGTGAAATGGCTACAGCAAATTCTGGTTTTAATGCTACTGTAAGCGAAGGTCAGGATTATTCTAAACTTGAAAATGCGCGTAAATTAACCACCAATGAATATACTTATCATCCGCAATTAGGGTACATTTCCTTGCAACAAAAATTAGCCAATGATGAGATTTTGGCAGTAGCTTACGAATATACCATTGGAGATAAAGTATACCAAGTTGGAGAATTTGGTAACGATGGTGTTGATGCAACTCTTGTTACAGGAACAACACAATCAACTCAGGCGGTAATTACGCAGAGTTTGATTTTGAAGATGCTTAAAAGTAATATAACAAATGTAAAAAATCCAGTTTGGAATTTAATGATGAAAAATATTTATCAAATTCCAGGTGCTTATCAAGTAAAGCAAGAAGATTTTAGATTTAATATTCTTTATACCGATCCATCGCCATTAAATTATATTAATCCAGTTACAGGAAGTCCTTTTCCAGTTAATCCATCGCCAGATAATCAAGTGGCAGAAACGCCTTTGTTGAATGTATTTAATTTGGATAAATTAAATTACAACAACGATCGCCAAAGTGGTGGTGATGGTTTTTTTGATTTTATTTCCGGTTTGACTGTCGATTCTCAAAATGGACGAATTATTTTTACTACTAAAGAACCTTTTGGAGAATTGTTATTTAATAAATTGTCCAATCCTAATGCAGGAGAAGATTATAATAATACAAATTCATACAATGCTAATCAAAGTAAGTATGTTTTTAGAAACATGTACCGCAACACCCAATCGGGAGCATTGCAAGACAGTGATAAAAATAAGTTTTTATTAAGAGGAAAATATAAATCTTCCAGTGGTGACGGAATTCCAATTGGGGCTTTCAATGTGCCACAAGGTTCTGTTGTAGTTACTGCTGGGGGAAGGGTTCTGGTAGAAGGAGTTGATTATAGTGTCAATTATCAATTGGGTAGAGTGCAAATTCTAGATCCATCTTTGCAAGCATCCAATACGCCAATCAATGTTTCGTTAGAAAATAATTCTATTTTTGGTCAACAAACCAGAAGGTTTATGGGAGTAAACGTCGAGCATAAATTTTCAGACAATTTTACATTAGGAGGTACTTTCTTGAAAATGACTGAAAAACCATTTACTCAAAAATCTAATTATGGTCAAGAATCAGTAAACAATACTATTTTTGGATTCAATACTAATTTTTCTACTGAGGTGCCATTTTTTACTCGATTAGTAAATATGCTTCCTAATGTTGATACCGATGTCCCATCGAATTTATCGGTTAGAGGAGAAATTGCTTTCTTGAAACCGGGTACTTCAAAAGCTGATCAATTTCAAGGAGAATCAACATTATATGTAGATGATTTTGAAGGTTCGCAATCTACTATCGATATGCGTTCGGCTTATGCTTGGAGTTTAGCATCTGTTCCAGAGGAAAATACGAATAGCGCTTATAATTTTAATGCAGCAGCTAATGATTTAACTTATGGGTTTAAAAGAGCAAAATTGGCTTGGTACACTATTGATCCTATTTTCTATGTGCAAAAACCATCCGGAATATCCAATGACGATATTTCGTTGAACTCTACCAGAAGGATTTATAGTGAAGAATTGTATCCATTGACAGATATTGCGCAAGGGCAAACACAAGTAATTAGTACTTTGGATTTGACTTATTTTCCGTCTGAAAGAGGGCCTTATAATAATAATTCTAGTTTTAGTTTGTACCCAAAAGAAAATTTTGGAGGTATTATGCGTTCGCTGAGTTCTACTAATTTTGAACAAGGAAATGTAGAATACATTCAGTTTTGGGTTTTAGATCCTTATGTAGGTAATGGAAAAGTTGATGGGACTAATACAGGTAAAATTTATTTTAACCTAGGAGAAATATCCGAAGATATTTTAAAAGATGGTCGAAAACAATATGAAAATGGTTTAGGACCAGATCAAGTATTAGTAAATCCAAGACCAATTTGGGGTGATGTTCCTGCTTCGCAATCATTAATTTACGCTTTCGATGCTGATACTAAAAATAGAAAGACTCAAGATGTTGGTTTAGATGGTTTGTCTAATGCTGCTGAAGCAACTGTTTATAATAATTTTGCCAGCGAACCTGATCCAGCTGCCGATGATTATACATATTATCTAAATACTTCAGGAGGAATAAAAGAACGTTATAAAAACTATAATGGCGTAGATGGAAATTCTGCGGTAGATATAAATGATCCAAATCGTGGTTCTTCTACTGTTCCAGATGTTGAAGATATCAATAGAGATAATACCATGAATACGATTAATGCGTATTATGAATATAGTGTTGATATGAAACCTGATATGCAAGTAGGAGAAAATTATGTTACTGATATCAGGGAAACACAAGCGCCATTGCCTAATGGAGAAGTGACTAATGCGAGATGGATTCAGTTTAAAATTCCAGTATCGCAACCTCAAAATACCATCGGAAATATTACTGATTTTAGATCCATTCGTTTTATGAGAATGTTTATGACTGGTTTTGAAGATGAAGTTACTGTGCGTTTTGGAGCTTTGGATTTAGTACGTGGCGAATGGAGAAGATATACAAGTACATTGGATCCTAATGATACGAATGTGGATGATGATAATACAGAATTGGATGTAACTGCTGTTAATATTCAAGAAAATAATGAAAGATGTCCTGTTAATTATATTACGCCTCCTGGTGTTAGAAGAGAACAGTTGTACAACAATAATACTTTGATTAATCAAAATGAGCAATCGTTGTCACTAAGAGTTGCTGGAGATGGTTTAGAGGTTGAAGATTCAAGAGCTGTATTTAAAAACGTGAGTGTGGATATGCGTCAGTTTAAAAAGCTGAAAATGTTTTTACATGCTGAATCTTTGACAGATGAAATTCCATTGGGAGATGACCAAATGGTTGGATTTATTCGTTTTGGAAATGATTTTACTCAGAATTTTTATCAAATTGAGATTCCTTTAAAAGTAACAAAAACAACATTAAGTAATTGCGACTATACAGCTGAACAAGTTTGGCCTGAAGCCAATGAAATTGATTTGGCCTTGTCTTTATTGACCAAATTAAAAGTTCAAGCCATGAGTATAGATCCAAGCACACTGCCTCTAGACGGTATTTATTATAAAAATGAAGAAGAGCTGGATGGGAGTTTAGCTAATAAAACCAATAAACTTCGATTAGGAATTAAAGGAAATCCTAATTTTGGAATGGTACGTACCTTAATGGTGGGTATTAAAAATAGTGATACACATCAAAAAATAAAAGGAGAAGTATGGTTCAATGAACTTCGTTTGGCTGATATGGACAATCATGGAGGGATGGCAGCAGTCTTAAATGTTGATACCAATATGGCTGATTTTGCTACCGTTTCTGCAACTGGAAAAATGAGTACAGTTGGATTCGGAACCATTGAACAAGGACCGAATGAGAGAAGTAGGGAAGATATTCAGCAGTATAATATTGTAACTAATTTGAATTTAGGGAAATTGTTGCCTAACAAATGGGGGATTAATTTACCGTTTAATTACAGTGTAGGGGAGGAAACTATTAAACCAGAATACGATCCGTTTAATCAAGATATTAAATTAAAACAACTTTTAGCAGAAACAGCCGATGCTGACGAAAGAGCTAATTTAAGAAATCGTGCCATTGACTATACTAAGCGTACAAGTATTAATTTTATTGGGGTAAGAAAACAAAGAGGAGCTGAACAAAAACCTCATGTTTATGATCCTGAAAACTTTACATTTTCGCAATCGTTCAATAAAGTGGAGCGTCATGATTATGAAATTGAAGATTATTTAGATCAACAAGCGAGTACATCTGTAGATTATGCTTATAGTTTTGATAATAAACCAGTAGAGCCTTTCAAGAAAACAAAATTCATGAAGAAAAGTAATTATTGGAAGATGTTAAGTGATTTTAATTTTAATTATTTACCGTCTAATATTACTTTCAATACCAATATTAATAGACAATACAATCGTCAACAGTTTAGACAGGTTGATAATGTTCCGGGTCTTGAATTAAATCCTTTGTACCGAAGAAATTTTGGATTCAACTATAATTATGGTTTCAATTATAATTTAACTAAATCATTAAAGTTTAGTTATGCGGCTTCCACAAATAACCTTGTTAAGAATTATTTAGATGATAATGACCAACCAATAGAAGATTTCTCTATTTGGGATAGTTATTGGGATATAGGTGATCCTAACCGTCATACGCAACAAGTTGTTCTGAATTATGAATTACCTATTAACAAGATTCCGTTGTTTAGTTTTGTAAAAGCTACATATTCTTATACAGGAGATTACAGTTGGCAAAAATCAGCCAACGCATTGTCTGAAATAGTTGTAGATGGAACAGGATATAATTTAGGGAATACCGTTCAAAATGCACGAACAAACAATTTGAATGCTAGTTTCAATATGGATTTGTTGTACAAGTATTTAGGGATTTCCAAAAAAGCAAAAGCTCCAGTTAGAAAAACTCCAACTGTAGCACCTAAACCAGGACAAAAAATTACAGCAGTTGCAAAAACACCAACCAAAGACAATGAGTTTGTAGATGGACTAATGGGAGTTTTAACGAGTATTAAAAACATTCAAATTAATTATTCTGAAAATAGTGGAACACTTTTGCCGGGTTATACACCAAGTATTGGTTTCTTAGGTTCTTCAAGACCTTCATTAGGATTTATTTTTGGTAGTCAGGATGATGTGCGATATGAAGCTGCTAAAAATGGTTGGTTAACCAATTATCAGGAGTTTAGTCAAAATTATACTCAGGTATCCAATAAGATTTTGAAAGCTACCGCTAATGTAGATTTATTCCCAGATTTAAAAATCGATTTGACGATGGACAGATCATTCTCTGAAAATTATTCGGAACAATATGATGTATCTGCAGATGGAACATATAATTCTCGTTCACCATATAATTATGGAATGTTTTCTATCTCTACGGTATTAATTAAAACAGCGTTTTCTACAAGTAATGAAAATACTTCGGCTGCTTTTGATGATTTTAGGACTAACAGATTGTTGATAGCTAATAGATTGGCTACTGAAAAAGGAATCAATATTTTTGATTCGGCAAATATTGATGACGAAGGTTATCCAAAAGGCTTTGGCAAAAACAGTCAAGCCGTATTATTGCCGGCATTTATAGCAGCTTATACAGGGACTAATGTAGATAAGGTTTCTACTGGAATTTTTAGAAGTTTTCCAATTCCTAACTGGTCTATAAAATACAATGGATTGATGCGTTATAATATGTTTAAAAAGAATTTCAAACGTTTTTCATTGCAACATAGTTACAGGGCTTCTTATACCATCAATCAGTTTAGATCAAATTTTGATTATGATAATGATCCTTCGGGAACAGACGATAATGGTAATTTTTTCAATAAAACACTTATTTCTAATGTCAATTTAGTGGAGCAATTTAGTCCGCTTGTTCGTATGGATTTTGAATTAAAAAATTCATTAAAAGTACTTACAGAGATTAAAAAAGATCGTGCTTTGTCTATGAGTTTTGACAATAACTTATTGACCGAAGTAAAAGGAATTGAATATATAGTAGGTTTAGGATATCGATTTAAAAATGTAGTTTTCTCTTCAAGATTGGCCGATAATCCTACCGGAGTTATTAAAGGTGATATTAACCTTAAAGCCGATTTGTCGTATAGAAACAATCAAACTATTGTACGTTATTTAGATTACGATAACAATCAATTGGCAGGTGGGCAAAATTTATGGTCATTGAAACTAACAGCCGATTATTCGTTTAGCAAAAACCTAACGGCTATTTTCTATTATGATCATTCGTTTTCAAAGGCTGTAATATCGACTTCATTTCCTATAACAAATATTCGTTCCGGATTTACGCTTCGATATAATTTTGGGAATTAATTTCTAAAATCTAAACAGGATTTAAGTTGAAGATTGTTACATTTGCAAAAAAATAATTTTTATATTTCAAATACTATAATTATGAGTATACCAGCAAATTTAAAGTACACTAAAGACCACGAATGGGTAAGTTTAGAAGGGGATATTGCAACAGTAGGAATTACACATTTTGCTCAAAAAGAGTTAGGTGATATTGTTTATGTTGAAGTGGAAACTTTAGATCAAACACTTGATAAAGATGAAGTTTTTGGTACTGTAGAAGCGGTAAAAACAGTTTCTGATTTGTTTCTTCCTTTATCGGGAGAAATTATCGAGTTCAATTCTGGATTAGAAGATGCACCTGAATTAGTAAATTCTGATCCTTACGGAGCTGGTTGGATGATTAAAATTAAAGTAGCTAATTTAGCTGAATACGATACTTTGTTAACTGATGAAGGATACAAAGAACTTATTGGTGCTTAAGAAAATTAGTTTAGGAGCAGCCTTATCTTGGGCAGGATTTATTTTATGTCTCTGTCTTATTAGAATAAGTGAGCTTCCTGAAGTTAAGATCCCTTATATTGATAAAATAGTTCACGTCTTTTTTTATTTTGTTTTTAGTGTGTTGTGGTTTTACACGTTTCGTTTTTACTTTAGGAAACAAAGTCGTGCAAAACTTTTGAAAATAGTTTTTATAATGGCCTTTCTTTTTGGAGTGACAATAGAACTGTTTCAAACATTTTTTACAAACTATAGAACGGGCGATATTACCGATGTTATGGCTAATACTAGCGGAATATTATTAGCAATAGGCGCAATCAATATTTTTGATAAAAACGATTTTTTTAAGTAAAATATCATAATAAATACAAATCCTGCTTCGGCAGGATTTTTTGTTTGAAATATTTTTGTGATAGTGCAAACAAGCGATTTTATAGTAAAATAGATATTTTTAAGGTATTAAATGTATTTTTGTGTACCAAGTACCAATTGACAAAGCAATAATCATGGACATTACTTCATTTCTTGATTCAACTTATTTAAAAACGCCTGTTCAGGCTGGACTAGATGAAATTCAAAACCAAGTTGTAGTAGAGGGTTTTGTGAAAGAAGCCATTCAGGAAGGTTTTAAATTAATAATGATTCGTCCTGAAATGGTTAGTTTGGCTAAACAAATGATTGTGGGAGTAAAATCAAGTTTGCAATTAGGTACCGTTATTGATTTTCCTGAAGGCTCGTCCAGCATTGAAAAGAAATTAGAAGAAGCCAATAAGGTTATTTTAGACGGAGCTGATGAATTGGATTTTGTATGCAATTATCAAGCTTTTAAAAAAGGTGAACTGGACCTGCTTAAACATGAGATTCTAAAAGCTACACAGTTTGTTTTGGCTCATCATAAAATTATCAAATGGATTATTGAGGTGGCTGCTTTAACTGATAAAGAGATTATTCAGTTGTCGGCATTGATAAAAAATGTGGTAATGGCTAATTTTAAAGAAGCTGATTATGCATCGGTTTTTGTCAAATCGTCTACGGGTTTTTATAAAACAGAAAATAACGAGCCTAATGGCGCAACAATTCCTGCTATAGTTATGATGTTAGAAAATGCTTCGCCTCTTCCTGTAAAAGCGGCAGGTGGTGTTAGAAGTTATGATGAAGCTGTTGCAATGATAAAATTAGGTGTAAAACGTATAGGGACTTCATCGGCAAAAATAATTGTTGATGGAGGTTGTAATTCTGACGAATATTAAGATAATGATTGAAAAAGATATGAAAAAAAGCTTGCTGATTTTGATTTTGTGTTTTGGTTCTATTTTGACTTATGCTCAAGATACTAAAGCATTGAATGCGGAACGTTTTCCTGTTTTTCCAAATTGTGAAAATTTAGAATCTAAAGCATTGGAGGATTGTTTTTATACCGAAGTGCAAGAGTTTGTTTTTCAAAATTTTGTGGTGCCGGAGGATTTAGTACAAAATAATTTCAAAGGAAATGTAAAAGTGCTTTTTGAGGTGGATGCCAATGGTATTTTTAAAGTGATTTATGTCAATGCAGTGGATGAAAAGTTAATTGAAGAAACCAAACGTGTTTTTGCAAAGTTTCCAAAAATTACAGCAGCAACTTATAATGGAAAGCCTGAATATTCTAAATATAATATCACCATCGCGATTCCGCTAAAAAGTACTGAAACTATTGCAGCCGAAAATGTAGCCAAAGTGGATGTTCTTAGAAATACAACTAATCAGTTAACGGAGTTGGATAGTATTGTGTACCATAAATACAAAAATCCGGAGTTTGAAAGTCATTTAAATATTCCGTTTTCACATAGTTATTATGCGCAGTTTGATGCGGCGATGAATCGGCTTGGAAGTAATAATCACACGGCTTCTAAACCTTATACTTATGCTGAAGTTGCTAAATATTATAATTTAAAGAAAGTTAATGAGCAATTGAAGAAGCCTACAACGGGTTGGTGGACGCGTAAATTGTGGAATGAAAACACGGTCGAAATTCAGGGAGAAGGCTACTGGTTTACGTTGAATCCCGTTTTGGATTTGCAAGTGGGTAAATCGTCTGGAAATACTTCTATAAATACTTTTGTGAACACCCGAGCCATTAATTTTAGAGGTGGATTGGGAGAAAAACTCAATTTTTCGACTACTATTTTTGAAAGCCAAGGACGTTTTGCCGATTATTATAATCGTTATGCGGAATCGATAAAACCTTCTGGAGGAAATCCAGCAGTAATTCCGGGAATTGGTATTGCAAAAGATTTTAAGACAGATGCCTATGATTTTCCGATGGCTGAAGCCAATATTACTTTTGCGCCTAATCAATTTATAGATATGCAATTGGGTTATGGTCGAAATTTTATTGGTGATGGTTATCGTTCTTTGTTGGAAAGTGATGGTGCGAGTCCGTATCCTTATTTTAAGCTGAATACTAAGTTTTGGAAAATAAAATATACGAACACATATATGTGGCTCAAAGATATTCGTCCGGAAGTGACCGTTGATAAAACCTATGCGACTAAGTTTATGGCGAATCACTATTTGAGTTGGAATGTATCCAATCGTTTGAATTTAGGATTTTTTGAGTCGGTGGTATGGACTAATGGAAATGACAGAGGTTTTGATGCCAGCTTTGTCAATCCGATTATTTTTTATCGCGCGGTGGAATTTGGGTCTTCTTCTAAGTCAGGAAATGCCTTGCTTGGGGTGACTTTTAAATACAAATGGAACAATCAGCTTAATTTTTACGGACAGTTTCTATTAGATGAGTTTTCATTGAGTGATATTAAAGCGGCTGATAATAGCTGGAAAAACAAATACGGTTATCAGATAGGAGCCAAATATTACAATGCTTTCAATGTGCCTAATTTATTAGTACAATTGGAATACAATCGTGTGCGACCTTTTGTGTATTCCCATTCCGAGCCGATTACCAATTATGGACACAACAACCAAAGTTTGGGACATCAGTGGGGAAGTAGTTTGGGAGAATTTATTGCTATCGCCCGTTATCATCAGGGAAGATGGTTTGCTGATTTGAAAATAACCAGTGCTATAAGAGGTTTTGATTTTGCTGCTTCGGGAGCCAATTCTAATTATGGAACGAATATTTACCGTGATTATGATGAAGAACGCTATGCTGATTCAGGAGTGACTGTAGGGCAAGGAAATAAAACCAAATTTTTTATGACCGATGTTCAGGGTGGTTATTTGATTAATCCGTCCACTAACTTGAAGTTATTTGCGAGTTATATCTATAGAGATTTTAACCCAATGCAAAATACTGATACTACAATCAAAGAAAGTACGAATTGGTTTTCTATTGGATTGCGCTCGGATATTTTTAATTGGTATTTTGATTATTGATTTGATTTTGCAGATTTGAAATTTTAGATACTTGTGATTGATATTTTTTTAGTAAACTATACACTGCGTACTTTTTAAGTAAAATCCATTGTTTTTTAAATTTTCAATTGTTCCGTTTTCTGTTACAAGAAAAGAAAAACTTTCTTTTGATATAGGGCAATGTTCATACTTCATCATGTTAAGTTTAAAGCCTTTTAGTTGTTTTTTAAAGCCATTACCTTTATTTGAATTTTGATCAATAGAATATCCGTTAATTATGCCAATTAAAAAAGCTTCTGATTCGTTTTCAATTTTATCCATAAACTTTTTTAAATCCTTTTCCGATTTTACAACTTTCCATTCCTTATTTTCGAAATAAGTTATTCTGTATGCGCAATAAAAGGGGTGGCAATCAGAAAAAAAACCACCAAAGTCTAGTTTATTTTTAGGAATAGAATCTTTTGGTAAATATTTTCCCTTTGAAAATAATATTTCAGAATCTATTTCTTCAGTTTTAAAGTTAGGGTAATGTTCAAGTTGCCAATATTTGACACTTTCATTTGGTTGTATTTTTTTTAACAATGCTTCTTTGTAAGTGTCTTTTTCAGGTAATTGTTCTAGTTTTTGGGTACATGAATTCAGCAAAAGTATCGAAAGAATAGTTGTAGTTATCGAATGTTTCATTTGAGGGAGTTTAAAGAAAATGTTTGATGCCAATTTATGGTGATTGCTAACTACTATAATATTTCCTTATTTAGATAGATTGTAGTGGTGGGTGTTGTATTATGGATTGTTCAAATATATAGAAAAATTTTACAAAATATAAGTTTGATTTTTAATTGCTTGAATCTTTCGGATTTTATATAAATCTTAAATTTTTCTTCAACAATATTTTATGATTAGATTTTTGTCAATTCCCTTTCGATGCGTTACTTTTGCAGCAGTTTTACAAAAACCTAATGAAAACGGCATTGAGCACAACTACACATACAGTTTCCCTTAAATCAATTTTTACCGATTTTAAAGAAATCACTAAGGCAGGATTAGCCATTAGTGTGTTGTTCTCGTCTATTGCCGGTTATCTTTTGGGGTTTAATGATAATCAGCCTTTTCAGTGGTCGGTTTTGTTGATGCTTTGTATTGGTGGTTATTGTATGGTGGGGGCTTCTAATGCTTTTAATCAGGTGATAGAAAAGGATTTGGATGCCTTGATGGATAGAACTAAAAATCGTCCGGTGCCTTCAGGTCGTATGTCGCCTACAGTAGCTTTGGTAGTGGCAAGTTTGTTGACAATTATTGGGATAGTTTTATTGTATTTGATCAATCCTAAAACAGCCATGTTTGGGGCTATTTCTATTTTTTTATATACCAGTGTTTATACACCACTTAAAACGATAACTTCTTTATCTGTTTTTGTGGGGGCATTTCCGGGAGCGATTCCTTTTATGTTAGGTTGGGTAGCTGCTACCGGTGATTTCGGAATTGAAGCAGGAACCTTGTTTTTGATTCAGTTTTTCTGGCAATTCCCTCATTTTTGGGCTATTGGCTGGTTTTTGTATGAGGATTATGAAAAAGCAGGTTTTTATATGTTGCCAACAGGTAAAAAAGATAATGGTACTGCTTTGCAAGTTATTTTATATACGGTTTGGTTGATTATTGCTTCTCTTTTGCCTTGTTTGGGGTATACCGGAAAATTGTTTATTTCACCAGTTGCTGCTGTTTTGGTATTCTTATTGGGGCTTTGGATGCTTTTTTATGCCGTACGACTTTATAAAATTAGAACAGCAAAGGCAGCTCGAACATTAATGTTGGTGAGTGTGTCTTATATTTCATTGTTACAATTGGTTTATATAATTGATAAATTTTTAAGATAGTTATGGGAGTTACAATGACAACAGAGGAGCAAAAACAGCAAAGTGCAAAATCGTATAAAATGATTTTGTTGTTTGCTATGGTGAGTATGACCATGATGTTTGCAGGATTGACGAGTGCTTTTGTGGTAAGTAAGTCAAGAGTAGATTGGTTGAAGGATTTTCAATTACCATCAGCTTTTTATGTCAGTACAGTGCTTATTATAGCGTGTAGTGTGACTTTTCATTTGGCTAAAAAAGCGATACAAAAAGACAATCATAGTCAAACTACAATGATGCTTTTAGCGACTTTAGCTTTGGGAGTGTCGTTTGTAGTGTCTCAATTTGTAGGTTTTGGTCAGATTATAGCAAGTGGCTATTATATGACTGGACAAGGGAGTTCGATTACGGTGACTTTTCTTTATATTATAGCTTTTATTCACTTGCTGCACTTGGCTGGAGGCTTAATTTCACTTTTGATTATAATTTATAATCATTTTAAACAAAAATACAATTCGACTCAAACTCTTGGTATAGAACTAGGTGCAATGTATTGGCACTTTTTAGATTTGCTATGGGTTTTATTATTTTTATTTATATATTTCTTTAAATAAGAAAAAAACGTAAATTTGGGAACTTTTTAACGATTAACTTTTATGGAAGCGACAGTTACTACTGCAAATAACGAAGAAAAAACTTGGGGAGGCGGCAATGAGCCAATGGGAGCAAGTTATGGTAAAATGATGATGTGGTTCTTTATCATGTCTGATGCCTTAACTTTCTCTGGATTTTTAGCAGCTTACGGTTTTTCTAGATTTAAATTTATTGAAACTTGGCCATTGGCCGATGAAGTGTTTACTCACTTCCCATTTATGCATGGAGTTTCTGCTCCTATGTATTATGTAGCATTTATGACTTTTATTTTGATCTTTTCATCTGTAACAATGGTTTTAGCTGTTGATGCAGGACACCAATTGAAGAAAAATAAAGTGATAGTGTACATGTTTTTAACTATTATTGGTGGTTTAATTTTCGTGGGTTCTCAAGCTTGGGAGTGGAAAAACTTCATTAAAGGAGAATATGGAGCTATTGAAACAAAAGGAGGAAGTATACTTCAGTTTGTTAAAGATGGTAAGCAAATTGCTTTGGCTGATTTTGCTGTTAAATTGCCAGAGGAAAGAGCGCAGTTGTCAAGAAGCCGTGCAACATGGTTTATGGAAGAAGCTAATTTGCCTTCTTATTCTGTTGCTGAGGTTCAAGCTGGTTTCAAAGCGCATCCTGATGTGTTAATCAGAACCGAAGTAATCCATGATAAACAAAAAACAATTCTTTCAAGAGCTGAATCTGAAGCGAGATTGAAGGATGCTGTTTTTGTGGTAGAAGGAGCTAACTTAGAAAGAAATGAATACGGAAGTAAATTATTTGCTGATTTCTTCTTCTTTATTACTGGTTTCCACGGATTCCACGTTTTTTCTGGAGTTATTATTAATATCATTATTTTCTTCAATGTATTGTTGGGGACTTATGAGAAAAGAAAAAGTTATGAAATGGTAGAAAAAGTTGGATTGTACTGGCACTTTGTAGATTTAGTGTGGGTATTTGTATTTACAGTTTTCTATCTAGTTTAATTTTTTAAAGTTTTATATTATGGCACACGCACACGCACATGAGTCTAACGCAGGTAAAATTTGGAAAGTATTTGCAATTTTATCAGTAGTTACAATTATAGAGGTATTTTTGGGTATTTATAAACCAGACGTAATTCACCGTCAGTACTTCTTAGGGTTAAGCTTATTAAATTGGATTTTCTATGCGCTTACAGTTTTTAAGGCTTACTATATTGTTTGGTCTTTCATGCACTTAGAAGGTGAAAAATCGAGCCTTAGATGGTCTATCGTTTTACCAATTATTTTTCTTGTCTTATACTTACTTTTCATTCTGTTGACTGAAGGGCATTATATTTATGGGGTTTTTAAAGATTCAACCATTAAATGGAATTTTTAACACTATATTAATTCAAAAAAAGGGCACGCATTGCGTGCCTTTTTTTATTTTTGCATTTTAAAATTACTTTCTCTGATGAAAAAAAATATTGTTCTTTTCGTGCTTTTTGTTTTGCCAATTGTTGCTTATCTTTTTTTTGCTTCAGGAGTGAATAGTTTTACCAAACTTCCGGTGATTACTCCCAAAGTAGCCGATTTGGGAAATTGGGAATCACTTAAAGGCGAGAAAGTCAGTTTAGATAATAAAATTACCATCTTAGGTTTTTCGGGGACAGAAATCTTAAAAAATCGCGGAAATCTTTTTAATCTAAACGAAAAGATTTACCAACGCTACCATAGCTTTAAAGATTTGCAATTTGTAATGGTTTGTCCATTAGGTACAGAAAAAGATGTGCAAAGTATTATGGATGCATTTGATGATTTTACAGATGTTTCTCAGTGGCATTTTGTTTTTGCTACTCCCGAAGAAATTCAAGGCTATTACAAACAACTGCTATTACAAGGTAAATTGGATGCTAACATAGGAACATCTAATGTCTACATTATTGACAAAGAAAGAAATTTAAGAGGTAGAAAAGAGAAAAAAGAATATAAGGAAGGTTATGATACTTTTCACCCCTCTGAGTTGAGTAATGAAATGTTAGATGATTTCAAGGTGATTCTTTATGAATACCGCGCAGCTCTCAAAAAAAATCACAATGCTACTAAACAATTATAAAAACTTTTTCAATGTTTAAAAATAAATCCTATATCGGAATTGCCTTTATTGTTTTAATTTTCGGAATATATGCTATACCAAAAATTGTTTCCCGAATTCAAAATAGCGATGTGGTAAAAGCCGATCGTCTGGATAAAGTTTCTTCTACTTCAAGTGAAGGAGGTGCTTTAGTAAAAATTGGGCCTGCTCCAAAATTTGAACTGATAAATCAGGATAATCAAACAGTAACTAATGAAACCTATAAAGGTAAGGTGTATGTTTTAGAGTTTTTCTTTACTACTTGTCCTTCTATTTGTCCAAAAATGAATCAAAGTATGTTGGTGTTAGAAAAGAAATTTTTTGGTAATCCTAACTTTGGAATCGCTTCTATTACTATAGATCCTAAACATGATACACCTGAGGTTTTAAAATCGCATGCAGAGTTGCTAGGTGTTAAATCATCTAATTGGAATTTTTTAACTGGTGATAGACAGCTTATCTTTGATTTAGCAAATAAAGGTTTTAATCTTTATGCAGGAGAAAATAGCAAAGTAAATGGAGGTTTTGAACATTCGGGTATGTTTGCTTTGGTAGATAAAAATGGGAATATTCGTTGTAGAAAAGATGAATTTGGTAATCCAATTTTGTATTATGATGGATTAGAAAAAGCAGGAGTTAGAGATATTCAACAGGATATCAGTATTTTATTAGCAGAATAAATCATGGAAGAACAAAATTTAGAAACAAAATACAATAAGTGGATTGTTGTGTTATCAGTAGCTATCCCTCTAGTAGTAGCATTGCTTTTTGGAGTTAATTTAAGAAAAATGGGGTTTGATGTGGAGCCGCTTTCTTTTTTGCCTCCTATTTATGCTACAGTAAATGGAATTACTGCAATTGTTTTAATTTTAGCTGTAAGAGCAATTAAAAACGGAAATATAAAGTTGCATGAAAATTTAATGAAAACGGCTATAGCTTGTTCTATTGCATTTTTAGTGATGTATGTAGCCTATCACATGACTTCCGATTCTACAAAATTTGGAGGAGAAGGAATTATTAAATATGTGTATTATTTTATTCTAGTTACTCATATTATACTTTCCATTGCGATTATTCCATTGGTTCTTATTACGTATGTACGTGCTTTGGCTCAGGTATTTGATAAACATAAGAAAATTGCAAAAATCACTTTTCCAATTTGGTTGTATGTGGCAGTTACCGGAGTAATAGTTTATTTAATGATTTCACCTTATTATGTATACTAAAGTCAGAAGTAAAAACATCAAATTCCAAAATCTGTTTTTTGCGATTTGTTTTTTGTTTTTTGGAATTTCATCTTATTCTCAGTGCGCTATGTGTAGAGCTGCTTTAGGTGGTGATGCTAATATTGCACAAGCAAAAGCAGTCAATGACGGAATTGTTTATTTGATGGTAGTGCCTTATTTATTGGTTGCAGTAATTGGTTTTTTTGTTTATCGAATGAGAAAAAATAAGACTAAAAACCAATAATTTATTTTAAACCATTTACACTAATGTTGATTTCGCCATTAACTTTTACAAAGGCAATAATCGCATTTTGACTTAATTCAATTTTTTGGAATTGGATGTCCTCCATTTTTCCATTAACAAAAACTCCTGCCAAAGGGGAATAGTTGTTCAGGTAGTTGAGCATTGTTTTCTTACCTTCGTCTAAATTAGGTTTGATAGAATAGCGACAGTTTTCTTGAATTTTTCTTAGAATAATTCCCTGAGCAAGCCAATTGGCTGTTCGCATCAATTTACTTTTAGTGTCCAAAACATAGTCTAATTCGTCAAAGTAAATTTCTTTTTTCTCCGAATCGTATTTTGGAAATCCAGCCAAATATATTGTTCCGTTGATTGAGCCTGTAACATCTAGCGCAATGACCATTTTACCACTTTTGTGCCAGATATTTACATCTTGTACTTTAATTTTTCGGGAGCCGGATGTGAATTCTTCTCCAGCAAAATTTTTCTTCATAATTCTGGAAGCATCCTCATAGGAAGAAACCGCTACAATATTTGCAGTAATTTGGTTAGGTATTTTTGTAACTGCTTTAAGTGTGATTTTATTGGCGTCAAATTTGGATTCAGGAGCTTGTCCAATTAAGGTTTCCATGTTGCATTTCATGCCCATTTGCAAAAGAAAACTATCGTTTTTTAAATGTGCCGCTGTCGAGTAAATTTCAATTGGTACAATTCGAAGCCAACTTTCGTAGGCTTCATTCATTTGAAATGGGGTGCAAATTTTTTCTAAAGCCGCTAAAACGTTGGGTCTAAAATCCATTGATTTTTCAATAGCTTCATCAATCTTTTTTTCAATTTTAGATTTAAACAGTTTAATGGAAGGGTTTATCAAATAAGTAACAGGCATATTTTTGCCAAAAACAGTCATTGTAGGGCTTTCATTCCAGTCTAATGACTTTAATTCAGTTTGGGTTTTAAGTTTCCAGTTGTATAAATTCACAAGACTATTTAGAGTTACAACGCCGTTTAGGTTGAATTCTTTGATGTTATACATAGAAACTCCCATAGTTTTAGTTCCAATTCGGTATTTAACATTCAGTTTTAGAGGAAGGATAGTAGTGATTTTTTCAGCATTTGTAGCATTGCTGTTTTTTATGGTAATAGGGGCTTGTTTCCAGATTTTTATTTCAATGTCATCATCTTCAATATTGTTGTCTTCATAGATCAAACCATTAAGTAAACTGTTTGTTTGGTTTTCGATGTCTTTTAGTTTTACCGTAATTGGTAAGTTTATAAATGATGGAACATTGTTGTAAATAATGGGACTGGCATTATCTGGTTCTGGTTTTAAAGTAGCAAGTTTTTGAGTTGTAGAACAACTTATTAATATGATAACAGTGATGGATATTAAAATTATCGAATGAAGTTTCATTGAGTAATGAATTATTTTTAAGATGGTAAAAATACAAAAACAATTATTGTTTGTCTAAAAGTGTTTTTCGTAGATAAATTTGTTTTCGTGTTCAATTATTTAACTAAATTATTAACTTTTTTTTATCATAAAATACTTAACAAATTGTTATTATTGCTTTAAAATTGAGATAGCCATGATTGAAATTAAAGATTTACACAAGTCATATAAAATGGGTAGTTCTGAGTTGCATGTGTTACAAGGTATTAATTTTAATATTGAAGAGGGGGAATTAGTGGCCATTATGGGGTCATCAGGATCGGGAAAGTCAACATTGCTAAATATTTTAGGTATTCTTGATGAAGCAGACTCGGGGAGTTATATTTTAGACAAAACTCCAATAAAAAAATTAAACGAAACACTCGCTTCAAAATATAGAAATAAATTCTTAGGATTTGTTTTTCAATCTTTTAATCTAATAAATTATAAATCAGCACTAGATAACGTTGCTATGCCTTTGTATTATCAAGGTGTAAAAAGAAAAGAGCGTTATGAAATTGCTATGAAATATCTAGAGAAAGTAGGTTTAGCTACACATTCTCATCATTTGCCTAATGAGCTTTCTGGTGGTCAAAAACAGCGTGTTGCTATTGCAAGAGCATTAGCTTCTAATCCAAAAGTTTTGCTAGCTGATGAGCCAACAGGGGCTTTAGATACCAAGACTTCTTATGAGGTAATGGAGCTCATTCAAGGGATTAATGATGAAGGGAAAACAATTTTGATTGTGACACATGAACCCGATATTGCGGCGATGTGCAAAAGAAATGTTGTTTTGAAAGATGGATTAATTATAGATGATAAAATAGTAGAACAGGTTAGAGCTTCATCTTATGTTTAATATTGAGCGATGGCAAGAAATATTTGAAGCAATTTCAAAAAACCGACTAAGAACTTTTCTTACTGGTGTTTCTGTGGCTTCTGGTATTTTTATTTTAGTGATTTTGTTGGGAGCCGGTAAAGGTCTTCAGAATGGAATTGAAAAACAATTTGAACATGATGCTACAGGAATTATCGAGGTATGGTCAGGAACTACTACAAAGGAATTTAAAGGTTTAAATCCAGGAAGAAAAATTCAGTTTAGAAATAGTGATTATGCGCAATCGATTCAGAAATTTGATGATCAATTAGATCTCAGGGCTTCAACTTACAATTTTTGGGGAGGTGCTTTTTCATACGGAAAAGAATCAGGAAGTTATCAATATCGTGGTGTTGATCCTGATTATTCAAGTATTGAAAATGTTAGTGTTGTTCAAGGTCGTTTTATAAATAGTAATGATTTATCCAATAATGAAAAGGTAGCAACTATTGGAATGAAAATAAAAACAGATTTGTTTAAAGATAAAGAAGCTGTTGGTAAAGAGATATTAATAAACAATATTAGTTTTAAAGTTGTAGGGGTCTTTACAGATCCAGGAGGTGAACGGGAAGAGTCTAGAGCTTATTTACCCCGAACGACTGTGCAAAGAACCTTTGGAGGTGGTGATAAAATTAGCAATTTGTTTTTTACTTTAAAGAAAACGAATAATTATGATCAAGCTTTGGCACAATCAACAAGGTTTACAGAAGATCTAAAAAAATTATTAAAAAGTAAAAATGTGATAGCTCCTAATGATGATGGAGGTATTGGGGTTTATAATTCGGTTGAAAATGCAAAGCAGTTTTATGATTTAAATCTGTATATCCGATTGTTTTTTTGGTGGGTTGGTATCTGTACTATTATTGCAGGAGTTGTTGGGGTAAGTAATATTATGCTGATTATTGTAAAAGAAAGAACCAAAGAAATTGGAATTAGAAAAGCACTGGGAGCATCACCTCTTTCTATTATAGGGATGATTCTTCATGAATCTATTTTTATTACTACAATAGCAGGATTTGTAGGCTTGTTAGCTAGTCTATTATTACTTGAATTTGTTGGTACTAGGGTTCAAAGTGAATATTTTCAAAATCCGGAAGTCGATTTCAGTGTAGCATTAACAACACTTTTTCTCCTTGTTTTTGCAGGAGCTATGGCTGGATTTTTTCCTGCCTACAGAGCAGCTAAAATAAAACCAATTGTAGCACTTAGAGATGAATAATTATGTTTAAGAAAGATAATTGGGATGAGATTTTACAAGCTTTAACAGCTAATGTTTTTAGAACAATACTAACAGCATTTGGTGTGTTTTGGGGGGTATTTATTTTAGTGATATTATTGGCAGCAGGAAAAGGTCTAGAAAACGGAGTAAAAAAGGGTTTTGATGGAATTGCGACCAATACTATGTTCATGTGGAGTCAAACCACTTCTAAGGCTTACAAAGGGCTTCCTAAAACGCGTCGCTATGATTTTAGAAATAGTGATGTGCAGGCTTTAAAACAAGCTATGCCGGATTTGTTATATGTTTCCCCACGCAATCAATTAGGAGATTTTAATGGAACCAATAATGTGGTTCGGGGCACCAAAACTTCTGCCTTTACCATTTATGGAGATTATCCTGAGCTGATTAAACAGCAACCCATGGATATTATAAAAGGCCGTTTTGTAAACCAACAGGATATTCTTGAAAAAAGGAAAATTGCTGTTATAGGAAAAGGAGTTATTACTGAGCTTTATGGAAGGGAAGAAGAAGCAATTGGGACGTATATAAAAATCAACGGAATTAACTTTATGGTGGTTGGAGTTTATAAATCTAAACAACAAGGTGGGAATGCGGAACAAGAACAGAAAAATATTTTTATACCATTTACTACTTTTCAACAGGTGTTTAATTATGGTGATAAAGTGGGATGGATGGCACTTACAGCAAAAGACGAAGTGTCTATTACTAAATTAAAACCTAAGATTCTGGACTTGATAAAATCATTACACTCGATAAACCCAAAAGACGATAGGGCTGTGGGGAATTTTGATTTGTATGAAGAGTTTAATAAAGTACAAAGCTTGTTCAATATATTGAAAATCATAGCTTATTTTGTTGGGACTTTAGTTCTAATTTCAGGAGTTATTGGTATTTCTAATATTATGCTTATAGTAGTAAAAGAGCGTACGAAAGAAATAGGAATTAGAAGGGCTTTAGGAGCAACTCCAGGAGCAATTAGAGGTCAAATTTTAACAGAATCAATATTTTTGACAATTATTTCGGGTATGTTTGGTATTGCAGCGGCAACAGGAATTATTGGGTTGTTAAATATGTTTTTAGACTCCATGCCGCCAGAAAGTAATACTATGTTTGCAAATCCTAGCGTGGATTTAGGAGTTGTATTTGTGGCATTATTAATATTGGTAGGTTCAGGATTATTGGCTGGATTTATACCTGCGCAAACTGCAATTAATGTTAAGCCTGTAGATGCTTTAAGATCTGAATAAATGAACAATCAAAAATAATCGATTAAACCATAAATAAAATGAAAAAAGGAATAACGATAACCATTTTAATTCTTATTGTAATAGTTTTTTTTGGTGCACTTTACTATTTGTATGCAAAAAATCAAGAGCCACCAATTGTTTTTAAGACTGAAAAGACAGAAATAAAAACAATCATAAAGAACACTATTGCAACTGGAAATATTCAGCCAGATGAGGAAGTTTTAATCAAACCTAATATTTCCGGTATAATTGAAGCAGTATATATTAAAGCGGGAGAAAAAATTAAGGCAGGAGATATGATTGCTAAAATTAAAGTTGTTGCTAATGTTTCTAGTGTGAGTAGCACTCAAAATCAAGTGAAGACTGCTAAAATAGCTTTAGACAATCAAGAGAAAATTTATCAAAGACAAAAAACATTGTTTGAAAAAGACGTTATTTCGGCAAATGATTTTGATGGAGCTCAATTAGAATATAATCAGGCAAAACAAAATTATTTGGCTGCAAAACAAAGTTTAGATATTGTAAAAACAGGAACGACTTCCTCTTTGGGAAGTTATGCTAATACATTGATTCGTTCTACAGTAAATGGAATGGTATTGGATGTTCCTGTAAAAGTTGGAAATCAAGTTATCGAGAGTAATAATTTTAATGAAGGAACTACGATTGCTAGTGTGGCTGATGTAGGGAGAATGATTTTTGTTGGAAAAATCGATGAATCTGAAGTAGGGAAAATAAAAGAGAAGATGCCTATCGAAATTACTGTTGGAGCCATAGAGAATAAAAAGTTTGATGCCTTTTTAAATTATATAGCGCCAAAAGGAGTTACTGAAAATGGAGCTATTCAGTTTGAAATTAAAGCTTCTTTAAACAATAGAGATGAAACTTTTATTAGAGCAGGTTTAAGTGCAAACGCTTCAATCATTTTGGAAAAAGCCAATAAAGTAATGGCTATTAAAGAGTCTTTAGTGCAATTTGATAAAAAAACACAAAAACCTTATGTTGAAGTGGAGACAGCTCCACAAAAATTTCAAAGAAGAGATTTAGTTTTAGGAGTTAGTGATGGGATTTATGTTCAGGTTAAAAGCGGTATTAAAAAATCAGATAAAATTAAAATCTGGAATCAAGGTTTAATAGCCGAATCTGATAAAAAATAATTTGAAATAGAAAAGGTCCTTTTTGGTTTTAAAAAATGTTAAATTTGCGTAGTGTCCTACTATGCTTTGATTCAAAATATATGAAAGTAAATAAATATAATAGTCTCATTTTTGCAATATTATTTGGATTTGGCTTTTCAAGTCAGGCGCAAACAAAACAGTGGACTTTAGAAGAATGTGTAAAGTATGCACTGGATCATAATATATCCATTCGACAATCTGAGTTAGATACACAATCGGCGGGAATTGATAAAAAAGATGCTTTTGGTAAATTCTTGCCTACGGTTTCAGCTTCGGCTTCGCATTCTTGGAACATTGGATTGAATCAGGATATTACAACAGGACTTTTGAAAAATCAAACTACGCAGTTTACTTCGGCAGGAGCCAGTGTAGGAATTGATATTTATAAGGGCTTACAAAACTTAAATACACTTAGAAAATCGAATTTATCATTAATTGCAGCTAAATACCAATTGCAAAAAATGCAAGAAGATATTGCTTTGAATGTAGCTAATGCTTATTTGCAAGTGCTTTTTAACAAAGAAAATTTAAAAGTACAAAACGATCAATTGACTATCGATAACAAACAGTTAAACAGAACACAAGAATTAGTAAATGCAGGTAATTTACCTAAAGGTGATTTGTTAGATGTGAAAGCAACTATTGCTGCCGATAATCAGAAAGTGATTAATGCCGAAAATGCTTTGTTGATTTCTAAATTAAGCTTGGCGCAGTTGTTACAATTAGATGGTTTTGACAATTTTGATGTAGTAGATTCGAATGAATTTCAAATGAATCAAACTATTTTGTCTCAAACACCCACCAGCATTTATGATAAAGCAAAGCAAGAGCGTGTAGAGCTTAAGATAGCGCAGACAAATTTAGAAATAGCCCAAAAAAATATAACCATTGCCAGAGGAGCTTATCAACCTACTTTGAGAGGTTTTTATAATTTTAATAGTCGTGTTTCTTATGCTGATGTGGCTTTAAGAGACCCAAATACTGGGGCTGTTATTGGGACACAGGCGCCACCTAAATTTTTTGATCAGTTTAGCGATAATAAAGGGCAGTCATTTGGTGCTCAATTGAGTATTCCAATTTTTAACGGATTTTCAGTTCGAAATAATGTAGAGCGTAGCAAAGTGAATTATGAGAAATCTAAAATTGCTTTAGAGCAGCAAGAATTAGATTTACAGCGTAATGTTTATACTGCTTTTACAGATGCTAAAGGTGCATTGAAAGCTTACGAATCGGCAATTGAGGCCTTAGATGCAAGATCGCAGTCGTATAATTATTCCAAAGAAAAATTTGAAGTAGGATTAATGAATTCGTTTGATTTAAGTCAGTCACAAACATTGCTTTCTAATGCACAATCAGAAGTTTTAAGAACCAAATACGATTATATTTTTAAAACAAAAATATTAGAATTCTATTTTGGAATTCCAATTATAAAAAATTAAAGAAGTTATGTCAAAAAAAAATATTTATATTCTTTTAGCTGTTTTTGTTGTTGTGATTGGCTTGTTGATGTATCTGGGCAAAAAAGGTGTTTTTGGAAATAAAGATGATGTTAAAGAGGTTGAAATAGCAAAAACTGTCCCAATGACTATTGTGGAAACAGTTTCGGCAACGGGCAAGATTCAACCCGAAATAGAGGTTAAAATTGCTTCGATGGTTTCGGGAGAAATTATAGATCTACCTATAAAAGAAGGTCAAGTAGTTAAAAAAGGGGATTTGTTGGTGAAGATAAATCCTGATTTATATTTATCTAGTTTGAATAGAACTGTTGCAGGATTATCCGGTTCTAAAGCTGGATTGACACAAAGTGAAGCACAATTTAAAGAAGCAAAATCCAGTTATGAAAGAAATAAGGTTTTGTTTGAAAAAGGAATTATTTCAAAATCAGATTGGGATAAATCAGTGTCGTCATTTGAAGTAGCTAAGGCTACCAGACAATCGGCATATTATAATGTTCAGAGTGCTTCGGCATCGGTTAATGAGGCTAAAGATAACTTAGGAAGAACTATTATTTATTCTCCTGCCGATGGAACTATTTCGATGCTAAATGTAGAATTGGGAGAAAGAGTGTTAGGAACACAGCAAATGACAGGAACTGAACTTCTTAGAGTGGCTAACTTGAACAATATGGAAGTGGAAGTAGATGTAAACGAAAATGATATTGTAAAAATTAAAGAAGGTGATTTGGCAAATGTAGAGGTGGACGCTTATCTGAAAAAACAATTCAAAGGAGTAGTTACTAGTATTTCTAATTCGGCGAGCTCAACTTTAACGGCTGATCAGGTAACTAATTTTAAGGTTAAAGTTAGAATTCTAAAAGAGTCTTACGAAGATTTATTGACTGGAAAACCAGTGACTTATTCTCCTTTTAGACCAGGAATGACAGCAACAGTAGATATTATTACTAAAACGAAGAAGAATGTTTTGGCGGTACCCATTAGTGCTGTAGTTGTAAAAACGGACACAACTGCTGTTTCGATAACGGATAAAAAAATTCCGGATGACAAAGATGATAAGAATCTAGCACCTAAAAACGATAAAAAATTAGAGTGTGTTTTCTTGAAATCAGGCGAGAAAGTTAAAATTAAAATTGTAAAAACCGGAATTCAAGACGATACTAACATTGAAATTTTAAGCGGAATTAAAAATGGGGATGTTGTAATAACAGGACCTTATAATATTGTGAGTAAAGAATTGAATTCGGGTGACAAAGTAACGGTAAAATCCGAAACTACTAAGAAATAAGTTTTGTTCTTTTGTAATCTTCCATTAGAATTTTAGACCTTTGTAAAAAAAAATACATTGAATAATAATTATATACTTAACATAGAAACGGCTACTAAAAGTTGTTCTGTTTCAGTTGCTCTAAATGGTAAAACTGTTGTTTGTCATGAAATCGCTGAAGAAGGTTATTCTCATGCTGAACGTTTGCATGTTTTTATAGAGCAAGGTATAAAAGAAACTGGAATTAGCTATCAAGATTTGGTTGCTATTGCAGTAAGTCAGGGACCGGGTTCTTATACAGGTCTTCGGATTGGAGTTTCGGCGGCTAAAGGTTTGTGTTATGCTTTAGGGATTCCATTAATTGCGGTGGATACTTTACAATCATTAGCAGCTCAAGTTAAAATTTCATCTGGATTAATTGTTCCAATGTTAGACGCAAGAAGAATGGAAGTGTATAGTGCTGTTTTTTCTGCTGAATTAGCATTTAAAAGAGCCATTCAGGCCGAAGTTATTACTCAGGAATCTTTTCAGGAACTTGAAGAAACAGTCTATTTTGTTGGCGATTGTGCCGAGAAAGCAAAAACGGTATTAAGCAAAGCTAATTTTGTTTTTTTAGAAGAGGTAAAATTCCCTTCAGCTAAAGAAATGAGTGCACTAAGTTTTGAGAAATATACTAAAAAAGATTTTGTAGATGTTGCTTATTTTGAACCTTATTATTTGAAAGATTTTATGGTAACGACTTCAAAGAAATAGTACCATTTTTTGAAAATATAAAAAAAAGCGTTTCAATCGAAACGCTTTTTTGTTTTTATGGCAATCAAGATTTTAAGCGTTAATTGCTTCCACTTGAATTTTTTCGTCGTTTAGCATGCTTTTCAACATGTTTTCGATTCCTGATTTTAAAGTAAAAGTAGAAGATGGACAACCACTACAAGCACCTTGAAGAATTACTTTTACAATTTTGCTCTCTTCATCATAAGATTCAAAAGCAATATTTCCACCATCGGCAGCAACTGCTGGTTTTACATATTCTTCTAAGATATTGATGATTTGTTGTGAAGTAACATCAAGTTTGTCAAACTCTTCTGTTTTAATTTGTTCTTGTTTTTCGGCAGCAATTACTACGCTGTCGTCAAGAACAATTCCTCCGTTTTCAATATATTGTTTGATAAAAGTTCTTAATTCTAAGGTAATTTCATCCCAACTATTCAAATCGTATTTGGTAACCGAAATATAGTTTTCATCAATAAAAACTTCTTTTACATAAGGAAATTTGAATAATTCTTTTGCCAATGGTGAAGAAGCTGTTTGGTCGATATTTTTGTATTCCACAGCATTTTTTGTTAGCATTCTGCTTACCACAAATTTCAAAGCCGAAGGATTTGGAGTTGTTTCTCCATAAACCGTAATAGGTTGTTTTTTAGCTTTGTTTTCGTCAAGCTTGATGATGGCTCCACCGTTGTTTACAAAGTTTTCAATTTGTTCAGCGACAGCCTCTTTGACATCATCCCATTCTACAATACTGAATCTTTCCACTGCAATAAAGTTTCCAGAAATGTAAACGGTTTTTACAAATGGTAAGTAAAATAATTGTTGAGCCAGAGGCGAAGATTTAGCTTCGTCGATATTTTTAAACTCAAAACTTTCATTTTTAGTGATAAAATCCTCAAATTCAAACTTTAATATAGTAGGGTTTTGCGTTTCTTTAACGGTTATTTTTGTCATGACTTTTGTAAATTTTTACAAATTTAGTAAAGTTATTTTCTATGATTAACTATATTTGGATTATTAATGAATAAATTAACTTAACTTTAGTTTTTGGACTAAGTTTCTGTCGTTTTTTCAATTCATCTAGATTAATTTTTTTTAAATGTATAGTAAAATTAAATACTTTTTAATCTGTTTTTTTATCGGCTTCTATTCTTATTCGCAGGAAGGAATTCCCGTATATTCAGATTATCTTTCCGATAATTACTATTTACTTCATCCGTCTATGGCGGGTGCTTCTAATTGTGCTAAAATTAGATTAACAGCTCGTAAACAATGGTTTGGACAAGAAGATGCTCCTGCGTTGCAAACCTTGAGTTTTAATGGTAGAGTAGGTGAAAAGGCAGGTGCCGGTATTATCCTTTTTAACGATAAAAATGGTTATCATTCTCAAAAAGGAGTTAAGCTTACTTATGCTTATCATTTGATGTTTTCTAGAGATGAAATTGACTTGAATCAGTTGTCTTTTGGTATTAGTGGCGGTTTGATTCAGAGTCAGTTAGATGAAACTTCTTTTTTACAATCAGGTGATTTTGATCCAATTATTGATGGAACAATAGTTCAAAAAGATTCTTATTTTAATGTTGATTTTGGGATGTCTTATAATTATTTGGATTTTTATGTTCATGGAACCGTTAAGAATGCTATTGAAACCAGACGCGATATTTATACCGAATTTGAAAGTGACAACTTAAGAAAATACATCTTAAGTGCAGGTTATGTTTTTGGGGATAAATACAGAGTATTATGGGAGCCTTCCGTTTTGTTTCAATATACTGAATTGACCACAGAAAAGGCAATCGATTTTAATTTAAAAGCCTACAAAAATATGGATTTTGGTACCTTATGGGGTGGTTTATCTTACAGAACCAGCTTTGATGGTGCCGAGTACAATAACGGAAATGGTACTTCAAAACAAAGATACCAATCCATTACTCCAATTGTTGGGGTGAACTTTGGAAATGTAATGTTTGCTTATACTTATTCAAACATAGGTGGAAAAGTAAAATATGCTACAGGTGGTTTTCACCAAATAACTTTAGGGCTTAATTTATTCTGTAAAAGAGAAAAATACGAGTGTAATTGTCCTGCCATTAATTAATTCAAAATTCCATGTTGATAAAATCAGTTAACGGAAAATCTCCAGCAATTCCTGAAGATTGTTATGTGGCAGAAAATGCTACCATTGTTGGCGATGTCAGTTTTGGAACATCCTGCAGCGTTTGGTTTAATGCCGTGATTAGAGGAGATGTCAATTATATAAAAATTGGCAACAAAGTCAATATTCAAGATGGCGCTGTTATTCATTGTACTTATCAAAAATATCCAACAATTATAGGAAATAATGTTTCCATTGGACATAATGCTATTGTTCACGGTTGTGTGATTCAGGACAATGTTTTGATAGGAATGGGAGCAATTGTAATGGATAATTGTATCGTAGAAAGTAATTCAATTGTTGCAGCAGGGGCGGTAGTTACTCAAAACACCATAATTACTTCAGGTTCTATTTGGGCAGGAGTTCCTGCTAAAAAGGTAAAAGACCTAAATCAATCTAGTTTTGCGGGCGAAATAGAACGTATTGCGGATAATTATTTGATGTATTCTAGCTGGTTTAAAGAAGAAGAATAGTTTACAAATTGATTTTCTCAAAGAATGAATTTTTGTAGCTTTCACTAATTGGAATGCGTTTATCAGTAATTAATACCTTGTTTTTTTGAATCGATTTCACATATTTGATATTGATAATATAGGAACGATGAATCCGAGCAAATCCTTTATTTGAAAGTATGTTTTCCAGCTTAATCAAGCTGATTAGCGTTAACGTATATTTATTGTCATTAGTATATATTTTGACATAATCTTTCAATCCTTCTATAAATAAAATATCCGAAAAATTAATTTTTACATTCTCATATTCGGAACGTACAAACATAAAATCAGGTTCTAATTCTGGAGCAACTACTTGAGGCGTTGTAGCAGTTGTTATTGTGTTTTGAGTCAAGAATAATTGCTGCGCTCTCATAACCGATTTTAGAAAACGGTGAAAAGGAATTGGTTTTACTAAATAATCAACTGCTCCTAGATTAAAGCCTTCTACGGCATAATTAGAATAAGCAGTGGTGAAAATAATTAAGGGTTTTTTGTCGATAGCATTTAGAAAGTCAATTCCTGAAAAGTGTGGCATTTCGATATCCAAGAAAATCAAATCCACATTAGTAGTGTTAATCATAGTAATTGCATCAATAGCATTATTAAAAGTATTGATGAGCTCAAGACTTTCTACTTTGCTAACAAATTCCTTGATTAAATCAACCGCTAAAGGTTCGTCATCTATAATTACACACTTCATTTTGTTTCTTTTTCCAATGGTTCAAGCTTCAAATTTAAATAAACACTATATTTGTTTTCTGTTTCATCAATGGTTAACTGATGTGCATTTGGATACAAGATACTCAATCTATTTTTGATATTATTCAATCCTATTCCTGAGTTGTTCGGGTCTTTGATTTGGTTTTCTATTCGGTTTTCAATCCAAAAATCTAAAATGCTGTCCTCTATACTAATTTTTATTTTTACAAAAGCAGTTCCCTTATAATCTGTTCCGTATTTAAATGCATTTTCTATAAAGGAAATTAACAATAAAGGTTCAATTGATTTGTTTTTGGTATCACCATGTATGTTAATAAAAATATTTTCAATGTTGTTTAATCGTAATTTTTGTAATTCGATATAGTTTTTAATGTAGTTGATTTCTTTTTCTAAAGATACAGCTTTGTTATCTGTTTCATAGAGCATGTACCGCATCATTTCTGATAAAGTTACAATGGCATCGGGAACTAAATCGGATTTTTTATATGCTAAAGAATAGATGCTATTTAGGGCATTGAATAAAAAATGCGGATTGGTTTGTTTTCTTAGGTAATTTAATTCAGTAGAGGTTTTACGAGTTTCTGAAATTAATTTGTTTTGTTGGTTAATGTAAAACTCTGAAAGAGTTTTAATTACGGTGCTAATTGTTATAATAAGTAAATAAAAAAGAGATGGGAAAAACTTGAAAAAATGTGGTGGTTTTTTCGGGAATCTTTTATCAGGAATAATTTCTTTTCCAGAAGCATCAAAGAATTTTTCATGTGGAAGATTGTGGAAATCTGGGCTGAAATAAAAGACCTTAATACAAGTTAATATAGCAACTATGGTAAATGTAATTCCTAAATAAGCAGTGTATTTTTTTTGTAATAGCAAATGGGGTACAAAATAAAAATAATTAGCGTAGAATAATAGAATCCCACTTGACCATTGTACATAAAATTCGGCATCAATGCTAGTAAAGTTTTGGTAAAAAGGCAATAAGGAGGCAATTATTAAAAAGCACCAAATGATACTGTGTATCAGTATTTTGTTAGAATTGTTATTTGTAATTTCCTCTAAGTCCATCTAGGTTTTTATTGACAATAAAATTAAATCTTTTTTTGTAATTGTAGGCGAAGTTTTGTCTTTCAATTTTTGTAAAACTAAAGAGCCTACTTTTAAAGCTTCCTTTTCGTTTTCGAAAGATTTTTGTGTTGTAATAACTGGAATAATGGATTGTTTTATAATGATTTTATCATTCTTTTTAATAACATATCCCCAGCCAGTTGGTGTTTTAATAGATTCTAAAGTCAATCCTTGTTTCTTACTACAAGCAAAAACAATCAATAAGCAGCTTAGTAAAACGAAATACTTTAGGGTATTGACTAAAAAATTCTTCTGGATCTTTGACCAGAAGAATTTAGTTTGTGTATTAATTATCATCGTCATTTTGTTCTTCTTGTGGTTTAAATTCCCATACATCATCATAATAAGAAGAGCCTGATCTTCCTAGTAATACAAATCCTCTTTCATTGATTGCTATACCAATTGCATCAGTTCTACCAGAACCTTCAAGGGGTGTTTTTTCAGACCATACGTCTGTAGCGGGATCATATTCCCAAATCGTTTTTGAACTTTCGCCGCAAGCTAAGTATCCTAATCCGTTCATCGAGAAGGCTGATGCATTAGAACGTACAATTGCATAATCATCATTGTATGATTCATCATCATCCGTGTCTTGATCAATATCACGTTTTTTGGTCCAGCTATCGTCACTTGGATCAAACATCCAAAAGTCAACTTGATATGCGCCATTGTTTGTTCCGGCTACTAAATAAGCTTTGTCATCAATTACAAATACTGAGGCGTTACGTCTTTTATTTCCGCTAAAACCGTTTACTTGTGTCCAAGAATCCGCATTAGAATTGTACTGATAAAAATCTTTTAAATAATTGCCATCATATCCAGTCCCAAAATAGGCTTTTCCACCTACTTGAAAACCAACAGCAGAGTAACGGGCTGTTCCAATGAAATCTGATTTTTGAGTCCATATATTAGTATCTGGATTGTATTGATAAAAATCTTTTAATTTATTGGTTCCATCATATCCTAAACCTATATAGCCATTTCCATCTAATGCAAATCCAGATGCAGAGCTTCTTGCAGTTCCTGTAAAATCAGCTTTTTGTTCCCAATAATCTCCATCAGAATTATATGCCCATAGGTCTTTTAAATATTCGTCTCCGGTATATCCTGTAGCAACATAAGCATATGAACCAATTACGAAACTTGTTGCACTTGATCTGGCAGGGCCGTCAAATGAGGATTTTCTAATCCAGTTTCCTAATAACTCTTCCTCATCATCATTGCTGCAACTTACAAAAACTAATCCCATTAATAGTATGGCAATTAGGGTTCTTCCTTTTAAAATAGTCATAATTTAGTTTATTTGTTATTGTTTGTATTTTATGCCAATGCTAAAAAGATATCCGTCATTAGCGTTGAAATTAAATTGTGTTGTTCCGTTGTTATCGGTCAAACGGTATTTTTTATTGAATTGATAGCCTCCTTGAAAATTCATATACCAGTTACTATCAAGGTTTCTTTCGTAGGTTGTAGAAGTTGTCATTTGAGCGAAACTCATTTTCCTAGCACTTATATTTGGACTTATCGATTTAGTTTGATCAAGCTTGTAATACGCTCCAGCAAAGACATTGTTTACACTAAATGTATTTCTACGATTATTAGAATACTGAATGCTTGAATAAGGAAATCCAAGTTCCATTTGGGTTTTTGTAGTCAACTGACTATGGAAAGCTATAGTAGGAAGGACTTGAGCTTTTCCAAAAACATTCATTTTTTTTACTCCTAGTTGTAGACTGTTTTTTGTGTTAAAAGCATAATCAATTCCGACTCCACCAAAGAAACTAACATCCGAAAAGTCTAAGCTGTTTTCAAAACCAGCCATTGTTTTAAACTCGATATCCAAAGTTATTTTTTGGTTGAATTGATGTTTTAGTTCAAAAGTATTGGTGATTTGATTATATGTACTGCTGTTGTTTTCGGTATAAAAATTTGCTAAGTTGTAATTGAATCCTGTGTTTGTATAACTCATGCTATTTGTTATTTTGTTTTTTGAATCCAAATTTTTATAAAACGAAAAGTCAATTCCGGTATCATTTTTTGTGATTTCTTCGGTTGGAATGGTATTGATGTTCAGTTCTAAGGAATAGCCACTTTGAGCAGCTATTTTAAGAATTGGAATTATAAAAAATAGGCTTGTTAAATATTTTAATTTCATTTATTTCTTTATTGCATCAAAAGTATATTCATTATCTATTTTAAAAAAAGAAGATATATGAATGCTCTTTTTTCATAGACAAAATGCTGTTTTGTTCGGTCGAATGAAATTCTAAGTATTGAATAGAGAATGTAGATTAAAAAGTCCTTTTTATAGACATAAATAGCTTGGTTGTATATGTTGTTAGGCTTTGTAGATAGGGCTCTGCTATATTTGTTCAAAAATATTTTATGTATAGATTATTTATAGTGTTGTTTTTTGGGGTTATGATTACTTCGTGTAATTCTGATGTAGATGTAGGAGAATTTGTAGTAGGTTCTGATAATTTAGCTGTGAATAATAAAGTAATATTAATTGATACTGCTACAGTTGAAGTTTCAACTATTAATTTTGATTCTTTAGTTACTTCCGGTACAAGTAGAATACTTTTAGGAAACTATAATGATCCAATTTTTGGGAAGGTAAAATCGGATAGTTATTTTCAGTTGACTTCTACTAGTTATGGATTACAAACTACGAGTTCGGATACAGAAGGTGCCAACTATGTTTTTGATTCGATTCGAATGGTTTTAATTCCCGATAAATATTATTATGCCGATACAACCCAAGTGCAGTCAATCAGCATTCATCGTTTGTTGCAAAAAGTTAAACCGAATACAGAAGATGATAGTTTTTATAATAATTCGACTTTAAGTTATGATGATTCAAGTATTGGTAGCGCTTCTTTTAAACCGAAACCTATTTCTCAAGATACCATTTTTGTAAAAATGGATGATGTTTTTGGAGATGCTCTTTTTCAAAAATTAAAAAAGCGGGAGATTACTACCGAGGATGAATTTATAGAATATTTTAAAGGTTTGGTGATTCAATCTACTTCTGAAGCTACTTCTGCTGTGGTGGGTTTTAAAACTACAAGTTCTTTGCAATTGTATTATTCAAAAAAAGTATCAGATTCTGAAACATCGCTTTTACAAGAATTTACTATTAGCGATGCTTCTAAACAATTCAATAGGATTTCATTAAATAGAATAGGAACTATTGTAAAAGATTTGCCAGGGACTACAGGTCGACTTTCTAGTAATTTGACCGAAAATAAATCATTTATTCAATCAGGTACTGGTTTGGCTTGTAGGATTGATTTTCCTAATATAAAGGAGCTTAAATACATTACTGAAAAAGGTGCTATTGTTGACGCTCAATTGGTTATTAGACCCGTAAATAATACGTATTCTAAAAATTATCCGCTGGCTGATTCCTTAAATGTTTATGTTGCCGATCAGTTAAATCGAATATCAAGTACGTTAAATTCGGCCTCAGGTTATCCAGTTTATGCAGTTTTAAATAAGGAAAGCGATGAGTTTGATGAAAATATAGGATATAGCATTCCGCTAGGTTCATTTATGCAAAATGAAATGATAAAACAGTCAGATACTAAGTTGGCTTTGATACTCACAATGCCAAATATTTCTAAAGCGGTGAATCGTTTGGTGTTAGGAAACCAAAAAAACACGGGAAATAAAATTTTATTAAAAATATATTATATCTCATATTAGATGAAAAATACAATCGCAATAATATCTTTTTTAATTCTTGTTTCTTTTGGCTCTTATTCCCAAAGTTTATCGAGTTCTCCTTATTCTATTTATGGATTGGGGAGTTTATATGAAGTTGATTTTGGTTCGATTTCAGGAATTGGTTCTTCGGGTGTTGCTTTACCATCGACACAATTTATTAATAATTTAAATCCTGCTTCGTTGGCTTTTATGCATAAAAATCATTTTATTTTTGATGTTGGGGGGAATATGATTCAAACTGCTTATCAGGATTTATCAAGAAAAGAAAGCCGAAACAATATACAGTTTTCTCATATTGCCTTTGCTTTTCCTATAAGTCCTAAGTCGGCGTTTAGTCTTGCATTAAAACCGTATTCTAGTGCTGGTTTTAAAATATCCAATTATAAATTGCCTATTCAGGATAGTAATGAGGAATATACGTTGAGTGCTACGGGAACTGGTGGTTTGAATAGTTTTGATATTTCATTTGGACATCTAATTGGTACTAAATTATCAGTGGGTTTGTCTACTTCTATTTTGTTTGGAAGTACGAAAGACTCTAGAGAATATTTAATTGCAAATTCTGTTACGACTATAGATAAAGAATCTTCGTATAATGGCGCTAGATTGAATTTAGGAGGCCAATTTAAAATTGATTCCACTTTTACTATAGCAGCAAATTTAAAATCTCCTTCAAAAGTAAATGCTACCAAGGTTCAATCGGTTGTTACTTATAATGCTGATTTGGAAGCTACGAGTACCATGGAGTCACAAGCAAAATCGGATACTGATGATTATTATTTGCCATTTGAATTTGTTGTTGGATTTAGCAAAAGATTTAAAAATAATTTAAATCTGACAATGGATTACGAAAAGGCTTTTTGGCAAAATACCAATCAGGCCGATTTGTATGGAAATTATCTGAATCAGGAAAAGTTTAAAATGGGGTTTTCGTATAAAAAAGCTAAGAATTTAAGAAACTATTTTGATAGAATGCAGTTTTCTACTGGGTTGAATTATGATAGTGGATTTTTGGAAATAGATAATAAAAGAATAGAGAATAAATCAATTTCATTTGGTGTTTCGTTGCCTATTGAACACACCTTTTCAATGCTTAATATTTCTTATTCTTATGGTCAAAAAGCGCGGATTAGTAATGGGTTGATAAAAGAGAATTATCACAAGATTTCGGTTAATTTATCTTTAGATGGAATTTGGTTTGTAAAAAGAAAAATAGAATAATTTAAAAATATTTTTCTTGTACAGCATACTTACAGCCTATAATGTTTGCTAGAACTTTTGGGTTGGTATTGGTATAAAAAATGGGCTTGTTGTTGTTATCCGTATTAAAACCGATTTCTTTTAATACATTTTGCGTTTGTCTTGCCACGGCCAAACCAGAATCAATTATTTGGATATGATCGGGGATGATTTTTCTTATTTGAGGGATGAGATAAGGATAATGGCTGCAGCCCAGTACAAGAAAATCAATGTTTGCTTCGATCATTGGTTTCAAATAGGAGCGAAGTAGTTGATCCATTTCTGGAGAGTCAATCTGACCGTTTTCTATTAATTCCACTAGTCCATAGCCTATTTGCTCTATGATTTTAGTTTCATAGAACATTTCGGTAGTTTTATGAAATAATTCACTGTTCAAAGTTCCTTTGGTAGCCAGAATACCTATAACTTGTGTTTTAGAGTTAATTGCTGCAGGTTTTATTGCTGGCTCTATACCAATAAACGGAATGTCATAATGAGCTCTTAATTCTCTTATGGCATTAGTAGTTGCGGTGTTGCAGGCAACTACAATCAATTTGCACTTCATGTTAAGCAAAAAATCGACGTTTTTCATGCTTAAGCGTATGATTTCTTCTTTGGATTTTTCTCCATAAGGAGCGTTTTTACTATCGGCTAAATAGATGGTTTTTTCGTTAGGTAAAAGATTATGAATCTCTTTCCAAATCGAAGTTCCTCCTATTCCTGAGTCAAAAACACCTATGGGTTGATTGTTATCCATTGAAACAAATTTAATAGCTATGGATTAATTTTCCTAAGAATTAGATATAAAAAAACCGCTCAATTCTGTGTAGAAAAAAGAGCGGTTTTTTTTTGAATTTAGAATATATTAGAATCCTAAGTCTTTTTTAACGTCTGCAGTAATGTTTGGTCCATCAGCTAATAAAAGAGTAGATCCGTCTAATACGTATTGGAAACCTTTAGCTTTACCTACTTTTTGGATTGAAGCTCTTACTTTTTCCATCAATGGTTTTACGATATCAGATTCTTTTTGTTGTAATTCTTTTTGAGCATTGTCTCTAAAGTCAACAATTCTTTTTTGCATGTCTTGAACTTCTTTAGAACGTTCTCCGTTTACAGCATCAGTTACTGTAGCAGATTCTCCTTCATATTTTTTCAATTTTGCTTGGTATTCTTCTACCATCTTTTTGTAGTCTGCATCGTATGTAGTGCTTAATTTTTCTAATTGGTTTTGAGCATCTAGCATAGCTGGCATCTTTGCCATAATTTCACTTACATCTACATGGGCTGTCTTTGCTTGTGCATTGATGGTTTGTTTTGCTCCAAAAACGAATAGAGCGGCAATTAATAAAGTTTTAATTTGTTTCATTGGTTTTAAAATATTAAGTAATTAATTTATTGTTTTAATTTTTCTTCTCTAGCAGCTTTGATAGAGTCTCTTTGTTGAATAATTTGTAATCTTCTTTCTTCTAATGCTTTTTTACGGTCTTCGATAATTTTTTTACGGTCTTCTAGAGCTTTTGCTTTTGCATCTGCTGCTTTTTGTTTGGCTAATTCTGCTTCTGTTAGCGTACTATCTGTAACTACTTTTTGAGCTTCTGTTTTAGTAGGTGTTTCAGAAACTGCTGGTTTTTTTTGTGCCGCCGCTCTATCATCTAGAATTTTTTGTCTTCGTTCTTCTAATTCTTTTTTACGATCTGCAATAGCCTTGTTTCTGTCTTCAAGTGCTTTCGCTTTAGCATCGACAGCTTTTTGTTTAGCCAATTCCGTTTCTGTTTGAGTGTCATTTGCGGCAGCTTTTTGAACCTCTGTTTTAACTGTTTCAGAAACCGTGCCATTTTTTTTAGCAGCTCTTTCGTCTAATATTCTTTGTCTTCGTTCTTCGTAATCTTTTTTCTTTTGTTCTACAGCTAATTTTCTATCGGCTATTATTTTTTCTCTGGCCGCTTTTCTTTCATCTAAAACTTTTTGTCTTTCGGAAAGTTCAGGATTATCAGCAATAGCGTCTTCTTTATTTTCTTTTTCTTGCTCTGCAGCTAATTCTTTTTTGCTTAGCTGTTCTCTTTTTTCAGTACGATTAATGACTCTTAACACTTGGTCGCTGATGTCAAATCTTTTATCTGCAAAAAGCATGGTTAAATCCGATGATTTGTCAAAGATAAAATCGTATTTTTTGGCTTCGGCAATGTCTTGTACTGCTGTAAAAACCTGATCTTGTATTGGTTTTACTAATAAAGCTTTTTGACTCATTAATAAACCATTTGGACCAAATCTCTTTTGTTGTAAATCTAATAATTCATTTTCCAGAAAGGTAATTTCCGTTTCTCTTTCTTCGATTAATGATTTTGTCAATAGCGGTTTTTCGGCAGTAAGTGCTTCTTTAACTTTGTTAATATCTAATTTTTTTGCTTCTATTTCTTGCTTCCACTTTTCTGCTTTTTCTTCTAAAAGGGAATTGGATTCATTGTAACTGGCGACATTTTGTAAAATGTATTCCATATCAATGTAACCTACACGATTTCCTCGAGCTTGTGAATGCAAACTATTGCTGATAATTGCGGCTAAAAATAGAAATAAAAAATGTTTTCTCATAACTTAAAGTTTTAGAAAATCAGAACTCAATTTTTTTAGAATTGTTGTCCAATTATGAAATGAGTTTCCCATCCATTTGGTTTTGTTGTTCCTGGTAAGGCATCAAATCCGTGTCCAAAATCAATTCCTAATAATCCAAATGCTGGCATAAATACTCTTAAACCAACTCCCGCTGAGCGTTTGATATCAAACGGATTGTATGCTTTAAAATTTTCAAAAGAGTTACCCGCTTCTAAAAAGGCTAGTGCATAAATTGATGCTGCTGCTTTTAATGTTATAGGATAACGCAATTCCATAGAGAATTTATTGTATACCGTAGCCCCAATTTGTTGACCATTTTGAATAGGTGTCAAAGAGTTGTTAGGATATCCTCTCAACTGTATGGTCTCTCTACCGTCCATTGAATAGTTTGCCATTCCGTCTCCACCCACATAAAATCTCTCAAATGGTACCAATCCTCTGTCTTGGTTGTATGCGCCTAAGAATCCAAATTCAGTTAATGTTCTTAAAACAAATTTACCATAAACTTTTGTATACCAATCGGCTTTGAATTTAATTTTATAATATTCTAACCAGTTGAACTTTTTTTGATCCACTTTTCCTTGGTCTACAGCTGCTTCTTCTGCTGTATCAACTTTATTGCCATTAGCGTCTAAGAAAGACCCTTTTGGTATTGTAAGACCATTTACAGTTGTTGTTTCGGTAGCTTTTCTTTTGTAATCGTCTTGGTTTTTTAAATCGCCATAATCAATTTTGTTAAATAAAGAGTAAGGCGGAGTAATTTTTGCAGAAAGACTAAATTCAGAACCATAGGTTGGGAAAATTGGATTCACTCCTTTGTTACTTCTTGAAAGTCCAATGGTGTAAGCAAAGTTTTTTGATGATCCATCCCCAAAAGTAAACAAACCGGTGTTATAGTTGTTCAAGTCATAGTTTTGATAACTGATAGATTGTGATAATACAAAAAAGTCATCTGGTACAGTCAATCTTTTTGCTAAACCTACAGATACTGTAAAGATGTTAAAGCTTTTTGATTTATCAACTTTGTAAGTAATATAGTTGTTTAAGAATTGTTTGCTGTAAGAAATCGAGGTGCTAAATTGTACAGGTTTTTTTTGTCCAAACCAAGGTTCAGAGAAGGAAACGCTATACGTTTGGAAATAAGTACTTCCTTGTAAGCGTAAAGAAACTTTTTGACCATCTCCCATAGGAAGTGGTTTGTATGCCGATTTGTTCATGATGTTTCTCGCCGAGAAGTTATTGAACGAAAGTCCTAAGGTTCCAATAAAACCACCGCCACCATAACCACCTTGTAGTTCAATCTGGCTAGAACCTTTTTCTACCAGGTTGTATTCAATATCAACTGTTCCAGCAGCGCCATCAACGTTTTTAAATTTTGGATCAATAGCTTCTGGGTCAAAATAACCCAATTGCCCAATTTCACGAACAGTTCTTACCAGTTCTTCTTTGCTGTATTTTTCTCCTGGTTTAGTTCTTAATTCGCGATAAATGACACGGTCATTTGTTTTGTCATTTCCAACCACTGTAATGTGATTGAAATATGCTAATGGACCTTCGGTAATTCTAATTTCGAAATCAATAGTATCGTTAGCTGTTTTTACTTCAACTGCGTTAATGTTAGAGAATAAATATCCGTTATTTTGATATAAATTGGTAATGTCTTCACCGTCAGGTTTCGTTTTGTCAGCAATTCTTTTTTCAAGTAAAACTCCGTTGTAGGTTTCTCCTTTTTTGATTCCTAAATATCTGTTTAAGTCTTGATCCGAATATACAGAGTTTCCTAAGAATTTAATGTTCCCAAAATAGTATTTGTTTCCTTCTTCAATATTTACTTTAATAGCTAAAGTGTTTTTTTCTTTGTTGTATGCTACTGTATCTGAAACAATTCGAGCATCACGGTACCCTTTTTCTTTGTATTTTTCAATAATTTTATCTAAATCTTCTTTGTATTTGTCTTTTACAAACTTTGAAGCTTTTAGTAATCGAATAGGATTTCTTTGTTTGGTATTCTTCATTGCTTTACGCAACTTTTTATCGGAAATCTTGCTGTTTCCTTCAAAATCAATTTTACTAATCTTGATTTTATCTCCCTTGTCTAAGCTCACAACCATATTTACTTGGTTGATTGCTGAGGTGTCTTTTACTGTATTGATGTTTACCTTAGAATTAAAGTAACCGTCTTTTTTGTATTTGTTCTCAATGTAGTTTTTAGTGGTAGTAATTAAGTTTTCATTGACTACTTTTCCCTTAGTTAAACTATTGTCTTTAATAAAGGTTTCCGTTTTACCCTTTTTAACTCCTATAAATTTTACATCGTTTAGTTTAGGAAGTTCTTTAATATCTAAGTCTAAATATATGCTATCGTTGTCAATATGGTTTACGTAAAAAGCAATTTCATCAAAAAGACCTAGTTTCCCAAGTTTTTTGATGGCAGCACTAATTTCTTCTCCAGGTACAGTGATTTCTTGTCCTTTTTGTAGACCAGCAAATGTTACTACAGTTTGATCATTAAAACTGATTTTATTGGTCAATTCTACCTTAGCTAAAATGTATTTTTTACCCTGGTCGAATGGTACTCTGTCTTGTGCCTTAATTTGTGAAAAACTTCCCAATAATACTAGGGAAAGTAATGCTTTTATACTTTTATTCAACACTAAAAAATTATTTAATTTGTTCACTTGTTTTTCCAAATCTACGTTCTCTTTTTTGATAACTAATAAGCGCCTCATAAAGGTGCTCCTCTCTGAAATCAGGCCACATAACCTCAGAAAAAAATAATTCAGCATAAGCAATCTGCCATAATAGGAAATTACTTATTCTGTGTTCTCCACTTGTTCTGATTAATAAATCTACATCGGGTAAATTTTGCGTGTAAAGATGCTCATTTATAATTGAATCGTCAATAGAGTCGATTGAAATTATATTATTTTTAACTTTATCAGAAATCTTCTTTACAGCGTTAATTATTTCTTCTCTAGAACCATAACTGAGGGCAAGTGTTAGGGTCATTCGAGTATTATTTTTTGTTTGTTCCATCACCTCTAGGAGTTTCTTTTGAGCCGATTTGGGCATCATTTCGATATTTCCTATGGCATTGAGTTTAATGTTGTTGTTTTGTAAAGTATCTAATTCTTTTTCCAGAGACTTTATCAATAACTTCATTAAGGTTTCTACCTCTAGTTTGGGTCTGTTCCAGTTTTCAGTTGAAAAGGCATATAGGGTTAGGTTTTCTATTCCTAATTTAGCACAATTTTCAATAGCAATTCGTACCGATTTGGTACCGTTTTCATGGCCTATTGTTCTAAGTAGACCTTGTTGTTTAGCCCATCTGCCATTACCGTCCATAATGATGGCAAGGTGTTTAGGGAGATTGTGTTTATTTATAGTATCTAATACGTTCATTTTTTATTCTGCACAATAGCAAGGTTTTTCGCCAAAGGTATAGGTTAATGTTATACCTGAGAAGACATACCAATCATTATTATTTAAATTTCCAAATCGCAAGGCACTTAAACTTTCCTCTTTTGGATTACTTCCGTCAAGATTATCGGTAAAAGTGTAGCGGGCCCCTACTTCAGCTGCAAGAATCAATCTTCTAGAAATATTTGTTTTTATTCCTAGAATCATTGGAATTGCAATGGAGCTTTTTCTTTCGTTTTCCTTTGTTTCTCCAGCTTCAATATACAAATTATCATACTTTAAAAAATTAATTCCTGAGGTTACATAAGGCGTTATTTTATGGTCTAAAGTATGAAGATTGAAATCAAAAAAGTTGAATTCAAGGCCTAAAGATAGTTCTTTTATGCTATTTTCAAAATGATAACCCCTTAGACTTCTACTTGCTTCATCTGAATCACGGTCGTTAGCACTAATAGTTGACTGCATATAGGATATCCTCCAGGCATGTCTGGGACTTTTGTTCCATTTGTACAAAATACCAAAAGCAGGCTCATTTGGAGCAATATAGGTTGTTGAACCTACATCGCCAATGTAGTTGCTTCCGCCAAGGAAAACTCCTATTTCGTGTATTTGTGCTTGTGCGCTTAGACCTAGAAATAAGTAAACGAGTATGCTTAAAAAATTTTTCATTTTCATAGAAAATTGCTTGCAAATATAATAATTATCAATACGAATCAATGCCTATTAAAATAAATGTACTTTTTTTTGAAAAAAAATCAATTTGTTTTAATAAGAATTCGTTTTTATTATACTTAAAACGAGAAATTTGGCTGTATTGTATGTTTTGAAGTTTAAAAAAGATTAATTTCTTTTGTCTTCTCCCCAAAGTAATTTGCTTCTTAATGTTTTTAAGAAAGTTTCGTTTGGTATTTCGGCCATATTAATTTGAAAAGGTGTTTTTTTGATTGTTAAAACCGATTCATTGCCCACGGATGTAATTCTGGAATCTAGTGAAACCAGATAATTCTCTTCTCTACCAGATACTTTCAAAGTGATTTCTGTTTCATCAGGGATTACAAGGGGTCTTGCGTTAAGGTTATGAGGTGCAATAGGTGTAATTACTAAGCTTTTTACGTCAGGAGTCAATATTGGGCCTCCACAACTTAAGGAGTATCCAGTTGATCCGGTAGGTGTTGAAATAATTAATCCGTCTGCCCAGTAGGAGTTTAAAATTTCTCCATTAAGATAAGTTTCAATGGTAATCATTGATGTAGTGTCCTTTCTGCTTACTGAAACTTCGTTCATGGCAAAATTAATATCGCTTAGGGCTTCGTTTTCTGGAGTCGAAGTCAAGCTTAAAAGTGTTCTTTTAGATAAAGTATATTTCTTGTCAATTACAATTTGCAAAAATTCATCGATATTTTCTTTTTGAACTGTTGCCAGAAACCCCAATCTTCCAGCATTGATGCCTAATATAGGAATGCCTGAATCTCGAACTAAAGTAGCTGCTCTTAAAATGGTTCCATCACCACCAATACTTAAAAGTATATCAAAACTTGAATCCAATTCGGTATGCGATGAAAAGGTTTTGTATTCCTTTTCGATGATTTTTTTTTCTTGAATTAAGGCTAAGAAATTAGATTCAATGACGATTTCTATTTTTCTTTTATTAAAAAATACAAAGATGTCTTTTATAATAGGTTCTGTACTATTTTGATAATATTGACCGTAAATGGCTATTTTCATTGGGGTTACATGTTAAGGTATTTGTCTAAATAGTCTGAACGCTCTTTTAAATTAGTGATATAAGAATCTTCGTGATGTTCGGAAATGATTTCGTAATTGTATCTCCTAAAAGTTTGAATAATCTCATTGATAGCTCCTGAGCTTATCTTTATAGTAACTTCTACGCTGCTTATGTCCGATTCAGAGATGAATAAGCCTAATATTTTGCCATTATTACTTTCTACAATTTGGGTAATTTGGCTCATGGAATAATCCAAAATTCCTTTTCTAATTTTTACAACAACCCCTTGATCTTTGATAAAAGGAGTTTGGTGGAAGAAATTAATAATATCTTCCATTTCGTAGTAACCTACATATTTATTGTTTTCGTCTAAAACGGCAATTAAATTCGAATGATTTTTGGCAAAAACTTCTAAAACTTCCAGCCAAAGGGCATTGGTTCTGATGAAAAAAGTTTCCAGACTGTATTTGTAATCCGCTACCTTTTTTTCTTCATTAAAAGTTTCTACATCTTCAGCTGAAATGCTTCCAATATAAACTCCTTCTTCAACAACCGGAAAGTGAGAAAAATTGAAATCACCCAAAAAATCTCTTACTTCAGCAATAGTTTCCTGGCTGTCAATAGGTTTGAAATCGTTGGTTATGTAGTTTATAATTTCCATTTTGTGTGAGTCCTCAATTTTTATGCAAAATAATCAAAAAAAGGCAAAAACGCCTAGCTTTTACTTTGTATTTTTGTAACCAAAATATAGTTTTTCGTAATCAAAAAATGTTGCAATGACAAAGTTAAGTGTAAATATCAATAAAATTGCTACTTTACGTAATGCACGTGGTGGAAATGTGCCCGATTTATTAAAAGTAGCTACCGATATTCAAAAATTTGGTGGACAAGGAATCACCATTCACCCACGTCCTGACGAACGCCATATTCGTTATCAAGATGCTCGTGATTTGAAATCCATTGTTTACACTGAATACAATATTGAAGGGAATCCTCAACATAACTTTGTGGATTTGGTTTTAGAATGCAAGCCGGATCAGGTGACTTTAGTTCCAGATGCTATTGGTGCTATTACTTCATCGGCTGGTTGGGATACCATAAAAAACCAGGCTTATTTAACCGAGATGATTCAGGAATTTCAGCGTAACGGAATCAGAACTTCTATTTTTGTGGATCCTGTTCTGGATATGATTGAAGGAGCTAAGAAAACAGGAACCGATAGAATTGAGTTATATACTGAAGCTTTTGCGCATCAATACAGTTTAGGAAATGAAAACGGAATTGATCCTTATGTAAAATCTGCTGTTTTAGCTAATGAATTGGGTTTAGGAATCAATGCAGGACATGATTTGAGTTTAGATAATATCCAATTTTTTAAACAAAACATTCCTGGATTACTAGAGGTTTCAATCGGGCATGCCTTAATTGCCGAAGCTTTGTATCTTGGATTAGAAAACGTAGTTAATATGTATTTACGAAAATTAAAATAATATAATTTTTTTAAGATTTGTTCGTGCAGCTGTTTTCTGCAATCTAAAATCTGCAATCTAAAATCTAAAATGTAATGCTTTATTCAAAAATAGAAGGAGAAGGAAAACCATTTTTAATCATTCATGGATTTCTAGGGATGTCTGACAACTGGAAAACTTTAGGACGACAATTTGCTGCCGAAGGTTTTCAGGTTCATATGCTCGATATGCGTAATCACGGCCGTAGTGTTCAATCGGAAGATTTTAGTTATGAATTAATGGTTCAGGATGTTTACGACTATTGCCGAGAACATTCTTTAGTATCTATAGATATTCTAGGACATTCTATGGGAGGTAAAATCGCTATGCTTTTTGCTACTCGGTATCCTGAAATGGTCGAAAAATTGATTGTGGCTGATATTGGACCAAAATATTACGCGCCACATCATCAAACTATTTTAGCGGGATTAAATGCGGTAGATTTTTCTATTAAACCAAGTCGCGCTGATGTAGAAGCAACTTTAAGTGAATATATCACCGATTTTGGAACCAGACAGTTTTTATTAAAAAACTTGTATTGGCAAGAGCCAGGGCAATTAGCTTTTCGTTTTAATTTGGCTGTTTTTAATGAGAAAGTTGAAGAAATAGGAGTGGCATTGCCATCTGAATTGATTTTTAGTAAACCAACACTTTTTATTCGTGGTGGAAGTTCAAATTATATTTTAGATTCGGATATTGAAAATATTGCTGAACATTTTCCATTGATGCAATTAGAAACGATTCCCAATGCAGGGCATTGGTTGCATGCCGAAAATCCAGCTTTGTTCTACCAAATGGTGGTTTCGTTTTTGAAATAATTACAATTAAGTCCACAATATAAAACAGTAACTTTTTAAGGTTGCTGTTTTTTTGTGGCTATATTTTGATAAATGTATAAAAAACACTTATGTTTGTTCTCTTACTAAGATTAACCAAAAAAATTAAACCCAGTTAGAATGAAAACATTCGGTTCCTTTTTCAAAAGAAATAAAATAGCGACAGTTTTTGCTTTGATTTTGAATTCTGTTTTTCTTTTTTCAGCCTGTAGTTCGATGAAAAATAGAAAAGATAGTACTTCAAAAGACAAAATGGATGCTTATCTAATGACTTACTTTAAAGATGATACACATGGATTGTATTTTGCATTGAGTAAAGACGGTTATACATTTACGGATGTTAATAATGGAAAAGCTGTTGTTGCTGGAGACACTATTGCCGAACAAAAAGGGATTCGCGATCCTTATATTATGCGTGGTAACGATGGCAATTTTTATATCGCCATGACAGATTTACATATTTATGGAAAACAAAAAGGCTATCGCGATACCGAATGGGAACGCCCAGGAGAAAAGTACGATTGGGGGAATAATCGAGATTTGGTTTTGATGAAATCAAAAGATTTAATTCATTGGTCGCATTCTATTTTAGATATTGATAAGGAATATCCGGAATGGAATGTAGGCTGTGTTTGGGCGCCTGAATTGATTTATGATGAAGTGAAAGGGAAAATCATGATTTATTTCACCATGCGAAAAGGTAAGGGAGGAACTAAGTTGTATTATGCCTATATGAATCATTCCTTTACGGCTCTTGAAACAGCTCCTGAAATTCTTTTTGAGTATCCAGATAGTACAAAACAGATTTTAGATGCTGATATTACAAAATTACCTGACGGTAGATTTTGTATGATGTACGTAGCTCAGGAAAATCCGGGCGGAATAAAAATGGCTTTTTCAGATAAAATAAATACGGGTTATGTGTATCAGCCAGAACAAATTGATTTTGAGAAAAAATCATGTGAAGCGCCTAATGTTTTTAAACGTATTGGCGAAAATAAATGGGTGTTGATGTACGATATTTTTAGCGTCAATCCACACAATTTTGGATTTGCTGAAACTACCGATTTTAAAAGCTTTACGAATCTTGGGCATTTTGATGAAGGCGTTATGAAACGTACTAATTTTTCGGTTCAAAAACATGGTGCTGTAATTCATTTGACTAAAAAGGAAGCAGAGCGTCTGGCTAAACATTGGAACACAAATTTATCATTCTAAAAAAAAAATAATAAAGATGAAATCAATATTTAAAGTTTTTATTTACAGCCTATTGTGTGTTTCCGGTTTAAGTGCGCAAAAAAAAGATTATAAAGGCTATCTTTTTGCTTATTTTGAAGGAAAAGGTCCGGCTGAAAAACAAGAACAATTGCGTTTTGCAGTAAGTGATGATGCTGTACATTGGAAAGCATTAAACAATAATGAACCTATAATGGCATCCAAAGATATTTCTAAAACGGGTGGTGTAAGAGATCCGCATATCCTTAGAAGTGCGGATGGGAATAGTTTTTATATGGTGGCAACCGATATGAATACTAAGAAAAATGGCTGGGATTACAATCCGGGAATTGTGCTGATGCATTCTAACAATCTATTGGATTGGAAGTCATCGGTAATTGATTTAGAAAAATTATATCCAAAGAAATTTAAAGACATCAAATGGGTGTGGGCGCCACAAACTTTTTACGATGCAAAAACCAAAAAGTATTTGGTGTATTTCACGGTGCGTTTTAATTATAATTTAAAATTGGATTTTTATTGTGCTTATGCTAATAAAGATTTTACTGCTTTTGAACAAGAACCTAAATTATTGTATAGTGCTAAAGACGGTGCTATAGATGGAGATATTATTTATAAAGATGGAGTTTATCATTTGTTTTACAAAGGAAATACTAAGGATGAAAATGGAAAGGAAATTAAAAACGGAATAAAGCAAGCTACCAGCAAAAAGCTGCTAGGACCTTGGAAAGAAAGTTTTGAATATCTGGATGCTTACGCAAATGAAAAAACAGGTGTAGAAGGCTCTTCGGTTTTTAAATTAAATGACAGTGATGAGTATATTTTGATGTATGATTTGTATTCTAGTGGGCGCTATGAATTTCAGCGTTCTAAGGATTTGTATCATTTTACAGCCAAAACAGAATCGTTTATTAAAGATTTCTTCCCAAGACACGGAAGCGTAATAAGTATTACTAAGGAAGAAGCAAAAAGATTAGAAGATAAATGGGGTGGTGTGCCGCAAAGTTTATTGACTTCAAAAGATGGTTTGTACCGATTTAAATCAGAAGGAAATCCAATAATCAAGCACAAGTTTACTGCTGATCCTGCTGCATTTGTTGAAAATGATACCTTGTGGTTGTTTACCGGACACGATTTTGAAGGAGGTCAAAAAGGATATAAATTGAAAGATTGGTTGCTGTTTTCAACTACCGACATGAAAAACTGGACAGAGTATCCAGTTCCATTAAAAATTGAAGATTTTAAATGGGATAAAACCAATGATGCTTATGCTGGACAAGCAATTAAGAGAAATGGAAAATATTATTGGTACATCAGTACAAATGGTTCTGGAATAGGGGTAGCAGTTGCTGATAAGCCTCAAGGGCCATATAAAGATGCTTTAGGAAAACCGCTTTTGACAAATGCTGACTGTTTTGCTTCCACGCATTCTTGGACTTGTATTGACCCTGCTGTTTTTATTGATGATGACGGACAAGCATGGCTGTTTTGGGGGAATGGAGTTTGCTATTATGCAAAGCTGAAAGATAATATGATTGAAATTGACGGCCCAGTTAAAAAGATTGATTTTGAAGGATTACAGTTTACCGAAGCGCCTTGGGTACATAAAAAAGATGGGAAATATTATTTGAGTTATGCCAGTGGTTTTCCTGAAAAAATAGCATATGCTATGGCTGATACTATAGAAGGTTCTTATGAGTATAAAGGAATTCTTAACGAAATTGCGGGAAATTCTAATACCAATCATCAAGCTATTTTAGATTTTAAAGGCAAATCATATTTTATTTATCATAATGGAGCGATACAAACCAATGGCTCTAGTTATAGCCGTTCGGTATGTATTGATAAATTAGAATATAATGCTGATGGCACTATGAAACGTATTATTATGACAACTGAAGGAGTTTCAAAATAGTTCTGCTAATTACTTTTTAATTGTTACATGATAATTTCTTTGGTCAAACTAATGCTCATGATTTAAAATAGTAGTATTTTTGATGTAATAAATACAAGTTAAATGAAATTAATTTTTAGAATTTTAACCACTTCTATTTTAGTACTGCTCATTTCGCATTTTATGCATGGAGTACATGTAGCTAGTTTTACAACAGCTCTTTTTGTGGCTATAGTATTGGGATTACTGAATATTTTTGTCAAACCTATTTTGGTTTTGTTTACATTACCCATTACCTTTTTCACACTGGGATTGTTCTTATTAGTTATCAATGGATTAATCATTATTGTGTGCGATAATATAGTTGGCGGGTTTGATGTAGATTCTTTTTTTACGGCGCTGCTTTTTAGTATTATATTGTCACTTTCTCAATCAATTGTGTTTGCAATAACAGGTGATAAATAGGGGGTGTAATCTATAAAAAAATCATAAATACAAGTGAGATTTACTTTTAGATAGGTAAAATTCATTAATTTTGTTTTTTCAAAAATTTAAAAATGAACAAAATCTACCTCATACTTATTTTGTTACTAGGCTTCTTTTTGTTGCCTAGTGCCACTTATGCATGTGGTTCAGGTTCAGGGAGTCATTCTTGTAAAATGGAAATGTCTTCAAAAACAAAAATGAAAGATTGTTGCAATAAAAAATCCAATTCAAAAGAAAATAAAGACAAAGGTTGTTCTGGAAAATGCGGACAAACGATGTGTAGTGTTTCTTCAGTAAACATTGGAATTCCTGCAACAATTCAATATGAAATTCTAAATGCTTCTTTTGGTTTTTCAGAAAAAAAACAAAATTTTTCTCCTAGCATATCTTTACTTTCAGCTGGATATGCAAGTTTATGGCTTATTCCTAAAATAGGCTAAATTCTTTCTTTGATAGCCATTGGTGTATCAAATTCAAAGCATATTTGCTTAAAAAAATCAAATTATTTTATCGGTTAATTAAGGAATAACAATAGTTTTTAAGGCTATTTGTTGCTGATTAACGTTTTCACAAATTAAAAATCACAATCATGAAATCATTAAAAAGAATAATGATAGCAGTTGTTGTAATGCTATCAACTCTAGGTTTAAACGCACAAATAAAACACAAAAAAACGGCTAACGTAAAAATATTAGGAAACTGTGAAATGTGTAAAAAGAATATTGAAAAAGCAGGAAATCTTAAAAAAGTAGCTGTTGTAAACTGGGATGTAGATTCAAAAATGGCCAAACTTACTTATGATTCTTCTAAAACTAATCCAGACGAAATTTTAAAACGTATTGCTGATGCAGGTTACGAAAATGAAAAATTTGCGGCTAATGACGAGCAGTATAATAAACTTCATACTTGTTGTCAATATGATAGAAATGCTTTGGGAACAAGCAAAAAATAAATAGTAATGTAATAAACTACAGTTTTGAACATGAATCTTTTCTGTTTGATACTGTAGTTTATCAAAAAATATAGGAAATGAAAATCGTAATTATAAAAAAACAATGGATCGTCTTAGTAATGTTATTTGTCATGACGACTTCTTTTGCCCAAATCTCGAAAGTTGAAATTATAGCAACAGGACTAACTTGTTCCATGTGTTCTAACGCCATTAATAAACAACTTAAGGCTATGCCCGAGGTTGAAAAAGTAATGATTGATTTGAATACCAATACTTTTGTGGTTCATTTGCAAAAAAACAGCAATATGACTCCGCAAATTTTAAGAAACAGTATCGAAAAAACAGGATTTTTTGTTGGTTCCATGATACTGACTATGGACGTCGATAATATCCAACTAAAAGACAATAGCAGTTTTAAAAATGCAACAGGAACTTATGTTTTGGTAGCGCCAAGTGAAAAAAATGCTAATGGTAGTCTTCGATTAAAAGTGTTAAATAATGGTTTTGTAACCAAAAAAGAATACAAGCAATCGGCTAAACAGCTTTCTAAATATTCAAGTTTTGGAACAGCAGAAGGAACTTATTTAGTAAAAACAATTTAGATGAAAACAATTGTAATCTTTGTACTCTGTTTGTTTTCATTTCAAATGCAAGCACAAGAATTATTTGTAATGACGGAACCCGCTAGTAACATGCCTACGGCTTCAATTGGAGTTCGAGACATGAGTCATTTTGTATTCAAAAAAACGGGGGGGTATGATTATCACAACATGCCCGAGTTAATGTGGGGAGTTAACAAGAACTGGATGATTCATACTACGGCTTTTTTGAGTGACACTGAAGGAGATATGTCTTTAGAAGGAGGAAGTTTGTACGCTAAATACCGTTTTTTCTCGGTTGACGACATTCACAGTCATTTTAGATTAGCTGCCTACGGAAGAATAAGTACCAATAATTCCGAAATTCGTCAAGAAGATATCGAAACGATGGGGATGAATTCAGGTTATGAAATAGGTGCAGTAGCTACTAAACTAATTAACAAAACAGCCTTAAGCACAAGTGTAAGTTATGAAAGAGCATTAAACAATCAAGGAAATGGCTTTCCTGAGGACTTAAGTAATAGTGCTATGGATTATACTTTTTCCATTGGGCAATTGATGTATCCTAAAAAATACACTAATTTTAAGCAAACAAACATTAATGCAATGTTAGAGTTTTTGGGTCAACGATTAAATCAAAATGGGAAATCTTATCTAGATGTTGTACCTTCGATTCAGTTTATTGTTAACAGTCAGGCTCGAATTGATTTAGGCTATAGACGCCAAGTATATTCGGATATGGAACGTATTAGCGTCAATAGTATCTTGCTGAAATTAGAGTATACTTTCTTTAATGTAACCAATTAGTTTAACTATTTTAATATTTAAAAAATGAAAAAAATAATACTGACTTCTGTTTTATTAGCATTGCTTGCAGTAGGTTGTAACCAAAAAAACAAAGAAGAAAAAACAACAGAAGGACAAGTAATTGTAAAAACCGATGTAAAATACAGCTGTCCGATGCATCCTGAAGTTACTGGAAAAGAAGGAGAGCTATGTAAAGAATGCGGTATGGAATTAGAACCAGAAAAAGTAGAAGCGGAAGCAGATCAAAGCACTGTTGAATTTACCCCTGTTAGCGATGCCGTAAAACAATCGGTATCTACGGAAGCAATTGTTAATGGATATTTGAAAATAAAAAATGCTTTAGCTAATGATAATGCTAAAGATGCTACTGCTGCTGCCAAAGATTTTATTAAGGCAGTTGAAGCTACTAATGTGAGTAAAATAGATTCTAAATTGCTAACCAAGTATTTGAATAGTACTGATGATGCTAAAAAGCAAGCAGAATTGATTGTCAAAAATGATGGAAAAATTGCCCAACAAAGAATGTACTTTGCAGTTTTAAGCAAAGACATCACCAATTTAATTGCCAGTTTTGGTACAAACCAAAAATTATATCATGATTATTGCCCAATGTATAATGAAGGGAAAAGCGGCTATTGGATAAGCGAAATAAAAGAGATTAAAAATCCCTATTATGGTTCGGAAATGCTTACATGTGGCGGTATGATTAAAGAAATTAAATAAGCAATTTTCGATTCATATATTCTCGAAAATTAATTTCATCAAAATCCTAGCTTCATCCTAAGTTAGGATTTTGTTGTTTATAAACAGTTCAAAATGGTTTTAATATGAAAATCTATATCAAGAATATGGTTTGTAACCGTTGCGAAATGGCAGTGAAAAAGATACTAGACAAAATGGAAATTGCTATAGTTGCAATGCAGTTAGGAGAAGTGGAGATTTCTAATGATTTAGAAGAAACTCAAAAGCAATTATTGGCTAGAAATTTAAAAGAATTGGGTTTTGAGTTGTTAGATGATAAAGTTAGTAAGACGATTGAGCGTATAAAAAATCTAATTGTGGATTTGGTGCATCATCAAAGCCAAAAACTAAAAATCAATTTGTCGACCTATATAGCCGACGATTTAAAACAGGATTATAGTGCTTTGAGTAATTTGTTTTCTGAAACGGAAGGCATTACCATTGAGCATTATTTTATTGCGCAAAAAATAGAAAAAGTAAAAGAATTATTGATTTATAATGAACTTAGTTTGAGCGAAATTGCATTTCAAATGAACTACAGTAGTGTGGCACATTTGAGCAATCAATTTAAAAAGACTACAGGAATTACACCTACACAGTTCAAACAATTGAAGAATAAAAAAAGAATACAGTTAGATGAGTTATAAATGATGTAATTCTTTTCCAAGATTGTGCAACAGCCTAAAGAGAAGCTATTCGGAAATTTGTAGAAGTACTTTTAAATAAAATTAAAATGAAACATACTTATAAAATTACTGGAATGTCTTGCGATGGTTGTCGATCTAAAGTCGAGAAAACCTTGAATACTGTGGAAGGCTTGGATGCTCAGGTTACTTTGTCACCGCCACAAGCTATTATTAGCATGCAAGAACATATTCCTACGGAAACGATGCAAAAGGCATTAGCAGCGGTTGGAAAATATACCATTGAAATGGAAAATGGACATCAAATGAGCTCAACTCATGACAATACAGTTACACAAAAATCTTGTTGCAGTGTTGGTGAAACGCACGAACATAAAAAAGAAAGCAACCATCACATAACAGCAGGAAAATATTATTGTCCAATGCATTGCGAAGGCGATAAAGAATATGATGCTCCAGGTGATTGCCCAGTATGCGGAATGGACTTGGTGCAACAACCCGTTTTTAATCAGCGTGTACAATATACTTGTCCCATGCATCCCGAAGTGGTAAAAGACGAACCCGGTTCTTGTCCTATTTGCGGAATGGATTTGGTGCCGCTAACTCCTGATGTTAGCGAAGAATCAAAAGTTTATGATGATTTATGGCGTAAAATGAAAATAGCCTTGTTGTTTACAGTTCCTATTTTTATCATAGCCATGTCTGATATGATTCCGAATAATCCTTTGCTTAAAGTTTTGGATTATGGCACTTGGAATTGGGTACAATTTGCTTTGTCATTGCCAGTAGTTTTTTATGCCGCTTGGCTATTTTTTCAACGTGCTTGGAAATCGATAATAACTTGGAATCTCAATATGTTTACGCTCATTGGAATTGGCTCAGGAGTGGCATTCTTATTGAGTGTGTTTGGATTGTTTTTTCCAGAATTTTTTCCGGATGAATTTAAAAACCATTCGGGACATGTCGCCTTGTATTTTGAAGCCACTACGGTGATTTTAACCTTAGTTTTATTGGGGCAATTGTTAGAAGCTCGAGCGCACAGCCAAACCAGTGGTGCCATTAAAGAATTAATGAAATTAGCACCTACCGAAGCAACATTGGTTACCGATGGAAAGGATAAAGTGATTTCCATTCATGATATTGTAAAAGGAAATGTTCTCCGAGTAAAACCAGGAGAAAAAATTCCAGTAGATGGAAAAATAACAGAAGGAACGACTACTATAGACGAATCGATGATTTCGGGAGAACCTATTCCCGTTGATAAAAAAATAGCTGATGAGGTAATTGCTGGAACTATAAACGGAACCCAATCTTTCTTGATGGAAGCTGAAAAAGTAGGTTCGGAGACTTTGCTTTCGCAAATTGTACAAATGGTAAATGATGCCAGTCGTTCCAGAGCGCCTATTCAAAAATTAGCGGATAGCATTGCCAAATATTTTGTACCAATGGTAGTTGGAGTTTCCATAATCACCTTTTTTGTTTGGGCACAATGGGGACCAGAACCAGCATTGGTTTATGGTTTTATCAATGCAATTGCTGTTTTAATTATTGCTTGTCCTTGTGCTTTGGGCTTGGCTACGCCTATGTCCGTAATGGTGGGTGTGGGCAAAGGAGCGCAATCGGGGATTTTGATAAAAAATGCCGAAGCTCTGGAGAACATGAATAAAATTACGGTTTTGATTACCGATAAAACGGGAACCATCACTGAGGGGAAACCTTCGGTGGAGAAAATCGTGGTAAAAGAAGGCGATGAAAATGATGTTTTAGGCAAAATTGCTTCGGTCAATCAAAATAGCGAACATCCTTTGGCGACAGCCGTAGTCATTTTTGCGAAAGCGAAAAAAGCCACTTTATCCAAAGTTGAAAAATTCGAGTCGGTTACTGGGAAAGGAGTGACGGCTTTTATGGGTGAAGACAAAATTGTTATTGGAAACAAAGCATTATTAGAAGAAGAAAAGATTCAAGATTTTTCGGCTTTAGAAAAAGAGGTTGTTGCCGAACAAAAACAGGGTAAAACCGTTTCTTACATTGCCATTAACGATAAAGCAGTGGGATACATTACGATTACGGATGCCATTAAAAAAAGCAGTTTTGATGCCATTCAGGAATTAAAAAAACAAGGTGTCGAGGTGATTATGATGACAGGTGATAATGAGAATACTGCCAAGGCTGTGGCCGAAACATTGCATTTGACTTCCTATAAAGCAGCTTGTTTGCCTCAGGATAAATTGACAGAAATTAAGCGTTTGCAAGCCAAAGGAGCAATTGTAGCCATGGCTGGTGATGGGATTAATGACGCACCTGCTTTGGCTCAAGCCGATATTGGGATTGCGATGGGAACAGGAACTGATGTAGCGATTGAAAGTGCCAAAATTACTTTGGTTAAAGGTGATTTACAAGGCATTGTAAAAGCTAAGCAGTTGAGTCATGCCGTGATGAAAAATATTAAACAGAATCTATTCTTTGCTTTCTTGTACAATGTGTTAGGAGTACCTATTGCCGCTGGGGTTTTGTATCCATTTTTTGGGATTTTATTATCACCTATGATTGCGGCTTTGGCTATGAGTTTTAGTTCGGTTTCGGTAATTACAAATGCTTTGCGATTGCGAACTTTGAAACTGTAAAACGATTTGATTTTTCTATTTTTGATAAAAATTAAGTAAGATGTTACAACTTTCAGAAATTTGGATTTATCCTGTAAAATCATTGGCGGGGATTCGTTTACAAGAATCCAAAGTCACCCAAAGAGGTTTGGAGTTTGACAGACGTTGGATGTTAGTAGATGAAAAAGGAGTTTTTATAAGTCAAAGAGAATGTCCCGAATTGGCTTTGTTTCATCCTAAAATAGAGGAAGGTTTTATGCAAATTTCTCATGTAGATGTTGCTAAAGGGAGCATACGTTTTTCGCTTTCGCAAAAGAATCATAATCTTCCTTTTGATGTTATGGTTTGGGAAGATAGTGTTACAGCTGTTGAGGTAGATAGCGAAATTTCGGATTGGTTTTCAACGATTTTAGGTTTCACAGTTCGTTTGGTTTTTATGCCCGAAGACAGTCAACGGAAAGTAGATCCTAATTATGCGGTTTCACCAAATGATATCACTTCGTTTTCAGATGGATTTCCGTATTTAATTATTGGCCAGTCATCTTTAGATGATTTGAATTCCAGATTAGCAAATCCAATTTCCATGAAGCGTTTTCGTCCTAATTTTGTGTTCTCAGGAGGCAAAGCCTATGAAGAAGAAACTTGGAAGGAATTTAATATTGGAGGGCTATTGTTTTATGGCGTAAAAAATTGTGGGCGTTGCATTATCACGACCATTGATCCAGAAAAAGGGAAATTCTCTGGTAAAGATCCTTTGTACACTTTGGCTAAATATAAAATGCGAGGAAATAAAGTGATTTTTGGGCAAAATGTAATAACTCAACAAGAAGGCTGTTTAAAAATAGGCACTGTTGTTAATGTACTAAAAAAGAACCCAATCTAACAATTGTTGTTAGGTTGAGTTCTTTTTATTTATCTAACGTTCAATCTCAGCTAGTACGGTTTTTATTTCGCTTAGGCTAATTGGTTTTATTAAATAATTTTCGTCTAAGTTGTATTTTTCTGCCATTTTTTTGTCTTCTTCACTATTGGAACTAGTGAGAATGTAGATGATGATTTTCGTTTTAATAGGTATTTTAGTGAACTCATCTAGAAATTGCCATCCATCCCAAATAGGCATGTTTAGGTCTAATAATATGATTTCAGGTAGTATTTCACTTGAAAGAAAAATAGCTTTCAGCTTATCATAAGCTTCTTTCCCATTTTTATAAACCATAATATTTTCTACCATACCTGACATTTCAATCATCTTTCTTGTAATGAACAGGTGTGTAGGGTCATCTTCTATGATGCATAAGAGATCAAATTTTTTCATGTTCTAAATATATTTTAAAAGTAGTTCCAATATTTACTTCACTTTCTACTTCAATTTTACCGTTCATGGATTCAATTTGGTTTTTGGTAATGAATAAGCCAATACCTCTAGAGTCATTATGGTTATGAAAGGTTTTGTACATTCCAAAAAGTTTGTCTCCATGTTTTTTTAAATCAATGCCTAAGCCGTTATCTATAAATTTTAGAATGACATGTTTGTTGGTTTCCTCGGTTTGTATTTTTAAAAAACTCTCTCTCTCTTTTGAGCTGTATTTAATAGCATTGGTGATGAAATTCATGACAATGCTATCTAAGTAAGCAGGAATTGCTTCTACTGAGGTGTTTGGGTTTACTTCATTAGTAATGTTTATCTTTTGTCTATTAGCCTGAGTTATTAAGCTATTAATGTTGTTTTCAATTACATTTTTTAAACGAATGGTTTCCAGTTTTTCTTTGGTAGACAAATTAATTTGAACTACTTCTGTTAAATGTTTTATCGTCTCAGAAAGGTTAGTAGATGATTTTTTTAAATAATCAAAAAAATCAGTTTGGCTAAAATCTGGAAAATCAGATTCTATTAATTCTATTAATGTGCTGATACCTCCAGAATGGGAACGCAAATTATGCGAAACGATGTAAGCAAAGTTCTTTAATCTTTCGTTCTGTGATTCGGCAATTTGAAGTAGAGCAAGCGTTTCTTGTTCTACTTGTTTCATTTGGGTAATATCAGTGGCTATACCAAGAAAACCAGTTATAGTGTCTTTTTTCTTAATGGCGGTTACGGAAAGCAAAACAGGAAATGTGCTACCATCTTTTCTTTTGTAAGTCCATTCTTTGGTTTCTGCTTTTCCTTTTTTAGCATTATGAACAAAAACATCAAAACCATCAATTTTTTCAGCTGTTTTTTCAAAATGTTTTTGAGCAACTAATTCGACTTCTTCGCGAATATGTATTAATTGTGGGGTTTCTTTGTTGATTAATTCTTCAGCATCATAACCTAAAAGTAGTTCTGCACCTTCGTTAAAAGTGGTAATAATTCCTTTGGTGTCTGTTCCAATAATAGCTACTTGAGTACTAGCATCTAAGATAGCTTGGTTATAAGCTATAGTATTTGCTAGTTCAATTTCAAACGTTTTTTGAGCAGTAATGTCTACAATTTGAGAAATAAAGTAAAGAGTTTTTCCGTTTTCGTCCCTTACCATTGATACACCTAGAATTACATATATGATTTCTCCGTTTTTATGGAAATAGCGTTTTTCCATGGTGTAACCATCGCGTTTTCCTTCAATTAATTCTTCAAGGAGAATTAAATCGGCTTCTAAATCAGTAGGATAGGTAATGTCTTGGAAAGTGAGTTTTAGTAATTCATCTTCGGTGTAACCTAATATTTTACATATTCTTTTGTTAACTTTTAACCATTGCCCTTTTTCATTAAGCAAAGCCATACCAATGGCTGCCTGTTCAAAATTAGCTCTAAAAGCTTCTTCATTAATTCGCAATTGTTCTTCTTTGGTTTTCCTTTCAGTGATGTCTTTGTGTGTACCATACATCATCAAAGGTTTTCCGTCATCGGTCCAACTAAATATCTTTCCTCTGTCATGAACCCAAACCCATGAACCATTTTTATGTTTCATGCGAGCTTCTAATTCATAGAATTCAGCTTTTCTTTCAAAGCATAGATTTAATCTTCTTCCAGACTCATCTAAGTCATCAGGATGTGCCAGTTTAGTCCAAGTGTCAATACTAATAGGTTCTAATTCGTCTAAGGTATAGCCAATGATTTCAGCCCAGCGCTTATTAAATACGGTTTCTCCGGTTTGAACATTCCATTCCCAAGTACCTACATTAGTACCCTCAAGTACTGCTTTGTAGCGAAATCGATCATCTACAATTTCTTGTATTGGTCTTCCCTCTGGAACAATATAAACGACATTGTTATTTTGGTCAAATACAGGACGCATACTAAAGAGTATGGTTACCGGATTTTGATTAGCAACCCATATAACTACCTCGTATGAGATTTCTTCTCCTTTTAATACTTTGTAGAAATTTTCTTTTAATTCTTTTTGGGTTTCTTTTGAAATTTGCCACCAGTAGCAATCCCAAAAAGGTTTACCTATTACATCTTCCTGCTTAATACCAGCTGTTTTAATGGCTGTTTCGTTAGCTTCAGTTAAAATTCCATTGGTATCCAGTAGTCCAATAAATGAAAATGTAGAGTTAAAAATTCCTTGAAATTTTTGTTCCGATTCTTTAAGCTTTGTTATGTCTTGAAAAGTTCCAAAAATTTTGGTGATTTCTCCATTTTTTTTCCATGCTTTTCCTGATGAACGTACCCACTTGAAGTTGTTTTTTGCAGTAATAAAACGGCATTGAACATCAAAAGGTTCTCCTGTATTAATAGTACTTTCTAGCGCATTTATAATAATATGTCTGTCGTCAGGATGGTAAAATTCAATTGCTTTGGTTTTGTCAAAAATGAGATCATTGGCTACTTCATGAATTTGATAGACTTCGTCTGTCCAAAAAGCAATGCCAGTGGATAAGTCAAATTCCCAAGCTCCAATTTTATTGATTCGTTGGCTTTCATTGAATAAAATAGAGGTTTTTTCTAATTCCTTATTTTGCTCTTTTAATTCAAATGTTTTTTTACGAAGTTCTAACAGTTTAATTACTTGTTTGGATAGAAGCTTTAAAGAGTCAATTTGTTTTGCAGAAAGTTTTTTAGGATGATTGTCAATAACGCAAATTGTTCCTAAGGGAAAGCCATTTTCAGTTACTAATGGCATTCCTGCATAAAATATTACTTTTGGGTAACCAATGACTAATGGATTATCGTAAAAACGCTCATCTTGAGTAGCGTCTTCAATGATAAAAATATCTTCGGGTGTATTAATCGCATGAGCACAAAAAGCCAATTCTTTTGGTGTTTCGCGTTCTTTTAAACCGTGATGTGATAAAAACCACTGTTTTTCATTGGTTACTAAACTGATTAATGAAATTTGAGTATCACAAATTTGGGCGGCCATTTGAGTTAAGAAGTCGTAATCTTCAGTTTCTAACTCGCCTATTATTTTATAAGTATCTAATTCTGTTAATCTATCTAGTTCGTTCTGAGGGATGAAAGGCTTTTTCATTTTGTAACAGTTTAGTATAATAGGGGGTTATTATAAAATAAGGGCTGATACAGCATTTTATCTCATAAAAATAGTATTTAAGATTTAGCATCCAAAATTAATTTTGAATTAAATTTTTAAATAAAAAATCAGCTCGTTTTTTTATATACAAACGAGCTGATTGGAATTCTAGTATTTTTTTGAACATTAAAGTTGGAATTGGCTAGTCGTTTTTTTTAATTGTATTTATCAATGTAGAATAGCAATACTAATCTTTACTTTCAGCAACTTGAACTCCTTGAAATTCAATCCCGAAGCTTAAGGAAAAAAAGCTTGGTTGACTGGTGAAAATTTTATAATTTTGCCAGCCAATTTTATTATGTAAATTAAAGAAGAAGATGGATATTAAAAGAGTAGCAATTGATGCTGTAACTGAAACCATTGTAATGACTGTGGTGCACATGGATTACAAAGGACAAGTAGCCAAAAGAATCAACGAAAAAATGCCTTTAGCACAAGTTAAAGGATTTAGAAAAGGGGCTGTGCCTAAAGACTTAGTTGAAAAACAATACGGAAAAGGAATCAAGCAAGAAGAGGTTAAGAAAGTAGTTGACTTGGCTTTAGAGCGTTACATTCAATCAGAAAGATTAAATCTACTTGGAACTCCACTTCCTAAAGTAAACGAAGAATTAGATTGGAATGCTGAAGAATTGACTTTTGAATTCGAAATTGGTTTAGTACCAAGCTTCGAATTGGATTTAGATGCTAAAAACGATATCGTGAAATATGTAGTTACTGCTGATGATAAATTAATCGACGGTCAAGTGGCTCGTATCCAAAAACAATTTGGAACAGCAATTCCTCAAGAAACTGTTGAAGCAACATCTGATATCAAAGGAATTTTTACAAATGAAGCTCAAGGAATTGGTAATACAACTACCATTACTTTAGATGTTTTTAAAGATAAAGCTACTGCTGATAAATTTATCGGTAAAAAAGTAGGTGATGTGGTTACTGTAAACACTCAAGGTTTATTTGAAGACGATCATCAATTAATGGATTACTTAAAAGTAGGTCACGATGTAGTACATACTTTAGCAGTGGACGTAGATTTTACAATCGAAGCAATCACTGTTTCTGAGCCAGCTGAATTAAACCAAGAATTATTTGATAAATTATTTGGTGAAGGAAACGTAGCTTCTTTAGAAGAATTAAAAGGAAAAATTAAAGAAGATGCTGAGTCTCAATTTGCTCAACAAGCTGACCAAAAATTATTAGGAGATGTTACTGAGTTCTTAATCGAAAATACAAAATTCGATTTACCATCAGAATTCCTTAAAAAATGGTTGCAAACTGTGGGTGAGAAAAAATTAACTCCGGAAGAAGCTGAGGTTGAATATGCGCGTTCTGAAAAAGGATTGCGTTTCCAATTAATTGAAGGAAAAGCATTAGCTCAAAATGATATCAAAATCACTTTTGAAGACTTAAAAGAATTTACTGCTAAAAACATCAGAGTTCAAATGGCACAATTCGGACAAACAAATCCTACTGACGAAGAAGTTCAAGGAATTGTAGCTAGAGTTTTGTCTAACCAAGATGAAGTAAAAAGACTTTCTGATCAAGTAGTTGCTGAAAAATTATTGGAGTTGTTCAAAGAAAAAGCAAATCCAACAACTAAAGAAGTAACTTACGAAGAATTTATCGCAGCTTCTTACGGTGAATAAATAATTTCTGGAATAGCTGTGGGTATTAGCCAATAGTTAAAAAAATACTTATATTTGAGCGTCAGAAGTTTCTTTTGACGCTCTTTGTTTTTAAATGTTTTAGGTCTGGAACAAGACAGAATGGCATTGTTTACAAAGAGGTATAACCTTTGATAAATACAGTAAATTAGGTATAACTCATAACTTAAAGAAAATATGAACTACGGTAAAGAATTTAAAAAGTTTGCTACAAAACACCAAGGAGTAAACGCCATGTATTACGATAAAATCGTAAGTGCCATGACACCAACCAATATGACGCCTTATATCATTGAAGAGCGTCAATTAAATATTTCGCAATTAGATGTTTTCTCTCGTTTGATGATGGATAGAATCATTTTCTTAGGAACAGGAATTGACGACCAAATTGCAAATATCGTTCAGGCCCAATTGCTTTTCTTAGAAAGTGCAGATGCTTCTAAGGATATTCAAATTTACCTGAATTCTCCAGGTGGAAGCGTTTACGCAGGATTAGGGATTTATGATACCATGCAGTACATTAAACCTGATGTTGCTACAATTTGTACTGGAATGGCCGCTTCTATGGGAGCTGTATTATTGTGTGCAGGTGCAGCAGGAAAACGTTCGGCTTTGCCACATTCAAGAGTAATGATTCACCAGCCATCAGGAGGAGCTCAAGGTGTTGCTTCAGATATGGAAATCAACTTACGTGAAATGTTGAAATTGAAAGATGAGCTATACCGAATCATTTCTCATCATTCAGGACAGGAATTTGATAAAGTTTATGCCGATAGTGAACGTGATTACTGGATGATTGCTGAAGAAGCAAAACAGTATGGAATGATTGATGAAGTTTTAATAAGAGAAAAATAAGTATTCAGTATTCAGTGGTTAGTATTCAGTCAGACCACTGTTCACTGATACTGCTAACTAGAAAAGATGGCAAAAGAAGTATTAGAGTGTTCGTTTTGTGGAAGGAAAAAACCAGAAACCAATTTATTGATTGCTGGAATTAATGCGCACATTTGCGACAGATGTATCGAACAAGCTCACGGAATTGTACTAGAAGAATTAAAATCTAGTGGAAGTTCAAAATTAGTTGGTGATTTGATTTTGCAAAAGCCAAAAGAAATTAGAGCTTTCTTAGATCAATATGTTATAGGACAGGACCAAACTAAAAAAGTAATGTCGGTAGCGGTTTACAATCACTACAAACGTTTGATGCAACAACAATTAGATGATGAGGTGGAGATTGAAAAATCCAACATCATCATGGTCGGACAAACAGGAACAGGGAAAACATTGGTCGCTAAAACGATAGCTAAAATGTTAGACGTTCCTTTGGCTATCGTAGATGCTACAGTTTTAACTGAAGCAGGTTATGTTGGAGAAGATGTGGAGACTATTTTAACGCGTCTTTTACAAGCTGCAGATTATGATGTTGCCAAAGCAGAACGCGGAATTGTATTTATTGACGAAATAGATAAAATTGCTCGTAAAAGTGATAATCCATCTATAACTCGTGATGTTTCGGGTGAAGGAGTGCAACAGGCCTTATTGAAATTATTGGAAGGAACTGTAGTTAACGTACCACCAAAAGGAGGACGTAAGCATCCGGACCAAAAATTTGTAGAAGTCAATACACAAAACATTCTGTTTATTGCAGGAGGTGCTTTTGATGGAGTAGAGCGTATTATTTCAAAACGATTGAATCGTCAAGCAGTTGGGTATTCAACTTCTAAAAATGAGGATAATATTGACAAGGAAAACTTATTGCAATACATCATTCCAAAAGACATTAAAGATTTCGGATTGATTCCGGAGATTATTGGTCGTTTACCAGTATTGACTCACATGGATCCCTTGGACAGAGCCACTTTACGTTCTATTTTAACACAGCCTAAGAATGCTTTAATTAAACAGTATGAAAAGTTGTTTTTAATGGACGATGTAGAATTTACGATTACCGACGAGGCTTTGGATTTTATTGTAGATAAAGCATTAGAATATAAATTAGGAGCTCGTGGACTACGTTCGCTTTGTGAAGCTATTTTAACCGATGCCATGTACGAATTGCCAAGTTCTGATGATAAAATATTAGAAATTGATGTAGATTACGCTAAGGAAACCTTGAATAAAAATTTATTGAAGCGTTTGGAAATTGCATCTTAAAGACTCGAAATTCTTTAAAAATGTAAAAACCTGTTTATTAGTTTAAGCAGGTTTTTTTGTGCCTTTAATTTATTTAAAATCATCTCTATGTAAAAAACACAAAATCTGTTTTTTTATAAGCAATATATTGTCGATTTTTGTCGCTTCTAAAATCAATATAGATTAAAAATGGCAATTGAGGATAAAGAGATTATTTTATTAAAAGTTTCTGGTCAGGATAAACCAGGGGTAACTGCTGGATTAACATCAGTGTTGGCGACCTATAATGCCATTGTTTTAGACATTGGTCAAGCTGATATTCACGATACACTTTCGTTAGGGATTTTGTTCGAAATTGAAGCGGGTTCTTCTTCGGCACCAGTTTTGAAAGACCTGTTGTTTAAAGCTTATGAATTAGGAATTAAAGTAAAGTTTATTCCTATTACCATTGCTGATTACGAAAGTTGGGTAAAAGCACAGTCGAAACAACGTTATATCATTAATATTTTAGGCGAAACATTAGCTGCGTCGCAATTGGCTGCAGTAACTAAAATAATGTCCGACCAAAATTTGAATATTGATTCTATCAAAAGATTGACAGGAAGAACTTCTATTGTAGAAACGGAAGTATATCCTCGTTCTTGTGTGCAATTATCTGTTTCGGGAGAAATTGTGGATAAGTCTGTCATGACGGCTAGTTTTATGGAAATCTCTAGAACTTTAGACGTTGATATTTCTTTCCAAGAAGATAATATTTACAGAAGAAACCGCCGTTTGGTGTGTTTTGATATGGATTCTACTTTAATCCAAACTGAAGTCATTGATGAATTGGCTGAATTGGCTGGAGTAGGAGAAGAAGTAAGAGCAATTACGGAATCAGCAATGAATGGTGAGATTGATTTTAGCGAAAGCTTCAAAAAACGCATGGCTTTGCTAGAAGGATTGAGCGAAGACGTATTGCATAATGTAGCTATCAATTTACCAATTACTAAAGGAGCACACCGCTTGATGAAAGCCTTGAAATATTACGGCTATAAAACGGCTATTCTTTCAGGAGGTTTTACTTATTTTGGAAACTATTTGCAAAAAGAATTAGGAATTGATTATGTGTATGCGAATCAATTGGAAATTAAAGACGGTAAGTTAACAGGGAACTATTTAGGTGAAATTGTTGACGGACAAAAGAAAGCCGAGTATTTGAAAGCTATTGCTGAGAAAGAAGGCATTCATATCAATCAAACGATTGCTGTGGGCGATGGAGCAAATGATTTACCAATGATTAATTTAGCAGGATTAGGAATTGCTTTTCATGCTAAACCTACGGTAAAAGAAAGCGCTGCTACTTCTATTTCGAGTTTGGGTCTTGATGGAGTTTTATATTTATTAGGCTACCATGATCGCCATATTGACATGATGGACGAAATATAAAAGCCTAAAAAATAATATTTTAAAAACCTTAGTTCTGATTCTGAACTAAGGTTTTTTTATGGGTTGTTTCCAAAAAAAGATAAGTCGTTCTATACAATTACAGAAAATTGCATGCTTTTCAGCTGTTCTAAATAGTCTCTTTGATTGGATAATCTAGGTATTTTATGTTGCCCACCTAGTTTGTTATTGTCTTTTAGCCAATCATAAAATAAATTTTCTCTGGCCACATTGATGACCAAAGGATTTAATGTCATGTTGTTGTAACGTTTGGCTTCGTAGTCAGAGTTTAAAGACTGCAAGGTTTCGTCTAAAGCTTTTTGAAAGAGAACCATATTTGTTGGTTTTTTCTTGAATTCAATCATCCATTCGTGTGCGCCTTTTTCTTTGCCGTTCATAAAAATAGGAGCTACGGTATAATCGATCATTTCAGCTTGAGTAAGACTACAAGCTTTAGCGAGGGCTTGATCTGTGTTTTCAACCATTAATTCTTCGCCAAAAACATTAATATGGTGTTTGGTTCTTCCGGTAACTCGAATTCGAAACGGACTTAAAGAAGTAAAACGTACCGTGTCTCCGACCAAATAACGGAATAATCCCGAATTAGTAGTAATAACAACTGCATAGTTTTTGTTTAATTCCACATCGGCTAAACGGATTGCTTTTTGGTTTGGAGTCCCAAAAGTATCCATTGGGATAAATTCGTAAAAGATTCCATAATCCAACATCAACAATAAGTCAGAAGAATGATTCAAATCCTGAATGGCAAAAAAGCCTTCTGAAGCGTTGTATATTTCGTAATATTTAAATTCTTTTTTAGGAAGTAAATTTTGGTATTGTTCGCGGTATGGATTAAAACTTACGCCTCCGTGGAAATACACTTCCAGGTTAGGCCAGATTTCTAATAAATTACCTCTTCCTGTTTCTTCCAGCATTTTGTTCATTAAAACTAACATCCAGGAAGGAACGCCAGCAAAACTGGTGACATTTTCTCTTTTGGTTTCGTTAATAATGGCAGCCATTTTAGATTCCCATTCGCTCATTAACGAAGTTCTATTGCTTGGTGTACTACTAAATTCAGCCCAAATCGGCATGTTTTCAATTAATATAGCCGATAAATCACCAAAGAAACTATTGTTGTCTTCATAAATTTGAGAGCTTCCACCTAGGCGTAAGCTTTTGCCTGTAAAAAGCTCTGAATTTTCATTGTTACTCAAATACAAACACAACAAATCTTTACTGCCTTTGTAATGACAATCTTCCAGTGCCTCATAACTTACAGGAATAAATTTGCTCTTAGCATTGGTAGTTCCGCTGGATTTGGCAAACCATTTGATAGATGATTCCCAAAAAACATTTTGCTCTCCTTGACGCGTTCTTTCAATTAAAGGCTGTAAATCTTCGTAAGTAGAAATTGGAATTCTTTCTGCAAAAGTTGCGTAGGAATTTATTGAATCATAATCGTATTTTTTACCTAAAACCGAATTTTTTGCAGCGCCAATTAAATTCATAAGTAGTTCTTCCTGAACCTCATTAGGGTATTTCAGGAACAGTTCAATCTGATGGATTCGTTGTTTTAAAACCCAAGAGGCAAATGAATTGATGAGCTGTTTTGGCATTTTTAAAAAAATAGGGTTATGAAAATTACTTTAGGAGTAATAACTTTACCAAAAATAGGAAAATTTACGAAACATCAAACTTTTAAAATTCAAACTTAATGCAATACGAAGGCGTGCTTACAAAGATGGAAACTGAATATGGAAATCCGATTCAATATTATTTGGTTTTTGAAAATAGTTTTTTGAACGTAAACCAACTTTTAGATAAGAATATCGAAATTAATTTTGTAGGTTTCCAATGTTTGAATTGTGGTAAAAAGAAAAAAATATACCGTCAAGGCTTTTGCTATGATTGTTTTTATTCCAGTGCTGCTGTGGGCGATTGGATTATGAAACCTGAATTGAGTACGGCACATTTAGGAATTGCTGATAGAGATTTAGCTTATGAAGAAAAAGTACAATTGCAACCTCATATTGTGTATTTGGCTTTGTCCAGTGAAATAAAAGTAGGAGTGACTCGTAAAACGCAAGTCCCAACACGATGGATTGATCAAGGAGCTAATGAAGCCATTGCAATTGTAGAAGTTCCCAATAGGTATTTAGCGGGTATTACTGAGGTAGCTCTAAAAGATCATTATGCAGATAAAACCAATTGGCGTAAAATGTTGACTAATGATGTTGAAGCGGTTGATTTAGTTGCCGAACGATTAAAATTGGAAAATTTAATTCCTGATGAAGTACGGGATTATTTTATTTTGGATAAAAATGATTTGTACCAAATGGATTATCCTGTTTTACAGTATCCTACAAAAGTAAAAAGTTTAAATTTAGATAAAACACCAAGTTTTCAAGGAAAGTTGACGGGAATAAAAGGGCAGTATTTACTATTTGAAGACGGAACTGTTTTTAATGTTCGTGGTTCGGAAGGTTATGTGGTGAGTGTTTCTGTTTAGTTATATAGTGTCAAAAGTTAAAAAAGGATGGTTTTTCAATTGAAAAACCATCCTTTTTTTTAAAAGATAAATTATTACTTCGTTGCAGTAGTATCGGCTACTTTTTTCTTTTTATTGAAGAGATTGTTTAATAAATTGGTAGCTTTTGTTTTTACTTCTTCCTTGGCTTTTTCTTGTGCTTCGGCTTTAGTAGTTGGAACTACAGTTTTAGTAGTGTCTCCTGCTTTTTTATTTTTGTTAATAATGTCAGTTAATGCAGATGTTCCTTTGCTTACTAATTTTTCTTTTTGTTGTTGAACCAATTGATTAGTCAAGTTAGTTGCTGCCGTTTTTAAATCGGTTGTGATTTTAGGTTTAGAAAAACTACCCGTTAAAATCGCATTGATAGGAATGCTTTCAAATTTTTGAGCATCGGCAGGGGATAATTTTGAAATTAAAGCATTGGCTTCTGTTCCAAGATATTTGGCAGGAACATCAAATTTGATGTTGTAGTTCATTATTTGGTCAAAACTGTGTGTTCCACCAATGGTGGCTTTTATATCTTGGTATTTAATGTCAAAAGGTTTTATGTTTACTTTTCCATCTTTAAAAGAAATAGCGGCTTTTAAATCATTCAAATTAATTTTATTTAAATCTAAAAATTTAATATTTGAAGTTAATGCAGTCAATAAAGTTGAATTACTGGAATTAATCGTAGTGGAAAGAAATTGTCCTAATAAATCTCCTGTAATGGTTTTTAAATCGGGAGTCAGTTCGTTTGCATCTAGATTTCCATTCAATTTGATGCTAGAGTTGATTTTTCCGTTAACAATTCCTGCAATAGGAGCTAATTTTTTTAGCATGTCTAATTGTGTAAACGACTGTGCAATATCTACTTGATTTAAACTCAAATCCATATTGAAAGTTGGCGTTTTTTCTTTGGTAGAAACAGCCCCGTTTAATCCGATTGCTCCACCAAATATGGAAGTTTTAATGTTTTCCATAGTAAGTTTTTCGTCTTTAACAATTAGTTTTCCCGAAACATTTTTCAAGGTTAAATTGTCATATAAAACAGTATTGGCTTTGGCGGTAAGTGTACAATCCAAGAATGCAGGGATTTTCATAGCTTCTGTTTTCTTAGTTTCCGTTTTAGAAGCGTCTTTATTTTCAGTTGTCATGAAATCATCAACAGCAATTTGATTTGATGTTAGGTTAAAATTCCCTTGCAAGTTTTGATTTTTAAAGATATATCCATAGAAATTTTCTAAAACTCCGGTAACACTCAAGTCGCTTTTTCCTGTTGCTGCATTAAATTGTTTTAGGTTTACTTTAGAAGGGTTAAATGCAATTACTGCATTGCTGATGTTCATAGATTTGCCGTTTTCGTCCGTGTATTTAAAGCCTGACAAGCTCATGGTACCTGCATTATTGATATTTTGGTATTGGCTTTTTTCTACGGATTGCATATCAAATTTGGTAGTAACATCAGCTTTTAAAATTCCGCTTAGTGGTTTGTCTAATTTGATGGGGTAGGCTTTTGATAAATTTCCTAAGTTGATGGTTCCTTTTAACATGGCGTCTACCAATGCGTTTTCGGTAACGTTTTTAATATTGGCTTTGGCATTAAAAACATCTTGATCAATGCGGAAAGAAAGTTTGTCTAAGTTGACATAAGTATCGTTTAGAACTCCGGTTTGGTTGATGATTTTAGTGTCAATTATGATGTTTTGAACTGATTTTGGTAAATTAGGATATTGAAAAGAAGCATTGTTGGAGGAAATGGCAATATTGAATTTTGGCACTGTAGTGTCTGAATACAATCCTTTAGCAAAACCTACTACGGTAAAATCACCTGTGGTTTTTACATTGTCTAAACTTGTAGCGTAAGCCTCAGGAATAACACCTAAGAAGTTTTTAAAAGAAGAAGTAGGTGTTTTAAATTTCAAATCGTATTCTTGACCCGCATCGACTAATTGAATAAAACCATCAAATTCTAATGGCAATTGATTGATTAATGCTTTATTTTCTTTAAAAGTATATTTGCTTTTTTCTAAATCTATTCCCAAAACAGCATCCAGTGTCAAGGCTACATTTTTCATATAATTGACCTTGTCCATGTCTAGGCTTATTTTTGCAGTTGATTTGGTATCCAAATCTAATTTGGAAGCAGCAAAATCTCCTGTTCCTTCGTGGTTTAGACTATCAATAAGCATTTTTATTTTTGAACTTTCGTCAAAATAACGAAATTGAAAGTTTTCTATTTTGTAATTTTTGATATTAAGAGCTAACGGTTTGCTTTTAGAATAATCAGCATTGTCTTTGTCATCTTTTAGCGCAATGTCATAATTTCCAACACCATCTTTGTTGAAAATAATATTGATTAAACCATTTTTTGAACTAATTCCATCGATATTCATAGCCTCATTATTGCCTTTAAAAAGTTCTTTGATAGACATCTTTAAATTCAATTCCCCTAAGGAAACTAGTGTGTCACCCTCAAAAGGAGCTTTGTTTATGATAGCTAGTTTTTCTATAGTAACATTTGCGTTAGGGAAACTTTTAAACAAGCTTAAATCGGCATCAGCAAAACTTACTTTAGCATCTACTTTTTGATTGATGGCATCAATGATTTTAGCTTTGATTTGATCCTTAAAAAAATAAGGAATAGCAAACAAAGAAGCTACAAAGAGAAGGATGATAACCCCTGCAATTTTTAATATTTTTTTGAACATAGCTATGTAATTTAATGTTTTATAAAGATATTCTATTACAAAAATAATGCAATAGTTATTAAGAACTTTATAATATTATCATAATATGTTACAACTTCTTAAGTAGTTTTTTTAGGTAAAAAAAAATCCGTTTAAGAGCTAGTTAAACGGATTTTAGAAAATGTTTTTTGTATTTAATTCTCGATAGTATTAATGAATTGCTATTTCAAATGGCAACATAGCTTGAACACCTTTTCGGGATTGGAATTTTTTGACTTGTTGTAAAAGTTGGTAATTGTCATTTCCAATTTCTTCTTTGATGATATTCTCTTTGCTTTTTGCAAATGGCAATCCGGAGATTACATCGTCAAAGTCTTTTTCGTATTCAGGAAAATTTTGAGTTGTATAGTCGGTGGTTTTAGATAATCTTGCCGCTTCTACAATGGCAGCGTTTAATCCGCCAATTTTATCTACAAGTCCCATTTTTAAAGCTTCTGCACCTGACCAAACTCTTCCTTGTGCTATAGAATCTACAGCGGCAAAGTTCATTTTTCTACCTTCGGCAACATGGCTCACAAAGGTTTTATAAATATGTTCAATACCTTCGAGTGTAACGGCTTTAAAGTTTTCATCCATTGGTACAAAAGGACTATAACGAGCCGCATTGTTATGGGTTTTTACCTGTTCAATATTAATTCCAATTTTTTTTGTTAGTTGGCTAAAGTTGGGTAGTATACCAAAAACTCCAATAGAACCCGTAATAGTGTTGTTTTGAGCAAAAATGGTATTGGCATTACAAGCAATATAATAGCCTCCTGAAGCGGCATAATTACCCATAGAAACGACCACGGGTTTTATTTTCTTAGTTAGACCAACTTCTCTCCAAATTAAATCAGAAGTTAAAGCATTTCCTCCAGGGCTGTCTATTCTTAACACAATAGCCTTTACTTTTTTGTCTTTTCGTGCTTCTTGTAAGGATCTGCGTATGGAACCTTCGCCAATAGTGTTTACATCTCCTTCGCCACTTTGTATTTCACCTTGTGCATAAATAATAGCTATTTTATCATCGGTTTCAGATAGAACAGATGTGGTTAGCATTTTGTGGGTATAATCGCTAATAGATATTTTGTTGTAGTCTTTGTTGAGATTGACTTTTAATGCTTTTTTTATGTCATTATGATAGACATCTTCATAAGCAATATAGTCAATTAGTTTTTCATTTTTAGCCATTTCAGGAGTTCTAGCCAGTAAACCATTGGCAATTTCGTTTAATTTAGCAACAGATATATTTCTGCTCTTAGCGATATCAGCTGAAACGGAAGTCCAGATGGATTGCAATAATGCTGTAGTTTGTTCTCTATTAGCATCGCTCATTTTGTTTTCTAAGAATGGTTCAACGGCACTTTTGTATTTTCCGTGACGAAGCACTTCCATTCTTACTCCGGTTTTTTCCTGTAAATCTTTGTAGAACATAATTTCAGAAGAAAGTCCTTTAAAATCCAATTCGCCCACAGGATTTAAATAAATGCTATTGGCTACGGAATTCAAATAATATTCTTTTTGCGAATAGCTATTGGCATAAGCCATTACAAATTTTCCTGATTTTTTAAAGTTTTCCAGAGCATTTCGCAAGTCTTTGCTTTGTGCCATTCCTAGTTCGGATTCGTTGTTCAAAATAGAAATCCCTTTGATATTGTCGTCTATCGATGCCACATCGATAGCATCGATAACATCCGAAAGACCAACGTTTTTTTCTTCAGAGAAAAAACTCATCCAAGGATCTTTGTATTTTCCAGCATAATCATATTTTACATCTTTCAAATCCAATTCGATAACCGAATTGTTTTTTAGGCTTTCGGTTTCAGATTCTCCGCCAAAAATGGCTGCAATAAAAATGATTCCGAAAAAAAATAACATTAAAAAAACAAACAGACCTACAACCGTAGCAATCACATTACTTAAAAATTTCATAATAGTATTCTTTGATTTTCTAGAGTAAAAGCATCCCAAATTTAGGTTCTTTCTGGAACTAGGATGCAGACACTTTATGCAAATATATTGCTATTTCTAAAATTCTTTAGTTAATTTGTACTTAATATGAAAGCACAGCACCAGGTTGTTTTATCCATTGGGAGTAATCAAGGCAACCGACTTGAAGTTATAAAAAACTGTATTGCATTAATACATCAGGAAATAGGAACCGTTATTGAGGTTTCTAAAGTCTATGAAACCGCTGCTTGGGGGTTTGATAGTGATGCTTTTTATAATTGTGCTTTGGTGCTACATACCCATATTTCTGCTTCCGAAGTACTTGTAAAAGCCTTGTCAATAGAACAAAAGTTAGGGCGCATTCGAAAAAATGAAAGTAGCTATCAATCTCGAATTATTGATATAGATTTAATTGCTTTTGATGAAGTGATTATTCAAACAGAAACCCTCCAAATACCACATCCATTAATGCAAGATCGAAAGTTTGTGTTGCTTCCTTTTCAGGACTTAACCATAAACTGGATGCATCCTATTTTGAATAAAAGCATTACAGAATTAGTGGCAAGTTGCCCTGATGAAGGTATTTGCGAAGCAGTTGCAACTATCGAAAATCCGCTGCAACAACTATTGCTTAAAAATCTGAATTATATAGCTTTTGAAGGGAATATTGGTGCAGGAAAAACCACTTTAGCCACTAAAATAGCACAAGATTTTAATACTAAAACCCTTTTGGAACGTTTTGCAGAAAATTCTTTTTTGGAGAAATTTTACAAGGATCAAGAGCGCTATGCTTTTCCGCTAGAATTGTCTTTTTTAGTGGACAGGTATGAGCAAATTTCAGGAGATTTGGCGGCAGTGGATTTGCAAAATGATTTTTTAGTTGCCGATTATCATGTTTTTAAATCGTTGATTTTTGCCAAAGTTACTTTGGTAGACGAAGAATATCAGTTGTATAAAAACCTTTTTGATATTGTTTACAAAGAAATTCCCAAGCCTGATTTGTATGTTTATTTATTGCAAAATCCAGAGCAATTATTAGCAAATATCAAAAAAAGAGGACGAAGTTATGAACAGGAAATTTCAGCAGAATATCTAGAAAAAATTAATACGGCTTATTTGAATTATTTACAGCTTAACACTGATTTGAATATTCTAATTATCGATGTTACCAATAGAGATTTTGTTCATAATCAATCGGATTATCTATTTATTTTAGAAGAAATTCAGAAAAAAATCAATGCTTAGTTTATCTTTTTAAAGAAAAGTGACCTCTGATTTCAGGACTGTCTTTGTCGATTTTTAATACATACCAATAATCAGAAGCCGGAAGCATTGTTTGGTGATAAGTTCCATTCCAACTCAGATTTTGTGCATTTAAAATGCTTATTAATTTTCCATAGCGGTCAAAAATAGTTACACTTGCTTTTGGATAATAAATTAAGCCATTAATTTCCCAACGGTCATTATAGCCATCATTGTTTGGAGTGAAAAATTTTGGAACAATCAAAACAATAAAGTTTTTAGTATCCATTCCGCAAGAATTTATTTCTCTAACAAATGCAGTCTGTAATCCACTTGGGGCGTCAAAAAATACATTAGAAGATTGAAAATTAGTTCCATCAATAGAATATTCAAAATAAGATTGTTCTTGTTTTGGATAAATTACTACTGTAGTTTCGTTTACATCTACATAATTAATTTCAGGAAGAATATGTTCTGTAACAATAATCGTTTTTTGGCTGCTGCAATCATCAGAATTAGTAACATCTACGGTGTACGTTCCAGCAGTAGATACTGAAATTTTTTGAGAATTAGCTCCTGTTGACCATAAATAACGCATTCCTGAAAGTCCAGCATCTAGTTCAATACTGTTTCCTTGGCAAAAAGAAACGGCTTCATCCATAACTATGGGAGGCGTATTTACTACAATATTTACAGATGTTCTGTTTCCAGTACTGCAACCATTGTTAACGGCTTCGGCATAATAGATTGTATTTTGTGTAATTGTTGGAGTGGTAAATTGTGCTCCAGTACCAACAATACTACCTCCGTTTGCTGTGTTGTACCAGTTGATGTTTCCCACATCAGTAGTAGCAGTTAAAGTAGTCTTTCCTGAGCCACATATAGGTATTGTGGTGGTAGAGACGGTTAAGGTTGGGATTTTATTGATAGTGGCTGTAACTTTTACTCTTGTAGATTCGCAACCATCAGCTTCGGCATAGTAGTCTGTTGTTGTTGATAAATTTGGAGTTGTAAAGCTATTAGTTGTTGCTAGAAGAGTTCCTTCTGTGGGAGTATCGTACCAGTTTACTGTTCCATTAAGAGCTGTTGCTTTTAGTGTTACTGAGCCGTTTCCACATCTTGATGCTGGAGTAGTATCTGTTATTTTAGGTATGCTTAGGGTTGTGCTTGCTGAAAGATGCAATTCAGGATCACCGGGCATTCCGCCATATTCTACAATGTAGCCCTTTGGATGATAATTGCCTGGAGGATCTCCATCATTAGAAAGATCATTCCACGCTCCTGGCTTTCCAATTTCGGGTGCTGTAATATGGGCATAATGCTCGCCAGTTGGTTTAAAAGACTGTATGTTGTTATTAGGTTCATTATTATTCCAATTCGCATAATAATCAGGAGCTGTTTTTGATCCGTTTGCGGTTCCAATCCAAAAAGTCCTACCACTTCCTCCGTTTTCCAGACCTTCAGGTCCGGTAACCCATTTCCAAGTGCCTTCAATTTCGGCATCACTTCCGCCAATCCATCCTGTGCCTGGTGCCTGTGCGCCTGCTAATTGAGCTTCATCGGAAGCGGTTAAGGTGGCTAAATAACCTCGTAAGCCGTGATAGGGAGGTCTGTTTGAAGCAGCATCTCTGGCTGCAGTCCAGCTAATCCCATAACTGTCTACATATTCATAATAATGACCGTTTCGAGGTAAGTAACTAAGCTGTCCTGCGCCTATGGTTATAGAAAAACTTCTGCTGCCTGAAGGTGAAGGTGATGAATTGTAAAATTCTACTGCTTCAATAGCTTCTTTAAAATCGGAATAAGGTATTAAATCATTTGTCGAACTAAATAATTTTAACTTTCCCTCTGAAGCAGAAAAAGAACTTGTTATTGATGGGTGAGTACTTTTAAATAAGTCATTCAATATTAATAAATCCTGTCCATAAACATATCCTGAAGAAATTTGAATGTAAACGGCATCAGTACTCGTTTCAGATGGGTCGTTTGTAATAAGTACATTTTTGGCAATCTTTTGATAAGTTCCCGGGCAATAGGTTTCATAGCCTTCGGCTGTTATTGTTGGAGGATCAATAGTTATGTTTGTAGAAGAATAGGATTGATTTGCGATAAATAATACTAGTGTTACAATATATAATACCCTGTTTGTCATATTGTAAAAGTATTATTTTTTTGAATATGACGTTATTTTGACCAATTCATTTTTTGAAATAAATCCCAAACTACAATTCCGGCACTAACGGAAATGTTTAAGGAATGTTTGGTTCCTAATTGTGGAATTTCAATACAGCCATCACATAAGGCGACAGCTTCTTGCGCTACACCATGCACTTCATTTCCGAAAACCAAAGCGTATTTTTGATTTTTTTCAGGATTAAAATCTTGCAAAAAAATAGCACTTTCTACTTGTTCAATGGCTAGTGTTATAACACCTTCTTGTTTTAAAGTGCTTATGGTGTTTAATACATTTTCGTTGTGTTCCCAACTTACAGTTTCGGTAGCACCTAATGCTGTTTTATGTATTTCCTTATTAGGTGGTGTGGCGGTGATGCCACATAGATATATTTTTTCAATCAAAAAAGCGTCAGCAGTTCTAAAAACAGAACCAATATTATGCAAACTACGCACATCGTCTAAAACTAAGATAAGTGGTGTTTTATCTGATTTTTTAAAGTCTTCAACAGATTTGCGTTCTAATTCGCTGTTTTCTAGTTTTCTCATTTTTATGATGCAATTTATTCGAATAAAAAAAGCTTCCGATTTTAAGAAAGGAAGCTCTTTTGAGTATTTTGTGATTTAAAGTTTAGCTCTTTTTCTCGTCATCAGGAAGTACTGTTCCTTTGATAGTTAAAACTTTTGTAGTTTGTCCTTCTGCATTTGAAGTTACAGTTACAGTTTTAGTAAAAGCACCCACTCTGTCAGTAGCATATTTTACGCCAATTACTCCTTTAGCTCCTGGAGCAATTGGTTCTTTTGGAGTTGAAGGTACTGTACATCCACATGAACCTACAGTATTAGTAATGATAAGAGGTTTGTTTCCGTTATTAGTAAAAACAAATTCACGTTTTCCATCAGCGTTATGAGCAATAGTTCCGTAGTCTATAGTTTCAGTTTCAAAAACCATTCCTGCACCGTTTACTTTTGCCATTTTAGTAGCCGTTGCTTTGATTTTTTTAGTTGTTTCCTGAGCTTTAGAAGTAGTAATTCCAAAAACAACAAGTGCTGCAAGTAAAATTATTTTTTTCATTTTTTTTAAATTTTATGTTTTATACAACAAATCTAAAGAAAAAATCATGCCAATGGTTTAAAATTTACTTAAAAATGCTTTTAATTTTTGAAGTGGTGGTTATTCATTATAAAATTTTTAAATTCGCTTTCTCATTTTTCTAATAAATAAAACACGAAATAAATTGGCATCTAAAGAGAAAACAGTTAAGGAAACTCCATTAATGAAACAGTATAATGAGATAAAGAGAAAGTATCCGGATGCTTGTTTGTTGTTTAGAGTAGGAGATTTTTACGAAACATTTGGAGAAGATGCTATTCGATCGGCAAAAATACTGGGAATTACATTAACCAAACGTGGTGCCGGTTCAGAAACAGAAACTGCCTTGGCTGGATTTCCGCATCATTCCATAAATACTTATTTGCCAAAATTAGTAAAAGCAGGACTTCGAGTGGCTATTTGTGATCAATTGGAAGATCCGAAAATGACTAAAACCATTGTGAAACGTGGCGTGACCGAATTAGTTACTCCTGGTGTTTCCATGAATGATGAGGTGTTGCAATCTAAAACCAATAATTTTCTAGCTTCGGTTTATTTTACCAATAAATCCATCGGAATTTCTTTCTTAGATGTTTCTACAGGTGAGTTTCTTACGGCTCAGGGAAATGGAGAATATATTGATAAGTTGTTACAGAATTTTAGCCCATCGGAAGTTTTAATTCAAAAAAACAATAAAAACGATTTTAAGGAAAATTTTGGCGATGATTACCACTGTTTTTATTTGGAGGATTGGGTTTATAAAGAAGATTATGCATTTGAAACTTTAACCAAACATTTTCAAACCGTTTCTTTAAAAGGTTTTGGTGTAGAAGAGCTAAAAGAAGGAATTATTGCTTCGGGTGCTATTTTGTATTATTTGTCCGAGACTCAACATAATAAAGTACAACATATAACGGCTATTCAACGAATTGCTGAGGATGCTTATGTTTGGATGGACCGATTTACTATTCGAAATCTCGAATTGTATCATAGCTATAATCCTAATGCTGTTACACTTTTGGATGTAATAGATAAGACGTTGTCACCAATGGGAGGGCGTTTGTTAAAGCGTTGGTTGGCTTTACCTCTTAAAGATAGTAATAAAGTAAGAAGTCGTCATGATGTGGTTTCTTATTTGAAAGATAATCAGGAGGTCTTGCAAAAAATGCAATACCAGATTAAACAAATTTCCGATTTAGAGCGTTTGATTTCTAAAATTGCAGCCGGAAAGGTTTCTCCGCGGGAAGTAGTTTATTTAAAAGAATCCTTGGATGCAATTATACCAATAAAAACATTAGCCTTGGCTAGTCCGCAAGAAGCGGTAAAAACCATTGGTGATAGTCTGCATAGTTGTGATTTATTGCGAGAAAAAATAAAAACAACTTTAAATCAAGATGCTCCTGTAGCTATCAATAAAGGGAATGCTATTGCAAAAGGAGTTAATGAAGAATTAGACGACTTGCGAGCGATTTCTAGTTCTGGAAAAGAATTTTTAGAGGGAATTGAAAAAAGAGAATCTGAAAGAACAGGAATTTCTTCGTTGAAAATATCTTTTAATAATGTTTTTGGGTATTATATAGAAGTTAGAAATACGCATAAAGATAAGGTTCCTGTCGAATGGATTAGAAAACAGACGCTGGTAAATGCCGAGCGTTATATTACAGAAGAATTAAAGGAATATGAAGCTAAAATTCTGGGTGCTGAAGAAAAAATTCATAAAATTGAATCAGAATTATTTGAGCAATTAGTAGCATGGATTGCTACTTATATTAAACCAGTTCAATTGAATGCTAATTTAGTGGCACAATTGGATTGTTTGTGTTCTTTTACCCAATTGGCTATTGAAAACAAATATGTTTGTCCGGAATTAGACGAAACATTCGAGTTGGATATTAAAAATGGAAGGCATCCGGTTATTGAAAAACAATTGCCAGTAGGGGTACCTTATATTGCAAATGATGTTTTTTTGGATAGAGAAACGCAGCAGTTAATTATGATTACTGGGCCTAATATGTCGGGTAAGTCGGCTATTTTACGCCAAACGGCTCTAATTGTACTCTTGGCTCAAATGGGAAGTTTTGTGCCTGCTGATAGTGTGAAAATGGGAATTGTAGATAAGATATTTACCAGAGTAGGAGCGAGTGATAACATTTCGATGGGAGAATCTACTTTTATGGTCGAGATGAACGAAACTGCTTCTATTTTGAACAATATTTCGGATAGAAGTTTGGTGCTCTTAGATGAAATTGGTAGAGGAACAAGTACCTATGATGGAATTTCTATTGCATGGGCTATTGCTGAATTTTTGCATGAGCATCCATCAAAACCTAAAACCTTATTTGCAACCCATTATCACGAGTTGAATGAAATGGGTGAGTCGTTGAAACGTATTCAGAATTATAATGTTTCTGTTAAAGAGTTGAAAGATAATGTGCTTTTTATTCGAAAATTAGTCAAAGGAGGAAGTGCACATAGTTTTGGTATTCACGTGGCTAAAATGGCAGGAATGCCTCAAATTGTGATTTTGAAAGCACAAAAGATTTTGAAAAAATTAGAAAAAGATCATTCTAGTGATGCTTTAAACGGCATCAAATCAGATAAGGAAGAAATGCAAATGAGTTTCTTTAATTTAGATGATCCGCTGTTAGAGGAGATAAAAGAAGAGATTTTAAATATCGATATCAATTCGGTTACTCCAGTGGAAGCCTTGATGAAACTCAATGAAATAAAAAGAATGTTGACAAGGAAATAATTTTTATTTTAAAATCAAGTAAATCAAAATATTAGAAAAAAATATTTATTTTTTCAATAAAAACGCTTGTGTAATCGAAAAAAGGTCTTAAATTTGCATCCGCAATACAGAACAAGTATCGCGGTTCTTTTTAAGGATTGATAATGCGAAAATAGCTCAGTTGGTAGAGCGCGACCTTGCCAAGGTCGAGGTCGCGGGTTCGAGCCCCGTTTTTCGCTCGAAACCATATCATGCTCGGATGGTGAAATTGGTAGACACGCTGGACTTAAAATCCAGTGAACAGCAATGTTCGTGCGGGTTCAAGTCCCGCTCTGAGTACAAAGAAAGCTTCAAACATAATGTTTGGAGCTTTTTTATTTTGGGCTAGTTTGTATTTGGATGATAATTTCTTTTATTTGAGGTAAAAAATAATATGGGGACTTTTGTGATTAGTAAACGATTTAGTGGAGATTACAAATTTGAATTTGTTTCCAGAAAAGGAAAAACAATTTTTACGAGTAATGCTTATGAATTGCGAATGGATTGTGAGGCCGATGCGGAATATTTGCGATCGGTTTTTGAAAGTTGTTCGTATGTGAAGTTTAAGACCTCAAAAGGAAAGTTTTTCTTTAGGGTGGTTACGGGGGATAGAGTAATAGCTGTGAGTCGAAAATATTCTACTGAGCTAATGGTTCAAAAAGGTATTGACGAAATTGTTAAATACGGATCTAAAGCAGAGATATTGGATTTTGCTAATAATGATTTTGTATTTGAGGATTGATTTTTTTTGTTTTTTATCTTGCTGGATAGAAAATAGAAGGCGTAAAAAAAGCCGTCACAATGTGAACGGCTTATTTTTTTTACTGTAATTTAAAATTACTCAGCAGCAGGAGCTTCAGTAGCTTCAGCAGCAGCAGTATCAACAGCAACAGCAGCAGTATCAACAGCAACAGCAGCAGTATCAACAGCTACAGCAGTAGTGTCAACAGCTTCTTCAGAAGCAGGAGCTTCAGCTTTTTTACAAGATACAACAGTTAATACAGCAACTACAGCTAAACTTAAAAATACTTTTTTCATCTTACTTTATTATAAAAGGTTAATTATTAATTCGGAGCAAAGATATAAAATTTTTGACACGTAAAATATTTTTTCATTTTTTTTTTAAAATATTATTCGATTATATTTTGCGACTTAAAATGTAAGTTTTGTATCTAAAAATTAGTATTGTTTAAAAGCAACTTTTGTTAATTTGACTTAAAAATAGTCTTTGTATCGCGTTTTTTTAATGCTTTGATTGATAGCTTTTTAGTTTTGTATTTGTTGCTTTTTTGGGATATTTTGTAAATTACGAGATTGGAAACTATCTTTTTTAAGAATACAATTTTTAAGCATGAAGATTTTTGCGATTCTTTTAGTGCGATTTCATAGCTGATATTAGTCTTTAAAAAATGCCTGAAAAATGTTGAATTGATTTTTTACTTCTGCTTATAGAACTATTTTTTGTTTAGATTTTATCTAAAATTAATGTTGTAGCTCCCTTATTATTTTTTACAAAGTTTTTGCAAATACTACCTTTTTTCTTACGATTAATTTCGTTTGTAAGCAAATAATTGAAAGTTTCGGTTAATTCAGCGCTGTTTGAAATGCTAATACAGCCTTCAAGATTTACCAATTCAATTGCTTCGGCAAAATGAGAATAGTTGGGGCCAATGATAATTGGGACTCCAAAAGTAGCTGGTTCTAATAGGTTGTGGACACCTGGGTTTCCAAAACCTCCTCCTACATAAGCAATGTCAGCGTAGCTGTATATTTTTGTTAGTATCCCGATAGTGTCAATGATGAATACATCAAAATCTGCTAAGTGTTTGTTTTCTTTTTCAGAGAATAATACGGTCTTTCTAGTTATGTTATTTTTTAATTGTTGGATTTGCTCGCTCTTTATATTATGTGGCGCAATGATGAATTTTACTTTTTGTGTAGTAGAATTGATGTATTTAACTAAAAGGTTTTCGTCTTTTGGCCATGAACTTCCTATTACTATAGTAGTCGTGTTGTTTTTAAACTCAGCAATAAAATCTAAAGTGTTGTCTTTTTCTAAAATGCTAACCACTCTGTCAAAGCGTGTATCGCCGGAAACCGCCACATTTGTATGGTTTAACTCAAGTAGCAGTTTTTTAGATTTTTCATTTTGGACAAAAAAGAAAGTGAAACTATTTAATGCATTTCTGTAAAATTGTCCGTACCATTTAAAAAACATTTGGTTTTCTCTAAAAATACCTGAGATTAAATATGTAGGTGTATTTGATTTCTTTAATTCGTTCAGATAATTCGGCCAATATTCATATTTAATAAAAAAAGCCATTTCAGGATGAACTAGTTTTAGAAACTTTTGTGCATTCTTTTTGGTGTCCATTGGTAAATAAACCGTTATATCTGCTAGCGGGTTATTTTTTCTAACTTCATAACCTGATGGAGAAAAGAAAGTCAGTACAATTTTATGTGCAGGATATTTTTCTTTTATTTTTTCAATAACAGGAAGCCCTTGTTCGTATTCGCCTAAAGAAGCGGCGTGGAACCAAATGGTTTTGTCTTTTGTGTCTATCTTTTGCGAAAGCGTATCAAAAACTGTTTTTCTTCCTGAAACAAACAGTTTCATTTTTGGACTAAAAAGTGCTACGATTTTTAAGAATAAATCGGCAATTGTAATGATGAAATTGTATAGAAAAAGCATTCGGATATTTTTTGGGGCTAAAATACATTTTCTTTGGCTTAAAATCATTGGTTTGAAATCAATAATAGCTATTTTTGTTTCCCTTTTATGAAAGTTTGATGTTTAAACAATAAGTGTTAATACTACAGCTTTCTAACTATTTAATTAAGTTGAAATGAAGAAAATTCAAATGGTTGACTTAAAAAGTCAATATGATAAAATTGCTGCTACAGTAAATACTTCTATTCAGGAAGTTTTAGATAATACTGCTTATATTAATGGACCTCAGGTGCATCAGTTTCAAAAATCTTTAGAAGATTATTTAGGAGTAAAACACGTAATTCCTTGCGCTAATGGTACAGATGCATTGCAAATTGCGATGATGGGATTAGGGTTACAGCCAGGAGATGAGGTAATTACTGCCGATTTTACTTTTGCTGCAACTGTCGAGGTAATTGCTTTGTTACAATTAACTCCTGTTTTGGTAGATGTTGATGTGGATTCTATGAATATTTCTTTGGAAAGAATTAAAGCAGCTATTACACCTAAAACAAAAGCAATTGTTCCTGTACATTTATTTGGTCGTGCGGCGAATATGGATGATATTATGGCTTTGGCTAAGGAACATGATTTATATGTTATTGAAGATAATGCTCAGGCTATAGGAGCGGATTATATTTCGACAAAAGGAATAAAATCAAAAGTAGGAACGATAGGTCATGTGGGCGCTACTTCATTTTTTCCATCTAAAAACTTAGGTTGTTATGGAGATGGCGGAGCTATTTTTACTAATGATGATGCGTTGGCACATACCATTAGAGGAATTGTAAATCACGGAATGTACGAGCGTTACCATCATGATGTGGTAGGTGTAAATTCACGATTAGACAGTATTCAGGCGGCAGTATTGAATGCTAAATTGCCATTTTTGAATGATTATAATGAAGCGCGTCGTACAGCGGCGGCTAAGTATAATACGGCTTTAGCGGGTCATGTAAATATTATTACACCTTCATTTGACCATACAGAAAACAATCATGTTTTTCATCAATATGTGTTGCGAATTATCAATTCCGATAGAAATGCATTGATGCAGCATTTGTTAGATAAAGGAATTCCTTGTGCTATTTATTATCCAATTCCATTGCATTCGCAAAAAGCGTATGCTGATGTTCGTTATAACGAAGAGGATTTTCCGGTAACGAATGAGTTGGTTAAAGAAGTTATTGCTCTTCCAATGCATACGGAATTAGAAGACGAACAAATTCAATTTATTACAGATAGTATTTTAGAATTTTTAAATAAATAATTATGAAAAAGTATTTCTTACTGCTTGTTTTAGTATTAATTTCATTTTCAAATCTGGCGCAAACAAAAACTGTTTCAAATGAAGAAACTGCGGTTGCAAATCAGGTAGAAGCTCTTCGAAAAGCTTTGATAGATCCTACTGAAGCGAACTTGAAAGCATTAACAGCAAAGGATTTGAGCTATGGTCATTCCAGTGGCGTACTTCAGGATCAAACCGTTTTTATTGAAAAATTACTGAATGGTGAATCGGATTTTGTAACGATAGAATTTCAAAATCAAAGTATCCAAGTTATTGGAGATGTTGCGATAGTAAGACACAATTTGGCTGCACATACTAAGGATAGTGGTGTTGAAAAAGATATCAAAATAGGTATTATGTTAGTTTGGCAAAAGCAAAAAGGGAAATGGCTGTTAATAGCCAGACAAGCTTTTAAATTGCCTGTATAAAGTAGAAAAGTATAGCAATAAAAAATCCCAAATTAACCTGAGTTAATTTGGGATTTTTTATTATAAAACTAATTCTTGGTATAGTTTTTCAAAAGTGCTGTCTAAATCATCACTAAAGCCCGAATGTGGTCTTGAGGTTTGTATACTTGAACTTTTTACTGCGGTAAGCCATCTAAAGCGTTCGTCTTTTTCAAATAGAGCAATTGGGCCTGCGTTTTTTTTGCCTTCACAAATAGCAACAAAAGAATCTAAATTAATTTTGAGTTGCTCCAAATCAAATTCTTTGCAAAAAGCATTGATTTTAGCTGTAGGAATTTGATACTGAATGCGTAAATACTTTTGACGCTTGGAATACAGCATTAATCCTAGATTGATAAATTCTTCGCGTTCTACTCTTGGTACCACACGAATGACAGCATAATCATATAAGTGTTTTTCGTGCATCTTGAGCTTGTTTTAAAAAGATTTCGGCGTTTTGTAAGCGTAGGCTTAAAAACTGAAAATAAATGGCTTTGATTTCGGCTGGACTTATAGTTTGATCTTCCCATTGCAACCAATCTTCTGGAATTTGATTGACAATTTCTTCAAGGATGGAATCGTTTAGTTTAGCGCTGCATGTTTCATGTGCTTCTTCAAGTTGAGATGCTTTAGGAATTAAAACGTGATCTTTAATTAAGACAAAAGGCGTTACAGCTGTTTTTTCCCAGTTAGTCCAGGAATGATGAAAATAAAACGAAGCGCCGTGGTCAATCAACCAAAGTTCTTTTTTCCAAATTAATAGATTGGTGTTTTTAAAAGTTCGGTCAACATTTGTAATAAAAGCGTCTAACCAAACAATTTTTGAAGCTAATAAAGCTTCACAATCATTGGCTGCTGCATCATAAGTGATGGCACCAGATAAATAATGTAAACCTAAGTTTAATCCTTGGCTAAACTTTAATAAATCCTGAATTTCTTCATCGGCTTCTGTTCTCCCAAAAGCTTCATCTAATTCGGCGAAAACTAATTCAGGAACTGGTAAACCTAAAATTTTTGCAATTTGACCACCCAAAAATTCGGCAATCAAAGCTTTTACGCCATGACCAGCTCCTCTGAATTTTAAGACATATTTAAAATCGTCATCGGCTTCCGCCAATGCAGGTAAGGAGCCACCTTCTCTAAGTGGAGTAATGTATCGGGTAACGTTTACTGTTCGTAAATTTGGAATCATAAAAAGAAAATCTTTGAACAAAGATAGCTAAAAATCAGGCTGCAATTATGGGGCTATTTTGTATTTCAAAATTTTTTAATAAAGAAAAATCCTCACAAACATTTGGTTTATGAGGATTGATTCTGTATTGTTTATTTTCTAAATCTACTTATGCATTTGCAGTAGCAGCTTCTTTATTGATCTTTCCAATTAATCCGGTCAATACTTTTCCTGGACCAACTTCAGTAAATAAAGTAGCGCCATCAGCAATCATTTGTTGTACCGATTGTGTCCATTTTACAGGAGCGGTCAATTGGATGATTAAGTTTTTCTTAATTTCATTTGCATCAGAAACAGCTGTAGCCGCTACGTTTTGGTAGACTGGGCAAATTGGGGTTGAAAAAGTAGTTGCTTCAATGGCAGCCGCTAATTCTTCTCTTGCAGGTTCCATCATAGGTGAGTGAAAAGCGCCACCTACTGGTAATAACAACGCACGTTTAGCACCTGCTTCTTTCATTTTTTCGCAAGCTAATTCAACTGCTTTAAATTCACCTGAAATTACTAATTGTCCCGGACAGTTGTAGTTTGCAGCAACCACAACACCATCTATAGAAGCACAAACTTCTTCTACAATAGTATCAGCTAATCCTAAAACGGCAGCCATTGTGGAAGGAGTTATTTCGCAGGCTTTTTGCATCGCTAAAGCTCTTTGAGAAACTAATTTTAATCCATCTTCAAATGATAAAGCACCATTAGCCACCAAAGCAGAGAATTCCCCTAAAGAGTGACCCGCTACCATTTCTGGTTTGAAATTCTCTAGAGTTTTAGCTAAAATAACAGAGTGTAAAAATACAGCTGGTTGGGTAACTTTAGTTTCTTTTAATTCTTCTGCAGTTCCTTCAAACATAATATCTGTGATGCGGAAACCTAATATTTCATTGGCTCTTTCGAATAATTCTTTTGCTAATGGAGAGTTTTCATATAAGTCTTTGCCCATTCCTGTAAATTGTGCTCCTTGACCTGGAAATACGTATGCCTTCATATTTTTCTAATTTAAAAATTGAAATATTTAAAGATTGAAAAATTATTCAATCGGGATGCAAAAGTAGTATTTTTTTAGGATTTATAAATTTATTTAAAAAATGACAAAAAAATAAAGCCTTTCTATTTCGTGTTGAAACAGAAAGGCTTCGTAGGGTTTGATAGTCTTTATTCGGTATTTTTATTGTTTTAACAATTGTAATTCGATGTTCAATTTTACTTCTTCACCAACTAAAACACCACCAGTTTCTAGAGCAGCATTCCAGTTCAAGCCCCAGTCTTTACGGTTTATTTTACCAGAAATATTCAAACCTACTTTGGTGTTTCCCCATGGATCTTTCATTAATCCGCTGAATTCAGTAGCTAGTTTTACTTCTTTAGTAATGTCTTTTATGCTTAAATCGCCAATTAGCTCATAATCTTCGCCTTTTTTAGTAAAAGAAGTGGCTTTGAAAGTTAGTTTTGGATGATTTTCAGCATCAAAAAAGTCGCCACTTTTTAGATGATTGTCTCTATCTGTATTGTTCGTGCTTATTGAATCTATGTTTGCCGAGAATTCAATGGTTGCTTTTTCAAAGTTGTCGTCTTCAGTTGAAATATTAGCTTCGTAATTATTAAATTTTCCCGAAACATTAGTAAACATCATGTGTTTTACTTTAAATCCAATTTCTGAGTGAGTAGCGTCAATTGCCCATTTTGTAGTTGCCATAATTGTATCTTTTTATTGTTATATCATTTTGATAAGACAAATTTACAGCAAGACTAAGGATGGAGCTCTTAACCTAGATTAAGAAATAAAAAAAAACTCTCATTTTGTTTAGACTATTTCTTCATACAAGGAAAGGATGGGAAGGTCCAGACTTTCAGTTGCGTTTATATTTTTATTTTTGAGTTTGATTTTTTTAGGTTTTCTGGTTTCTATTAAAAGGTCAATGTTGTTTTTGGAAATGGTATCTTTTAATAATGATTGTAAATCTTCGGGATTTTGATCGTTAAAAATTTTAGCCTTGCTGACAATTCTGAAATTAAAATTTTTAGGAATCAATTCCAGTAAATCTTCCAACTGAAGTTTAGAAAAGTTTTGTTCTAAATACATGGCTTTAGTCAAATCAAAAACATCACAATTAGGATTTAAATGTAAAATTGGACATTTGCAATTACAAAGAATTTGTATGAATTGATTGTGGATTTTCTTTTTTGCTGATTTGTATGATGTGCTAAGTATCGTTAATTCGATTTCTAATTGTTCGATTAAATTTTTCATTAAAGGAACCGAAATACCATATTGATGATGAATTTTTAAGTTGCAATTTTGAGAAATAGTGATTAATTCTCTACAATAATCCAATACGTTTTTTTGGGTAGGGTTTAACTCACTTTTCATCGTTCTTAAGTAAGTTGCTGATGAAAACGTTTCTGGAATTTCGTTAACTAATAGTATATAAACAGTACATTTTTGACCTCTAGATTGTTGGATAGCTATCCTAACTGCGGTTATTGTATCCGATTCTAATATTGATGGGATTAAGAAGTTTTTCATATGTATAGTTCATTTATACATACAAAATAAATGCTTGAACATTAGAGTCTTCTTGGATTAAAATTAGAATTTCCTAAGATTCTACATTAGAATTTCTAATGTTACTTTTTTTCGAAAGTAATATTCACAACCGTTCCTTTTCCAGTTTCCGATTGAATTTGCAATTCGCCATTGTGCATTCGGATAATTTTCATAGCCAATGGTAAGCCCAATCCGTAACCGTTGTATTTAGAAGCTATTTTTCCTCTAAAGAAAGGTTCGTATAAATACGGAATGTCTTCGGGAGGGATTCCAATTCCAATATCGGTAATAGCAATTTTAATCTTAGATTGATCTATTGAAAGACTTACAAAAACCTCGTCGTTATCTGAATATTTTACAGCATTTGAGATGATGTTATTCAAAGCGAGTTCCAATAAAGGTCTGTTGCAAGGAATGGTTAAAAGTGTTTCGTCTTCCGGAATAGTATTCAGTCTAATGTTGACGCGATTATTAGGAAAAAGAGTGTCAATTGAAGCCTTGACTTCTAAAAGAATTTCGTCTATGCGAGCAATATCTAAAACCTGTTTGGTGCCATCATAGCCTGTTTGGGTTAGTTTTAGAAGACTTTCGGTAAGGTTTCCTAATTTAGAGGCCTGTTTGTTGATGTTTTCTAAAGAAAGAATATATTCTTGTTTTTCACGGTCTTTTAAAAGCATGATTTCGGTTTCGGCAATAATAGTGGTTATTGGCGTTTTGAGTTCATGCGAAGCGTTATTGATAAAATTAGCCTGGATTTCAAAAGAAGTTTCTAAGCGATCCAGCATATCGTTGAAGGTTTTGGTCAAATCCGATATTTCGTCATTACCATTGGTGTCAGCCAATCGGTTATGAAGGTTAGAAGCGCTAATGCGATGCACTTCATTTGTAATTCGAGCAATAGGATTGATTACTCTTCGGGCTAAAAACTTACCGAAAAAGTAAGCTAAAATTATAAAAGCAATTCCTCCAAAAATTAGTATTTGTAAAATATAAATAGTACTAGTATTGCCACGGCGGTCTATGGCAGTCACAATTACAATGTGTTTTTGACCTCCTTCATTGAAAATTTGTCCATAATAATAACGATGATTTTCCTCAATCCAGCTGGAACCTTTTTTCATTATCGTATGATAAAATTCTGGTGGGAGATGTAAATCAGTATTGTATTCAAAAGTATTTTTGCTGTTTACTTTTAACACAAAATCATTTTCTTCAACCAATTCTTCTAGTCCTCTTTTTTTAAAATTTTTGAAATAATCTTTTTGTTCAAGATTTTTTTGATAATAAGCTGACGAAGCAATTTTGGCTCTGTCTTGGAGTCTTTTAATGAAATAATATTGGTTGTTTTGCTTGAAAAGAGAAAAAATAACAATGCACAAAAGCAGGGTGCTAAAACCCGAAAGTGCAATGTAAGTAATGGTTATTTTTTTTCTAATTTGCATGAGTTATGATTTTATAATGTATCCCAAACCTTTGATAGTTTGGATTAATTTGTTTTGATATGGTTTGTCTATTTTATTTCTTAAATAATTAATGTAGACATCAACTACATTGGTATTCATGTCAAAATTTATATCCCAAACATTTTCTAGAATCTTTTCTCTGGATAAAATAGTGTCGGCATTGCTAGCCAAATAATGCAATAATTTAAATTCTTTGGCGGTCAACTGAATGGGTTCTCCATTTCTTTTTACTGAAATGGCTCTAGTGTCAATTTCTAAATCATCAATTTGAATCAAGCTGTTAGGTTTGTGTTCTTGGCTTGAACGTCTGGCTAATGCTGCTATTCTGGCTTCCAATTCTGAAAATTTGAACGGTTTTGCCAGATAATCGTCGGCACCAGCATTCAATCCGGTAACGATGTTTTCAGTAGTGCCTAAAGCAGTTAAAAGTAAAATTGGGACAAAGTTTTTAGCAGCTCTTAATCTTCTGCAAATTTCGATTCCGTTAATATCTGGAAGCATAATGTCTAAAACAATCACATCAAAATTGTGATTCAAAATCATTTCTAGTGCTGTTGTTCCGTCAAGAGCAACGCTTACTTCATTGTTTTTCTCCGAAAGTCCTTTTCGTATAATGGATAAAAGATGCGGTTCATCTTCAACGATGAGTAGTTTCATAAATGATTTTTTTCTGTATCAAAAATAAATATTGTCTTTTTAAAATTATACAAAATTGTGTTTTATCTTTTCTTTTTATTAAAATCGTAGTGAGTGCTATTGTTTTGTATGTGATTAAAGATTGGATTTTGATTTTTTTATAAAAATGCAATACCTTGGTTTGTCTTTTTTTGAAAAATAAAAAAGCGCTACTTAAGGTAACGCTTTTAATAAAGGATTGATTCTTTTTTAAAGAGTTATTGATTGTATAATTTCGTCTAATTCTCCTTTTAATTTATCATTTGTAATTCCTTTTTCAATGTCAAAATTATCATTGAAACTTGGCAACGAAAAACTTCCTTTAATGTCAGCACCTTGATAAGGAAAACGGTTTTTTGCAATTTCTAAAACCGAAAGACCTCCTCTTGGTCCTGGTGAAGTAGCCATAAGTAGGGTTTGTTTTTCCTGAAGGAATTTTGGATTAATTCGGGAAGTCCAGTCAAATATATTTTTAAATGCAGTAGCATAAGCTCCATTATGCTCGGCAAATGAAATAACAATTAAATCGGCAGTTCCCAGTTTGTTGAAAAAATCAGTTGCTAGTGTTGGAATTCCATTTTCCGATTCTTTGTCTAAAGAAAAAATGGGCATTTCATATTCGTTTAAGTCTAAAACTTCAACATCGGCGTTTTCAAATTGCGATGCTGCATAGGTTGCTAATTGTTTATTAATGGAGTTTTTACTTGATGAAGCGCCAAAGGCGATAATTTTTTTAGTCATTTTTATTTATTTAAAAAGTAAGTCAATGCTCCCGAAGGACATTTGTTTACGGTTTCGATAATTTTTTCTGTAGTTGAACCTTCGGGTTTGATCCAAGGTTTTTCTTTGGGTTGGAATACATCAGGATTGTTGCGAACACAATTAGCCGAATGGATGCATTTTGCTGATTGCCATACAATGGTAACTTCGCCATTTGTATATTCTTTGGTAAGGTCTTTTGGATTCATAATTAGAGTTTGGTGTTAATAGTTACTTTTCCTTTTAAAATTTTAGAAACAGGACATTTATCGGCAATTAATAATAATCGCGTTTTTTGTTCTTCAGTAATTTCAGAAGAAAAAGAGATTTGTCTTGAAAATAAGGTTTCAAATTCTCCGTCTAATTCTTGAGTGGCATTTACAGCAACATTAATTTCGGGTATATCCCAGCCTTTTCGATCAATATACATACGCAAGGTTGCTAGAGTACATCCAGCTAAGGAAGCTAAAAGTGCCGAATAAGGATCAGGACCTAAGTCTTTTCCGCCATTGCTTTCCGGTTCATCCATAATAAGTTGGCCATTACGCCATGAAACGGTACACAAATATTTTTGAGTGCCTATAGTTCCAATAATATCTTTTTCTACTAAATTTTTCATAACTAATTATAAATCAGATTTGATGAATGTTTACAAAACATCACTATATTCAGGTGTTTTATCAAAAACTTTTTTGGCAAATGGACATAGAGGAAGGATTTTTAAATTGTTTTCCCTTGCAAATAAAACCGCTTGTTCTACCATTTTTTTTCCAAAGCCTTTGCCGTTGTTTCCAGCATTTACTTCGGTATGATCAATGATTATTTTGTGTGGACCAGCAAAAACAAAGGTCATTTTTGCTTCAATCTTATCATTTACTTTTACATAAAAATAACCTTTTTTTTCGTTGTATTCTAAACCTATTATTCCTTCCATGATTTTTCGTTTTTTTAGTGTTTCATTGGAACTTCCATCAATAAGAATTTAGCATCGCTAGTTGCTTTGATGTCTAAAGTTTTAAAATCAGTTATTCCTAAACCATCACGAGTTTCTAATTCTTGTCCATTCACAGTAATAGTTCCTGAAATTACAAAAACGTACATTCCGTTTCCTTCTTTTTTGATTTCATAAGTTTTAGAAAAATCTTTATCAAAGTCAGCCAAATGGAACCAAGCGTCTTGGTGAATCCAAACTCCTGCATCATCTGGATTTGGTGATAAAACTTGAGCGAAATCATTTTTCTCTAAAGATTTGTCTAAGGTTATTTGTTGGTAACGAGGGGTTACATTTCTAGTTTTTGGAAACAACCAAATTTGGAATAACTTAGTTCTTTGATCAGCATTTGGATTAAATTCACTGTGTTGGATTCCTGTTCCGGCACTCATCACTTGAACATCACCTGTTTTTATAGTAGCTGCATTTCCCATGCTGTCTTTGTGAGCCAAATCACCTTCTAGTGGAATAGTAATAATTTCCATGTTGTCATGTGGATGTGTTCCAAAACCCATTCCTGGTGCAATAGTGTCATCGTTCAATACACGAAGTGTACCAAACTGAACTCTATCAGGGTTGTACCAGCTAGCAAAACTAAAGCTGTGGTATGCGTTTAGCCATCCGTGATCTGCGTGTCCTCTTGTATCTGCTTTGTGTAAAACTGTAGTTGCCATGATATATTTGTTTTATTGATTATTATATTACAAATGTACAGCCATCACAAGCATTTTGTACTTAACCTAGATTAAGAAATAGTTTTCGGTGTTCAAGGTTTAGGAATAAGAACCAAAGTTGATTTGAAAAAATAGAATATTATTTACTTTTTAATAATCGACTTTTCATTTTACTGAAGAATTCTGGAGTAACTCCTATATAAGATGCAATTTGCTTTTGAGGTATTTTGTGTTGTAAGTCGGCGTATTTTTTTTGAAATTTATCATAGCGTTCTTCGGCAGATAAACTCAAATTATCCATCAATCGCTCTTGATGCGCTACTAACGAATTTTCGATAAGAATTCTAAAAAAGCGTTCCAGTTTAGGAATTTCGGTATAAAGTTGCTCTTGGTTTTCTTTAGAAAGCAGTACTAATTCAGCATCTTCTAAAACTTCGATAAAAAGATTTCCAGGTTTTTGAGAAATCAAACTGTACATATCGCCAATCCACCAGCCTTCGCAAGCAAAGTTTAAAACATGTTCTACTATGTTGTCATTAATATTAAAACTTCTTAAAATACCTGAATTTACAAAATAAGAGTGTTTGCAAATTTGCCCCGGACTCAACAAAATAGTCTTGGCTTTGTGATGTTGAATTTCGAGTTTGCTTAAAAAAAGTTGCTGCTCTTCGGGTGTAAGAGCAACATGTTTTTCAATATTATCTAAAATCAAAGACATTGTGCTTTTTTACAGTTATGTCCTGCAAGATAGTGATTTTAGTTGGGTGCTGTTTTTCTTATTTTGAATAATTTATTTACTATTTGCATGAGTTAGCACTTCTCTTATCATTACATGCTAGCATTTGTTTTTTGTCTTTTATCTAGCGTTTTCAATAGATTTTAGTATTGGGATAAGATTTTTATTCTAAATTTTCGAATGTTTTCGTTTATAGTTGTTTAATTTAAGTAGCTTGTAATTTAAATTATTATATTAGCATTTAATGGAATTCAAAATAAGAATTCTCAATCAAAATAACTGAGTTTGTAATAAATTATCAATCTTTTATTTGTAGAAATTTTTTCTAATGTCTGAAACAAAAGCAATTAATAATAGACTACTAGTCGTAAATCTTATGGAAGGTAATGAGAAAGCTTTTAGTGAGCTTTTTAATATCTATTGTAATGATGTTTATGCCTATAGTTTTAGTATGCTTAAGAATGAAGCTTTTGCCGAAGAAATAGTTCAGGAAGTTTTTATGAATATCTGGTTGCATAGAGACAGACTTAATCCTGATTTATCCTTCAAATCATATGTGTTTACCATAACGCGTAATCTAACCTTTAATAGTATTAGCAAAATAGCTAATAATCGTAAGTTTAAGGAAGAGGTGTTTTACAGCAGTCAAAAATCATATAGTCCTATTGAGGATATTCTTGCTGAAGCTGATTATGATACCATCAAGAATAAAGCTATTGAACAATTGCCTCCTAAGCGCAGAATTATTTTTGAAATGTCTCGTAATCGAGAAATGAGTTATGAGGAAATCAGTAAAGAATTGAATATTTCTGTCAGTACTGTAAAAGGTCAAATGAGCAAAGCCTTAGCAGAAATTAGACATTTTTTAGAAACTCATGGGGATGTTGCACTTCTTATTACTCTTATTTCTTCCCGTTGGTTAGAATAAAACGCCTTTAATATTTTTGGTTTTTTCTTTCTTTTTTTCTTTCTATTTGTTTGTATTTTTTTCTTTTTGAGTGTTATTTTTTAATTTTCGAAAAAAAATAATAATACTCGATAGTACTTTTCTATTTCTCATCTGTATTATATATAAGAACCTAAATATTATGCAACACGATAGCTATATCCATAAAATATTAAAAAAATTCATCTTGAATCAATGCTCTAAAAAAGAGGTTGATGAAGTGATAGAGTATGTTCAGGGTTTAACAAATGCTAATGGACTGCCGACTGTTGAAGAAGTGTTGTCAATTTTAGATGAAAAAGCGATGATGTCTCAGGAAGATATTATACGTATTCAAAATAAAATACTAGCCACTTCTCAAAAACAACAAAATTCAGCACCAAAAAAGATATTTCATTTTATGAAATATGTGGCAGCAGCAATTTTGATAGGTGTTTTAAGTACAACTTATTTATTTAAGGATGATATTTTTAATAAATCGGTTCAAAATATTCCAGTAGTAGTTAAGCAAGATAAAAAAAATCTTGAACCAGGTACTGATAAAGCCACACTTACATTAGGGAACGGTTCCCAAATAGCATTAGTAAATGGGAGTTCATTAAAAACTCAAAATGCCAGCAGTAATGGAGAAGGAATTGTTTATGAAGCAGGCGAAACTAAAACAGCCGAAGTAGTTTACAATTATTTGACTATTCCTAGAGGAGGTAAATTCTTTATTAAATTATCAGATGGTACTCAAGTTTGGTTGAACTCTGAAACTAAATTAAAATTTCCAGTGGCATTTATTGAGGGCCAAACCAGACAGGTAGAATTAGTTTATGGTGAAGCTTATTTTGCGGTATCACCTAGTACAAAACATAAAGGAGCTCATTTTAAAGTTATCAGCAACAAACAGCAAGTAGATGTTATAGGGACAGAATTTAATATTAAAGCATATAGAGATGAGATTAATGTTTACACCACTTTAGTTGAAGGGAAAGTAGATGTAAATATTGAAAACAAAAAGCTAAGGTTAATTCCTAATCAACAATTGAATGTAAACCTAGCCACCAATAATTCGGCAATTAGAAATGTTGATGTTTTTAATGAAATATCCTGGAAAGATGGTGTTTTTAGTTTCGAAAAAATAACGCTTAAAGAGATGATCAAAGTATTGTCACGCTGGTATGATGTTGATTTTACTTTTAAAAATAAAGGAATTGAAAATGAAATTTTTGATGGGGTTTTAAGAAAGACTCAAACTTTAGACGAGATTTTGAAAAGTATTAAATATTTTAAAATTATTAAAAACTATGAAATAAAAGACAAACAAGTAATCCTGGAGTAAAACCACAAACACGTAAGCAGCTGTTATAGAGTTATGCTTTCTTCATTCCAAACTATTTAAATCTATTAACTTATTGTATAACCAACCAATCCCAAAAATTATGAAAATTAAAGAATTTGATGTTTTTGATTACGTTAAAGAACGGCTAATTAAAACTGTTATGCGAGCATTTATCTTTTTATGGTGTACAAATGTATTTTGTCTCAATATCAACAGTGCATTTGCTCAGGCAAATGTGAAAATTGAGAAAGATCAATCCGTAAGTATTTATGAGGTATTTAAAATTATAAAACAACAGACTGATTTAAACTTTGTTTATCCTAGAAAAGTGTTTAAAGACATGCCAGATGTCGAGCTTAAAAAAGGAGTAATTGCAGTGTCTACTTTGTTAAATCAATGTTTGTCATCTAATAATCTCAACTTTGAGCTTACGGATGATAATACAATTTTAATTAAAGAAAAGACAGTTGCTGTTTCAAACAACAATGTACAACAAAAAGTAGTTAGCGGAAAAATTATTGATAACTCAGGACAGCCAATTCCAGGAGTTAATGTTGTTGAAAAAGGAACTAAAAATGGAATCCAAACGGATTTTGATGGTAATTTTTCAATAAAAGTAAAAAGCGACAAAGCCGTATTAGTAATTTCTTATATTGGTTTTAAAACCAAAGAAGTTCCAGTAAATGGACAAGCTAATCTTTCCATTAAATTAGAGGAGGATTCCGCTACTTTAGAGGAGGTTGTAGTTGTTGGATATGGTTCTGTTAAGAAAAAAGATTTGACAGGCTCTGTAGTTTCTATAGGATCTGATAAATTAGAAGGAAGGTCTAATAGTAATGTGCTTCAATCGCTTGCAGGACAAGCAACTGGTGTGCAAATTACACAGTCTCAAGGTGCGCCTGGACTTGCACCTACAATTAAAGTTCGTGGTGCTTCTTCAATTAATGCAGGAACAACTCCACTTTATGTAATTGATGGGATTCCATTAGAGGACAGCACAACTAATTCAACTGATACTGGAATTAGTTCAGGGAGTAATTTGAGCTATAACAGAAATCCATTGAACTCCATTAATCCTAATGATATTGAGTCTATTGATATTTTAAAAGATGCCTCTTCTGCCGCAATTTATGGTTCTAGAGGTGCAAATGGGGTTGTTATTATTACAACAAAACAAGGAAAAGCAGGAAAAACTAAAATTAATGCAACTATAGAAACAAGTATTTCTCATGTGAATCGTAAGACTGATATGATGAATGCTTCAGAATTTATTGCATTCAATACTGCTGCTAGAAATAATTCATGGGCAACTATTGTGGCTGCTAATCCATCGGCTACAAGAGGAATAAACGTAACTGTTCCTACTGAATTTTCTGATCCAGCTTGGATTGAACGTATTGGAAATGGTACCGATTGGCAGGATGTGGTGTTTAGAACTGCAAATACAAGTAATTTTCAATTATCGGCTTCTGGTGGAAGTGAGAAAACTCAATTCATGACCTCACTTGGATATTTAAATTCAGAAGGTGTTGTTGATAGAAATACCTATGATAGAATCAACTTAAGATCAAACATCAAGCATAAGTTTAATGATCATGTACGCATGGGGTTAAATATTGGTATTAGCCGTGCAAAAGAAGCACCATATGGTACAGGTGGTAAAAGTGATGTAGTAAGTTTAGCTTTGCAAAGTGATCCGTTCTTCCCTTTGTATGTTGAAACGGGAAGTCTTGGTTTTAAAGATCCTGCTTCTATTTGGAACACTTTTGCAAAATATGGTTTCCAACTTTGGCATCCATATGCCTTAACAAGAGAAGCAACTGCTGAAAAAACGACTAATGTCTCTACCATTACTTCTTATTTAGAATGGGACATTATTAAAGATTTAACCATTAAAACTTCGGCAAGTTCTAATATTGAAAATACCGTTCATAAATTTTATTGGAATGCAGGACAAAATTGGGGGTACTCAGGATGGGTTCCAGCACAGGCTGATTTTAAAACGCTGCAATCAAATAACTGGATTTCAGAAACTACGCTGACTTATAATAAGACCTTTAATACAGATCACAATTTAAATGTATTAGCAGGTTATTCTGCACAGGAACAAACTTTGGATAATAGCTCTATGACAGCCGGTAATTTTCCAAATGATTTAGTACATACTTTAAATGCAGGTGTTGTTAATTCAGGAAGTACTTTTTCGGAAGAATGGTCATTAGTTTCTTATTTAGCTCGTGCTAATTATTCTTATAAAGGAAAATATTTAGCATCAGCAGCTATTAGAGCTGATGGTTCTTCTCGTTTTGGAGCTAATAATAGATGGGGGTATTTTCCTTCTGGATCATTGGCTTGGCGTATTTCTGAAGAGGATTTCTTAAAAGACGTTTCTTGGATTAGTAATATGAAAGTTAGATTAAGTTATGGGGCAACTGGTAATAATCAAATTCCAAACTATGGTTCAATTGGAGTGTTAGGCTATAATTCTTATGTAAGTTCAGGTACAGTGAACCAAGGGATTAGTACTTCTAACTTTGCCGATAAAAACTTAAAATGGGAAAAAACGGGTCAAACCAATTTTGGTGTTGATTTAGGGGCTTTTAATGGGCGTATAAAATTCACCGCTGATATCTATTATTCAAAAACGAAAGACTTATTGCTTAATGTGCCTATTCCTATTCTTTCTGGGTTTACTTCTACCTTAACAAACATTGGAGAGCTTGAAAACAGAGGATACGAGATAAATCTAAGCACACAAAATATTGATAGTAAATTTAAATGGAGTACGGACTTTAATATTTTTGCTAACCGCAACAAAGTATTGAAACTTGGTGTAAATGATGCTCCTATCGATATTAATGTTAGTAGTATGACTTCTCGTACTGCAGTAGGTAAACCTATTGGTATGTATTATGGTTATGTTATAGATGGTGTAATCATGTCGCAAGCGGAGTTGGATAATAATGATTATCCAGTATGGCCAGGTAGTGAAGCTGGAGATCCTAAAGTAAAAGATGTTAATAAAGATGGTAAAATAGATTCTAATGACCGAACCTATCTTGGGAATTATCAACCAAATTACCAATGGGGACTTACCAATAATTTTTCATACTCTGGCTTTGAATTGTCAGTAATGTTGCGCGGTTCTCAAGGTGGAGAAATTTTAAATCATAATGCTAGATATTTAAAATCAGGTGTAGGTGGAGGAAATCGTAATATGTATGCTGTGGTGAATAATTACTGGAAATCAGAAGCTGAGCCTGGAAACGGAAAGATTCCTAAACCACGTATGTTGCCAACTACAGTTCGTGATTTTGGATCTAGTTACTGGGTAGAAGACGGTTCGTTTGTTCGTATCCAAAACATTCGTTTAGGATATAATTTGCCTAAAACTTTAGTCGAAAAAATGAAGTTAAGTAATATTAAGTTATATCTAAATATGGAAAATGTCTATGTATTCTCTGATTATTTAGGTTATGACCCAGAAGGTAGTACTTATCAATCAGGTGTAATGGTAGGCTTTGATTATGGAGCGTATCCAAATCCATTTACAGCTACTGCTGGGATAAATATTAGTTTCTAAAACTAGATTAATTTTTTAAAACTTAAAAAGATGAAAAAAATAACATACATAATACTTATTTGCAACTTATTCCTGTTAGGATGTAGTGCTGATTTTTTAGATAAAGCGCCTATTTCAAACGCAAATGAAGAGAATTTTTATAATTCTCAAAAAGATATTGAAACGGCCTTGTGGTCTGCTTATAACTCACTTTATACCTTATATGGACCGGAGAGTTTACCATCGTTCTATGGGGAGTTAATGTCGGATAATGCGTATAGTGATAATGCGGCTGGAAGAATTCAAGACTATGAAAGTTTTGAACTACATACTATGACTATTGATAATGAGTTGGTATTTAATTTCTGGAACAATTATTATAAGGCAATTTTTGTTGTTAATAATATCATTGTGAATACCGAAAAATTGGATTTTGCTAGTAAAGATGCTTTAATTGGTGAAGCTAAGTTTTTACGCGCTTTGTACTATTTTGATATGGTTCGCGCCTGGGGTGATGTGCCTTTGGTGCTTAGTCCTCTTAGTGTTGCTGATGCTTATGCTAAAGGACGTACACCTAAAGATCAAGTGTACACTCAAATTATTGAAGATTTAACTTTTGCTGTATCTAAACTTCCTGCAAAAGCAAATAGTCGTTTTGTAGGGGCAGCCACTCAAGAAGCTGCTAATACTTTGCTTGGTAAAGTTTATCTAACTATGGGAGATAAACCAAAGGCTACTGAAGCTTTATTGAAAGTCTATGGTAAATTTACTTTGGTTCCTTACGCTGATTTATGGAATTTAACCAAGAAAAATGGTGCGTCATCAATTTTTGAAATTCAATATAAAGGAGGAGTCTCAAATCCGTATAGTTTGTATTGGGCTATGTTTTCACCAGTAGATAACCGCGTAGTTACTGCTTGGGGAGGTGGTTTTAATCAAGTTACAGATGATTTATGGAATGCGTATGAAACAGCTGATCCAAGGAGAGATATTTCTATTCAGAATGGATACGAAACCGCTAATAACGTACATGTAGATGTGAAATTCCCAATTAAGTGGAGAGATACAAGTGCGCCAGTTAGTGGTTTAAGAGAAGCTTCGGATAATAACTTTATTGTACTTCGTTATGCCGATGTGCTTTTGATGCTTACGGAAGCAACTTCAGATCCTAAATATTTGAACGAAGTACGTGCCCGTGTAGGTTTACCTGCTTATGGAGCTGTAGGTTATCCAGCGCAGTACAATACCGTGGAGTTGGCTTTAGAACACGAAAGTCAGGTTGAGTTTGCTTGCGAATTCCATCGTTGGTTTGATTTAATTAGAGCAGGAAGAGCTATTTCAGTAATTAAAAATAGTACTAAGAATGTTACTATTACAGCGGATCAATTGTTATTACCAATTCCATTTTTAGTAATTAATCAAAATCCTGATGTAATAACTCAAAATGAAGCTTATAAATAATAAATAAAGTTAAGTTAGTGGTTAGTTTTTTTAGTGGTAAAGACCGCTTCCTTTAATGGGGAAGCGGTCTTTTTATTTCGAATAATTCTTAAACATATACAACCATAACAATCTTGATAATCGAATGTTTAAAGGTGATAGACCAATTATAACAGCCATAATTATGGGTATGATTCGTAAATCGAAGGTTTGTTCAAAGAAAAAATGAGCAATGACATAAGTAGTAATGGCTTGTGCCACTGTTAATCCATAATTGACATACATAGCGCCAAAAAAATAACCCGGTTCCTTTTGGAATTTATAATGACAATGTGGACAATATTCATTCATTTTAGGGAAACTGAATTTAAAAAAGATACTTTTCTCTTTAAAAACTTTTCCTTGTTGACAATGAGGACAATCATTATTCAGAATGTGTGCGAGGATATTTGACATGGCGATTCTTTTTTACAAAGGTATTTATTCCTTTATCTGCGCACTATTTTCTATATTCGCTTATTATAGCACAAAAAAGACATTTTTGCACAATGAAAAAATATCCTATTTATAGCATTGAACAGTTTAATTGCAATTCCGTAACGAGCGATTTGTATATTAATACCTTTAAAAATCATTTGGTCAATCATAGTTTTATTGAAAAACCACATCGGCATGATTTTTATTTATTGGTTTTTTTTACGAATGGTTCAGGAATTCATGAAGTAGATTTTGACCGATTTGATATCTGTGCAGGAAGTGTTTTTGTTTTGCAGCCAGGGCAAATGCATCATTGGGTTTTGTCTGAAGATATAGAAGGTTTTATTGTTTTCTATACGTCAGAAATGTATAATTTGTATTTTGGAAACAAAAAAATCGATGATTATCCCTTTTATTTTTCGGTGCAAAATAGTCCAGAAATTGTTTTAGAGGAAGCAGAAATCAAACAGGTTTTGCCTTATTTTGAAAATTTAATTACCGAAAGTCAAAGCAATCAGTTATTGAAGCGGGATAAGATTATGAATCTCTTGGACAGTATTCACATTGAGTTGGCACGAAAGTACAGCCAAATCCATGTTCATGAAGCGCATTCGTATAATGTGAAGATTAAAAATCTGGAACAACTTTTAGAACAAAAATTTAAAGAAGAAAAATCGGCGGCTTATTATGCTTCGGAGCTAAATATTACGCTGAAACATCTGAATCGAATTTGCAGGGATATCCTTAAAAAAACAACCACCGAAGTAATTGTGGATCGGGTTATTCTGGAAGCCAAACGCATGCTGCTTGACAAAAACTGGACCGTCAACGAAATTGCTGCTGAATTAGGCTATGAAGATTATTCCTATTTCAGTCGTTTGTTCAAAAAACACAGTGGAATGACTGCTACTGAATTTCGATTATTGAAAAATTAATTTCAGTGTGAAGTCAATAAATTTTAGGTATAAACTAGGTGCGTTACAAACGCTCGGTTTTGTGTTTTATCAGTAAGTAGGTACTCGTTGCAAACGAGCACCAGTTTGAGTTTTATTTTTTTTCAATGAGGTTACGCCCAAAATTTTGAAAACAAAAATAGTTTAAGATTTGAAGTAGCAATACTTCAAATCTTAAACTATTTTTAGAAAAAGGAGTTGTTTTTACAAATTAATTTCAGTCATTCGATCATCGATAAAACCAAATCCCCAACCAGGCAAATTGTGCGGTTTAGCATAACCATCCTGAACGACCATAGGGTTATCGATTAAAGAATCCACCCAATCAAAGGATTCTACGCCCACACCATTAGAAATGGTACACACTAAAGGAACATCGTAATCTTTGTAATAGTGCGGCAGTACTGGCAGGTGGAAACTTTTGGCCAGTGCGGCGCTTTCTCTCCAGGCTTCGACACCACCAATTCTTAAAATATCGGGTTGCCAAATGTCTAGGGCATTTCGAGTAGCTAATTCACGAAGCGGCAAAGTGTCAAATTCTCTTTCGCCCATAGCCAGTGAAATTCCGGTTTGGTTTTTCAGGATTTCGTAACCCTGAAAATTTTGGTGATGGATTGGTTCTTCAAACCAGTTGATGTTTAAATCGCGTGCTTCTCTTGCCAGTTTCATTGCCGATGGCAAATCCATTCCCTGATTAGCATCCATCATAATATCCACTTTATCGCCTACGGCCTCGCGCACTAGTCGCAAACGTTCGACATCAGTACTCACTTTTGGTGAACCTACTTTTATTTTGACGGCCTTAAAACCACGGTCGGCATAGTTAGTTACTTCTTCAATCAATTCGTCAATAGAATACGAAATCCAACCGCCACTTCCGTAAATGGAAACTTTTTCTTTGTGTGTTCCCAGAATTTTATGAATAGGTTGTCCCAGGAATTTTCCCCAGGCATCCCACATGGCAATATTGATGGCGGCCTGAGCCCAGCGCAAAAGCCCTTGGTTTCCAAAATATTCGGCTAAATCGTCTAGTTTTTGGTAAACGGCTCCCGTTTCATTGGTATTATAGCCTTTAATTACCGGGATAATGTCTTTCAGTGCTCCTACAATCGCGTTAGGAGAATATTGAAAAGATAATAAATAGGATTCCCCAATGATTCCGTTTTCTAACTGAATTCGCATCACAATAAAGGAGATTTCAGTTAGCGTATGGGTAGCATCGGCAATTGGTTTTTTAAGCGTGGAAGTCGCTTTGTATAGTTTTACGTCTCTAATGGCGATAGATGAGCTCATGCTGTAATGGTTTTAGTATCTGCAATATTACAAATCTTAAATAAACACTATTTGCACCATAAAAGCAATTTTAGACACTATATTGATTCAAAATAGTGTTATTTTTACGGTTTTATATCCGTTTAGAGTCTATGAAAGCAGAATACCGAAGTATTAGTCCGTCACCCGGAAGTTCCTTTAGAACCAGTATTTTTGAAGGAAAAGAATTTATTGCTTCCTGGCATTTTCATCCGCAGTATGAACTGACTTATATTTTGGGTAGCAGTGGGATTCGCTATGTGGGTGATAATATGGCTAATTTTGAATATGGCGATTTGGTTTTAGTAGGTTCTAATTTGCCGCATTGCTGGAAAACGGTTGGTGAACAAAAGGAGGAAGTGCGCTGTATAATTATCCAATGGGATGACGATTTGCTTACTCCTTGGTTAGAAAAAGAAGAGTTTCAGCACATCAGGCAAATGATGCAATTGGCTTCTCGTGGCATTCATTTTCCTAAAGAAGAGGCGCTGCTGGTAGAAAAAAAGATGTTGGAATTAATCGATTTGCCTCCTTTTGAGCGATTACTGTCTTTTTTGCAAATATTACAAGAATTGACCAGAGCTCGTCATAATTGTTTGGCAGGAGAAGGTTTTACGACCAATTTGACGGTAAAGGAAAGCGAGCGTGTCAATTTGATTTACAATTATGTCAAAGAATGTTATAACCAACAGATTACTTTAGAGGATGTTGCTCAAAAAATAGCGATGAATAAGGATTCGTTTTGTCGTTTTTTTAAGAAAACCTTTCGCAAGTCTTTTTTTGAATTTATCAATGAGTACAAAATTAGTATGGCGACTAAAATGCTTATCAATACTGATTTAACGGCTTCTGAAATAGGGTATAAAGTAGGTTATAATAATTTGAGTTTCTTTAATAGACAGTTTAGCAAATTTGTAAAAATGTCCCCTTCTAAATATAGGAAGATGTATCGGGATATTTAAAAAAACGCCCCAAGTTTCCTTGAGATATTGGCGTGATAAATAAAGATTAGTTGTTTATAGGAATAGCAACTCCAGCAGCAATAGCTCCTGAAATTTGCTTTATTGAAGGGTAGAAATAATAGTTAAATGCTATATCTACATTGTGTTTGCGACCAATCGCTAATCCTAATGAAACAGGGATATGCATCAAAACGCCATTTTTTTTGAGATTAGTCGATGGAGTATAAGTTTGAAAAGAACCGATAGATACCCCAATTCCTGATTCTATAAAAGGAGCAACATAAGGGATAGGTGCTGCAACACGGATCTTTCCACCAAATGAAAATGCTTTAGCGCTTATTCTATATTCTGTAGGATTCCCGTTTTCATTGGTTTTGTCTCCTGAAGTGAGTAAAATTCCTGCATAAGATCTTGCGCCAATCCATTTTGTTATTCCATTTGCATATTCAGCCTGAGCATAAAAACCGGTTCCTCCACCATCTTCTTCGTAATAGGAGGTACTTAATCCTATACCAATAGAAGCATTGATGTATTCTCCTTTTCTAGGCTGGGCTTTTAATGAGGTTGAATATGAAAATGTAGTAAGGATAATTGATATAGTTAGTAATCGAAATGATATTGACATGATAGTGTTTTTAGTTTGGTGAAATTTTTGTCACAAAAATAAAATTTATTCCTTGGAGTTATAAATAATTAATTACAAGTTTTAGGTAGGCTAACAAAAAAAGCCCCAAGTTTCCTTGAGGCGTTTTAGTATTTTGAATATTAGGTTTTGACTATCCTGCCAAAGCGTCTTTGATTCTTTTTAAAGCTTCTTTCAATAATTCGTCGCTAGTTGCATAAGAGAAACGAATACAGTTAGGGTTACCAAAAGCATCACCGGTTACTGTAGCTACGTTAGCTTCTGCTAAAAGGTACATCGATACATCGTTAGCATCTTTAATTTCAGTTCCTTTTAATGTTTTTCCGAAGAAAGAAGAAACGTCTGGGAATACATAAAATGCTCCTTCTGGAACGTTGATTTTGATTCCTGGAATTTCTTTCAACAATCCAACAACTAAATCTCTACGGCTGTGGAATGCTTGTACCATGTGGTTTAATACAGATGGATCTGCATCAACTGCAGTAATAGTTGCGCGTTGTGCTACTGAATTAGCTCCTGAAGTTACCTGACCTTGAATTTTAGTACAAGCTTTAGCGATGAATTCTGGTGCTCCAATGTATCCAATTCTGTATCCTGTCATAGCAAAAGCTTTTGCTACTCCGTTTACCGTAATAGTTCTTTCGAACATTCCTGGAACAGAGGCAATACTGCAGAAAGTTCCTGAGAAATTAATGTGCTCGTAGATTTCGTCAGCAACCACATATACGTTTGGATATTTTTCTAAAACTTTAGCTAAAGCTGTTAATTCTTCTCTGTTGTAAACTGATCCTGAAGGGTTGCATGGAGAAGAGAACCACATCATTTTTGTTTTTGGTGTGATAGCAGCTTCTAATTGTTCTGGTGTGATTTTGAAATCAGTTTCTACAGAAGTTGGCACTTCTACAGGAACTCCACCTGATAATTTTACGATTTCGAAATAAGAAACCCAGTAAGGTGCTGGTAAGATTACTTCGTCACCGTCGTTTAACATTACCTGTGCAATGTTGTATAAAGATTGTTTAGCTCCTGTTGAAACTACAATATTTGCTGGTTTGTAATCTAAGTCGTTGTCTCTTTTGAATTTTCTGCAGATAGCTTCTTTCAAATCAGCATATCCATCAACTGGTGAATAGGTGCTGTAGTTATCGTCAATTGCTTTTTTAGCGGCTTCTTTGATGAAGTCAGGCGTGTTAAAGTCAGGCTCTCCTAAACTTAAACTAATAATATCTTTACCTTGTGCTTTTAATTCTCTAGCCAAAGCTGCCATTGCTAATGTTTGTGATGTAGCAAGATTGTTAATTCTGTCTGAAAGTGGATTACTCATTAATAAAGTGTTGAAAGCCCCGAATTCCTAATTTCTGAATTAAGGGAGGTTAATTATTTATTTTAATTAATTATTATTGAAATGCACCGTAATGCATCTTTATTTTAAGCCATTTCTGGGTTCATTCCTAGTTCCTTTAAATGTTTGAAATGTGCAATTATAGCACTTCTCATGGTTTTGTATTCATAGTAAGGCAAGTTGCATTCTTGAGCGGTTTCGCGAACAATTTTTGCAATTTTACCATAATGAATGTGACTGATATGTGGAAAAATATGATGTTCTATTTGGTGATTTAATCCGCCTGTATACCAATTGACCAACCAATTTTTTGGTGCAAAATTAGTAGTGGTGAACAATTGGTGTATAGCCCAAGTATTTTCCATTTCTCCTAATTCATTTGGCGATGGATTCTCCGTTTCTTCCACAACATGAGCCAATTGGAAAACAATACTTAAAATTAATCCAGCAGTATAATGCATTACGAAAAATCCAATCAATACTTTCCACCAAACGATTCCGATAATAATAGGTAATACAATCCAGATAGAAACATATATAACCTTAGTGATGATTAAAGTGGTCCATAAAATCTTAGGACTTTTAGGTTCTCCATAAGATAATTTTCTTTTTAAGTAGTTTCTCATTTGCTTAAAATCGGTTGTAATAGCCCAATTAAAAGTCAATAATCCGTATAGAAAAACAGAGTAATAATGTTGAAAACGATGGAAACTATGCCATTTAGCGCTTTTAGTAAAACGGATAATTCGTCCAGCATCTAAATCTTCATCATAACCTGGAATATTGGTGTAGGTGTGGTGTAATACATTATGTTGTACTTGCCAGTTGTAAACATTTCCAGCCAAGACATAAATGGTTCCACCCATAATTTTGTTGACCCATTTCTTGTTAGAATAAGAACCATGATTGCCATCGTGCATTACATTCATCCCTAATCCTGCCATTCCTATTCCCATAACAATGGTTAAAAGAAGGTGTGCCCAAAAAGGCATATCGCTAGTCAGAATTAAAAAATAAGGAACCAGAAAAACTGTGAATAAAATAATGGCTTTTAAATGCAGTTTCCAATTACCTGCTTTTGAAATGTTATTTTCTTTGAAGTAATTGTTTACCCGCGAGTTAAGCGTTCTAAAGAACTTTAGTTTGTCTTGCTTAGCAAATGTAGGTGCGGTAGTGTTCATATAATTCAAAAATAGTTTTCAAAGATAATTATTTATAAATTTTAACTCTGCAAAATTGAGTTAAATATTTCAAACTTAAAAATAGTACTTTTGTTAAAAAAATAAAACGATGGACGAAATATTGAGCTACTTTCCGGATTTGACCGATATTCAAAAAGAGCAGTTCCAAAAATTAGATGTACTTTATCACGATTGGAATGAAAAAATAAATGTAATCTCTAGAAAAGATATTGATTCATTATATACCAAGCACGTTTTGCATTCTTTAGGAATTGCTAAAATCATGAAGTTTGAACCCGGAAGTTATGTGTTAGATGTAGGGACTGGTGGAGGATTCCCTGGTGTTCCATTGGCAATTCTATTTCCTGAAACGCGTTTTTATTTGATTGATGTAATTGCTAAAAAAATTAGAGTGGTGCAAGGCATAGTGGATGCTTTAGGATTGAAAAATGTAAAAGCAGAACAAATTCGTGCCGAAAATGTAAAAGGCGATTTCGATTTTATTGTGAGCCGTGCGGTGACTAATATGCCCGATTTTGTTTCTTGGGTAAAAACCAAAATCAAAAAACAACAGAAACACGAATTGAAAAATGGAATTCTGTATTTAAAAGGTGGAGATTTGACGGAAGAATTAAAAGATTTCCCCAAAGCAACCCAATATGATTTAGCTGATTTCTTTAAAGATGAATTTTTCGAAACGAAGAAAGTAGTGCATTTACCATTGAAGTTTGTGGTGTAATTGAAATCATAAAATAACATAAAAACGCCGAATCTTTAACTAAGATTCGGCGTTTTTTTTAATCTAAATTCTGAAATCTATATTTATTCTCCTAAAAACGGATAGCGGTAATCTTCTGGAGAAACAAAAACTTCTTTGATGGTTCTCGGTGAAACCCAACGCAACAAGTTGATCGCTGAACCCGCTTTGTCATTGGTTCCGGAAGCTCTTGCTCCACCAAAGGGTTGTTGTCCAACAACGGCTCCGGTACATTTATCATTGATGTATAAGTTTCCAGAGGCGTTTTGTAATTTAACAGTCGCTTCTTCAATAGCATAACGGTCTTGACTGAAAATAGCTCCCGTAAGTGCATATTCTGATGTTTGGTCGATGAGTTCAAGGGTTTCAATCCATTGAGTATCTTCGTAAACATAAATAGTTAAAACAGGTCCGAATAATTCGGTTTCCATGGTTACATATTTTGGATTTGTAGTTAAGATAACTGTAGGTTCAATAAAGTATCCAACAGATTTGTCGTAGTTTCCTCCAATAATAATTTCTGCATCAGCATCATTTTTTGCTCTGTCAATGTAACTCGCTAATTTGTCAAATGAACCTTCGTGGATTACAGCAGTAATAAAGTTGCTGAAATCTTCTGGCGAACCCATTTTCATAGATTTTACATCAGTTGTAAGTTGCTCTTTTACCGCTGGCCATAAACTTTTTGGAACATATACTCTTGATGCAGCTGAACATTTTTGACCTTGAAATTCAAATGCACCACGCACAATTCCTGTTACAGCTTGTTTTACATTGGCACTTGGATGCACCATAATAAAATCTTTTCCACCGGTTTCACCTACAATTCTAGGGTAGGTTTTGTAATGATGTACATTGCTTCCTATTTTTGCCCAAAGATCTTTAAAAACATGAGTAGAACCTGTAAAATGCAACCCGGCAAAATCTCGACTGGCTAAAATGGTATCGGTAATCATTGTCGCATCGCCAAAAACAACATTGATAACTCCGTTAGGAAGTCCAGCTTCTTTAAAGATATCAATGATTATTTTTGCCGAAAAAACTTGGCTGTCACTTGGTTTCCAAACGACTACATTTCCCATCATAGCAGCACTTGCAGGTAAATTAGCTGCAATGGCAGTAAAATTAAATGGAGTAATAGCATATATAAAACCTTCTAAAGGACGGTATTCTAATCGATTCCAAACACTTGAATCTGAATAAGGCTGATCAGCGTAAATTTGAGTCATATATTCGACATTGAATCTTAAAAAGTCGATTAATTCGCAAGAAGCATCAATTTCCGCTTGATGAATGTTTTTAGATTGTCCAATCATTGTTGCAGCATTAATTCTTGCTCGATAAGGACCTGCAATCAATTCGGCTGCTTTTAGGAAAATAGCGGCACGTTGTTCCCAAGCCATATTTGCCCAAGCTGTTCTTGATTCAAGAGCATTTGCAATGGCTTTTTCGATATGTGTTTTTTCGGCAAGATGGTAGCTTCCTACAATGTGTTTGTGATCGTGTGGTGGAGTGATGTTTCTAGTGTTTCCTGTTTTGATTTCTTCGTTTCCAATGTAAAGCGGAACCTCTATTTTAGTATTCCACATTTTTTTGTAAGCGGCTAAAACGGCATCTTTTTCTGGGGAATTAGGCGCGTAGTTTTTTACAGCTTCGTTTATTGCTTTGGGTACTTTAAAAAATCCTTTTAACATGTTGTTGTATTTTAGTTATCTAAAAGCGTTTAGATAAGGTTAGAAAAATATATTCGAAAGTTGCGAATAATCAGGTATGCTAACAAAAGTACGAAAGGAGAATTTAAAACTTTTATAATGAAGCTATAATAAGTTGTAAAATAAGGTTGCTAAATGTTAATTTAATGCAAATGGAGCACATAACCTAAAAGTAGGGATAATTACTTTGAAGGTTTTAGTGTTTGTAAAATTAATCATGTTGAAGTGTCCTTTCATAGCTCCATAAGGAGAAGAAAGTAAGCAACCGGAACTATAAGTATGATTTTCTCCTGGTTTTAATACTGGTTTTTTGCCAATGATGCCTTCGCCATCTACAATTTCAATATTGTTTAATGAATCAAAAATCTCCCAATGACGAGAAGTTAATTGTACAGAATCCTTACTGTGATTTTCGATTGTGATATGGTAACTAAAGGCAAAGTGAATCTTGTAGTTTTTGAAGTAGGTACCTTCAAAACTAGTCAAAACGGTAATTTTTATGCCTCTTGTTATTTGAGAAACCATATTAAAGTATTAAATCAGTGTTTAATAGGGGCAAAATTACAAAATTTTCATTTGCTTTTCTCTATTTTTAAATCTTTTTTTAGTTAATGATGTTCAGGGAGTTAGCATTCCCTTTTCCAATGATTCTATCATAGCGTCCTGTGTTCTCTTTGTAATAAACTAAAACGGTATATTCGTTTTCAGTTTGGTAGAAATTTCCGTCTATTGCATTTTCGTTGTCAATGACTCCTTTGTTGTCTGCAATAACATATTGAAAGTTAGTAAAGCCCTGTTTGATTAAAATAGGTTTTTCATAAATTCCTTTTTTCTCGTTGTAGTCCATTTTGTATTCAGGTGATAAACTATAGTTGTTAAACATTCCTGTAATATAAATGTCTTTATTAAGTCTATAAGTTGGTGCAGAAAGGCTGAAATAAATCCAAGCATAATCGGCCTCAATTTCATTGTTGCTTGCGTTTGCATTGTTGACTACAAAATTACCGTTTACATCTTCAAATCGAGTATAAGGGAAATTTTTTCTAGCATTGTTAGTATAGAGCAAGCAATTGTAAATATCTGTACTTGAGTCTATTTTGGCGATATAATTGCTGGCAACTCTAATGTTTTTATTGTCAAAATATAAGAATTCGTTTCCTGCCCAAAATTGAGTTTCAGTATCGTATTTGTATATCAAATCATTCCCAATAGTGTATTGCGGTTTTATGTTTTTTATGGCGTTATTGAAATTACCATTTTGTAATAATGTTACTCTTATGTTTTTTAAGGGGTTTTGAAAAATAATACTATTTGATTTTATCGAAAATTCTAAGTTTTGCTTAGATTCTATAACACTTACATTTCGAGCTCTTTTTATTTGCAATGGCACGGTGGCGATATCTTCATAAAGCATGAATTTTCTAGAAAAAACAACTTCTCTGTCTTCGTTTAAAATTTTAAGAATATAGTTGCCACTAAGGCGCAATTGCTGGGTGAATTGGTTTGGGATGCTTAAATTATAGTGAGAATATATTTGTAAGGTGTTGAAAGAATTGGAATAATTTTGAATTCTTTGGTTGTCAAATCCTTGTAAGTATTCGTTTTTAGGAATGTTTGTTGGGACCCAATTGTAATCACAATGAATGATTTCATAATAGTAATTTGCTTCATTACCAAAAAGGTCATCGAATTGGAATTGGAAGCTAGTTCCTAATTGGAAAATAGGAACGGCATTTTGGCTGTTTTGAACAAAAGTAACCGTTTTTATGTTGTACGGAGGTATCAATTCTTCTTGTACTTGCGCTATGGCAGAAACAAAAAAGAATGACATCAGGATTCCGAAAAGAAAATTTTTAGGCATAATTGTTTTAATTGCTATTATGTAAATATAACAAATAAAGCCTTAAAATAGTATGTGGAGTTAGGAGTCTTTTAGGGATTTATTTAAAACAAACAGGGATTATTTCTCCTTTTGCCAGACAATATTTTTCTACTAATTCAGGATTTATAGTGTTGGTGTAATCTTCTTCAACTACTTTGAAACCAATACTTCTTAATTTGTCAAAATAATCACGGCCATAAATACGCACGTGGTCGTATTGACCAAAAATCTTAGCGCGTTCTTTTTGGTCGGTAATGCTATCATCGGCAAAAGTAACTTCTCTTTTTAAATCTTGAGGAATTTGTAAAATAGCCATCCCGCCAGGTTTTAGTACGCGATATAATTCTTGCATTGCTTTTGTGTCATCAGGAATGTGCTCTAAAACGTGGTTGCACAAAATCACATCGTATTGATTGTCTTCAAACGGAAGGTTACAAATATCAGCTTTTACATCAGCCAAAGGTGAAAACAAATCAGTTGTAGTGTAATCTAGGTTTTTTTGGTTTCTAAAGCGTTTGTAAAAAGCTTGCTCGGGAGCAAAATGCAATACTTTTTTTGGTGTTGTGAAAAAATCGGTTTTCTCGTTCAAATACAACCACAACAAGCGGTGCCTTTCTAATGAAAGGGTGCTTGGTGAAAGGACATTGTTTCGTTGTGTTTCGTATCCATAAGGCAACATCGACTTGAAACTTTTCCCATCAATAGGATCAGTATATTTATTTCCCTTTAAGGAAAAGGCAATAAGAGGACGAGCTACATAACTCAAACGAATTAATAGTGGACGCGGAATGGTGTTTAAGATGAGTTTGAAAAGTTTTTTCATAAGTTGTTACACAGAGATTCGCTAAGAACTACACGGAGATTCGCAAAATGATTATAAATATTCCTTAGAGTTGATGAATCTTTTTATGTTGTTTTTTAATATTTTAGAATTAAAATTAATTAAAAGTCCTAACGGATATTCCCCTAATTTTAGGTAGGTAAGAATTTGTGCAAAATGAACTGAACTAAATTCTTCTACAGTTTTTAATTCTAAAACTAATTTGTCTTCAATTAATAAATCTATTCTGTAACCTTGGTCTAGTTTGATTTCTTTATAGCTGATAGGAAGTGAGATTTCTTTTTCTACCTTTAATCCTGCTTTTTGAAGTTCATAAATCAAACACGCTTGATAAGCAGATTCTAAAAGCCCCGGGCCAAGTTGGCGGTGTACTTCGATTGCTAAACCAATGACTTTATACGAAAGCGCATTCAATTCTTCATTTAACTCTAAAGTTCCATTTTCCATAAATGCTGCAATTAAAACTTTGTGAACCTTCGTGTAGTTCTTAGCGAATCTTAGCGAAATAATCTAAATCACCAAAGGCACTTTTCTAAACTCATCTTCTTCGTTGCTTTCAATTCCTAATGCTTTGTATATGTAAGCAAAAGTAGATAGCAACTCTGGTTTTCCGTCTACTAAAGCAATGTCGTGCTCAAAATGTGCAGATGGTTTTCCATCGGCCGTCAAAATTGTCCAGCCGTCTTTTAATTGTTTGATGTTGCGGGTTCCTTGATTGATCATAGGTTCAAGTGCAATAACCATTCCCTCTACAAAAAGTTTTCCACGACCTTTTTTACCATAGTTAGGCATTTCAGGATCTTCGTGCATTTTTTGTCCTAATCCGTGACCTACTAATTCACGAACTACTCCGTAACCATGGCCTTCTGTATATTTTTGGATAGCGTTCCCTACATCTTCCACACGATTTCCAGCTTTGAATTCGCGCATTCCAACATAAAGAGATTCCTTAGTAACTTGTAATAATTTTTTAGTTTCAGGAGCTACTTCACCAACTTCAAAAGTATAGGCGTGGTCACCGTGAAAACCGTTTTTGAAAGCGCCACAATCAATCGAGATAATATCACCGCTAACAAGAGGAGTGTTGTTTGGAATTCCGTGTACTACTTGTGCATTAGGGCTCATGCAAAGTGAATTTGGGAAACCATATAAACCAAGGAAACTTGGTTCAGCTCCATGATCACGAATAAATTCTTCAGCTAATTTGTCAAGGTGTAATGTGGTTACTCCTTCCTTTACTTCAGAAGCAAGCATTCCTAATGTTTTTGATACGATTAAGGCACTTTCGCGCATTAATTCTATTTCTTCACGGGATTTAACTACAATCATATTTTTTATTTTCGATTTGCAAAAATACAATTTTATAAATTATTTAATCCGGATTAGCCATTATTTTAAAAAGCTCCGAATTAGACACGAAAAAACTGTTCTCTAAAGCTATTTTAGATAACTGCGCACTTACTAATTTATTCTCACGGCTATTGATTAAAAATAGCGAACTTTCTCCAAATGAAAATAATCTTTCTTCCGATTTCAACATTGTCGAATAATCTTCAACAACGCTTTTAATCAGTTCTTTTTGTTGGGATAAAGCTTCAATTTCCATTTTTTGGGCATTGATTTTATTGGTCAATTGCACTTTTTCTAAATCTAATGTAAATTCGGTTTCCTGGACTTTGTATTTGGCTAATTTTAAACTGCCTCGTTCTTTTCTTAAAAATAGTGGGAAATAAAAGTTCAGACCTATTTTATAATCTTCAAATCTATAATTGTCAATATAACTAGGTTCGGATAAATACGAATAGCCTACATCAATTTTAGGCAAAAGCATATTGGCTTTTAATTTTCTGTCTACATTTAAAATATCAATTTTACTTTGCAGTGCATTGATTTTTGGGTGTTCGTTAATGGAAAAATCAGAACTTAAAAGTGCATTGGTTTTTAAAGTTTCCTGAATGGTATATTCCAATTGCGCTTCAGGAATAATATCATCGGCCAATTCTAAAGGAATGTTGTTTTCTAACCAAAGGAAATTGGAGAGTTCTAATTTGGCTTTTGCCAACTTAAGCTGAGAACCTATTAAACTCAAGCTTCTGTCTTTGACAGTTATGCCTGCTTCAACACTGTCAATAGCGCGTTTATCACCTTCTTTGATAGAAGTTTGAATTCCTTTAAATCGAATAACAGCATTATTTTTATATTCTTCATATAATACTACTTCATTGAAGCTTTTTTTCCAATTAAAATAAGCAATAGAGGCATCATACAAAACTGCAATGGCTTGTAATTTCTTTTCGGCTTGGCTCAGTTGAATTTGCATTTTAGCTTTCCGCAAATCGGCCATTCTTTGATTGATGAATAAGCCTTGACCTAATGGAATATTAATTCCTAGCGAAGTTAATCCTTGATTAGGAACTGTGTTTTGTGGATTCAAATAGACTCCTTCGTTGTTGTCAAAACCAGCTTTGATTTCGATACCATACCAAGTTGGAATTTTAAAACTGCTGTTTAGAATAGAATAGTATTCCTTGTCTTTGAATTGTTTTTTGCTAAAATCGACTTCTATTTTAGGGTCAAATCCGCCTCGAGCCATCATTAAATTGGCTTGCGCTTTGCTGATTTCTAAATTGGCATTCTTAACCAATGGATGATACTTTTTTACAAAGCCCAAAAACTCATTGTAAGTGAGTTCTTTTGAAGTAATTTCTTGGGCATTTAAAGTAAAACCAAATAATAAAAACGCTAAAAAAATATGTTTCATTATTTTTTCTCTTTTGTTGTTTTGGTTGTTGGTTTGTAATAATTAGGAGGGAATCCGTTTAAGGTTCTCCATATTTCAAACCAAACAGGTACGTTGTCTAATAAGGCAATGGTTTGTGCTCCAGCACCAATGCTTAGTTGTTCGGGCCATTTGTTTTCGGCTTTATCAGGAGCAATAAGTACTCTGTATTTTCCATTTTCGCTGATGAAGTTTTCAATAGCCACAATTTCTCCACCAAAAGTTCCATAAGACATATCAGGCCATCCGGAAAATACAATTGAAGGCCATCCATCAAACCAAACTCTGATTTTGTCTCCTTTTGAAATTAATGGCAAATCAATTGGATTCACATAGGTTTCTACCGCAATATCATAATTTGCAGGCATAATCGTTGCAATTGGAGTTCCTTCTTTAATCGTTTCACCTATACCAGATTGCAATGCTCTATTAATATAACCATTTTGCGAAGCTTTAATGTAATACATGCCATTACGGATGCTGTAATTCGTGTATTGATTTTGGAGTTTGTTTACTTGAGCGTCAGTGTCATATTGGCTGCTAAGAGCTGTAAATTTATCGCTGTTGGCTTTTGAAATTTTTTCAGCATATTCAGCACTAATTCTATTTATTTCAACTTTAGCATTAATAAGTTCGTTTTTACTGCTCAAGTATTTGTTTTCCTGGGTGATAATTTTAGCTTCAACTTCTTGTAGTTTCAATCTCTTTTCTTCAATGTCGGTTAGTGGTTTTAATCCCTCTTTGTTTAATTGAACCGTACGATTGTATTGTGTGTTGGCAATTTTTAGTTGTGTTTTTACAGCGGCCAAATCCATGCTATCACTTTTAATTTTTAAAATAGATTGCAGGATTTTATTTTGCGCTTGTTCCAGCTTTAATTTTCGTTCATTGGTGATGGCTTCAATTTGGTTAGATAACATATTTACTTTAGAGCCATAAGATTCTAATGATTGTTTTTTGGCGTTCATTTGGTTTTTAGTATTCTCAACTAAATTAGGATCCATGTAATCTTCTTTAATTTCTGAGATAAATAAAATAGTGTCTCCTTTTTTTACAAAATCACCTTCTTGAACGTACCATTTTTCTATTCGACCAGAAATTACACTTTGGATGGATTGTGGTCGTTGGTTGGGTTTTAACGTCGTTACATTCCCTGAACCGGAGATAGTTTGTGTCCAAGGTAAAAAAAGTGCTGCCAGTCCAATTATAGAAACACCAGCTATAATTCTATTTAAAATTTTATAATGTGGTCTATTGCTTAAGTTTTTAACTGTTTCGTATCGCTCCAGCGATTGCAGTTTTGTTTTGTTGTTAGATATGTTTAACATGCTTAATTATTTTTTAAATCAACTTGAATCGCTCCGTTTTGCATTATAATTCTTCTGTTGCATTTGGTTGCCCAATAAGGATTTTTTGAAGAAACAATAATGGTCCAATTGTTTTTTTCTGAAGTAATGAAATCAATAATTTCATTGGCTACTTTTTCGTCCATCATATCTGTTGGGTCTTCGTAAAATAATATTTTGGGTTTATGAATAATACTTCTGGCCAATAGCAATTTTTGAGCGTTGGAAGAAGATAGTTGTCTCCCTTCTGGGAAAATGTGTGTGTCCAAACCTTTTGGTAGCGATTTTATAAATGGAGAAAGTTGTACACCGTCAATTGCCCACTTTAAATCCTCGGAGGTGATGCTTTTGTCGTTGAAAGTAATGTTTTCTAATAAGGTTCCTTCAAATGGTGTTTCGCCTTGAATGATACTTCCTATTTGAGAGCGGTATTGTTTTAAATTGATTTTTTTAAAAGTATCATCGTTAATGAAAAACGAGCCAGAGGTTCTTTGTAATAAGCCTGATAATATTCGAATGAGGGTTGTTTTTCCGGCTCCATTTTCTCCTTCAATAACTATTTTTTCTCCTTGTTCTATTTTTAACGAAATAGCTTTTAAAATTTCGGTATCTGAATCAGGGAATTTAAAAGATAGATTCTCTGTTTCTATAGAAATGTTAGTGTAGCAAGAATCAATGTTGTTGTCGCTTTCATTTTCTAATTCTAGGTCGGTTACTTGACCTATTTTTTCAATTGAGGTTAATACATCATAAAAAGTTTCTAGTCCGAAAATTATTTTTTCGGATGAATTAATGACTAATAAAATAATGATTTCGGCCGCTACAAATTGTCCTATATTCATTTCTTGAGATAGTACTAAAAAACCACCGATAAGCAGTAAACTGGCTGTTATAATGACTTTAAAAACAATTAATTGGGAGAATTGTCTTTTAATAACATCAAAATGTTTTTCTCTGTAATTTAAATAATCATTTACCAGATTGTTGTTTTTTTGTAAACCAAAATCATAGTTTAAGTCGTTTTTAAAACTGTAATTATTTCGGGCTATTTCTTGTAACCAGCTTGCAACTTTGTATTTGAATTTTGATTCTTTAAGGCTGGTTTCTAATCCTACTTGATAGGAAAATTTGAAAATAAAATATAAAAATCCAAATAACAAAATTCCAAAAACAATAAAATAGGGATGGTATAGAGACAATAAAATAATTCCAAAAATAATTTGTAAAAGAGCTGCAGAAAAATCAATTAATAGTTTTGAAGTTCCTTTTTGAATCGTCAAGGTGTCAAAAAAACGATTGGCCAATTCTGGCGGATAACTATTGTATAATTGGTTTGTTTTTATTTTTGGTAAGCGAGCTCCAAAATCAAATGAAGCGCGAACAAATATTTTTTGTTGCAGGTTTTCAGTAATACGCAATTGCATTAAAGACAATATTCCCACTAATATTACACCAAAAACTACTAAAATAATTAATGCAATCCAAGATGCGCTCACTCTTCCGGATTGTATTAGGTTTGTAATGGCTTGGATTCCTAAAGGTAAAGACAAACTGATTAATCCAGCAAAAATGGCATAGAAAAATATTTGAGAAACATCTCTTTTGTCTAATTTTAGTAAGTTGTAAAAACGTTTTAAAGGAGTCATAATGGCTGTTTTGTTTTTTATTTTGAGTACTTATGAAGCTGTTTTTTTCAATAAGTTTAATTTAGTTATTTTATGTTAATTTCAGCAAAATTAATAGCGATACTTTTATTTTAAAGGTTTTAACATTAAATTATGTGAAAAGATATGCAATTCTAATGTTATTTTAATGTTGGTCTAATTTTGGAGATTTTTGTATTTAAAAGTTGTAATAACAGCATGATGAATTTTTAATTTTAAAATTTTGTTGAATAAATAATAGAATAAAAAAAAACGGCTGTTCGAAAGAACAGCCGTTTGCTTAAATATTATCAGAAGTATTATTTTTTCAATAATGAATGACTTGACATGGCATCAGGTTGTTGTACTCCCATTAAATCTAAAATAGTTGGTGCAATATCACCTAAAACACCATCTTCTATTGCTAGTTGATCATTGTCAACTAAAATAAAAGGAACTGGATTTGTTGTGTGCGCCGTATTAGGACTTCCGTCAGGATTTATCATTGTTTCGCAGTTACCGTGGTCTGCAATTACAATAGTAGAATAGCCATTTGCTAAAGCTGTTGTGATTACTTTTTCAACACATTTATCTACAGCTTCACAAGCTTTGATAGCCGCTTCCATAATTCCTGTATGTCCTACCATGTCCCCATTGGCAAAGTTAAGGCATACAAAATCAACATCGCCTTTTTCAAGTTCAGGGCATAAAGCATCAGCTAGTTCGTAAGCACTCATTTCTGGTTGTAAATCGTAAGTGGCTACTTTTGGAGAGTTTCTCAAAATACGGGATTCACCTTCAAAAGGAGTTTCTCTACCTCCAGAAAAGAAGAAGGTTACGTGAGGATATTTCTCGGTTTCAGCAATACGAATTTGTTTTTTACCTGCTTTTTCTAAAACTTCTCCTAATGTTTCGGTAATGTTGTCTTTGTTGTAAACTACTTTCACATTTTGGTAGGTTTCATCATAATTAGTTAATGTAACATAGTACAAATCCAATTTATGCATGTTTTGTTCGTGGAAATCCTGTTGCGAAAGCGCTTCAGTCAATTCACGACCTCTATCTGTTCTAAAGTTGAAAAAGATAACCACATCATCGTCTTGAATAGTAGCTAATGGTTTTTCGTTAGCATCAACAGCAACCAATGGTTCAATAAATTCATCCGTAACATCGTTGCCGTAGCTGGTAGCTATAGAAGTAACAATATTGTGTGTAGGAGTTCCTTTTCCGTGAACTACTAAGTCGTAAGCTAGTTTAACTCTTTCCCAACGTTTGTCACGATCCATTGCGTAATAGCGACCAATTACTGAAGCAATTTTTACAGGAGTGTCAGCAATATAATTTTCTAAATCTTGAATGTATTTTTTTCCTGATTTTGGATCAACATCTCTACCGTCAGTGAAGGCGTGGATGAAAACTTGGTCTAAACCATAATCCTGAGAGGCATCAATTAATCCTCGTAAATGAGAGGTGTGAGAGTGGACACCTCCATCAGAAACTAACCCTAGGAAATGTACTTTCTTATTATTGTCTTTAGCGTATTGAAAAGCATCTTTTAGTACTTGTTCTTGTGCTAAAGTTTTATTGGCCACAGCCAAATTAATTTTAGCTAAATCTTGGTAAACAATTCTTCCTGCACCCAAATTCATGTGTCCTACCTCAGAATTTCCCATTTGACCTTCTGGTAAACCTACATGTAAACCATCGGTTCTAAGTTGTGCGCTAGGATATTTTTTGTAAAGACTGTTTATAAAGGGAACATTTGCATTATCAATTGCAGATACTTTCGGGTCAGGAGATTTTCCCCAACCATCCAAAATCATTAGGATTACTTTTTTGTTCATTGTTTTTAAATTTTCAACAAAGATAAATTATTTCTAAAATCTTCGTTAGGAATAAAACGACTATTATGTATTAAGGAATTAAGCTAGGGTAAAAATGATAATTTTGTTGCAGAAAGCTTCTTTTTTTAAAATAAATGCACCCTAGAATTTGTTTTTTATAACATTATAATCAATGTAGTAACGCAGACTAATAGAGAAAATAGAAGTCATATTTGAATTAAATATAGCGCTGAGGTTGCGATTTAAATTTCTTTCTACCATGTCTGTATTCTCCTGTGCATAGTTTCTATACAATACAGATAGTTGGCTTCCCGGAGCAAACCACCAGGAATAAGATAAGTCGAAATTCCAAGAATTAAAATTTATGTTTTTATTGGTGTTATAAGTGTTGTTTGGTGTTAAATAACCGTCGTTTTTTAATGTGTAATAATTTTGATTGTCGGAGTATGACCAGTAATAACGTGCTTTTAGATTAAAAGTCATTTTGTTGTTGATTGCGTATTTCCCAGTCAAATCGTTTTGAAGGATTTCTCTATTGCGTCTTGCGAAAATGATTCCTGAATCGGTATTTTCTAGCCACCCGATGTTGTTTGTTTCTTTTGTATAATCGGTTGAAAAAGCTAAAGAAAATTTATCGCTAAACCGGTATTTAGGTCCGGCATAAACTCTGTAGGTAAATCGGTTTTTTTCGTTGTATTTAATAAAAGAAGGTGTAATATCAAATGTTAAGTTTTTATTCTTGTTAGATTCCATTTCTAAATAAGCAGAAACTTTGCCAGGATTGTAAATGTACCTACCTTCATCATGAGGCAAGTAAAAATCGAAAGTTTTAAAAGGGACTATGTTAAAGCCTAATTGGAAATAATAATAATTCAGGGTTGTTGCGGTCAAGATTGTTTGAATCCAGCTGGTGTTTTGAATTTTATTGGTGGTATTGTCTATGTCCAGATTTACTTCTTGCTCAATTAGGAAAGTGTTGAAAATCTTGTTTGGGTTAAGGATTCTGTAATTTCCATTTACATAACCGCTGTAATAATTGTTGTAGTATAGAATACCCAAGTCGTTAGTGTCATAATTTTTAGAAGTGTATTTTCCATTCAATAAATACCGGTACTTTCCACTTGTTTTGGCAAAATTAAGATAGGTTTTAAAGCCGTTATAGTCTTTAATATCGTTAATGTTGCTGTATTTGAAATCGCCTGAAAGATTGTAAGTGTTGGCTTTTGTGTTTAAATCAAACACTAATCCAGTTACGTTAGCATCTCTATAATTGCCATTACGACTTGTATTGGTATTAATAAAAGAAACGGAAGAGTTTTGTCTAAAACGTTGGTCAAAAACTATTATGTTGTAATTGGTTAATGGTTCTATTACTGCTCTTCTTGTGCTGTTATTGTCGGTATTTTTAATTGTAGCATACGTTTTTTCAGTAATGGCATTAAGAATGCCAATGCCTAGCCCTTTTTTTGTTCTGCCTGATATTTTTATAGTGTTTAATAAGTCAACGTTGCTTGGATATTCTGTAATACTTTCGTTTTCTTGTAAGGTGGCTTCCAATTCATTTTGAGATACGGTTGGGCTTCCGCCAATGCGTCTAGAATAAAAAAGATTTCCTATGTTAAATAGATTGGTTCCTTCGGTAAAAAAAGGTCTGTTTTCATTTAGTTTTTGTTCAAAAGGTTCCAGGTTTAAGATGGCATTGTCAAATTTGGTTTGACCAAAATCAGGAACTAAAATAGCATCTAAAGTAAAAGCTTCGTTAATTCCGTATTTAATATCTAATCCTGCTTTTAGAGTTTTGTCGGATACAAAATTGTCTTTTTGATAATAAGCAGAAGTATACGGAATTAGGAAAAGTCGGGTAGGAGGATCAATGTCTTTGATTCCTTCTAGAATTCCTGACTGAGTTAATTCATTACCTATTTTTGTATCGATGTAGTTCCAGGTATATTTTTGAGCATTTCTTTTAATTTCGCGCAAGAAATTTATGCCCCAAGTTTGATTTTTATTTTTTGGAAAACGAATAGCAGCATAGGGGATTTTCATTTCAACTGTCCATCCAAAATTGGTTATTTTTACATTGCTTTGCCAAATAGCATCCCAGGTGAAATCTTCATTGCCTTCAGTAGCTAAACAGTCCATTTGAACCCCGGATGTACTTACGTAAAAACGGTAATCTTGTTGTCCGTCATTAAAACCATTAATATAAACAGCAAAATTATCAGCAACACCAAAAACATCTCTTTCGGTTAATTCTCGTTGAATTTTTTTAGGTTCATTGTCGTACAATACGGCAGAAATATAAATTGCGTCGTCGTCGTATAAAACCTTAACTTCTGTTTTTTTATTTTCATCGATGCTTTTACCATTGTCAGGAGTAAACATTATAAAATTAGTTGCTATTTCGGAATTGTTTTGCCATTCTTCTTCATCTATTTTACCATCAATAGTGATGTTCCCAATTTTTTGTTTTGCCAAAAGATTCTTTTTTTGGGCAAAAGCACTTAGGTTTAATAATGTGAAAAGGCAATAAATAGATAAACGAAATACCGTCATGAAAAATATAATATTCAAGCAAAAATAATAAAATTAACGAGATTAACAATTTTTTAACACCTTGTTTCTGTAATTAAAAAGCTACTTAAGGGTTAAAACTATCTTATAGTGTATTATAATGTTTTTTTTGGGAGCTTTTTTTTATATTTTTGGCAACAATATTTTTTTATAATTAAATAATAATCAATGGTTTACAAGAGGTTTTTGTTCTTTTTAATGTTGGCTTTATTTTTAATGTCTGCAAATGTGTTTTCATTTAAAGCCAATACAAATGTTACAGTGTTAAAGAGAAATGTGTTGAAGGATGTTGAAGGATTTGATGTGGAGGAAGTTTATAAGAGGTTGCACTCAGCCAATTATAGTTTGCCAAAATTAGAAAGTTTTAAAGAGGCTTTGATGGGGTTTAATAAATTAAAAGCACAAGGAATCGTTAGTAAGAATATCTTAACTTTAATTGATTTTAGTCTTTCGGCAAACACCAAGAGACTTTGGGTTATAGATTTAGATACAGATACTATTTTGTTGCACTCGCTTGTGGCTCACGGAAGAAATACCGGAGAAGAATATGCGAATAGTTTTTCTAATACGCCAGAATCCTATAAAAGCAGTTTAGGTTTTTATGTTACAGGAGAGATTTATAATGGGAAACATGGAAAATCATTAAAACTGGATGGTTTAGAACGAGGAATAAATGATAATGCTCGAGAAAGAGCTGTTGTGGTTCATGGTGCTAATTATGTTTCGGACTCTTTTATTAGAAATAACAAAAGATTAGGCAGGAGTTTAGGCTGTCCAGCCGTTCCTGTTGAAGTAACGGATGAGTTGATACGCACTATTAAAGACAAATCTTGTTTGTTTATTTACTTTCCTTCGGATTCGTATAAGCGTTCTTCTAAGTTGATTTCTTAATAAATATGTCAATAATGGCCATTGTTGTTTGTTTGGTTTAAAAAAAAATAAGATTGTAATAGTTTAGTTTTAAAAAAGTTAGAATTTGATTCTGATTTTAAATAAAAAATCTATTCAAAAAATTTGTTTTAAACTTAACTTATTCTTTATATTTGCAGCCGTTATGCGGAAGTAGCTCAGTTGGTAGAGCTCCAGCCTTCCAAGCTGGTTGTCGCGAGTTCGAGCCTCGTCTTCCGCTCTAGAAAACAGAAATAAACAAGGTTTCTGTTTTTTTAAAATAAAACTTGTAGGTTTGTAAATAATTTGTATATTTGCAGCCGTTATGCGGAAGTAGCTCAGTTGGTAGAGCTCCAGCCTTCCAAGCTGGTTGTCGCGAGTTCGAGCCTCGTCTTCCGCTCTAGAAAAAGCCGAAACTTGATAGTTTCGGCTTTTTTATTGGATAAAACTTAACTCTGTTTCTGCTTTTATTTCAATTGATGGCTGGTTTTTTCTAAACAATCTGGCAGCTAATTTTCCTTTTAAGATTATGGTGTTCTTTTTTATTTGAAGCCAACTCCCTTCTTTTAGTCCTAAGACAGGGAAATTATTGAAATGATGGAATTCATTTATTCTTGTTTCTCGTGATTCTCCCATGTGAGTAGATTGGTCATCTTTGTCTAAGTAATGTACGTTTAGATTAAAAGGAATTAGTCCAAGTGTTTGAAAAGTGGGTGGATAAACAATAGGCATGTCGTTTGTGGTTTGCATGCTTAATCCTCCAATATTACTTCCTGCGCTTGTGCCTAAATAGGGTGTGCCTTTTTCAAGTGTTTCTTTTAATATGGTCATGATTTTGTTTTGGTACAATTGACTAACCAAGAGAAAAGTATTTCCGCCTCCGGTAAAAATTCCTTCTGCGCTTTGAATGGCTAAAGCTGGGTTTTCAAATTTATGTATGCCTTTGATTTCGATATTAATTTTGGCGAAAACTAAAGCTGTTTTATGAGTGTATTCATCGTGCGAAATTCCGCTAGGTCTGGCATAGGGAATAAATAATACAGACTTGCAGTTTTTAAAAAGCACTTGTAATTCGGGTAGTAAATATTCTAAATAGCTACTTCCGTGTAAGGTAGAAGTGCTGGCTAAAATTAGATTTTTCATTTGTTCTTTTTGAACTAAAGATATGAAATCAGTTAAGGATTGAAGTTGTTTATTAACAAATTTTTATAAGCTTCTTAGTATCAAATTGGGAGGTTTCGGGTTTATTTTTACCCTTTATATCCTTTTTAATGAGCAGGTTTTTAGTTGTATATTTTGTTCTAATTGTTAGTGTGACTTTTGGCCAGCACAAAGATTCTATTGTTCTAAAAGGGCGGGTAAATGCTTATGTTTCAAATTTAGAGGGGATTTATGTTATTAATTTAAAAACAGAACAGACTATTTTTACAAATGAGACAGGCGATTTTGTAATTAAAGCTACTGTAGGCGACACTTTAGTGTTTTCTGGATTACAGTTCAAAAGAAAGGAAGTGGTGTTGTGTGCTGAGGATTTTGATAGAGAATTGTTTGAGGTGCATTTAATGGTCAGGGTTAATGAGTTAAATGAAGTGGTCGTTAGGAATTACAGCGGTATTAATGCTGTTGCTTTGGGGATTATTCGGTCCGACCATAGAGTCTATACACCGGCAGAAAGAAAATATGCTACTGCTAGTTCGGCACGACTTAATCCGATGGGCTTGGATCCTATTATAAATTTAATTTCTGGTCGAAGTGCGATGTTGAAAAAAGAAATAGCTGTAGAAAAGAAAGAATCTTACATCGCTTTGTTAGAAAAAATGTTTGACAAAGAACATTTTATTAATACTTTACACTTACCTTTAGACTATGTAAATGGCTTTAAATATTATGTGGTGGATAACCAAAAATTCACGAAGGTATTAGAAATGAAAAATAAAACAACAATTGAGTTTTTACTAGGAGAATTGGCTGTAAAATACAAAGATATAATTGCTTGTGAAAACGAATAATACTTATCTTTTATTCTTGTTTTTGTTATGCCAAGTCGTTTTTTGTCAAAATAATGATAGAAAAGTAGTTCATGGAGCTGTTCGGGTAGACTCAACTGCAGTAGAAGGAGTCAATATTGTAAACGAAAGCAGTCAAAAATCAACCGTAACCGATAAAAATGGAAACTTTGTTCTTTTGCTAAAAGAAGACGATATGTTAGTTTTTTCTGCGGTAAATCTTGTAACTTTACGTAAAAAGATAGTTCGTTCTGATGTGGAAAAGACAACTTTATTGGTGCAATTGCAAATAGAAAGCATTCCTCTAAAAGAAGTAGTTGTAAAAGAAGATTCCAGAATTTCTGCCGAGAACCTTGGGATTATTCCTCGTGGACAAAAAAAATATACCGTTGCCGAAAGGCGATTGTATACCGCAAGATCAGGTTTATTAGATAGACCATTAAATTGGGTATCCGGAAGAACGGCTCGATTGAAAAAAGAATTGGCGGTATCCGAAAAAGAACGATTGATAACGAATCTGGAATATCTTTTTGAAGAAAATTTTTATACAGAAACTTTAAAAATAAATAAAGATTATATTAGAGATTTTCAATTATTTTGTATTGAAAACAATGATTTTGTATTGTCGTTAAATTCAAAAAATAAAACCCTGTCAAAGTTTTATATTATTTCTTTGGCAAAAGAGTATAATAAAATAATCGTGTATGAAAATTAAAGTAAGTGTTTTGTTTTTTCTTCTATTAAGCCATTTTTCTTTTGGTCAAATTGGATTGCGAAAAAATATAGAAGGTCAGGTTAGAAATGATTTAGTTCCAGTAGAAAATGTTATTGTGTTTAACGCAAGTTCCAATGTGGGAACTGTGGTAAATCAATATGGTTTTTTTACAATTATGGCAAGAGTTAGTGATACTTTGGTTTTTTCTAGTTTGGCATTTAAATCAAAAAAAATAGTGCTTAGTCAAAAAGATTTCATGGATTCAAAATTGGTGGTGAAATTAGATGTTTTTACCAATGAATTAGCCGAAGTACTTATTGGAGCTAAAAAAGAATTGAATCCAATTCAAGGAAATTCACAAAAATATGTGGATATGAAATTCTTTGATGATTTGAAATCTTCTCCTAAAAATAAAACACTGCCTCCAATTGGAGGTATAGAAAACGGAACTGATTTTGTTCGAATTTATAAAGATGTTTTAGGAGTTTTAAGAAAAAAGAACCCACAGAAAACCGACTTCTATAAAGAAACCAGTTTTTCAGAAGTGGTAATGAATAAGGTAAATTATTCTTTCTTTTCAAATACATTACACCTGAAAGACGATGAAATTAAATTGTTTTTAATTTATTGCGAAAATGACTCCAGATCTAGAGCATTTATGCAACCAAGTGAGGAATTTAGACTAATGGATTTTTTGATTACAAAGAATGATGAATATAAAAAAATAACTCAATATAAATAAGTTGTTTTGTAGCTACCGCTCTGTTGTAAGCTAAATAACAGCTTGTTATTTTATGATAAAATTAAAAGTAGAACTTTTTAATTTTGGTATATTTGCCAAAAAAATCACAGAATATGTTTGGTATAGGAGGAGGAGAATTAGTCTTTATAATGTTTGTAGTATTACTGCTTTTTGGTTCGGATAAAATACCAGAAGTAGCGCGTACTATGGGTAAAGCAATGGCACAACTTAAAAATGCGACCAATGATATTAAGAACGAAATTCAAAAAGGTGCAGAAGAAAATGGTTTAGATGCAAAATCTTTATCGGAAATGACAGGAGGGATTAATACTCATATTAATAAAGTTAAAGATGACCTATTAGGAGATAGTGTAGTTCAGGCCAATAAAATTAAGGAAGATATTGAAGATATCGCCGGTCCGGTAAAACGTAGTCGATGATGTTAGAAAAACTTCTTTCTTTAGATACACAACTTTTTGTTTATTTAAACGGTCTGGGTTCTGAATCTTATGATGGACTTTGGCTTTTTATAACTAAACAGCTTAACTGGATTCCGTTTTTTTTGCTTTTACTTTATATTATTTATAAGAAAATAGGTAAAAAACAAACGATGTATGTAATCCTGTTTATTGCTATTTTAATTCTGTTTACAGACCAATGTACCAACTTGTTTAAGCATAGTGTTCAAAGGTTACGTCCATGTAATAATCCAGATATTCATTCGATTATAAGAATTGTTCAGTCACGTTCTTCATTTAGTTTTTTCTCAGGACATGCTGCTAATAGTATGGCTTCGGCGGTGTTTATTTACCTCTTGATTAAACCATATTTTAAATATGCCTTTCTTTTGTTTTTATGGCCGTTAATTTTTGCTTATAGCCGTATTTATCTAGGATTGCATTATCCATTGGATATTTTATGCGGTTATCTTTTTGGGATAATGACGGGATTATTTGTTTTTAGGTTGTATCAGTTCACGCAAATAAAATATTTTCCACTTTAATTTTTTTAGAGAGTAACCATAAAAAACGCACATTCATAATTTTGAATGTGAGTTTTTTAATTTAAGCTAAGTTTCTTAAAGTACTCTGCTTACGGTTAATCCATCACGAATAGGGAGTAATACCGTTTCTACTCTAGGATCCTCTTTTAAGAACTGATTGTATTCGAGTAAGACTTTTGTACTAATATCTTTCGGGTTTAATGGTTCTAAAACTTTACCGCTCCAAAGTACGTTATCCGATAGAATAATTCCTCCCTTGTTCATTTTAGGTACAATTAACTCAAAATAATTCAAGTAATTTTCTTTATCAGCATCAATAAAAACCAAGTCAAATTTTAAATCAAGTGTTGGGATAATGTCAATAGCTTCTCCTAAATGTTGCACAATTTGTTTTCCCCAAGGAGATTTATCAAAATGTTTTCTTTGGAAATCGATTAATTCTTCTTTAATGTCTATGGTATGAAGTTGACCGTTTTCTTGCATTCCTTCGCACAAACACAAAGCAGAATAACCGGTATAAGTTCCAATTTCAAGAATGTTCACCGGACGGATTAATTTGGCAAGCATACTCAAAACACGACCTTGAAAATGACCACTTAGCATTCTAGGCAAAAGAATTTTTTGGTAGGTTTCTTTGTTTAATGCCGCTAATAATTCAGGTTCTTTTTCTGAATGTTGTTCAATATAATCTTCTAATTCAGGGGAAATAAAATGCATTTTTTATTTTTTTCGATTTCGAACAAAGTTACCAAATTATCAAAATAACAGACTAGCATTTCTATAAATTGATGCAATAAATCAACAAATAGTCATTAAATTTGCAGCATGCAAATCGAGAAAAAAGACATACGAGCCTTATCTAAAGAAGAATTACGCGATTTTTTTGTTAACAATCGTGATAAAGCATTTAGAGGAAATCAAGTTTACGAATGGTTGTGGAGTAAAGGAGCACATAGTTTTGAGGATATGACTAATATCTCTAAAGGAACACGTTCCATGCTGGAAGAAAACTTTGTAATCAATCATATTAAGGTGGATACCATGCAGCGTTCAGAAGATGGTACGGTTAAGAATGCTGTTCGTTTGCATGATGGTTTAGTGGTCGAATCGGTTTTGATACCTACTGAAACACGTACTACTGCTTGTGTTTCCAGCCAAGTAGGTTGTAGTTTGGATTGTAATTTTTGTGCCACAGCACGATTAAAAAGAATGCGAAATTTAGAACCTGGTGAGATTTACGATCAGGTGTTGGCTATAGATCGAGAAAGTCGTTTGTATTACAATCACCCTTTGTCTAACATTGTTTTTATGGGAATGGGCGAACCGCTTATGAATTACAACAATGTGATAAAAGCCATTGATATGATTACTTCGGAAGAAGGATTAGGGATGTCGCCAAAACGGATTATTGTTTCTACTTCAGGGATTCCAAAGATGATTAAGAAAATGGCTGATGATGAGGTAAAATTCAAGTTAGCAGTTTCTTTACACTCTGCAATTGATGAAATTAGAGCCCGAATTATGCCTTTTAGTAAAAATTTTCCTTTGGCTGATTTGCGTGAAGCATTGGAATATTGGTATAGAAAAACAAAAAGTAAGGTTTCTTATGAGTATGTAGTATGGAAGGGTATCAATGACAATAAAGCTTCAGTGGATGCTTTGGTTAAATTTTGCAAATATGTGCCTTGTAAGGTCAATTTGATTGAATACAATCCAATTGATGATGGAGAGTTTCAGCAGGCATCTGAAGAAGCAATTGATGCTTACATTAAAGGGCTTGAATCTATTGGAGTTGTGGTTAAGGTAAGAAGAAGTAGAGGAAAAGACATTGATGCTGCCTGTGGGCAATTGGCAAACAAAGAAGGATAGTTTTATATATAAAAAAAGCCTCCGAATATTGAGTTCAAATCAATATTCGGAGGCTTTTTTGTTTTTAGACGTTTTTATTTTCCTAAAGTTATTTCGGTTGTAACGTCGTCAATTGTTAATAATGCTAACTTATCGCAATCACCGTTTCCAAAATCTAAAGTGGCTGTAGAATCGTTTTTAGTAATGGTTTTAGAGCCAGAAACAGGGAAAGGAGATCTGCAACTCATTTGATAACGCAACGGGCTTGTTATTTCACAAGTGATTACAGTGCCATCTTTTTTAGTAATACTGCTGTTTCCGGTAACAAGGAAAACATTGTCTTCCCATTCTAAAGGCGTGTTGTATCCTTCTGTCATTTCTCGGGTTTTAGTTCCTGCCATTTTATACATTTTTCCATCGTCAAAAGTCACAGTCATATCAATAGAGTGTGATAATACCGGGTGAATTTCACTTTGTAAATCGGTACTAGCTTTAGTGTAAGAGATGTTTTTGTTTCCTTCTATTAACTTACCGTTGTGGTAGAATCCTTCAAAAGTATAAGAGATAGCGTGGGTAGCACTGCTAAAATCATTGGTGAAGCTAATAATGATTTTTCCTTTGATGGTGTTTCCATTGGGAAGTGTGCATCCATCCACTCCAAAATCAATAGTTCTGGTCCATACATTAGTAGTTAAAACAGTGGTAATAGTAGCGCAGTTAGGCAAAATACTTTTCCTAAATCCTTCCATTTTTCCAGTAATGCTTTGTTGAGCACTAAATTGATCTTCAACTATGGCGTCAATATCTTCTAAAGAATTGTCAATTTTGGCAGTTAATGCCACATCATCGGCTGAAACAGCAGTGCTGTCAGCAACAGTTTCATTTGAACTACAGCTAAAAAGCGCTAATGCAAATAATGCTAATGCTATTTTTTTTGTTTTCATAACGTTAGGGTTTGTTGGTTGTTTGAAATTAATAAAATATTCTATAGAATTATGGGGCAATTTTGTATATTTTTAAACGATTTTTTTTGCTTTATAGTATACAATTGGTGAATAAAATATAGATTAGTGTTAAAAAAATAGGAAGTCTTTTTTATAAAAATAGTATCTTTGGAAGCTAAATGAATGTCACCTCTCAAATAAAACAACCCATATTTAAAGAAATGGAACTTTTTGAAAAAAAGTTCTATGAATCGATGTCTTCACAAGTGGCGTTGTTAAACAGAATTACCTATTATATAGTGAACCGTAAAGGAAAACAAATGCGTCCGATGTTTGTTTTTTTAGTGGCCAAAATGGTTTCGGAAGGAACGGTTAATGAAAGAACCTATCGCGGTGCTTCGGTAATTGAGTTGATTCATACTGCAACTTTGGTTCATGATGATGTGGTGGATGACAGTAACCGTCGACGTGGATTTTTCTCCATTAATGCGCTTTGGAAAAATAAAATTGCCGTTTTAGTTGGTGATTATTTATTGTCAAAAGGATTGTTACTTTCTATAGATAATGGCGATTTTGATTTGCTTCAAATTATTTCTGTTGCGGTACGCGAAATGAGTGAAGGCGAACTCCTCCAGATTGAAAAAGCCAGAAGATTAGATATTACTGAAGGGGTTTATTACGAAATCATCCGAAAGAAAACAGCAACTTTAATTGCTGCTTGTTGTGCTTTAGGAGCCAAATCGGTTTCGGAAGATGCAGTTCAGGTAGAGAATATGAGGAAGTTTGGAGAATTAATTGGAATGGCTTTCCAAATAAAAGATGATTTGTTTGATTATACTGAAGATGCCATTGGGAAACCAACAGGAATCGATATTAAAGAGCAAAAAATGACTTTGCCTTTAATTCATGTTTTGAATCATTGTACTTCAAAAGAGAAAAGTTGGTTGATTAATTCGATTAAAAATCACAACAAAGACAAAAAACGCGTCAAAGAAGTGATTGCTTTTGTCAAAAACAATAATGGTTTGGATTATGCCGAAAATAAAATGATCGAATTTCAACAAGAAGCGCTTCAGTTGCTAGAGAATTACCCTGATTCTGATTTTAAAGCGGCTCTAATTATTATGGTTAATTACGTTATTGAAAGAAAAAAATAGATTCTTTTGATTCTGATTGTGTAATTTTACAATCACAAATTCCTTGATTTTTTACATTTTTTAATTTTACTATAAATTGATTTCAAAAGCCACCATAGATACTGTTTTCGAAACTGCTCGTGTAGAGGAAGTTATTGGCGATTTTGTTAATTTAAAACGCGCTGGTAGTAACTTTAAAGGCTTGAGTCCGTTTTCTGATGAGCGCTCTCCTTCTTTTATGGTGTCGCCTGCTAAAGGAATTTGGAAAGATTTTAGTTCGGGAAAAGGAGGAAATGCTGTGGCTTTCCTAATGGAACACTCGCATTTTACCTATCCAGAGGCCATTCGATATTTGGCTAAAAAATACAACATCGAAATTGAAGAAACCGAGCAAACTGATGCCGAAAAAGCCAATATGGATGCGCGCGAAAGTATGTATTTGGTTTCTGAATTTGCTAAAGATTATTTCCATAAAACACTTTTAAATACAGAAGAGGGGAAAGCGATTGGTCTTACGTACTTTAAAGAAAGAGGATTTACTACTGAAACGATTAAGAAATTTAGTTTAGGATATTCGCCTGAAACCTGGGATGCGTTAACTAAAGAAGCTTTAGGAAAAGGATATCAGTTCGAATTTCTAGAGAGCACAGGTTTGACAATTCCTAGGGAAGATCGTCCTTTTGATCGTTTCAAAGGGAGAGTGATGTTTCCTATTCAAAGTATGTCGGGACGTATTTTAGGATTTGGAGGCCGAATTTTGACTAATGATAAAAAAGCGGCAAAATACCTGAATTCACCTGAGAGTGAAATTTACCATAAGAGTAAAGTTTTATACGGGATTTTCCAAGCTAAACAATCTATTGCAAAACTAAATAATTGCTTTCTGGTGGAAGGTTATACGGATGTGATTCAGTTCAATCAAGCAGGAATTGAAAATGTGGTAGCTTCTTCAGGAACGGCTTTGACGCCAGATCAAATCCGACTGATAAACCGATTGACAAAAAATATTACGGTTCTTTTTGACGGGGATGCTGCAGGACTTCGTGCTTCTGTTCGAGGAATTGATTTGATTCTGGAAGAGGGAATGAATGTAAAAGTTTGTGCTTTTCCTGATGGAGAGGATCCAGACAGTTTTGCAAAAAAAACACCGCATGATGATTTAGTAGCTTATTTAGAGAATAATGCTAAGGATTTTATACAATTCAAAGCTTCTCTTTTAATGAATGAAGCTAAGAATGATCCTATCAAGAAAGCCGACTTGATTAGGGATATGGTGCAAAGTATTTCTAAAATCCCAGACCGTATTCAGCGCGAAGTGTATATTCAAGAATGTTCCCGAATTATGGATATTTCGGAGCAGGTGTTGGTGAGTACTTTAGCGCAATTGATTCAAAAAGATGTGGCTGAAGTTGCTAAAAAGCAAAAGCAGGAACAAAAACCATTTCAAGTTCATAGGAATCAAAACCCAACAAATACAGGGTTTTCAGGAGGGGATCCAGAAGATCCAAGGTTTGGGCCACCAGAAGATTATCCTGGAGAACCGGGATATCCAAGCGAGGCTACAGAAAAAGTAGATGTCTTATACCGCCTGGAACGAAAAATAATAGAGATTTTACTTTTATACGGAAATAAAGAGGAGGAGTTTGAGGATGTTTTGATGAAAGCTAACGACGAAGGTGAAATCGTGAATGTTTCCGTAATGAAAAAGTATAAGGTGTTTCAACGTATTTATCTGAGTTTACAAGAAGATGAGGTTGAATTAGCTAACCCTTTGTTTCGTGGAATATTTACGGATTTGATTAATCATTATCTTCAAAATGATCGCTTTAGTCTAGATCAGTACTTAATGCATTTGCCAGCAGAATATGCCCAAGAAGTTACAGATATTTTGATGGAAGACGAGCGTTTAGTGATGCATAACTGGGAAGGTCAAAACATTTTTCCAAAATCAAAATTAGATACAATTAGTCAAAACGTTTCGGAGACTATTTTAACCCTTAGATGGTATTTAGTGGGGCGAATTATAGACGAATTAAAAAACTCCATATCACCTGATGCAGATAATATGGAGTCTTTAATGATGATAAAAGATTATAATGAACTCACTCGTGCTTTTTCAAAAAAGCTGGGTAGAGTCATGTCTCGTTTTTAATTAAACGATTTCTAAACTTTTAGCTTTGTTTACCAAGTCAACTAAGTTAGTAACATTCAATTTTGTTAATAAACGTAGTTTGTAAGTACTAATTGTTTTTTCGTTAAGACCTAAGATTTCAGCAATCTCATGGTTTTTCTTACCACCGCTTAAATAACGTAAAACTTCTACCTCACGGTTTGAAAGTTTACGGTATAAACGTTCGCTTTTACTTTGTTTTGCAATTAAAGCTAGGTTTTTCTTAACGGTTTCGTTCATGATAATTTTACCTTGATGAACTTTGACTATTGATTGACCTAAAGTCTCTAATTTTTCTTTTTTGTGAACGTATCCAGATACTCCTGCCTTAATAGCATTTGGAGCATAAATTTGTTCAGACAGTCCGCTGAAAATAATAATTTTAGTTTTAGGGAAGTCTTTTAAAAGCGATTTCACTTCAAATATACTCGAAAGACCTTCAAGTTCTAAGTCTAAGATTAGAACATCAATTTCTTTTGTTGAGAGAATATCTCGAATCATCAAAAAACTACCAACATTGGCAGCAATTGATATGTCTGAATGGTCCTTGAAGTACGATTTTACTCCAAAATGCACTACCGGAAAATTATCGGCTAGACAAACTTTAATCATGATTTTTTTTTTTTAGGGTTGTTATTTTTGTGTGAATTGTATATATAAAATTAGGAAAAAAAAAGGTCTCCTGCTATTTTTTATGGATAAAATCGTATTAAATCCGATTAATTGCACAAACAGGTATCGGATTCATCTTGTGTTGGTTGATTGTGTTCAATCTTTTGTAGATTTCGAACACCTTTTTTTCTCTTTCTGTGTAATGGTCTGACGGATTGTTGTTTTCGGCTTCTAGCATAGCCCATTCTAATTCATCATAGCTAGCTCCCAGTTGTTGCTCGTCTGTTTTTTCGTCCCCAAATAAACCATCTGAAGGTTGTGCAACAAGAATTGAGTTAGGGACTTGTAAATATGAAGCTAATGCAAAAACATCCGATTTCATTAAATCAGCAATCGGGCTTAGGTCAACTCCACCATCACCGTACTTGGTATAGAAACCAACGCCAAAATCTTCTACTTTGTTACCTGTTCCAGCAACTAAAAGACCGTGAACTCCAGCGTAATAATATAAAGTGGTCATTCTTAAACGTGCGCGAGTATTGGCTAATGTTAGATTTAGTTTGCTTTCTTCAAAGTCTGTAGGGACTTCTTTTTTGAAAGTTTCAAAAACTGAAGTCAAATCACTTTGTACGCTACTTACATTATCAAAACGTTTTTTAAGTTGTTCAATATGTTCTTTTCCTCGACTTACGTGGCTTTGGTGTTGGTGAATTGGCATTTCAACACATAAAACTTTAAGACCTGTTTGAGCGCATAAAGTTGAGGTTACTGCAGAATCAACACCTCCTGAAATCCCTACTACGAAACCATTTACTTTAGCGGCTTCGGCATAGGATTTTAACCAATTGACAATCTGAGTGTTTACATCTTCAACTTTTATAGTGCTTTTTTTAGTCATAATAGTTTAAATTTTAGCTGTCAGGAGCGTATCTTTGCGCAATATTTTTGATAACATACTGGTTATCCTGATATAATGCTGCAAATTTAATTAAAATAAAATGAAAACGTATGTAATTTTCTTAGTTCTGTTGTTCTTTTTTTTATCGTGCAATACTAAAAATAAGACAGAAAAAGCAGTAGAGGCTATTCCGATGGATTTACAAGTGATAAGGTTTGATAAAATTTTTTTCGAAACAGCACCTCAGGATTTGCCTAAAATAAAGAAAGCCTATCCTTTTTTCTTCCCAGTAGGAAATGATGATAGAGTTTGGTTGGAAAAAATGCAAAATCCGCTTTGGAGAGAATTGTATACTGAAGTCCAAAAAAAGTTTTCAGATTTTAATACTTATAAATTGCAGATAGAGGATGTTTTTAAGCATATAAAGTATTATTTTCCAAAGGTTCAAATACCTAAAAAAGTGTATACCGTTATCTCGGAAATGGATTATAAAAATAAAGCTATCTATGCTGATAGTTTGCTGATTGTTTCTTTAGAAATGTATTTGGGCAAAGAGCATAAGTTTTATCAATTTCCCAAGTATATCAAACAGAATTTTGAACCACAACAACTCATGCCAGATGTGGTGGAGAGTTTTGCTAAAAAACAAGTCATGCCTACGCTAGAGAAAAATTTTTTAGCAGCAATGATTTATGCAGGAAAAGAATTGTATCTTAAAGATATGCTTTTGCCTGAATATCAAGATGCAGATAAGATAGGTTATACTGCTGAGCAGTTGCAGTGGTGTCAAGAAAACGAAAGTTATATGTGGCGCTATTTTATCGAAGGTCAATTGTTGTATGATGATGATCCTAAGTTGTTGCCTCGATTTGTAAATCCGGCTCCTTTTTCTAAATTTTATTTAGAAATTGATAATGAGTCGCCAGGGAAAGTAGGAGCTTGGATAGGTTGGCAAATTGTTCGTTCGTATATGAAAAATAATGAAGTATCTTTGCCGCAATTAATGCGCATTAGTGCAAAAGAAATCTTTGAAAAATCAAATTATAAACCTAAGAAGTAATGTCAGATAAACATAAATCAGAAATTAATTTTCTAGTAGAATTAGATGAAAACCGTATCCCAGAAAAATTATATTGGACGGCAAAAGATGGCGGAATTGAGTTAGAAGAGTCTAAGGCAATTATGTTGTCTGTTTGGGATAGCAAGGCTAAAGAAAGCATGCGAATTGACTTGTGGACAAAGGATATGCCAGTAGATGAAATGAAGATTTTCTTTCATCAAACTTTAGTGGCTATGTCGGATACTTTTCACCGTGCTACTGGCGATGAGAAAATGTCAGCAACTATGAAAGATTTCTGTGAGTATTTTGCGGAAAAATTAGAGTTGACTCAGTAAAGGAATATCTAATTTAGTCTATAAAAAAATCTCAAATTCCAGTTTTATATTGGAATTTGGGTTTTTTTATGCTGTTTTTAAGACTTAGGATTTATACATTAAAATCCGCTATTGTTTTTAAATATTTCTTGATTTACTTCGTCAATGTAGCTTAAAACTTCTTCTTTTCCTGTTCCTTCTGTTGATGAGGTTACAAAATAAGGAGGCATTTCTGCCCAGTTGTTAGCAAACATCTGTTTTTTGTATGCTGCAACGTGTGAGTCAATTTTTACCTTACTAATTTTATCGGCTTTGGTGAAGATAATGCAAAAAGGAATTTCGCTTTCGCCCATATAACTCATAAATTCAATATCGATGGCTTGTGCTTCATGACGAATGTCAATCAATACAAAAGCGCAGGCAAGTTGCTCTCTTTTTTCAAAATAATCAGTAATGAACTGTTGGAAAACCGATTTGGTTTTCTTTGAAACCTTTGCGTAACCATAACCAGGTAAATCAACTAAAAACCAATTGTTATTGATTAGAAAGTGATTAATTAGTTGTGTTTTTCCAGGTCTTCCTGATGTTTTTGCTAGTTTTTTATGGTTGGTCAACATATTTATTAATGATGATTTCCCCACATTTGACCTGCCTATAAAAGCGTATTCTGGCAAGAAGTCTTTTGGACATTTGCTTACATCTGAGTTGCTAATTACGAATTCGGCGGTGTTAATTTTCATATCTTTTGATTCAAGAAGCTTATAAATTGGTTTTTTTAAGCCATTCTTCTAATAAATTATTGAATTCATTGGGGTGCTCCATCATGGCTGCATGACCACATTTGTCAATCCAATATAAGGTTGAATTGGGTAATAATTTGTTGAATTCTGTTGCTACTTCTGGTGGGGTAACCTTGTCATTTTTTCCCCAAATAATACAAGTTTGCACATGCATTTTTGGTAAATCTTTAGCCATGTTGTGACGAATAGCGCTCTTAGCAATGGTTAAAGTTTTTATTAATTTAATACGATCGTTTACAGTTGCATATACTTCATCAATCAATTCAGGTGTAGCAATTTTTGGATCGTAAAATACATCTTCGGCTTTTTTCTTGATGTATTCATAGTCGCCTCTTTTTGGGTAACTATCTCCCATGGCGCTTTCGTAAAGTCCTGAACTTCCTGTTATTACAAGTCCGGCTACTTTTTCAGGGTACATTTTAGTATGGTACAAAGCTATATGTCCGCCAAGCGAATTTCCTAAAAGAATTACTCTGTCAAAACCTTTAAAAGTAATAAAGTCTTTTACATATTTAGCAAAGGCTTTTACATTGGTTTTTAATAAGCTTTGAGTGTAAATAGGTAAGTCTGGTATAACAATTTTATATCCTTTATCGGAGAAGTAATTAGCTACGCCGTCAAAGTTACTTAGGCCTCCCATTAATCCATGTAAAATGACAATTGGGGTTCCTTCTCCAGCTTCGTAATAACTGTATCTGCCTTCTTTTTTATAGTTTTTGTCCATGCTTTTGAATGCGAATTTCAATTTCGACAAATATAGGATATAATCAGTTAAAAAGAGTTTTTGAAAACATTTTTTGAGGATAATATTCAAGATTTTCCTTGTGTTTGGAAAAGATACTCTTGGTTATGTTATTGAGTCTCTAGTGTTTTTTTGTGATATTTTAATCGATTTTAAAAAATAAAAATACAGCTTTTGTAACAGCTAAAACCGATTTAAAATGGGTCGCATGTAAGAAAACTTAAAGAGGCTAATGTTCTGGTAGTCTAAAAATTAAGGGTTTTGCTTTGAATGTGGGTAAACTTATCAACAAAGTGGTAGAAAGTGGTAAAAGGTGGTAAAATTTTTTATATTTTTGCTCTATATCATTTAAAGCGATTCTTTTGAATACAATTGTTGGTACATACGAATGTAAAGTTGATGCTAAAGGAAGGGTTTTGTTGCCTGCTCCTTTGAAAAAGCAATTGGCTGCTTCTCTTCAAGACGGTTTTGTCTTGAAGCGTTCGTTGTTTCAACCGTGTTTGGAGTTGTATCCAATGGAAGAGTGGAATGTGATGATGCAAAAAATCAACAAATTAAATCGATTTGTAAAAAAGAACAACGACTTTATCCGCAAGTTTACTGCTGGGGTTAAGGTGGTTGAAATAGATGCTTTAGGGCGTTTATTGGTTCCTAAGGATTTGGTCAATTTTGCCAGTATTGCTAAAGATGTGGTTTTTTCTTCTGCGGTGAATATTGTTGAAATTTGGGATAAGAATTTGTATGAACAGTCAATAGATGATGGTGTTGATTTTGCGGATTTGGCTGAAGAGGTAATGGGTAATATAAATGACGACAACAATGGAATATCATAATCCGGTTTTGCTTAAAGAAACAGTAGATGGTTTAGATATTAAGCCTGATGGAATATATGTGGATGTAACTTTTGGTGGAGGTGGTCATTCTAAGGAGATTTTGAGACGATTAGGACCTAATGGAAAGTTGTATGCTTTTGACCAGGATGAAGATGCTTTAGCTAATGCACTTCCTGATGAAAGATTTGTATTGATAAATGAGAATTTTAGACATATCAAACGGTTTTTGCGTTTTTACGGAGCAAGAAATGTTGATGGGATTTTAGGTGATTTAGGAGTTTCTTCACATCAATTTGATGTGGCTGAAAGAGGTTTTTCTACTCGATTTGATGCTGGATTAGATATGAGAATGAGTCAGAAGAATGACTTAAATGCTTATAAAGTAGTTAATGAATACGATGATGCTAATTTAAGACGTGTGTTTTATGATTACGGCGAATTGAAAAGCGCACCGGCTTTATCCAGAACTATTATTGAGGCTAGAATGCATAGGCCTATTAAAACTACAGATGAGTTGAAAGAGGCCTTAGCTAAGTATTTACCTGAAAAAGTTCGTAATAAAGTGTTAGCGCAAATTTATCAGGCTATTCGTATTGAAGTCAATCAAGAAATGGATGTTTTAAAAGAATTCTTAGAGCAATCCTTAGAAGTTTTAAAACCAGGAGGAAGATTAAGTGTGATTTCCTATCATTCTCTTGAAGATCGTCTGGTAAAAAGATTCATGAAAAACGGCATGTTTGAAGGTGAACCAGAACGAGATTTTTTTGGAAACTTTTCAGTTCCTTTTAAAATAATAGGAAAATTGATTGTTCCAGGCAACGAAGAAATCAAGCTCAATAATAGGGCTAGAAGTGCAAAATTAAGAATAGCCGAAAAGATATAATTAAGAAACAAGATGAGTATTTATAATCTATTAAAAGCAAGATTTTTGATCGATGATGACGCGATGAAAAATTGGCGTTTCATTGTTTTTTTGATTGTCTTGGCTATAATTATGATTGCTAATACACAGCGTTATGAGCAAAAGGTATTTAAAATAGCTGAATTAACTTCAGAAGTTAAAGAATTGCGTTCAGAGTTTGTAGACAGACGTTCAGAACTAATGAAGTTGCGTATGGAATCGACAGTTTCTGAAAAAATGATAGCAAAAGAAATTTTTCCATCAACAGTACCTCCAGTAAAGATTAAAGTAAAAAAAGAAGAAGATAAAAGTTTCCTTAAGAAATTATGGCAGTAGATGATAAATACATATCGTACCGAATTTATCTAGTGGCTTGCGCTATCTTTTTGATGGCAATAGCTATTGCTGTAAAATTGACCAACATCCAATGGGTGGAAGGAGATTATTATCGCGAATTAGCTAAGGAAAGAACGGTTCGTAATTTTGTTATTCCTGCTAACAAAGGGAATATCTATTCAGCCGACGGAAGTTTACTGGCAACTTCAATTCCAAAATACAGTATTCGTTTTGATGCTTTGGCACCAAAGAAAGAAAATTTTGAGAAATATGTTAATTCATTAGCCGATTCATTAGCTACAGTTTTAGACAAACCAGCAAGTTTTTATCAAAATGAATTAAGAAAAGCAAGAGCCAATAATAATCGTTATTTTTTAATTGCAAGAGATTTAAGCTACACCGATTATATGAAAATAAAGGGTTTTCCTTTGTTTCGCTTAGGAGCCTATAAAGGTGGAATTATTGTTGAACAAAAAACCGTTAGGGAACACCCGATTGGTAAAATTGCTGAAAGAACAATTGGTTACGAAAGAGAATTGAAAAAAGGGCAATCAAATGGTAAAGGAATTGAATGGGCTTATAAAGATTATTTAAACGGAAAGGACGGTAAAATTCTAAAACAGAAAATTGCTAAAGGTCAGTGGAAACCTATTCGTGATTTGAATGAAGTAGATCCTCAAGATGGCTACGATGTGATTTCGACAATTGATGTTTATATACAAGATATTGCGCATCATGCCTTATTGAAACAATTAGAGGATTACGAAGCCGATCATGGTTGTGTTGTGGTAATGGAAACGCATACCGGTCAAATTAAGGCAATTGCTAATTTAGGAAGAGCAAATGACGGAACTTATTATGAAACCACTAATTATGCGGTAGCAGAATCTCACGAACCAGGTTCTACCTTTAAATTAGTCGATTTGATGGCTATTTTAGAAGACAAGGTAGCTGATACGAGTACAGTTTATGATACGCATGGTGGTGTAGTTAAGTATTACGGAAGATCAGTTCGTGATTCGCATACGGGTGGTTATGGTAAGATTTCATTAGCTCGCGGATTTGAGCTTTCATCAAATACAGTAATGGTTCAGGCAGTGTATGAGAATTACAAAAATAATCCGTCAAAATTTTTAAATCATATCAAAAATTTTGGTTTGGATAAAACTTTAGGATTGCATCTTAAAGGAGAAGGAAGGCCAATTATTCCGCATCCAGGAGATAAAAGCTGGTCAGGAATTTCGCTTCCTTGGATGGCTTTTGGATACTCAGTTTCGGTTACGCCAATGCAAACTTTAGCTTTTTATAATGCTGTTGCTAATAATGGTGTAATGGTAAAACCACAATTTGTTTCAGAAATTAAAGAATGGAACAAGACCATCAAAAAAATGGAACCTGAAGTTATTAATCCTAGAGTTTGTTCAGAAGAAACACTTTTAAAATTAAAAGCGGTTTTGAAAAATGTAGTTAAAAAAGGGACAGGTTCTAAATTATATTCTAAAGATTTTTCGATGGCAGGGAAAACAGGAACAGCTCAGGTAAATTACGGAAAGCACGACGGTTCTGGCTTGTATTATGCTTCTTCTTTTGTTGGTTATTTTCCAGCAGATAAACCTAAGTATTCTTGTATAGTAGTGGTGCATAAACCCAATACATCCAAGAATAATTATTATGGCGCCGATGTAGCAGGTCCTGTTTTTAAAAGAATTGCACAAAAGATTTTTACAGAAGTTCCATCAACAAACGAAATTAAAAAGTTAGACGGAAAGATTCCTAAGCAAGAGAAAAATTATAATGAATATTATGCTAAGCTTCAGAAATCGCAAGAAGTAGTTCCTAATGTAAAAGGGATGCCGGGAATGGATGCTATTGCGTTATTAGAAAATCTAGGATTACATGTAAGAGCCAAAGGGATAGGGAAAGTTAAAAATCAATCCTTACAGGCAGGACAGAATTTTACAAAAAACACAACTATAACCTTAGAATTACTGTGATAAAATTAAAAGACATATTATATAGAGTAGCAATTGAAGCCGTTCATGGTTCTACTGATATTGCTATCAGTAAATTAGATTTCGATTCGAGAAAAATCGAAGTTAATGATGTGTTTGTTGCTATTCGTGGTACTATTTCAGATGGACATGATTATATTCAAAAAGCCATCGATTTGGGAGCTAAAGCCATTATATGTGATGCTTTTCCAGAGCAATTTGTATCTGAAGTGACTTATGTTCAGGTAAATGATACGAATACTGCGCTTGCTTTTATGGCGGCGAATTACTTTGGAAATCCTTCCGAAAAATTAAAATTAGTGGGGATAACTGGTACTAACGGAAAAACGACTATTGCTTCGTTATTGTACCAAATGTTTAAAAAAGCAGGTTTCAAAGTAGGTTTGCTTTCTACAGTGAAAATTTTGGTTAATGATGTAGAGTATAAAGCCACTCACACCACACCAGATTCCATAACTATCAATCATTTTTTAAATGAAATGATTCATGCTGATGTAGAATATTGTTTTATGGAAGTGAGTTCTCATGGAATTCATCAAAAACGAACTGAAGCATTGCATTTTACAGGTGGTGTATTTACTAATTTGTCTCACGACCATTTGGATTATCACCCCACTTTTGCTGAATACAGAGATGTGAAAAAATCATTTTTTGATCATTTGCCTAAATCAGCTTTTGCAATTTCAAATCTTGATGATAAAAATGGAGCAGTAATGCTGCAAAATACAGCGGCTATAAAAAGAACTTATGCACTAAAATCCTATGCTGATTATAAAGCTCAAATTTTAGAAAATTTATTATCAGGTTTGTTATTGAAAATTGAGGGAAATGAAGTTTGGGTAAAATTAATAGGTGTTTTTAATGCTTATAATTTGTTAGCTATTTATGGTACAGCAATCGAATTAGGTATGGATTCATTAGAAGCACTTCGTTTATTGTCTGAATTAGAAAGTGTTTCCGGAAGATTTCAGTACATAGTTTCTGATTCGAATATCACTGCAATAGTAGATTATGCACATACTCCAGATGCTTTAGAAAATGTACTGAAAACTATCAACGAAGTACGTACTAAGAACGAACAATTAATCACAATTGTAGGTTGTGGAGGAAATAGAGATAAAGCAAAGCGACCAATTATGGCTGAAATTGCTTCTGAATTGAGTAATAAAACCATTTTGACATCGGATAATCCCAGAGATGAAGATCCTGATGCTATTATCAGTGAAATGGAAAAAGGGGTGCCTCCTCAAAATCATAAAAAAGTTTTTGCTGTTACCGACAGAAAGCAAGCTATTAAAATTGCCTGTCAATTGGCTCAGCCTAATGATATTATTTTAATTGCAGGGAAGGGACATGAAACGTATCAAGAAATCAAGGGTGTACGCACTGATTTTGACGATATGAAAATTGTAAAAGAGATTTTAGAACAACTTAATAAATAGTGAAATTATGCTATATTATTTATTTGATTACTTCAACAAAGTATTGAATATTTCTGGAACGGGAGTATTTCAATACATTACTTTTAGATCATCATTAGCTTTTATTCTTTCATTGTTGTTGTCTACAATTTACGGGAAAAGAGTAATTAAGTTTTTGCAAAGACAGCAAGTTGGTGAAACTATTCGAGAGCTTGGTTTGCAGGGGCAAAATGAAAAAGCAGGTACTCCAACTATGGGAGGTTTGATTATCATTTTTGCAACCTTAATTCCGGTTTTTTTGTTTGCCAAACTGCATAATATCTATATCGTTTTACTAATTGTGACCACCTTATGGATGGGAACTATTGGTTTTGTTGATGATTATATCAAAATATTTAAAAAAGACAAACAAGGGTTAAAAGGTATTTTTAAAGTTTTTGGTCAGGTAGGCTTAGGTTTAATTGTAGGAAGCGTATTGTACTTTAATCCTCATGTAACTGTTCGTACCGATACTGGAAAAACAGATGTTTTTAAACAAACTTCAGAAACAGTGGTGTTACCTGCTCCTGTTGAAGAAAAATCAACAGCGACTACAATTCCTTTTTTCAAAAATAATGAATTTGATTATGCTGAATTGTTGGCTTGGACGGGTGATGGTTATCAAAAATGGGCTTGGATTATTTTTATTCCAGTTGTTATTTTTATCATTACTGCAGTTTCAAATGGTGCTAATTTAACGGATGGAATCGACGGGCTTGCTGCGGGAACATCGGCAATTTCGGTCTTGGCACTCGCTATTTTTACATTCGTTTCAGGGAATATTATTTTTTCAAATTATCTCAACATTATGTATATCCCAAATTCGGGAGAAATGACTGTTTTTATCGCAGCATTTGTTGGTGCACTCATTGGGTTTTTATGGTACAACTCTTATCCAGCCTCTGTTTTTATGGGGGATACCGGAAGTTTAACTATTGGTGGTGTTATAGCAGTTTTGGCAATTGCTGTTAGAAAAGAATTGTTGATTCCGTTATTGTGCGGTATCTTCTTGGTAGAAAATTTATCAGTGGTTTTGCAAGTGAGTTATTTTAAATATACCAAGAAACGTTTTGGCGAAGGCCGAAGAATTTTTCTAATGTCGCCATTGCATCATCATTACCAAAAGAAAGGTTATCACGAAAGTAAGATTGTAACCCGATTTTGGATTGTAGCCATCATGTTGGCTATACTTTCAATAGTTACCTTAAAACTAAGATAATATGAGATTAGTAGTGTTAGGTGGAGGCGAAAGTGGTGTGGGAACAGCCATATTAGGAAAACAAAAAGGATACAATGTTTTTGTGTCTGATTATGGAAAAATAAAAGATAATTACAAAAAAGTTCTGATACAAAATGGTATCGATTGGGAAGATGAAAAACATACAGAATCCCTAATCTTAAATGCCGATGTGGTGATGAAAAGTCCCGGTATTCCAGAAAAAGCGCCCATTGTTAAGAAGCTGGTTGAGAAAGGAATTCCAGTGATTTCTGAAATTGAATTTGCGGCTCCTTTTACTAAAGCAGTCACTATTGGGATTACCGGAAGTAACGGGAAGACAACTACAACAATGTTGACTTATCATTTGCTAAAATCGGCGGGATTGAATGTGGGACTAGCAGGAAACATTGGAAAGAGTTTTGCAGAACAAGTTGCCGAAGATAAGTATGATAGTTATGTGTTGGAATTGAGTAGTTTTCAGTTAGACGGAATCATAAATTATAAACCGCATATAGCCATAATAACGAATATTAGTCCAGATCATTTAGATCGATACGATTATAAATATGAGAATTATATAGATTCAAAATTTAGAATCACGATGAATCAAACTGAAGAGGATTATCTCATTTATGATGCAGATGATGAAGCGATTTCTGAATGGTTACAAAAGAACAAAACAAGAGCAAAATTAATTCCTTTTTCATTGACAAAAGTATTTGAAGAAGGAGCCTTTATAAAAAATAATACAATGGAAGCAATAATCAATCAAGAGGAATTTACAATGGAAACAGAATCAATTGCCTTGGAAGGAAAACATAATTTAAAGAATGCAATGGCAGCAACTTCTGTAGCGAAACTAATGCAAATTAGAAAAGCAACAATTCGTGAGAGTTTATCAAATTTTCAGGGTGTAGAACACCGTCTTGAGAAAGTATTAAAAATCCAAAATGTACAATACATTAATGATTCTAAAGCAACTAATGTTAATGCCACATTTTTTGCATTAGATAGCATGAATACACCAACAGTTTGGATTGTGGGTGGTGTTGATAAAGGAAATGATTATAATGAATTAATGGCTTTAGTTCGTGAGAAAGTAAAAGCTATTATTTGTTTAGGTGTTGATAATAGGAAAATTATTGATGCTTTTGGAAATGTAGTGGATATGATGATTGAAGTGCAAAGCATGCGTGAAGCGGTTATTATGTCGCAACGTTTAAGTGAAAAAGGAGATACTGTGTTATTGTCGCCAGCTTGTGCTAGTTTTGATTTATTTGAAAACTACGAAGACAGAGGACGTCAATTTAAAGATGCCGTACATAACTTGTAAAAAAAAGTTAGGAGTCAGGAGTTAAAAGTATATATAAGTTATTCATAACTCATAACCCATAACGGATAACCCATAACTTAAAAAAAAAAATGAAAAAACTAATTAGCAGATTAAAAGGGGATAAAGGGATTTGGTCATTTGTGGCCTTATTGGCCTTGTTTTCCTTTATGCCTGTTTTTAGTGCGAGTAGTAATTTGGCATATTTGGGACATGGGACGGGAAATACTTTAGGTTATTTAGTGAAACATTTCATACATGTTTGTTGCGGATTTGCCATCATTTTTGCTGTACACAATGTACCATACCATTATTTCCGCTCTATTTCTAAATTGTTGTTACCAGTGGTTTGGGTAATACTGGCTATTACCATGATTAAAGGAACTGTGATAGGTGGTGCTAATGCTAGCAGATGGTTGCAAATTCCATTAGTAGGAATGTCGTTTCAGCCTTCGGCTTTTGCGGCTTTGGTTTTATTTGTTTTTGTGGCGAGGTATTTGTCCAAAACCAGAGAGGAACATATTGACTTTGTCGAATCGTTAAAGGAACTTTGGTTGCCTGTTTCTATAACATTAATGTTGATACTTCCTGCTAACTTTTCTACTACAGCGTTGATTTTTTCAATGATAATCATGCTGGTTTTTATAGGGAGATATCCAGTAAAATATATAGGAATTATAATAGGTTCAGGTATTGTATTTATGACTTTTTTCGTCTTGGTTTCTAAAGTTTTTCCTGATGCTAAGTTGTTTAGTAGGGTAAGAACTTGGGAGAGTCGTATTGAAAACTTCAGTACCAATAAACCAGACGAAGATGATTATCAAATAGAAAAAGCAAAAATTGCCATTGCATCTGGAAAAATATACGGATTAGGGCCAGGAAAAAGTGTTCAAAAAAACTTTTTGCCACAATCTTCTTCTGATTTTATTTATGCCATTATTGTAGAAGAATATGGATTAATTGGCGGTTTAGGTGTATTAGGTTTGTATATGTTACTGCTTTTTCGTTTTGTAGTTGCTTCTCATAAAGCCAATACACTTTTTGGGAAATTAGTTGTAATAGGTCTGGGGTTTCCAATGATTTTTCAGGCAATGATTAATATGGCAGTGGCGGTGGAATTATTGCCGGTTACGGGACAAACTTTGCCACTTATAAGTAGTGGAGGAACTTCCATTTGGATGACTTGTATTTCTTTGGGAATTATTATTGGGGTAACCAAAAAAGAAGAAGAAATCGAACAGGAACAAAAAGCAGCTGCCAAAAGAGAAGAAGCTTTGCAACGATTGATTGATGCTGAATTAGCTTCTGAAGAAGAAAAAAATGAATCTTTTTCAATCGAGGATAAAGTGAGTAATCCTATGAATGCAGTTTTGAATAAATAAATTGGATAGCAATGAAACAATATAAATTCATATTAAGTGGCGGTGGAACTGGAGGACATATTTATCCTGCAATTGCAATTGCTAATGAATTAAAATCAAGATTTCCTGATGCTGAGTTTCTTTTTGTAGGAGCCGAAGATAAAATGGAAATGCAAAAAGTACCTCAAGCTGGATATGCTATCAAAGGTTTGTGGATTGCTGGTTTGCAAAGAAAATTGACATTACAAAACGCGATGTTTCCGTTGAAATTAATGAGCAGTTTATGGAAATCCCGAAAAATAATTAAGCAATTTAAACCAGATGTGGTTATAGGAACCGGAGGTTTTGCTAGTGGTCCTTTGTTACAAATGGCAAATATGCTGGGAATTCCAACAGTAATTCAAGAACAAAATTCCTTTCCAGGAATTACAAATAAATTGTTGAGTAAAAAGGCCAATGCAATTTGTGTGGCTTATGAAAACTTAGAACAATTTTTTCCAAAAGGAAAAATGATTTTGACTGGAAACCCTGTTCGTCAAGATTTGATTGCGATAGAAAGTAAGCGAGCAGAAGCAATTGAATATTTTAAATTGGATGCCAAAAAGAAAACATTGTTGGTTCTTGGAGGTAGTTTAGGCGCTAGAAGAATCAATCAGTTGATAGAGAAAGAACTAAAAAATATTGTTTCGCAAGGCGTTCAAATAATCTGGCAATGTGGGAAATTGTACTTTGAAGAGTATAAAAAATACAATTCAGAAAATGTTCAGGTTGTAGCTTTTATTGAAAAAATGGATTTTGTTTATGCTGCTGCCGATATTATTATTTCGCGAGCAGGTGCCTCTTCGGTATCGGAATTATGTATTGTGGGGAAACCGGTCATTTTTATTCCTTCGCCCAATGTAGCCGAAGATCATCAGACTAAAAATGCAAAAGCTATCGTTGATAAAAAAGGAGCGCTATTGTTGAAAGAATCACAGTTGGATTCCGAATTTAGTTTGGTTTTTGAAGCCTTGTTAAAAGATAAAGAAAAACAAAATCAGCTTAGCGAAAACATGAAAGAGCTCGCTTTACCAGAAGCAACAACACAAATTGCTGACGAAATTGTGAGATTAATAAAATAATTGATTTATGGGTTTTGTGTTATTGTTATTATTTGTTCTTGTGATTTTAGCTATTGGAATAGCGTATTATTTTGACTATAAGAATGATAAAAAAGGATTTAATAAATCAATTAAAAATATTGGATTTTTAGCGTTGATTATTTTGGGATTGTATTTTGCCTCAATAGTAATTGAAAAAATTTCGAACTGTATTTCGAACTAATTAGTGTCTTAGCGCCTTAGTGGCATAAATAAAAATAAAATGAATTTAAACCAAATACAAAATGTCTTTTTTATCGGTATCGGAGGTATTGGTATGAGTGCTTTGGCGCGCTATTTTAAGTACATTGGAAAGGAAGTTTCTGGTTATGATAAAACGCCAACAATTTTGACTAATGAGTTAATTGAAAGCGGAATTAATATTCATTTTGAAGATGAAATTCATTTAATTCCTAAAGATTATTTTGTTGAAAATACTTTGGTTATTATAACACCAGCGGTACCAAAAACACATTCACAGTGGAATTATTTTTTGGAGCGTGATTATCAAGTTAAAAAAAGAGCCGAAGTTTTAGGAATTATTACTAAAGATACTTTTTGTTTTGCTGTAGCTGGAACACACGGAAAGACAACTACATCAAGTATTTTGGGGCATATTTTACATGAAAGTGGTGCTGATGTTACTGCATTTATTGGTGGTATTGTAGAGAATTATAATTCAAATTTAATAGGAAGCGGAAAAACCGTAACCGTTGTTGAAGCAGATGAGTTTGATCGTTCCTTTTTGCATTTGCATCCAGATATTGCTTGTGTGACCTCTATGGATGCTGATCATTTGGATATTTATGGGACTGATGAAGCAATTAAAGCCTCTTTTGCTGAATTTGCAGATAAGGTAAGTGATAAAAATAAATTATTTGTTACAACCGAATTACCGCTTTCCGGAGTAACAGTGGGAGTGAATGAAGAGGCTACTTATAATGCTTTTAATATAAGAATCGAAGATGGTAGTTATGTTTTTGATGTAAAAACACCAAACGGGATTTTAAAGGATTTTCGTTTTGGACTACCAGGAAGACACAATTTGATGAATGCTTTAATGGCTCTTGCCATGGCAGTAAATTTCGGCACCCCAACCGATGCCATCGCAAGAGCCTTAGCTTCATTTAAAGGAATTAGAAGGCGTTTTTCTTATCAAATTAGAACTGAAAATTTAGTCTATATTGATGATTATGCGCATCATCCTACAGAGATAAATGCTGTGCATCAGGCGGTAAGAGAATTGTATCCGAATAAGAAAGTTTTGGCTGTTTTTCAGCCGCACCTTTTTAGTAGAACTAAAGATTTTGCAGATGATTTTGCTAAAAGTCTTTCACAATTTGACGAAGTGCTTTTGATGAATATTTATCCGGCAAGAGAGTTGCCAATGGAAGGTGTTACGTCAGAATGGTTATTGTCTAAAATAGATAATCCAAACAAAAAGATTGTCTCCAAAGAAGATTTAATAACCACTATGTTGAAAAGCGATGCTCCTGTTATGGTTACTATTGGGGCTGGTGATATTGGGGAAATGGTATTAGCGATTAAAAAAGCTTTAAATGAGAAAAATATTTAATTGGACAAATATCAGATTATTTCTTATGTTGGGTTTGGTCTGTTTTCTTTTTTCGTTTACCTCTAAGCGAAATGAAAGAAGAAAAGTGGCTAAAATTGATGTTGTTTTTGTAGGAGAAAACAATCTTTTTATTAAATCTGAAACGGTTAATAAATTGTTAATAGAAAATATGAATAACCGCTTAGGCATTGAAAAAGATAAATTAGATTTGAATAAGCTAGAAAGTAAGCTGGATTCAAATGCGATGATTGACGAATCGGATGTGTTTGTAAGTATTGATGGCGTGCTAAAAGCGGTTGTAAAGCAAAAGACTCCTGTAGCTAGAGTGGTTAATGATTTAGAATCTTTTTATATTGATTATAAGGGGGGTAAAATGCCGCTATCGGATAATTTTACAGCAAGGGTTCCACTGGTTTCAGGGAATGTAAATAGTAAGAATGAAGCAAAATTGGCGGAATTGTTTCGTGTTATTCACGAAGATGATTTTTTAAAAAAAAACATCATTGCCATCCAAGTTTTGCCCAATGCTAGCCTAAAAATGTTCAATAGAAATTACAATTACCAGATAGATTTTGGTAGTATGACGAATTTTGAAGCAAAATTTAAGAACTATAAAGCTTTTTTTCAAAAAGCTGTTTTAGATAGTACATTGTATAAATATAAGAAGATTGACCTCAGGTTTACAAAACAAGTAGTTTGCACTAAATAATAGAAAATGGAAAAAGAGAATATTGCAGTAGGTCTAGATATAGGGACAACCAAAATCGTTGCCATGATTGGCAAAAAAAATGAGTATGGTAAGTTGGAAATTTTGGGTGTTGGAAAATCCAAAAGTCTAGGTGTGGCTAGAGGAGTGGTGAATAATATTACACAAACCATTCAATCTATTCAGCAAGCAATAAATGAAGCAGAAACAAATTCAGGTTATAAAATTAAGGATGTTGTTGTAGGGATAGCGGGTCAGCATATTCGTAGTATTCAACATACCGATTATATCAGTAGAAATAATCCCGAAGAAGTAATTGGTGGTGATGATATTCAATTATTGATTGATCAGGTGAATAAATTGGCGATGTTGCCAGGTGAAGAAATTATTCACGTACTGCCACAGGAATTTAAAATTGACGGACAATCAGAAATTAAAGAACCTATCGGTATGTACGGTGGACGACTAGAGTCTAGTTTCCATGTTGTTGTAGGTCAGGCTTCGTCTATACGCAACGTAGGACGTTGTATCCAGAGTTCAGGTATTGAATTATCAGGATTAACATTAGAACCTTTAGCTTCTTCTGATGCAGTTTTAAGCCAAGAAGAAAAAGAAGCTGGAGTTGCCTTAATTGATATTGGAGGAGGAACAACGGATTTGGCTATTTTTAAAGATGGGATTATTCGTCATACTGCAGTAATTCCTTTTGGAGGAAATGTTATTACAGATGATATCAAAGAAGGTTGTTCTATTATAGAAAAACAAGCTGAATTATTAAAAGTGAAATTTGGTTCGGCTTGGCCAGGTGAAAATAAAGACAACGAAATTGTATCTATTCCTGGATTAAGAGGTAGAGAACCAAAGGAAATTTCGTTGAAAAATTTATCTAAAATTATTCACGCTAGAGTAGTTGAAATAATCGAGCAAGTTTTTACAGAAGTAAAAGCTTATGGTCACGAAGATCCAAGAAAAAAATTAATTGCCGGAATTGTACTTACTGGTGGTGGAGCACAATTAAAACACATCAAACAGTTGGTGGAATATATCACTGGAATGGATACCAGAATTGGATATCCTAATGAGCATTTGGCAGGAAATTCAGATGAAGAATTCTCAAGCCCATTATATGCAACTGCAGTTGGATTAGTAATGAATAGCATTTGTAATAATACACAAAGTGCTATTAGAAAAGAAGAAGTGGTTTCTCAAAGAACGGTGTTTTATCGTGAGCCGGTGGCTGAACCAGTAGAACGTATTCAGCAAGAAGTAGAAGAAGTGGAAACGCAAAGTTATTCTAAAAATGAAGAATCAACAGGAGAAAAAATTAAGCGTTCTTTTTTTGATCGATATGTTGATAAGATTAAAGATTTTTTAGATAATGCCGAGTAGTAAGTAAGAAGGAGAATAAAGACAAATATATTAATATCAAATACCAAATAATATGACGAGCAACTCAGAATTTGGAAGTATTTCATTTGATTTACCTAAAAATCAATCAAATGTAATAAAAGTAATAGGTGTAGGTGGAGGAGGAAGTAATGCTATCAACCACATGTTTAAGCAAGGAATCAAAGGAGTTGATTTCATTGTTTGTAATACGGATTCACAAGCATTACAAAACAGTTCAGTACCTAACAAAATTCAATTAGGGGTAAACCTTACTGAAGGACTTGGGGCTGGAGCTAATCCTGATGTAGGACAACAATCAGCTATTGAAAGTATCGCTGACATTGAAAAAATGTTAGATCGTAATACTAAGATGGTTTTTATTACAGCCGGAATGGGTGGAGGTACCGGAACAGGTGCTGCGCCTGTAATTGCTCAACTGGCTAAAGAAAGAGAAATTCTTACTGTAGGAATTGTAACCTTGCCATTTACTTTTGAAGGTAAAGTGCGTCAGGAACAAGCGCTTATTGGTATCGAAAAATTACGCAAACAAGTAGATTCTTTAATTGTTATCAATAATAACAAATTAAGAGAAGTTTACGGAAATCTTGGGTTTAAAGCAGGTTTCTCTAAAGCTGACGAAGTTTTAGCAACTGCTTCAAGAGGAATTGCTGAGGTAATTACACATCACTATACTCAAAATATTGATTTACGTGATGCTAAAACTGTTTTAGCAAATAGTGGAACGGCTATCATGGGTTCATCTGTAGCTTCAGGTGAAAACAGAGCTAAAGAAGCTATTATTGCAGCTTTAGATTCTCCATTGTTGAATGATAATAAAATTACAGGAGCCAAAAACGTATTGTTGCTCATCGTTTCTGGTTCTAACGAAATTACCTTAGATGAAATTGGTGAAATCAATGACCACATTCAAAGTGAAGCGGGTTATAATGCTAATATCATCATGGGGGTTGGAGAAGATGAAACATTGGGTGATGCTGTTGCAGTGACTATTATTGCTACAGGATTTGATATTGAACAACAAAACGGAATTGTAAATACTGAACCAAAAAAAATCATTCATACTTTGGAGGATGAACAAAGAAGTGTTCATAATCTAAGTAATAATCCAGTTGCAGCTTTTGATTTAAACATTGATAAGCCAGTAAGCAAAACGGAAGATAGAGTTGTTTTTGATTTAATTGATGATGAAGAAGAAATAATTGCAACTCCAATAGCTCCTGTAGCTGCTGATGAGCCAGTAGTTCCTGTTGCGGGAAACGAAGAATTGATGGCAATGTCTGAATTTATTAAAAATATCGATGTTACTTTCGAAATTGTTTCTCCAATTAAAGAAGAAGAATTTACATTTTCTACACCAAAAGTAGAAGAAGTAAAACAGCCAATTATTGAAGAGTCAAAAGCTATCGATAAACAAGAGCAAACTTCTATTTCTTTTGATTTACCACTTTTTAAATCAGAACCAGTAAAATCAGAGCCAGTTCAGGAAAAAGAAGAAAAAGTTTTGTTTGAATTGACAAATGAAACTAAAGAAATAAAAGTAAATCAGGCAGTTCAATTTGTACCTGTTACTGAATTGTCAGATAATGGAGTGATTAGATATTCTCTTGAGGAATATATGGAAGCTGAAAATGAATTATCATCGGCTAAACCAGTTGAAAAAGTAGTTGAAGAAGTGATTCCTGAGGAGTTAAATATTACGATGAAAAAAGTAGAAGCAGCTCCGGAAGATTTTTCAAATGCTGAGGATATTTCTCCTATCGAAATGACTATTGAAGAGACATTGCGTTTAAGAGCAGATGAGAGAAGAAAAAAATTAAAAGAATTCAATTATAAGTTTCATAATAATGTTTCAAAGATTGATGAATATGAAAAAGAGCCTGCTTATAAAAGATTAGGTATTGATATTTCAAACAATCAAACAAACAATTCGAATTCAAGAATTTCTGTTGGAACAGATAGTAATAATGATTTACAATTGCGTTCTAATAATTCTTATTTGCATGACAACGTAGATTAGTAACTCTAATTTCCGAGATAATAACCCGAAAATTGAATTTAATTTTCGGGTTATTTTTTTTACCTTCGCACAGAGTTTGAGACACTGTTGATGTTTGTAATAGCATTTTGTCTTTATAAACTTCCTTGCATAAGTAAATGTCAAATTGAGCAGTAATGCTCATTAATAAAAAATATAAATGAGTTTATCAACAAAAATCATGGATGAAATGAAAACAGCCATGAAAGCCAAAGATACAGTGGCATTAGAAGCTTTAAGAGCTATAAAATCAGAATTGCTTTTAGCTCAAACTTCTTCAGGAACAAAAGAAGAAATTTCAGAAGATGAAGAAATTAAATTGCTACAACGTTTAGTGAAAACGCGTAAAGAAAGCGCAAGAATTTATACAGAGCAAAATCGTCCTGATTTAGTAGAACCAGAATTAGCTCAGGTAGCTGTAATTGAAAAGTTTTTGCCAGCTCAATTGAGTGAGGCTGAAATCGAGGCTGTAATTGCTAAGATTATTGCAGAAACAGGGGCTTCTGGAATTGCTTCTATGGGAAAAGTAATGGGATTGGCTTCTGCACAATTAGGAGGAACTGCCGAAGGGAAAACAGTTTCTACTATTGTGAAAAAATTATTAGTATAAATAATTTTAGACTTTTGAGTTCAGATATTAGATTTTGAATGATAATCTAAAATCTGAATTCTTAAATCATAAATAAACTGACTGCGTAGTTCAACTGGATAGAATATCAGATTTCGGCTCTGAGGGTTGGGGGTTCGAACCCCTCCGCGGTCACAAATACAAACAGGCTTCAAAAATAATCAAGATACTTTGATTGTTTTTGGAGCTTTTTGTTTTAATTTGGATTTAAATTTAATATTATATATGGCGTTGAATTTAGTGTTTCAAGTTTGTATTGTTCTGTTTTTGGGAATACTGATTCTTCAATTTATTCTTTTTCGAATTATTGAGCCTGTGTATGTGTTGGTTTATAAAAAACCTTTGTTTTTATATTTTTATCCTTTTCCTAAAAAACTAAGTTCGGAGGAAATAGTAATTTTAGAAGATAATTTTCCTTTTTATAATCGGCTTAGTCTAAAAAAGAAAAGGTATTTTGAGCATAGAATTAAAGAGTTTTTAGTAAAATATGATTTTGTGGCTAAGGAAGATGTGGTTGTTACTGAATTTATGAAAATACTCATTGCCGGAACTTATGTAATGTTGACTTTTGGTATTAGGAAATATTTGATTGATTTGTTTTCGAGAATCGTTATTTATCCATCCAGTTATTATTCTACTTTGAATAAGGTATATCACAAAGGGGAATTTAATCCTCGAATGAAATCCATTGTTTTTTCTTGGGAAGATTTTATTTTAGGTCATACAACAGCCAATGATAATCTTAATTTAGGTTTGCATGAATTTGCTCATGCTTTGCATTTTCATAGCTTAAAGAGTAATGATCCAAGTGCTGTAATCTTTTATGATGAGTTTAATAAATTAACACGTTATTATACCGATGAAAGTTTAAATGCAGAATTACGTTCCAAAGCTTATTTTAGATTGTATGCTTATGAAAATCAGTTTGAGTTTTTGTCTGTAATTTTAGAACACTTTTTTGAGACTCCTGAAGTATTTAGAAAGCAACACCCAGAATTATTTCAGATTATTGCTAAGATGATTAATTTTAAAGAATCAGTTTAAGTAAAAAAAAGTCCCAATTAAGGGACTTTTGATTTGTTATAATGAAGTGATTTTCTTTAAATCAGCTACTGTTGCAATGGGGTCAGCTGCACCAAAAACATAACTTCCTGCTACAAGAACATCAGCTCCAGCTTTTACTAGTTGGGCTGCATTTTTATTTGTAACACCGCCGTCAATTTCGATAATAGTTGAAGCGCCTTTTCTGTCAATTAAAGCTTTCAGCTTTCTAACTTTATCATAAGTATTTTCAATAAACGATTGTCCGCCAAAACCTGGATTCACGCTCATAATTAAAACCATATCAATGTCGTTAATAACATCTTCCAGCAAATCAACGCTGGTGTGTGGGTTTAGTGAAACTCCGGCTTTCATTCCTTCTGCTTTGATTGCCTGTATTGTTCTATGTAGATGAGGACAGGCTTCAATGTGAACCGTAAGGATGTCAGCTCCCAGTTTTTTAAATGTAGAAATGTATTTATCTGGTTCTACAATCATCAGGTGAACGTCAATGGTTTTTGTAGCATGTCTTTTGATAGCTTCCAAAACAGGCATTCCAAAAGAGATATTAGGAACAAAAACGCCATCCATGATGTCAATATGAAACCAGTCTGCTTCACTAATGTTAATCATTTCAATATCGCGTTGTAGATTGGCAAAATCTGCAGCGAGAACTGACGGTGCAATAAGTGTGTTTTTCATTGTGGTTGTGTTGTGTGTTTAATTTTTTTTGCAAAGGTACAAAATCAAATGGCTTTTAAACAAAGTGATTTGTTGCTTTATAATTCTGTTTGTAATAAAAAAAACTCCAGTTTGAACTGGAGTTTTCTACTAGAAATAATTAATTATGGGAAAATTATCCTAAGTATGTTTTTAAAATTTTACTTCTTGAAGTATGTTTCAATCTGCGAATTGCTTTTTCTTTAATTTGACGTACACGCTCACGAGTCAGGTCGAAAGTTTCTCCAATTTCTTCTAAAGTCATTGGGTGTTGATCGCCAAGGCCAAAATACAAACGAACCACATCAGCTTCTCTTGGAGTTAATGTTTCTAATGAACGCTCGATTTCAGTACGTAAAGATTCGTGGATTAATTCTCTGTCTGGATTTGGAGATTCCCCTGAACGCAATACGTCATAAAGATTAGAATCTTCTCCTTCCACAAGAGGTGCATCCATTGATAAGTGACGGCCAGAGTTTTTCATAGACTCTTTAACGTCATTTACAGTCATATCAAGTTCTTTTGCAATTTCTTCAGCAGAAGGTGGACGCTCATTAGATTGTTCTAATAAAGCATACATTTTGTTGATTTTATTGATAGAACCAATTTTGTTTAAAGGCAAACGTACAATACGTGATTGTTCAGCCAAAGCTTGAAGGATAGATTGGCGAATCCACCATACCGCATACGAGATGAATTTGAAACCACGTGTTTCGTCAAAACGTTGTGCTGCTTTGATTAGACCTAAATTTCCTTCATTAATTAAATCAGGAAGTGTTAATCCTTGATTTTGGTATTGTTTTGCAACGGAAACAACGAAACGTAAATTGGCTTTTGTTAATTTCTCAAGTGCTCTTTGATCTCCAGCTTTGATGCGTTGTGCTAATTCTACTTCTTCGTCAGCAGTAATAAGGTCAACTTTTCCAATTTCTTGTAAATATTTGTCTAATGAAGCAGTTTCACGATTGGTAACCTGCTTGGTAATTTTAAGTTGTCTCATGATTTTGTTGTCCCAATTTTTATAGTGTACGAATGGTTATACGTATGAAGTTGTGAAAAAGTTACAAGAATTTGAAAATAATTTATATAATTTCAACCTCAGTTAGTAGGGAAGCTTTTGTTTGTTGATTGTAAGTGTTTTATATCTTTTTTTTATGGTGTTAATTAAATGTAAATGCAGGTTTTTGCATTGCAAAGTTTGCTAAATTTAGTAGTATCTAATTTTAAAACGATAGTGTCATGAAAAAAATGATTTTGTTTGGTTTGCTGTTGGTTTTTTCAAACCAATTTTATGCTCAAGGAACAGTAGGTAGTACTGTGTTAAAGGAAAAAAAAGAAAAAGTGGTTGTTGAGAAGAAAAAAATCGACAAAGAAGCGAAAGAAAAAACAATGACTGTAGCTGAGAAAAAAAAGAAATTAGCTGACGAGGCTAAAGCCAAAAAAGAAGCTGTTGACAAGAAAAAATCTGCTTTGACAAGCGGTGCAAAAAAAGAGCTAAAGGATAAGAAAGAAGCTGGAACTAATATGTCAGCCAATAAAGCACAAATAGCAAAAGACAATGCATTAGCTAAAGAGGCAAAAATAAAAACCAATACTTCAGTAACAAAAGATAAGGTTACGGGAACATATAATGGTAAGAAAGTGTATACAGGTCCAAAAGGAGGAAAGTATTATATAAATAGCAACGGAAATAAAACTTATCTTGATAAATAGATATTGAAATACAAAAATCCCGCTCACCTAGGTGAACGGGATTTTTTATAATAAACCTTTAGTAAACTAAGATCTGATTACTCTTGTTTAGCCTCGCGAGGAGGTCTGGCGATAAGTGCTTTTCTTGACACTTTCTCTTTTTTAGTTTTAGGGTCAACTCCTAAGTATTTTACTTGGAATACATCACCCATATTTACTACATCGGTTACGTTTTCAGTACGTTCCCAAGCTAATTCAGATACGTGTAATAAAACCTCATTTCCTGGTGCTTCAGTATATTCAACTACAGCACCAAAATCTAGCATTTTAATTACTTTTACTTCATAAGCTTCTCCTACTTGAGGCTTGAATGTAATAGATTTAATTTTAGCTAATACTGTTTCAATTCCAGCAGGATCAGTTCCTAAAATTTCAATAACTCCTTGCTCGTCTACTTCGTTGATTACGATAGTTGTTCCAGTAGCTTTTTGTAATTCTTGAATTACTTTTCCTCCAGGTCCAATTAATGCTCCAATAAAGTTTCCTGGAATAGTTCTAGTAATGATTTTAGGTGAGTGTGCTTTAACATCAGATCTAGGAGTAGCGATAGTTTCAACTAGTTTTCCTAAGATATGTAAACGTCCGTCACGAGCTTGAGATAAAGCTTGTTCCATGATGTCATAACGCAATCCATCAATTTTGATGTCCATTTGACAAGCAGTGATTCCGTCAGCAGTACCTGTAACTTTAAAGTCCATATCACCTAAGTGATCTTCGTCTCCTAAAATATCTGAAAGTACAGCAAATTTTTCACCATCTGTAATTAATCCCATAGCAATTCCAGAAACTGGTTTTACCATTTGAACCCCAGCATCCATCAAAGCCATAGTTCCAGCACAAACTGTTGCCATAGACGATGAACCGTTAGATTCTAGTACTTCTGAAACTACACGAATAGTGTAAGGACAATCAGCAGGAATCATGTTTTTTAATGCTCTTTGAGCTAAGTTTCCGTGACCTACTTCTCTTCTTGAAGTTCCTCTTAATGGACGAGCTTCACCAGTTGAGAAAGGAGGGAAGTTATAGTGTAAGTAGAATTTTTCTTCACCTTGTTCAGATGGAGAATCGATTTGGTTCGCTTCTCTAGAAGTTCCTAAAGTTACTGTAGCTAAAGCTTGAGTTTCTCCACGTGTAAATAATGAAGAACCGTGTACAGAAGGTAAATAATCTGTTTCACACCAAATAGGTCTGATTTCAGTTGTTTTTCTACCATCCAAACGAATTCCTTGTTCAAGAATTACGTTACGAACAGCTTCTTTGTTGGTTTTGTAGAAATATTTTCCAACTAAACCAGCTAAATCAGCATTTTCAGCGTATTCTTCTTCTGTAAATAAAGCTTTTGCTTCTTCTTTTACAGCAGCAAATTTTTCACCTCTTTCGCTTTTTCCAGATGCTTCTGCTGCAATAGCATAACATTTGTCATAAGCAGCTGCTTTTACTTTTGCATAAACAGCTTCGTCTTCTACTTCACCTTCGTAAGTTCTGTAGTCAGGATTTCCAACCGCCGCTCTTAAACGTTGTTGCGCTGCAATTTGTACTTTGATTGCTTCGTGAGCAAATTTAATTGCTTCAATCATTTCGGCTTCTGAAATCTCTTTCATTTCACCTTCCACCATTGCAACAGAATCCATAGAAGCACCGATCATCATATCGATGTCTGATTTTTCTAATTCTTCTCTACTTGGGTTGATCACTAATTTACCATCCACACGTGCAACACGTACTTCTGAAATTAAATTGTAAAATGGAATATCAGAAACTGCTAAAGCTGCGGATGCTGCTAAACCAGCTAATGCATCTGGCATAACGTTATCGTCATGAGACATTAACTGAATCATTACCTGAGTTTCTGCGTGGTAATCGTCTGGAAAAAGTGGACGCAATACACGGTCAACTAAACGCATTGTTAATACCTCACTGTCGCTAGGGCGAGCTTCTCTTTTAAAGAAACCTCCAGGGAAACGACCTGCAGCTGCAAATTTTTCACGGTAATCTACCGTAAGTGGTAAAAAGTCAACACCTGGGTTAGAAGTTCTTGCTGATACTGCTGTTGCAAGCAACATACAATTTCCTAAACGAACTACTACTGAACCGTCAGCTTGTTTGGCTAATTTACCTGTTTCGATTGAGATGCTTCTTCCATCCCCTAAATCGATAATTTCTTGTTTTACTTGTGGAATCATAAATTTTCCTTTTTTGGTTTATACTACGGGTGATAGTTGTGTTGTAGTTGTTGTGCGTAGTTAATGCGTAATACCCAATGAAAAACCAAACTTTTTTTTATTTTGCCCAATACCATAGCGGTAGTAGGAGGTAATTTTGTTAAAAACAAAAAGAGGTACTTGCGCACCTCTTTTTTGTATTGATTATTTTCTGATACCCAATACTTTGATAATTTCACGATATCTGTTGATATCTTTCTTTTTCAAGTAGTCAAGTAAAGATCTTCTTTTACCTACTAATTTCACTAGTGAACGCTCTGTGTTGTAATCGTGACGATTTTTTTTCAAATGCTCAGTCAAGTGGTTGATTCTGAATGAGAACAAAGCGATTTGTCCTTCTGCAGATCCAGTGTTTTCTGCTTTTCCTCCGTGTTGAGCGAAAATTTCCGCTTTTCCTTCTTTAGTTAAATACATGCTAATATTTTTTTAAATGATTTTTATGTATGTCCAACAATTATTGTAAGACGGCAGCAAAAGTAATACTTTATTTTGAATTGACAATATAAATTTTCAAGTCAGTTTGTTACCAACGGGGATTTGTGTTTTTAACAGTTATGGTTATTATTAATTTGGTGATTGAATAGTTATTGGTAAAGAATACAATACCTTAGTAGGAACTCCTTTCATTTTTCCGGGTATCCATTTTTCTGCTTTGTGCAATACTCTTATAGCTTCTTCTCCCGTACCGTAACCTATGTCTTTGAGTAATTTATAATCAGTTAGACTTCCATCTTTGTCAACTACAAAAGTTACGTATATTTTTCCTTTTAATCCTGGTGTATCAGGCATTTTATAATTTTTTCCAATAAATTGGTAAAAGTCCATTATTCCTTTTTTTGGTTCGGGTTTTTTGAATTGAATTTTATAAGGATATTTGTTGTTTCCAGCGTCGGTACTAATTCCTGACTTAAATTCACCATTTTTATAAATTTCAGTAAATGTATAGTTTCTCTTAATGCTTTTGCCTTCCCAAATACCTTGTTTTTCTCCGTCTTTTATTTCTCCTTTTTCATAGAATTCATCTCCTGTTTCTTCAACCAGTCCATTACCATCTGTTACTGTTTTTTTACCTTCGGGATTCCAAAATTGGAGAATTTTTGATTTTGTTTCTTTATTTTTATCATCCCAAGACATTTCTTTTTCTGATTTTTTTTGGTTGTTTTCATACCATTCGGTTTGTAATCCACTTAATTTGTTGTCTACATAATTGGATTCTTTCTTTTTATTACCATTTTCATAATAGTCAAGTCGTATGCCTTCTAATCGTAAAATGTCTTTGTTTTTAGAGGTGGCAATCATGCTCAATTTTCCTGAAGGATGATAATATTCTGTTACTTTATATAAGTCTTTTTTAGTGTTGTAATTTTCTACAACTCGGGTGTAAAAGATTTTTTCTTTATTGGTGAGATTGTGTAATGAATCGAGAGTGAAAATTTTGTTTTCGTTTTCTTGCGCAAATAAAGTTGCTGAAACTAATAATAAAGTTGTGGTTAAATTTTTTATTTTCATTTTTCGGTTGTATTTTTTTTCAAATATAAATGAAAAGTATTACAGTATTGTACTACATGTAAAAAATAATTCAACTGTAAAAAAAAGCAACTCTATCGAATTGCTTTTGGATGGTAAAAAAAAATATTTAAAAAAGTTTGGCTACTTGCTGATTGACAAATTCCAGAAAACGTTCGTCCTTTTCGGTAAACGGATCAATAACATGACTGTCGATATCGATTTGACCAATATTAACACCATTCACAAATAATGGCACAACAATTTCTGATTTCACCGTAAAACTACAGGCAATATAATTGTCTTGGGCACTTACATCCGGAACAACGAAATTAGAATTTGAAACTGCTACTTGTCCGCAGATGCCTTTCCCGAATGGAATCACAGTATGGTCAGTTGGATCGCCTACGTAAGGACCAAGGTGTAAAGTTTGTGTTTCGTGATTGGCAAAATAAAAGCCTACCCAGTTATAATAGGAAACAGAACTGTTTAAAAACTCACAAATAGCCAAGAGCTTTTCTTCTCGAGTCAATAAATTATTCGTTGTTATAGTAGTAATTGGCTGATGAAGTTCTGTAAGTTTCATGTTTCACTTTTATAATTTGATACAAAAGTATTTCAAAGTGGCTTTTAAAAAGATTAATTTTGGTTAAAAAAATTAAAGTTTGAAAAAATACTTTATTCTATATCGTCCGTTTTTAATTTTCTTGGCTAAATTTTTCTTCACTTATCTAGTTTTAAGTTTAGTTTACCAAGGCTATTTGTCTTTATATGATGGGAATTCGGTAGATAGGATTACTCAATTTGTGGCTCGTAATACAGAGCAGTTGCTCGCATTGTTTCGGGTTGATTTTCAAGCTCAAGAAGTTTTAAATACCCCTTATATCATTTTGAACTACAATCAGAAAGCCATTGCTAGGATAATTGAAGGTTGTAATGCTATTAGTGTTATCATCTTATATATTTCATTTGTGGTTTCTTTTTCAGGAAAGTTAAAACCTACTCTGTTTTTTATTTTTGGAGGAAGCTTTTTGGTTTACATTTTTAATGTAGTTCGGATTGCTTTGTTATCAGTAGCTTTATATTGGTTTCCTCAGCATGAAGCTTTCTTGCACGAGATTGTTTTTCCTCTTTTTATCTATGGAGTAGTATTTGTTTTATGGGTAGTTTGGGTAAATAAATTTTCGACATATGCAAAATAAGATCTATTCTCGAGGATTAAAATCATTGTACATAACAGCCTTGTTGTTTTGTTTTATCTTGTTGCGCTTTAACGAGGATTTTTTGTTTTATGATCCTTTTTTAGCTTATTTCCGAAGTGATTTTAATAGAATGCCTTTGCCTGATTTTGATACGTTACGATTGATTTTGAATTTAATGTTACGATATGGCTTGAATATGCTCATTTCTTTGGGATTGATTTATGTGATTTTTAAAGATAAAATGATGATTCAGTTTTCCATTCTGCTATATCTCGTTACCTTTTTTGTATTACTGATTGCTTTTTTGGGAATCATTCAGATATACGGTTCAACTAATAATTTTTTGCTGTTTTACGTTCGACGATTTTTAATTCAGCCTATTTTTGTTTTGCTCTTCATTCCTGGTTTTTATTATCAGAAAATAAGAAATAGTTTTTAAAAAAAGTATGGTTTGCTATTTTCTGACTCATTTTAATCAGATAATAGCAAACCCTTTTTATAGTAGCTTCTTATTTATATTTTCCCAGTCCAAAAATGTCTTAAGTCTAAAGTATAGGGATACTCAGGATTGATAAGTTCAATAGGAGTATCTGGTCTAAGATTGGATTTTGATTCGACTAAAAAACGAGAAGCAGCCGTGCTGTTAGAAGAAGTTTCTTTGTCTTGTTCTTTCTCTTTTTCCTCAATGGCTGAAAATGGAGTATGCCCAAAATCCCAAAAACGACTCATTTTTCTGGATTCTGCTTCAAAGCTATTTACTGGATAGGTATCAAAACTTCTTCCTCCAGGATGGGTTACAAAATAGGTACATCCACCAATAACTTTATTGTTCCAAGTATCTACCAAATCAAAAACTAGCGGGACATCAACTCCAATATTAGGATGCAATGCAGATGGTGGATTCCAAGATTTGTATCGAATTCCAGCTACATATTCTCCTTTAGTTCCCGTATTTCGTAACGGAATTCTACATCCTTTGCATAATAAAATATGACGATCAGGGACAATTCCAGAAACTTTTACTTGTAATCGTTCCAGTGAAGAATCTACAAATCGAGAAGTTCCTGAACTAGAAAGTTCTTCACCCAATACGTGCCAAGGTTCAATTCCGAGTCTAATTTCTAATTGAATATTGTCTATAGTTAAGCTTCCATGATGCGGGTATCGGAATTCGAAAAATGGATCGAACCAAGAAATATCAAAATGATAACCAGCATCTTTTAAATCATTTACCACATCAATCATATCCAAATAAGCAAAATGAGGCAGCAAAAACTTATCATGCAGTTCCGTTCCCCAACGAATGAGTTTTTTCTCGTATGGATTTTTCCAAAACTTAGCGACTAAAGCGCGAACGAGTAAATTTTGAACTAAATTCATATGTTTGTGCGGAGGCATATCAAAAGCACGAAGTTCTAAAATCCCAAGTCTGCCTGTGGATGAATCAGGTGAATATAGTTTATCGATGCAAAATTCGGTGCGATGTGTATTTCCTGTAATATCGGTTAATAGGTTTCTGAAAATTCGGTCCACCATCCAAAAAGGCACTTCTTTATCCTTAGGGATTTGCTCAAAGGCAATTTCCATTTCGTACAAACGTTCGTCTCTTCCTTCATCAATACGCGGTGCTTGACTGGTTGGCCCAATAAAAGGACCTGCAAACAAATAACTTAAAACAGGGTGATGTTGCCAATAAGTGATAAGACTTCGCAATAAATCAGGTCTTCTTAATAACGGACTGTCTTCGGGTCTTTCGGCACCCAGAGTAACGTGATTTCCTCCGCCAGTTCCAGTATGTCTACCATCAACCATAAACTTATCGGTTCCTAAACGGGACAAGAAAGCTTCTTCATATAAAGCGGTTGTATTGTCAACAATTTCTTGCCATGTTTTGGCGGGATGTACATTTACTTCAATGACACCAGGATCAGGAGTCACCATCATCTTTTCTACCCTATAATCTGTTTTAGGTTGGTAGCCTTCAATTCGCACTGGCATTTGCAATAATTCTGCGGTATTTTCAATAGAAGTAATTAAATCTACATAATTTTCTAAATAGTCTGTTGGTGGTAGAAAAACATACAGCATACCATCTCGTTCTTCCACACATAAGGCAGTGTTAAAAGTGTCGACCTCAAATAACAAAGCATCTTTTTCTTTGTCTTCGGTTTCTTTTTTGGTTAAAATTCTTTTAGCTGCTTCGAATAGTTTCGAAATGGTTCCGTAGCGTTTTTTTACTTTTTCATTGTAGTCGCCTAAGGCAGGTAAATCTTCAAATAGACTTCGGTCAACAACCGTCTCTCTTTTGTTTTTTGAAACTTTTGGAAGAGAATCTAATGGCAATCGCAATCCTATTGGGGAATTTCCAGGAATTAAAAAGCAGTTTCCTCTTCTGAATTCCCAAGCGCAACTTTCCCAATTATCTTCCACATGATTTTTGCGTATGGGTAATACAAAACCCGATGGATTATTTAGTCCTTTTTCTAAAGTTTTTGCCAGATTGTGTCTTTGTATCGAATCTTTTAAATTTACTTTTAAAGGATCTAAATTTACGGGGAGTTTCCCTTCTTCTAAAGCCCAATAAATAGGGTCTTCATAGGTTGGAGTAATGTTTTTAGTGTCAATTCCTAAGTATTTGGTCAATTCGGTAGTGAATTTTTCAGCATCATGAAAAGTGAATTTTGTTTCTCCTTCTTTGGCTACTAAAGCATCGTTTTTCCATAATGGTAATCCGTCTTTTCTCCAGTATAAAGCATATTGCCAACGCGGGAATAATTCTCCAGGATACCATTTTCCTTGTCCAAAATGCAACAATCCTCCGTGTGCAAATCGTTGTTTTAAACGAAGTGCTAGGTCATAAGCTAATTTTCTTTTTAGAGGTCCATCGGCTGCGGTATTCCATTCGGGAGATTCGTAATCATCAATGGAAACAAACGTAGGTTCACCTCCCATAGTCAAACGGACATCGCCATCAACCAAATCTTTTTCGACCACATTACCTACTTTCATGATGTCTTCCCATTGTTTCTCGGAGTAAGGTTTTGTAACTCGTGGGTCTTCGTGAATGCGGCTAACTATATTTTCAAATTCAAAACCAACTTCACATTTTTCGGTGGCTCCCGTTACAGGAGCGGCGCTTTTATAATGTGGCGTGCAACATAACGGAATGTGTCCTTCGCTTGCAAAAAGTCCTGAAGTAGGATCGAGCCCAATCCAACCTGCTCCAGGCAAGTAAACTTCTACCCAGGCGTGCAAATCTGTAAAATCATTTTCTGGACCTGAAGGACCATCAAGAGATTTAATATCAGGAGCTAATTGAACGATATAGCCAGAAACGAATCTGGCTGCTAGTCCAAAGTTTCGTAAAACATGAATTAACAGCCAGGCAAAATCTCTACAAGAACCACTTTTTATCCTTAGGGTTTCTTCGGGTGTTTGAACTCCCGATTCCATTCGGACATTGTATTTTAGTGTTTTGTAAATTTCTTGATTCAAGTAAACTAAGAAATCATTGGTTTTAATCGATTTATTTAATGAGATATTTTCAATGAATTTTAGAAATATAGGACTCTCTTCACTTAATTCTAAATAAGGAACTAATTCTTGTTGCAGTATTTTATCATAAGTAAAAGGAAATTCTTCGGCATATTCTTCTACAAAGAAATCAAATGGATTAATAACTTGCAGTTTAGCAATTACTTCTACTTCTACTTTTAATTCTTTAATTTTCTCTGGAAAAACAATTCGGGCTTGGTAATTTCCAAAAGGGTCTTGCTGCCAATTGATAAAATGATTTTCGGGGCTAATTTTAAAGGAATAGCCTTCAATTGCTGTTCTAGAATGTGCGGCGGGGCGAAGTCTAAAAACATGAGGGAATAATTTAACACTTCGGTCAAATTTATACGTTGTCTTGTGTGAAATAGCGATTTTTACAGACATAATATCGGGTTTTTAGTTTCTAAAATTTACTTAAAAATACGGTATTAATGTTGTTTGATAATTAAAAAAAAATCAACTAAAACAAGAAATAGCAGAATGATAATTTAGAGAGGTGAAATTATGTAATGTGTAAAATTTACATCACTTTAATATGAAATAAAAAATAAGTCTGAAGGAGAAAATGCTTCAGAATCACCGTTTAAGGAAGAACATTCGGTATTCATGTAGCTACAAAAAGCATTTCCAAAAAAACTGGCTACTGCAATTTCAGAGCCGTCTATGCCATGGGCAATTTTTACGATTTTATCTAAAGAGGCTAATCGGGTAGGGTCAAATAGTATCCAAGTATTTCCTAAATAAACTTCAAAACAGGCGTGAATGTCCGGCGGATTGATATCGCTGGCATAACAGGTAAAATAGCGAGCAGGAATGGTTAATGCTCTGCAAAGTGCAATACCCAGATGGGCAAAGTCTTTGCAAACACCTTCTCTTTGATTCAAAGTGTCTAGAGCAGTTGTATTTGCATCGGTAGAACCTGAGATGTATTGTGTATTATGGTATACCCAATCGTTTATGGCAAGTACTTTTTCTAAATCTGTTGAGAAATGAGCAAAATTAGAAAAAGCAAATTCTACTAATTTGTCAGATGGACAATGTCTACTTGGGGATAAATAAGGAATAATGTCATTTGGTAAATCAAAAACAAAAGTGTTTTTTAAAAGTTTCTTTCTTGAGATCAACTTAAATTTAGTTCTAACTCGAGCTTCATAATTAATTGAAAAAGGAATATATGCGCTAGCTTTTAATTTGATGAATCGAGCCGTTGTGGTTTTTAAATGGTATTCTTTAAATGGTAAACCAGCTGTAATATCTAAGGATTCGGATATTATTTTTTGATGCGATGCACTTTTTAAGGCTTGAATATTAAATACAAACGTGGTGGGTGCGTAAATATCGTAATTTATTGTGGTTTTTAGTTTGAATTCCATAAAGTAAATGTACTAATATTGAGGATATTCAATGCTTTTTTGCGAAAAAATAATGTAGATTTGTTTTACTTAAATACCTTAAATGAGCACGCCATTATCTTATATAGAGTCTTATAAAGAAACTATTAAATCCTACGATGAAGTTATTGATAAAAATGGAGAAGTCAAACCTTATTGGGCTACACTTTTTGAAACTTTAGAGTCGCTTGGCATGGATGAGCTGGCTATTCGCAATAAAGCAATAGTTCATAAATTAAAAGAAAATGGTGTTACGTATAATGTATATGACTCAGAAAACGGATTTGTGCGTCCGTGGAAATTAGATCCTATTCCTTTTGTCATTCATCAATCTGAATGGGAAACCATTGAAAAAGGTTTGATTCAACGTGCCAATTTATTGGATTTAATCTATAAAGATATTTATGGTGAACAACTTTTAATTAAAAATAATATTATTCCTGCTGAGTTAGTATATGATAATTTAGGTTTTTTAAGACCTTGTTTTGATATCAAGCAAAAGGCATTTCATCAACTTTTAATTTTAGCTTGCGATATTGCCCGTGGTCCTGACGGGAAAATGTGGTTGTTAGATAACAGAGTTCAATCGCCATCAGGTTCTGGTTATGCGCTAGAAAACAGAATTGTAATGGCAAATGCTTTTCCAGAGCTTAATAAAAATATAAATAGAAATAAGTTAGGACCTTACTTTTTAGAGCTTCAAAAAACCGTTGGTAAATTTGGAGCTAATACCGATAATCCTAACGTGGTGTTTTTGTCTCCTGGAGGAGGGAACGAAACTTATTTTGAGCATGTGTATTTGTCTTCTTATTTAGGTTATACCTTAGTTGAAGGAAGTGATTTGTTAGTTAGAGAAGGCTATGTTTGGTTAAAAACCATTGATCAATTGGAGCGTGTTGATGTTATTATTAAACGTGTTGATGATGTTTGGTGTGATCCTTTAGAATTGAATAAAAACTCGCTTTTAGGAATTCCTGGATTATTACAAGTCATGCGTTTAGGAAATGTAACAGTGGTTAATCCACCGGGGATTTCTGTTCTAGAAAATCACGGATTGATGGCATTTATACAAAATGCATGTAAATTTTTGTTGAAAGAACCTTTAATAATGAATTCTACCGCTACTTGGTGGTGCGGTCAAACAAAGGAGTTGAATTATGTTATCAATAATTTACCTAAATTAATTATTAAAAAGACCAATAGAAATTCGGGTCAAAAATCCATTTATGGGCGTAAATTGAATGAAGAACAAATAAAGGAACTCAAAGCTGCAATTTTAAAAAATCCCAAAGAATACGTTGCACAGGAAGAAGTAAGTTTGTCAACAACACCTTCTTTAATTAATGGTAAAATACTTCCAAGGCTTGCAGTTATTAGAGCTTATGTGGTTTCTGATGGAAAAAATTTTAAAGTAATGAAAGGAGGACTTACCAGAAGTTCTGTAGTGGAAGATGAATTTCAAATTTCGAATCAATTTGGAGGGATTTCTAAAGATACTTGGGTAATAGCCGATAATCAGCAAGAGCAACAAGAACAGCAGGATCAAATTTTAGAAATTAAAAAAACAAGTCCGGTACCTAGAAGTGCTGTTTTGACTAGTAGAAATGCAGAGAATTTATTTTGGGTAGGAAGATTGTCTGAAAGAACATTAGTGTTGACCAGTTTTTTAAAGATAATTTTCAATAAACTCAATGTAAACGTAAGTAGTAAAGGCAAAAAACAACCTGAGTTTTTAATTGTATTGCTAAAAGCGCTTACGCATCTTACCCAAACTTATCCAGGATTTGTAGGTGAGGATGGGGTAGAAGATGAGGCAATTTTTGAGAAGCCTTTGGCTGAATTAATTGTACTAATTAATGATCCTAAAAAGGAAGGTTCAGTAGCTTATAATGTGCAGTCTTTATTATATTCCATCAATAATATTAGTGAAAAATGGAATCACGATACTAAGAGAATAATCAATTTAATAGAAGATAGTTTTACGGGTATAAAAGCGTGTGGTGCTCAAAACATTAATCAAACTACTCATGGACTAGATAAATTGTATATTAGGTTGATGGCTTTTTACGGAAATACCTATGAAACTTTTCCTAGAGAAAGTGGTTTTTATTTGTTTGAAGCAGGAAAAAATATTGAGCGTTTCTTGTCGCTTATTTCCGTTTTTCAAACTTTATTTTGTTTTAAAAGGAGTAAAGAAGCCGAACAACTTTTGTTAGAATCGGTTTTAGAAAATCATAATTTATTGGCGCAATACAGAAGTATTTATAAATCAGAAATGAATTTAGTGACTATTATAAACATGTTGTTTTTGGAGAAAAATTCTCCTTATACACTAGCTTATATTTTAGATACTCTTTCGTATAATATTTCAAATTTACCTAGAAAATCAGCTTTCAATCAGTTAAATGTTGCCGAAAAACAGGTTTTAGAGGCCAGTACAATTATTAAATTAATTGATCCTGAGGAATTAGAACAAGCTGATGGGAATAATTACAGACAAAAATTAGATGAAACCATTAATACCGTTTCGGATCTAATTTCGTCGGTAACCACTAGTTTGTCCAGTTTGTATTTTAACCATTCGGTGATGCAACTTTCATTTTTAGCCACAGATAAAAACAATTCTGATGAGATATAAACTCATACATAAAACTACTTACAGCTATTTGAATTCGGTTCATAATTACCAATGTATCGTTTGTTTGCATCCTGTAAATTCGGACATGCAAATTTGTGAAGATTTTAAATTAACGATACAACCCAATCCTCAGAATTTATATGCCAGAAAAGACTATTTTAACAATACACAGTATTATTTTTCTATTTTGATTCCGCATGAAACTTTAGAGGTTGTTGCTACCAGTATAGTTGAAGTTTTGCCTCCTAAATTGTTATTTGTAAACAATGGTACTTGTCAAGAAGCTTTAGATTTGTTCCAAACAAATCTAACTTTAAAAAATGAATTGTTGCAATTTCAGTTGGCGAGTCCTTTTATTTTTTGGGATGATGAGGTAAAGCAGTTTGCCGAAACCTGTTTGATTCCGGATCAAGCTTTATACGAGTCTGTATTAAAATTATCCGAAAAAATATTTACTGAATTCGAATTTAAATCGGGAGCAACAACATTAAATACTCCAATTAAAACGGTTTTAAAAGAGCGAAAAGGTGTTTGTCAGGATTTTACCCATTTGATGATTGCTGCTTTGAGAAGTTTAGGTTTTGCAGCCCGCTATGTGAGTGGGTATTTAGAAACACTTCCGCCAAAAGGAAAAGCAAAATTACAAGGTTCAGATGCTTCTCATGCTTGGGTATCGGTGTATGTGCCAGGAATGGGTTGGTGTGAATTTGATCCAACCAATAATTTAGTGCCTGGAGAACGTCATATTGTTACAGCTTACGGAAGGGATTATTCGGATATTTCTCCACTAAAAGGAGTTCTTTTTAGTTCAGGAGCGCATAAAGTAAAAGTAGAAGTCGATGTAATTCCAATTGCATAATTAAGTTTCAATTGGTTTATTTTTATTCCTGTATTTTATTTTCAGAAACACAATTGCTAATATTTTTTTGTAACTTTAAAGTAATCTATTACAGAAATAATTAGTAATTTATACGATATGAAAGTTGTAAAACATTCAGGAGCAGTTGTCAATTTTAATCCAGATAAACTTGTTGCTTCTCTTTTAAAATCAGGAGCTGATGCTTTTACAGCAGAAGCTATTCTTAAAGAAATTACCAATGATATTTATGAAGGAATTTCGACTAAAAGCATCTATAAAAAAGCTTTTAGCTTACTCAAAAAGCATACGAAATCTCATGCAGCCCGCTATAATCTTAGAGCGGCTATAGAAATGTTAGGACCCGAAGGTTTTTATTTTGAAAAATACATTGCGCGCCTTTTTGAAGCCGATAGGTATGAAATCAAAACTAATGTGGTTTTGCAAGGCAATTGTGTCATGCATGAAGTGGATATTTTGATAAAAAAAAGCAATGTGGTTTCTATGGTAGAATGTAAGTTTCATGGAGGAAGAGAAGCTGCTTCGGATGTAAAAGTGCCTTTGTATGTTTTTTCAAGATTTAATGATTTACGAGTGAATGATTATACTCTTTTTTCGAATAAAGAAAAAATAGCTCATTGTTGGATTGTTACTAATACCCGATTTACAGCCGATGCGATTGCTTTTGCAGAATGTTCTGGAATTAATTTATTAAGCTGGGATTATCCCGAAAAAAGAAGTTTAAAATCTAGAAATAACCATGATTGTTTGTATCCAGTAACCTGTTTGACCACCTTAACTAAGGCGGAAAAGGAAAAGTTATTGCTGTTAGATATCATTTTAGTCAAAGAATTAGTAGATAATAGAACGGATTTAAAAGAAATTGGAATTAGTCCTAATCGAATAAAAAATGTTTTAAGAGAAGTAGCCGATTTGTGTAAATGTTATTAATAAAGCCAATAGTATGAAAATTAAATTTATAGGAGCAGCAGGAACGGTAACAGGTTCTAAAACATTAATAGAAAGCAATGGAAGTCGTTTTTTAATTGATTGCGGATTGTTTCAAGGAATAAAACCTTTGCGCGAACTCAATTGGGAGCCTTTGCCTATTTTGGCTTCTACAATTGATTTTGTATTGCTTACTCATGGACATTTAGACCATTGCGGTTGGTTGCCTAGATTAGTTAGTCAAGGTTTTAATGGGAAAATTTACTGCACAAGTCCTACAATGGAAATTACCAAATTAATTTTGGTAGATAGTGCTAAAATTCAAGAGGAAGATGCTAAAAAAGCAAATTCCGAAAATAGTTCTAAACATGAAATAGCCGAACCTTTGTACACCGTGGAACAAGCTAAAAAAGTATTTCCTTTATTGACTGTTGTTCCTCTTGAAAATAAGATTACAATAGAAGAAGGAATTGACGCTGAGTTTTTTTTAGCAGGACATATCATTGGAGCTTGTAGTATTAGTGTGCAATTAGAAGGGAAAATGCTGGTTTTTTCTGGTGATTTAGGTAGAGATAACGATGTTTTATTGACTCAACCAACAAAACCTAAAAAAGCAGATTTGGTTTTTTTAGAAAGCACTTACGGAGACCGACTGCATCCTGATACCGATCCTAAATTAGAATTGGAAAATTATATTAATACCACCTATAGAAAAGGTGGAACAGTGATTATTCCCAGTTTTGCAGTAGAACGTGCACAAAGTATCATGTTTTTATTATGGGAATTGAAAAAAGAAAGAAGAATTCCAGATATTCCTTATATCGTTGATTCTCCAATGGGAGTGGGGGCTTTTGAGGTTTTCTTTAATAATACCCAATGGCATAAATTAAGTATAGCCGATTGTCAGGCTATGAGTAAAATGTTTGTAATTAATTCGGATTACGAAGAAACGCTAGCGGCCATAAATAATAAAGGGGCTAAAGTGGTAATTGCCGCAAGTGGAATGATTACAGGAGGTCGTGTTTTGAGTTATTTAGAAAACTATATTGTCATTCCCGAAACTACAATTATCATAGTTGGTTATCAAGCCGAAGGAACTAGAGGACGAAAATTGATAGAAGGAGCTAAGTCAATTAAAATTTTTGGAGAATATTATAAAGTACGTGCTAAAATTGTAGAAATAAATGGGCTTTCGGCACATGGCGATCAGGCTGATTTGTTGGATTGGTTGTCTGATTTAGAGAAGAAACCACATCGCGTTTTCTTAGTTCATGGTGAACATGTTGCTGCAGATGAATTGCGTATTAAAATTAGAGAACATTACGGATTTAATTGTTCAATTCCTTTAATGGGGCAAGAATTTGATTTTTAATGAAATATAAAAGTGTTTTTTGATAAAAAAAGAGCTTTTTTTATCGTTAATAAAACTTTAAAAGAAATGAATAAATTGTGGTTGAAATAATTTATTCTTACTTTCACGCTCAAAATATTTTGATTAAAATCCGTAAGAATGAATAGCTTTGATTGGAAGAATTTAATTGACCCACTTTTTTATATTCATTTTGATATAAATGGAATAAAATTAGGTGTCTATATTGTATTATTTATTGTTTTTGCGGAGACAGGATTGTTTGCAGGTTTCTTTTTGCCGGGAGATAGTTTGCTTTTTCTTGCGGGAATTTATAATAGAGAATTAATAGAAAATATACTGTTTATTGATAGTGATTTTGTCAATGTAACTTTGTTATCTACTATGGTTGGGTTTGCAGGTATTTTAGGAAATATTGTGGGCTATTGGTTTGGTGCTAAGAGCGGGTATTATTTGTATAACAAAGAAGATAGTATTTGGTTTAAGAAAAAATACCTTATTCAGTCTAAAGATTTCTTTGAAAGGCACGGTGGAAGAGCGATAATATTTGCTAGATTTTTGCCTATTTTTAGAACTTTTGCTCCAATTGTAGCAGGAATTGTAACTATGGATAGAAAAAAATTCATGTTTTATAATGTAGTGAGTTCTTTTCTTTGGTCTTTTACTTTAATATTTTCAGGACATTATTTGTATGGCTTTTTATTGGAAAATTACCAGATAGATTTAAAAGAGCACATTGAGATTATTGTAATCGGACTGGTATTTGTGACATTGTCTCCCGTTATTCTTAAATTAACTAAAAAGACGACTACTAAAGAATAAAAAAAAATCCGAAGTGAAAACTTCGGATTTTTTTTGTGTTATTCAATTGATGATTACATCATGCCTGGCATTCCACCGCCCATTGGCATTCCGCCACCAGCATTTTCTTCTTTAATGTCGATTAATGCACATTCAGTAGTTAAGATCATTCCTGAAACTGATGCTGCATTTTCTAATGCTACACGAGTTACTTTTTTAGGATCGATAATACCTGCTTTTAGCATATCAACATATTCGTTAGTCTTAGCATTGTATCCAAAATCACCTTTTCCTTCAGCAACTTTAGCAACAACTACTGAACCTTCAAGACCTGCATTTTCAACAATAGTTCTTAATGGAGCTTCGATAGCGCGAGAAACGATTTGAATTCCTGTAGCTTCGTCAGCATTGTCAGCAATAAGGGCGCTTAAAACAGTTTTAGCTCTTAATAAAGCTACACCACCTCCGGCAACAATTCCTTCTTCAACTGCTGCGCGAGTTGCGTGAAGAGCATCATCTACACGGTCTTTTTTCTCTTTCATTTCTACTTCAGAAGCAGCACCTACATAAAGTACGGCAACACCTCCTGCTAATTTAGCCAAACGTTCTTGTAATTTTTCTTTGTCATAATCAGAAGTAGTTACTTCCATTTGACCTTTAATTTGGTTCACGCGATTTTTGATCATTTCAGCTTCACCTGCACCACTTACAATTGTAGTATTGTCTTTATCAATAGCCACTCTTTTAGCAGTTCCTAGCATTTCGATAGTTGTGTTTTCAAGCGTGTATCCTCTTTCTTCAGAGATTACTGTTCCTCCAGTTAAGATAGCAATATCTTCTAACATTGCTTTTCTTCTGTCTCCAAAACCAGGTGCTTTTACAGCTGCAATTTTTAATGCTCCACGTAATTTGTTTACTACTAAAGTAGAAAGTGCTTCACCATCAACATCTTCAGCAATAATCAATAATGGTTTTCCTGATTGCGCTACTGGCTCAAGAACTGGTAATAATTCTTTTAATGAAGAAACTTTTTTGTCGTATAATAAAATGTAAGGGCTGTCTAATTCCACTTCCATTTTTTCAGAGTTTGTAACAAAATATGGAGAAAGGTATCCTCTGTCAAATTGCATTCCTTCTACAACATCAACAAAAGTATCAGTTCCTTTTGCTTCTTCAACAGTGATAACTCCTTCTTTTCCAACTTTTGCGAAAGCAGTAGCAATTAACTCGCCAATTACTTCGTCATTGTTAGCAGAGATAGAAGCAATTTGTTTGATTTTATCAGAATCGCTACCTACTACTTGTGATTGTTTAGCAAGGTCAGCAACAATAGCTTCAACTGCTTTGTCAATTCCTCTTTTTAAATCCATTGGATTGGCTCCAGCGGCCACGTTTTTTAAACCTTCTTTTACAATAGCTTGTGCTAAAACGGTAGCGGTTGTAGTTCCGTCTCCAGCTAAGTCGTTAGTTTTAGAAGCCACTTCTTTTACCATTTGAGCGCCCATGTTTTCTAATGGGTCTTTTAATTCAATTTCTTTTGCAACAGAAACACCGTCTTTAGTAACAGTTGGTCCTCCAAAAGTTTTACCAATAATTACATTGCGACCTTTAGGTCCTAAAGTTACTTTTACTGCATTTGCTAATGCATCAACACCGCGTTTTAATCCGTCACGTGCTTCAATATCGAATTTTATATCTTTTGCCATTTTTATGTTTATTTGTTGATTCGTTTATTTGTGTATTTTGATTTTAGATAATTGCTAAAATGTCGTCTTCACGCATAATCAAATAATCTGTTCCTTCTAATTTTAATTCGGTACCTGCATATTTACCGTAAAGTACGCTGTCTCCAACTTTTACAGTCATTTCATGATCTTTTGTGCCATTTCCTACGGCTACAACAGTTCCTTTTTGTGGTTTTTCTTTGGCAGTATCTGGAATAAAAATCCCTGACGCCGTCTTAGTTTCAGCTGCAACTGGTTCGATCAGCACTCTGTCTGAAAGTGGTTTAATGTTTAATGTCATGATTTTTAAATTTTAATTAATTATTAATTTGCTTTTTGCCATTCAGAAATTATGCCATTCCATTTTGACTGACAATTTTTCTTAAAGAAAATGCCAGCTTTGACAGGCTGGCATTTTTTAATCTATATAAAATAAGGATTATTTTGCAGGAGCAGCTGGCTCAGTTGGTTGAGCAGCAGGGGCAGCTGGTGTTGTTGCAGGAGCAGCAGCCTCAGTGTTGTCAATAATTTTAGAATCAGTATCGCTTAAAGATCCTGTAAAGCTTAAGCTTGATAATAAAATCAAAGCGATTAAAACGATGGCTAATGTCCAAGTACTTTTGTCTAAAAAGTCAGTTGTTTTTTGTACTCCACCTAACATTTGTGAACCACCAATTGAAGATGACAAACCGCCACCTTTAGGGTTTTGAACCATGATTACTACAATCAGTAGGAAACAAACTATTGTTATTAAAACTAAAAAAATTGAAAATGTGCTCATTATTACTTAATTATTGTTTTGTTGTAAAATCTTAATGTCCGATATGCGGTCTGCAAAGAAACTACTTTTTTCTGGATATTTCAAAATTAATATTTCATAAGCTTGAATTGCTTTTTGATATTTTTTTTGTTCTAAATATACCTTAGCTAAAGTCTCTGTCATCAGCGAAGTAGTGTCTTCTTTATTAATGTCAATTGTGATGCTAGGAGAAGTTCCTTGTTTCACTGCTGAAATCTTAGGATTGCTTTGGATAAATTTATCTATTATAGCTTCTTTTTTCTTCTTAGATTCGTCCTCAATCTTAGTAGTAGCAGGATTTACTTTGGTTTCCTGCTCTCTGTTTATCGGTTGTATTCTTGAAAGTTGAAGCCATTCTTGGAAGGAATGGGTTTCACTTTTAGAAAATTCTAGTGGCTTGCCTAGTTCTAAATTCTCTTCTGGAGAAGCTGAGCTTGTAGGATCTTCAATTTCGTTCGAAGGTTCAGATTCTAAAACAGGACTGTTTTCTATAGCGAGGATTACTTTATTTGGAACAATTTCGATACTATCAATAACCTTAATGGAAAGCAGTTCGTTTGTTTTCTTTTCAAATAATTCTTTTTGAATGGTATTGAATTCTTCCGAACTGATAAAATCAAATAAAACAGCTCTGTCTGTAGTATGTGCAGCTGTAACTTTTAACGCCGAATTGTATTTAAAACTACTTTCATTATAAAGACCTTTTAATTGCAAGGCTCTAGCACTTTGAAAATACGGAAACTCATCCAATACCTTTTCTAAAGCAAGGGTTTGCTTTTCGGAAATAGTGTTGGGTTTGTTAATTAAATAAGTATAATCGGTGACGTTCATAAGTTTTATTTGGTTATTTGGTTATTTGGTTATCGAATAATCGAATCAACAAATAACCGAATCAACATTTTACCATTTGGCTAATGATTCATTAAAAATATCTTGGGTAATTCTATCAAAAATTTCTTTTAATGCTGTGTTTAATATAGCACCTTGCAGCTGTGTCTGTGCTGGGTAATCATAATAAAATTCAAATGTTTTTTCGAAATCGTCAGTCTCTTTATTTTTATTAAAAAATCGTACGTTTACTCTAATTTTTAATCGGTTTTGCGAAGCTTGTTGGTCAGCGGTAGCCGTCATTGGACTGATTCGGTAATCGACAATTTCTCCTTCATAGGTTAAATCAGCTCCGTTTTTTACTAAGTTTAAATTGGTTTGACTTTGAAGAATATCTTGGAGTGCCAGTGTGAAAGTTCTATCAATTCCTGGTTCAACTAATTCGGCATTGTTTTGAAAAAAATTCACCTGAAAGGTTTTAGCGTCAATTTTTCCGGTTCCGGTAAAGTTGTATATTCCACAGCTGTTAGTGATAAACAAAACGATTAGGAATAATAATAAATGTATTTTTTTCATATGCCTTAAGAGAAATTCCAAATGTTACGATTTTTCAAAAGTAAGCTTTTTCGAATTTGGATATTTAATTTTGTTGTTTTTTTACAAATCGAATTGCTTAATTTTTCGATACAGTGTACGTTCAGAAATACCTAATTCATCAGCCGCTGCTTTTCTTTTTCCTTTGTTTTTTTCTAATGATTTCTTAATCATTTCGATTTCTTTTTGTTCCAAACGTAGTACTTCTTCTTCTTCAATGGTTTCTGCAAACAGGTAATTATCATCAGAATTACTATAGTTGTCCGTGTGTGTTGGTGTCATTACGGCTGTTACGGGTTGTTCTTCAAATTCGATTTCGCTGTCTTGTTCTTTAGAACCGTATATTTTTTGAATTAAATTCGGATTGATATCCTGAGCTTTGGCAGCACCACTTTTCATTAATTCAAGAGTTAATTTTTTTAAATCATTCAAATCGTTTTTCATGTCAAAAAGCACTTTGTATAAAATATCCCTTTCGGTGCTAAAATCGCTTTCGCTTTTATTACTTTTAATTACCGATGGAAGGTTGTTGCCCTCTGTAGGCGGTAAATAAGATTGTAAAGTGGCACCCGAAATATCGCGATTGGTTTCTAATACCGAAATTTGTTCGGCTACGTTTCTTAACTGACGAATGTTTCCGCTCCAACGGTATTTTTGCAATAATTGTACCGCATGGTCATCCAGTTTTAAAGGGGGCATTTTGTATTTATGAGCAAAATCGGCTGCAAATTTTCGAAACAATAAATGGATGTCGTCTTTTCGGTCTCTTAAAGGAGGCAATGCAATATCCACTGTGCTCAAACGATAATACAAATCTTCTCTGAATTTTCCTTTTTCGATTGCATTAAATAAATTGACGTTTGTTGCTGCTACTATGCGTACATCCGTTTTTTGTACTTGAGAGGAACCTACTTTTAAGAATTCGCCGTTTTCAAGAATTCTCAATAAACGTACTTGAGTTGTTAAAGGCAATTCGCCCACTTCGTCAAGAAAAATAGTACCGCCATTAGCTACTTCAAAATAACCTTCACGGGTACTGGTAGCACCTGTAAAAGCTCCTTTTTCGTGACCAAAAAGTTCACTATCAATAGTTCCTTCAGGAATAGCTCCACAGTTTACAGCAATGTATTTGCCGTGTTTTCTATGAGAAAGAGAATGGATGATTCTAGGGATGTTTTCCTTTCCTACACCACTTTCTCCAGTAACCAATACCGAAATGTCAGTTGGAGCTACTTGAATGGCTTTTTCTATAGCACGATTGAGCTTTGGGTCGTTCCCAATAATCTCAAATCGTTGTTTTATTGATTGTACTGATTCCATTTCTATTTTATTTAAAGTGTTCTTTTTCCGGATTAAAAATCCTTCTGAATGAAAGTTTACTTTATGGATTTGTTTGATTAAGACCTGTAGCTGTTTTTTCTACTTTATGTTTTGGGAAATAAGTTCTTATAATGTAGAATGTTGCCCCAAATCCTAGAATAAAAGTAGCTATAGCGATGAGTATTTGTTTTCTTGTCATTTTTCTAAAATTAATTCATCTCACTTAAACCAACAGCTTCTCCTTTCAAAGTTCCGCTGGTGCAAGAAGTAATTTTTACATTTACAAAATCACCTATTTTGTAATTCTCTTTTGGGAAAACTACCGTTATACTTTGCGAATTTCTTCCTGAGAATTCATCCTTAGATTTTTTAGAAACTTTTTCGATTAAAACTTCTACTGTTTTTCCAATAAATTCTTCAGAGCGATACCAAGCGTGTTTTTGTTGCAAATCGACAATTTCCTGTAATCGTCTTGCTTTAGTTTCTTCAGGAACATCGTCTTGCATTTTTCTTCCTGCTAAAGTTCCTGGACGTTCAGAGTACGAATACATGTATCCAAAATTGTATTTTACATACTCCATTAAACTCATAGTATCTTGGTGGTCTTCCTCTGTTTCAGTTGGAAAACCGGCAATCATATCTTGTGAGATGGCTGCTTCTGGAATAATAGTTCTTATTTTGTCAATCAAAGCCATGTATTCCTCGCGAGTATGCAAACGGTTCATTTCTTTTAGAATTCTGTTACTTCCTGATTGTACTGGCAGGTGAATGTGTTTGCAAATGTTTGGATATTTAGCAATAATGTGCAGCACACTTTCGTGCATATCCTGCGGATTAGAAGTCGAAAATCGAATACGCATTTTTGGAAAAGAAACCGCTACCATCTCTAATAATTGGTCAAAATTGACTGCAGTTGCTTTTTGCATTTCGCTGGCGTTTTCAAAATCTTTTTTCAGTCCGCCACCATACCATAAATAGCTGTCTACATTTTGTCCTAAAAGCGTGATTTCTTTAAAACCTTTATCCCATAAATCTTGTATTTCACTCATAATACTTTGCGGTTCTCTACTGCGTTCGCGTCCTCTGGTAAAAGGAACTACACAAAAAGTACACATATTGTCGCAACCGCGAGTGATGGAAACCAAAGCTGTAATTCCGTTACTCATTAATCGAACCGGTGAAATATCACCATAGGTTTCTTCTTTAGATAATATGACATTGATGGCATCACGACCTTCTTCTACCTCGCTTAACAGATTGGGTAAATCCTTATAAGCATCCGGACCAACGACTAAATCGACGATTTTTTCTTCTTCTAAAAACTGACTTTTCAAGCGCTCTGCCATACAACCTAAAACGCCCACTTTCATTTTAGAATTAATACGCTTTACTGCATTGTATTTTTCTAAACGCTTGCGAATAGTTTGTTCTGCTTTATCCCGAATAGAGCAGGTGTTTACCAAAACCAAATCGGCTTCTTCTAAAACTTGTGTGGTATTGTATCCGTTACTGGATAATATAGAAGCAACTATTTCACTGTCCGAAAAATTCATTGCACAGCCATAACTCTCTATGTAAAGTTTTTTATTGTTTTCTGGTTTGTTTTCCAGTACAAGACTTTCGCCTTGTTTACTCTCTTCTATAATCTTTTCCATTCTAGTTGTTTCAAAGTACAAAGATAAGAGAAATCAAACGGATATGACAAGATGTCAGATGAAGAATTAACAGTATTTTTTGATTTAGCAGATTGTTGTTTTCTGTTTTATATTTTAGTTTTTATAAAATACTATTTTTAAGGCTACTAGTTGGCTTTTTGATGAATAATGAAAAAATACATATCTCTTCTTTAAATTTTAGGGAACTCCTTAAAAATTAAATCTATGCTAAAGAAATAGCCTCATGAAAGTCTGGAAATTATAGGTATATATAATTAAGGTATATGGTCAAATCTTTTAAAAATAAATTCTAAAGTCTTTGTATTTAAAAAAAATAGATACTTTTGTCTGAGAAAAATATAGCAATGGCAAAGAATTTAGTAATAGTTGAGTCACCTGCAAAGGCAAAAACAATCGAGAAATTTTTAGGAAGTGATTACCAAGTAGAGTCAAGTTATGGGCACATTGCCGACTTGCCTTCGAAGGAAATTGGGGTAGATGTAGAACATGGATTTAAACCTAAATACGAAGTTTCTCCTGATAAAAAAGCCTTGGTTACTAAATTAAAATCTTTATCTAAGAATGCCGAAACGGTTTGGTTGGCTTCCGATGAGGACCGCGAGGGAGAGGCTATTTCTTGGCACTTGGCGGAAGAATTAAAATTAGATAAAAACAAAACAAAACGTATTGTTTTTCATGAAATTACTAAAAATGCTATTTTAAAAGCAATTGATAATCCTCGTGAGATAGATTATAATTTAGTTAATGCACAACAAGCACGTCGAGTGTTAGACCGTTTGGTGGGTTATGAATTGTCTCCGGTACTTTGGAGAAAAATTAAAGGCGGACTTTCGGCCGGTCGTGTTCAATCGGTTTCTGTTCGTTTGATTGTAGAACGCGAGCGCGAGATTCAGGATTTTAATGCAATAGCTTCCTATTCGGTTGTAGCTGAATTTACAAATGAAGCAGGGAAATCATTCAAAGCTAAGTTGCCTAAAAATTTCAACACTAAAAAAGAAGCCGAAGATTTTTTAAATAAAAATATCGGTTCTACTTATAAGGTTTCAGATTTAGAAACGAAACCCACAAAAAAATCACCTACAGCACCATTTACAACTTCTACTTTACAACAGGAAGCAGCTCGTAAATTATATTTGCCAGTTGGAATTACCATGCAGTTAGCCCAACGTTTGTATGAGGCGGGATTGATTACCTATATGAGAACTGATAGTGTAAACCTGTCTAAAGAAGCCATGGATGCTGCTCAGGCTGAAATTATTAAGTCTTACGGAAAGGAGTTTTCTAATCCTAGGACATTTGCTAATAAAAGCAAGGGTGCTCAGGAGGCTCACGAGGCTATTCGTCCTACTGATATGTCACGTCATACAGTGAATATTGATAGAGACCAAGCGCGTTTGTACGATTTGATTTGGAAACGAACTTTAGCTTCGCAAATGAGTGATGCTAAATTAGAACGTACCAATGTAAAAATTGAAGCTAATAATCATAGTGAATTGTTTACAGCTTCTGGTGAAGTATTGCTTTTTGAAGGTTTCCTAAAAGTATATTTAGAAGGCCATGATGACGATGAAGAGGAACAAGAAGGGATGTTGCCTGCGATGAAAGTAAATGAGAAATTAGGAAATAATTTCATTACAGCCACTGAAAGATATTCTCGTCCGCCAGCTCGGTATACAGAAGCTTCTTTAGTGAAAAAATTAGAAGAATTAGGTATTGGTCGTCCATCTACTTATGCGCCAACAATTTCTACTATTATTAATAGAAATTATGTGGAAAAAGGGAATTTAGATGGGCAAGAACGTAATTATACCCAATTAACATTACAATCTGGGAAACTAGGAGAGAAACTGTTAAAAGAAAACACAGGTTCAGATAAAGGAAAACTAGTTCCTACTGATATTGGAACTATTGTGACTGATTTTCTGGTGAAAAATTTCGGAAATATTTTAGATTATAATTTTACGGCTAAAGTAGAACAGGATTTTGATGAAATTGCCGAAGGAAATATTGAATGGGCAACCATGATGCAGGAGTTCTATGATCAATTTCATCCAACGGTAAAAGATGTTGAAGCTAATGCGGACAGAGAAAGTGGAGAAAGAATTTTAGGAACGGATCCGGCAACAGGAAAACCAGTATCGGTTCGTTTGGGGAAATTTGGTCCAATGGCTCAAATTGGTGATGCGGAAGATGAAGATAAGAAGTTTGCCAGCTTAATGAAAGAGCAAAATATTGGAAATATCACTTTAGAGGAAGCTTTGAATTTATTTTTGTTACCAAAAGCTTTAGGGACTTATAAAGAGGAAGAAGTAGAGGTAAATAATGGTCGTTTTGGTCCTTATGTACGTCATGGTAGTGTTTTTATTTCTTTGCCAAAAGGAGAAGATCCATTAGCGGTTACTAAAGAAAGAGCGCAGGAATTAATTGATGAGAAAATAAAAGCCGATGCTCCAATTGCCACTTATAAAGGTGAAGGAGTGCAAAAAGGAACAGGTCGTTTTGGACCATTTATCAAATGGGGTGGTATGTTTATCAATGTGAGTAAGAAATACGATTTTGATAATTTATCGCAAGCTGATATTGAGGCTTTGATAGAAGATAAAATTCAAAAGAATATTGATAAGGTTATTCATAATTGGGAAGAAGAAGGAATTGTAGTTGAAAAAGCAAGATGGGGACGCTCAGTAATTCTGAAAGGGAAAATCAAGATTGAACTGAGTAAAGATGTTGATGCTTCAAAAATGACTTTGGAACAAGTGCAAGCCTTGATTGCTGAAAAAGCTCCTGCTAAAAAGGCGCCAGCTAAGAAAGCAGCGGCTAAAAAACCTGCAGCTAAAAAAACGACTACTAAGAAGAAATAAATTACTGTTTTTCTCTTGTTCTCGGGAAGTAAAAAAGTTGAGAATAAATATTATGATAGGATTTGATTTTCTGGAGCCAATAAACGAAGAATTTTTAGGTGTGTTACAATCGCTTAGCTCTCAACAGTTGGGAAGTAAAGTGGTTTTTCATACTAAAGATGATTTTCCGGATTTGGATAAAATAAAAATAGCTCTTATAGGTGTTTTTGAAAATCGTGGAAGCGCTAGTGTTGAAAATCAAGGAGATTTATCGGTTATAAGGCAGGAATTGTATAGTATGTATCCAGGAAATTGGGATGCTACTATTGCTGATTTGGGCGATATTTTACCAGGAAACACAAAAGAAGACACTTATTTTGCATTGCGTAAAGTAGTGGCTGATTTGATAAAAAATAAAATTATACCTATAATTATTGGTGGTTCACAAGACTTAACATACAGCATGTATCGTGCGTATGATGAGTTAGAGCAAATGGTTAATTTAGTTGCTATTGATAGTAAATTTGACTTTGGTAAAGAAGATGAACTAATGTCTAGTGATTCATATTTGTCTCAAATTATTATTGATGAGCCTAATAATTTGTTTAATTTTTGCAATATTGGTTATCAGACCTATTATAACTCTCAGGAAGAGATTGACTTGGTAGAAAAGTTGTTTTTTGACGCTTACCGTTTGGGTGAAGTCTCAAATAATATTGCTATTGCTGAACCTGTTTTTAGGGATGCAGATATTGTTAGTTTGGATTTAAACGCTGTCAAATCTGCCGATTCTGGTAATTTTGTTTCTTTTGCGCCTAATGGTTTTAATGGAAAAGAAATTTGTACTTTGGCTAGATATGCTGGAATCAGTGACAAGGTTTCTATGTTCGGTGTTTTTAATCATAGTAATTCAAGGCAAGAATCTGTTTTAATTGCCCAGATTTTATGGTATTTCATAGAAGGGTTTCATTATCGTTCCAAAGAATATCCTTTTGGTAGTAGAGAAAATTATATCAAATACAGTGTGCCTATTGAAGAAGAAACATTGGTTTTTTATAAAAGTGACCGAACAGATCGTTGGTGGATAGAAATACCATTTATTACTAATGGGAATAATAAATTAAAGCGAAATACGTTATTACCTTGTTCATACGAAGAGTATTTGGGAGCTTGTAATCAGGAGTTGCCGGAAAGATGGTGGAAAGCACAACGGAAAAATGTGCTTTAAAGCTGTTTTAAAATAGGTTTTAAAGTTTCTAAAAGAAATGTTGATAATAAGATTGTGTAGTTAAAAAATTACGTTTCATCCGATAAATATGCTTTTAATCGTGTTTTTGTGCATTTTATCGATAAAACATTTTTTTTATAATTTAATTAACTTTACATTTGAGTAAGTATTTAATAAAAGAAAAAAAATATTGTTTTATTAATAAATAATAAATACGTTTACACACTTAAAAAATAAAGAATAAATAACCCGAATTTATATGAAGAAGTTCATTGCATTTATAGCAATTTTGTCACTTTTAATAAGCTGTGGTAAATCGAGTGATAAAGGTGAGTTAGTCGGTGTTAAAGGAGCAAAATGGCATCCTGAGAAACCTTATGGAATGGCTTTAGTTCCAGGAGGTGCCTATATTATGGGTAAATCTGATGAGGATGTAGCAGGTGTGCAAGACGCTCAAACTAAAACAGTAACGGTGCGTTCTTTCTATATGGACGAGACAGAGATTACTAATAGTGAATACCGTCAGTTTGTAGAGTGGGTAAAAGATTCAACAATACGTATGAAGTTAGCAATTTTAGCTGATGAAACAGGTTCTAAGCCAGGTGATGGAAAAGGTAAGAAAGCTGGTAGTATTGGTGATTTTGCATTTAATGATGCTGATCCTGAAAAAATGACTGCTTACGATAAGTATATGTATGATAACTATTATAGTTTAGGTACTGCTGAAGATCCTTATGCAGGTCGTAAATTAAATAAAAAGGTAAAGTTAATTACGGATCCTAAAGCTTATCCAGATGAGTATTATGTAGAGGTAATGGATTCTATGTATATTCCAGTTGAGGAAGCTTATAATGGTTTACGTACAATTGATGTAGATAAATTGAAATTCCGTTATTCTTGGATGGATATTCAAGCAGCTGCTAAAGCCAAAGTTGGTAAAAGAAAAGATTTTATAAGAAACGAAGAAGTAAAAGTATATCCGGATACCACTGTTTGGATTAAAGATTTTTCATATTCTTATAATGAGCCAATGCACAACGACTATTTTTGGCATAAAGCTTATGGTGATTATCCTGTTGTTGGGGTTAAATGGACTCAGGCCAAAGCATTTTGTGCATGGAGAACTTTAAACAAAAACTCTTATATTAAATCTAAAAAATCAGGACGTGATTTGATTAACTCTTTCCGTTTACCAACAGAGGCAGAGTGGGAATATGCAGCAAGAGGTGGACTGGAATCGGCTACTTATCCTTGGGGAGGACCTTATACCAAAAATGATAGAGGTTGTTTCTTAGCAAATTTCAAACCCAATAGAGGTGATTATGCTGCCGATCAGGCTTTGTATACTGTGGAAGCTAAATCGTATGAACCAAATGGTTATAATTTGTATAACATGGCTGGAAACGTATCTGAATGGACTGATTCTTCTTATGATCCTAATGCTTACGAATATGTATCTACTATGAACCCAAATGTATTAGATGCATCAAATAAACGTAAAGTAGTTCGTGGAGGTTCTTGGAAAGACGTTGCATATTTCTTGCAAGTAAGTACAAGAGATTATGAATACGCTGATTCTGCAAGAAGTTATATTGGTTTTAGAACTGTTCAGGATTACATGGGAGTTCAAACTACAGGAACATCTAATGGCTTAAGAAAAAGATAAAAAATACCCTTAAATAAATTAAATAAAACCTACACTAACAAACTATTAAAAAACTTAAGATTATGGCATTATTAGGTAAAAAAGCAATGAATTTTGCATACGGAATGGGAGCAGCAGTTGTAATTATTGGAGCTCTTTTTAAAATTACCCACTTTGAAATTGGACCATTAACAGGTACTTTGATGCTTTCTATTGGATTATTAACGGAAGCATTTATTTTTGCGCTTTCTGCATTTGAACCAGTTGATGCTGAATTGGATTGGACGCTTGTTTACCCCGAACTAGCTAATGGCACTCCAAATGGAAATAGAAAACCAAAAGCTGAATCTCCTGCTGAGGCTCAAGGTTTGTTATCTCAAAAATTAGACAACTTATTAAAAGATGCTAAAATCGATGGTGAATTGATGGCAAGCTTAGGTAATAGTATCAAAAATTTTGAATCAGCTGCTAAAGGAATTGCTCCTGCTGCTGATGGAATTGCGGCTACCAAAAAATACAGCGACGAATTGTCTATGGCAGCTGCTCAAATGGAAGCGTTGAATAGTTTGTACAAAGTACAATTAGAAAGTGCTTCTAGAAACGCAGAAGCAAACAAAGAAATTGCTGAAAATGCGTCTAAATTAAAAGAGCAAATGCAATCTATGACGGCTAACATTTCTTCATTGAATAATGTTTATGGAGGTATGCTTACTGCAATGAATAATAAAGGATAATAATTAAGTTCGAAGACTATAAAACAAAATTACTACAACTAATTATTAGAAAATATGGCAGGAGGAAAACTAACCCCTAGACAGAAGATGATTAACCTGATGTACTTGGTTTTCATCGCTATGTTGGCAATGAATGTTTCAAAAGAAGTAATATCAGGTTTTGGATTGATGAACGAAAAATTTGAAAGTTCAAATGTAAATTCAATTCAATCCAATGAGCAAATGTTAGGTGCTCTAGATGCTAAAGCAGCAGAAGCTAAAGGTGAATTTGCTGTAGCATCACAAACCGCTCATAAAGTAAAAGTAATAACCGATAATTTCTATAATTACATCGCTTCCTTAAAGGAGCAAGCGACTAAAGGATATGAGGTAGATCCTGAAACAGGAAAATTACCTTATGAAGATATGGATAAAGGTGATAATATTGACGACTGGTTCACTGGAGAAGGATATACCAAAAAAGGTAACGAAATCATCGCAACCATCAATCAGTATAAAGCAGATATGAAATCGGCTTTAGAAGGAGATAAAAAATATGCTGCTATCATTAAAGAAGTAGAGGCGAAATTTGATGTTTCTGATGTTAAAAATAAAGAAGGTTTAAAAGACAAATTTTTGGCCTATCATTTCAAAGGTTTTCCAGCAATTGCTACAGTAGCAAAGCTTTCGACTTGGCAAAATGACATCAATAAAGCAGAATCTGATGTGTATAGTGCAGCCTTAGGAAAAGCAGCAGTAGCAGCAGCTTCTTATAGTAAGTTTGAAGCTATTGTTGTTTTAGATAAAAATGCTTATTTCCAAGGGGATCAGGTTACTGGTAAAGTTGTATTGGGTAAATATGATCCAGATGCAAAATTTAGTGGTTTCCAAGGTCCAGGTAAAGTTGTAAATGGTCAGGCATTAATCTCTTTAACCGCTGGTGGTATTGGAGAACAAACAATAGGTGGATCATTTAATATTATGGAAGATGGAAAACCGATTCCATTGAAATTCTCAGGGAAATATGTAGTAGTTCCTAAACCAAATTCAGCTACTATTTCTGCTGATAAAATGAATGTAGTGTACAGAGGGGTTTCAAACCCAATCTCGGTATCTTTTGCTGGTATTTCTGACAAAGATGTTTCGGTTTCAGCTCCAGGTTTGTCTAAAGTTGGAAATGGAAAATATGTAATGAATCCACAAGGTGGAAATGAAGTAGTAATTAATGTTTCTGCAAAACTACCAAACGGACAACCCGTTTCAGATAGAAAAGTATTTAGAATCAAAGGAATTCCTGGACCAACTGGAACAATTAGAGGAGAAATGGGAATCGTTAAAGGGCCTAAATCAAATCTTGAAATTGCTACAATTGGTGCTAAACTAGAAGATTTTGATTTTGATGTAAATTTGAATGTGGTTGGATTTAATTTAAAAGTTACTGGACAGCCTACTGTAGTTGTACAAGGAGATAGGTTAAATGCACAATGTAAATCGGTTCTTTCTAAAGCAGGAAGAGGTGATCAGGTTACTATTTCAGAAATTAAAACAAAATTGGTTGGTGCAGGTAATTATTTATTACCAAGAACAGCTCCGGTTATTTTTGAAATTCAATAATAAATACGTTTTACCCACAGGGTTACATCAATTCTTATTAATGATACTATGATGAATATGAGAAATTTTTTGATACTGGCAATCTCTTTAATTGGAGGAGTGGCTTCTTATGCTCAGTCTAATTTACTGAATGCTAAAATTCCAGAAGAAATTGGATTGAAAACTCCTGCGCAACTCATTTCAGATAATGATAAGCCGTTGGCTTATGGGTATGTTCATGATAGAGATGTATTGATGGGTAGAATGGTTTGGGAAATTATTGATTTAAGTGAAAAAATTAATTTTCCACTATATTTTCCTGTAGATACTGCTAATATTGGTTCAAACAGACGTTCTCTTTATGACGTTTTAACTAGAGCTATAAAAAGTGGAGAAATTACCGAAGTATATGCAGATAGTTATTTCAATACCAAAAAAACCTATAGAGATATACAGGCTTCTTTAAGCAGAATTGATACTACAGATGCTGGTAGAGAACAAATAAATGCAGGTCAACGTGTGTCAGAAGAATATGTCTTAAGATCGGATTTAACAGCTCAGGATGTGACTCAGTATAAGATCAAAGGTTTTTGGTATTTCGATAAACGTCAGAGTGAGTTGAAGTATCGCTTGTTAGCTATTTGTCCAGTGACACCTGATGTTTATACGATGAATAGTGATGAGAAAGATTATATTGAATTGTTTTGGATTTTTTTCCCAGATGCAAGAGATGTGCTTCATGAAGCCAAAGCTTTTAATAATAAAAATTCTGCCATGCCAATTTCTTTTGACCAAATCTTGAATTCAAGACGTTTTAATAGTGTCATCTATAAGGAAGAAAATGTTTATGGTGATAGAGAAATTAAAGAATACATGAAAGATAATGCTCAAAGCCAATTATTGGAAGCTGAGCGTGTGAAAGAAAAAATTCGTGATTTTGAATCAGATATGTGGAATTACTAATATTGATGCCACAACAAAATATAAAAACTCTTACCGGATGGTAGGAGTTTTTTGTTTTCTGTATTTTTGTTCCAAATTAAAAAAGTATGATTGATTATTTAATTGTGGGTTGTGGTTTAGCGGGGATTTCATTTTCTGAATTGGCTTTGGCTAATAATAAAAGTATTTTAGTGATAAGTAATGAATCGCAAAATTCATCCAAAATCGCCGGAGGCTTGTATAATCCAGTTATTTTAAAGCGTTTTAGCGAGGTTTGGCAAGCAAAGGAACAATTGCTTTTAATGAATCAATTTTATGCTGATTTAGAGCGAAAACTTAAGGTGAAGCTTGATTTTAAAAAGCCTATTTTACGTAAATTTTTCTCTATTGAAGAACAAAATAATTGGTTTGCTGCCTCAGATAAAGCTGCTTTAGCTCCTTTTTTATCCGCCAAAATTATTACAAAAAAATATGAAGGTATTGATTCTCCGTTCAATTATGGCGAAGTATTACATACAGGTTATGTAGATACGGCTTCTTTATTGGAATTGTATAAAAAATATCTTTTAGGCGAGCAGTTTTTGTTGCAGCAAACATTCGATTATGAAGGATTAGAAATACTTCCAAATGGAGTTAGTTATAGGGGTGTAGAAGCTAAACATATCATTTTTGCAGAAGGTTTTGGTATGCATGCCAATCCTTATTTCAATCATTTGCCCTTAGATGGAACTAAAGGAGAGCTTTTTATTATCAAAGCTCCTGATTTGGATTTGGACGTAATTGTCAATACAAGTGTTTTTATACTTCCTTTAGGTAATAATTTGTTCAAAGTGGGAGCTACTTACAATTGGAAAGACAAAACCGATTTGCCTACCGAGGAAGGAAAACAGGAATTAGTGGAACGGATTAAAGAAATAATCAATTGTGATTTTGATATTGTTTCCCATTTTGCCGGAGTGCGTCCAACGGTTAAGGACAGAAGGCCTATTGTAGGAACACACCCAGATAGCAGCTATATTCATATTTTGAACGGTTTAGGTACTCGTGGTGTAATGCTAGGGCCGGCTATGGCCAAAGCATTATTTGAAAATATTGAATATGGAATTCCTTTGCAAAAAGAAATCAATATTAACCGATTTGAAAAACGTAAAAGATAATTTTAAGCTTTAAAATTAGGGTCGTAATGCACAAACATATTAATGTAAATGTTCCTCGACCATCGCAATACCATTGGCCCTAAAATAATAAGGGTAGCAATTATCATAATAAAGGATGTTTTTATAGTTGCTTCAAAAAATAAATAAGAAACAATAAAAGCGGCAATTCCAATAGCCACATTTAGTCCGTAACTGACATACATGGCTCCGTAAAAAAAGGAAGGCTCAATTTGATATACCAATCCGCAGTGGGAACATTTGGTATTCATTTTTAAAACATTAGCTAAATTGTATGGGTTTTTATCCACATACATGCTTTCATTTTGACATTTCGGACAAGTTCCTGTTAAAATACTATTTAGTTTGGATCCTTTTTTTAACATTTGCAAAAATTTTTATCAAAGGTACATTTTTATAGAAAGTACCCATGTAACATTAGTCACAATATATGCTTAATATACACAATTTATCGGTTTCGTTTGGTGGTACTTATTTGTTTGAAGAAGTTACCTTTCGATTAGGAGCTGGAGATAGAGTCGGTCTTGTAGGGAAAAATGGAGCAGGAAAGTCCACCATGCTTAAAATGTTGGCCGGTGATTTTGCTCCCGATTCTGGAGTAATTTCTCAGGAGAAAGACATGAAAATGGGATTTCTGCGTCAGGATATTGATTTTGAAAGAGGAAGAACTGTTCTGGAAGAAGCTTATGAAGCTTTCACAGAGATTAAAATTGTTGAGAAAAAACTTGAAGAAATCAATCATCAATTGGTTACCAGAACCGATTATGAAAGTGAGGAATATTCTAAGATTATTGAAGATTTAGCAGATTATACCCATCGTTTTGAATTATTGGATGGTTACAATTATGTAGGGAATACTGAGAAGATTCTGTTAGGATTGGGCTTCAAAAGAGAAGTATTCGATAATCAAACGGAAACTTTTTCGGGAGGTTGGCGAATGCGTATTGAATTGGCCAAATTATTATTGCAAAATAATGATGTTCTCTTGTTGGATGAGCCTACCAACCACTTGGATATTGAAAGTATTATTTGGTTAGAAAATTTCCTTCGTAATTATCCGGGAGTAGTTGTGATTGTTTCGCACGATAAAATGTTTTTGGACAATGTGACTAACCGAACCATTGAAATTTCGCTTGGAAAAGCTTATGATTTTAATAAGCCGTATTCGCAATACTTAGAATTACGTGAGGAGCTTCGTGAAAAACAATTAGCTACACAAAAAAACCAACAGAAAAAGATTGAAGAGACTCAAAAATTGATTGACAGATTTCGATATAGTGCTACCAAATCCTCGATGGCGCAGTCTTTAATCAAAAAATTGGATAAGGTAGAGCGCATCGAAGTCGATGAAGACGACAATTCGGTGATGAATATTTCGTTTCCGGTTTCTAAAGAGCCCGGAAAAGTTGTTATTGAAGCTGAAAATGTAACCAAAGCATACGGTGACAAAACGATTTTAAAAGACATTTCGTTGCTGGTAGAACGAGGCAGTAAAATTGCTTTTGTGGGACAAAATGGTCAGGGAAAATCAACTTTTATCAAAGCATTGGTGAATGAATTTGAATACGATGGAACAATCAAATTAGGGCACAATGTTCAGTTGGGGTATTTTGCTCAAAATCAAGCCGAATATTTAGATGGCGAAATTACCTTGTTGCAAACCATGGAAGATGCTGCATTGGATACGAATCGTTCAAAAGTACGCGATATGTTAGGTTCGTTTTTATTCCGTGGAGACGATGTAGAGAAAAAGGTAAAAGTGCTTTCAGGAGGGGAGAGAAACCGTTTGGCATTGTGTAAATTGTTGTTACAGCCAATCAACGTGTTGCTGATGGATGAGCCTACGAACCACTTGGATATTAAGTCTAAAAACGTATTGAAAGCCGCTTTACAAAAATTTGGAGGAACTTTATTATTGGTTTCTCACGACAGGGATTTTCTTCAGGGAATGTCTAATATTGTTTATGAATTCAAAGACCAAAAAATAAAGGAATATTTAGGCGATATCAACTTTTTCCTGGAACAGCGTAATATGGAAAATATGCGTGAAGTAGAGAAAAAAGAAGTGGTTAAAACAGCGGCTCCTAAAGAAAATAAAAAAGTCTCCTACGAAGACCAGAAAAAAGGGAAGACCTTGCAAAACCGTTTGAGTAAAATTGAAAGCCAAATCAGTCAGTTGGAAAAAGACATTCAGCACGATGATAAAATGCTTGCTTCTAATTATGATAAACACATTGAAGATGCTGCCTTTTTTAAAGCCTACAACAAAAAGAAAGCTGATTTAGATCAATTATTACTGGACTGGGAATTGGTTCAGGAAGAGATTGATAATTTGTAGTTTATCTATTGTAATTACGCAGAGATTCCCAAAGGAGTCACAGAGATTCGCCGAGTTTTTTTATTACTCAACGAATATCTGTGATTTTTTTGTTTTTGTGTGTGATTACTTTGTGGATTTTTAAAAAGAATTTTTCGTCAAAAAAAATAAAAATAGTTTTGCAAATTGTTTTTTATTAAATTGCTAATAGATTTATGTTGTTTAGTTTTGAAAGTAGAACTAGAAAATATTTTCGCAAAATCTTTTAAATCATATAAATGAAATGTTTTGACATAATATTGATTAATATTTATAAGTTTTTGAAAATTACAAATTTCGATTATTTTCAAACAAAAAATGTCGATGTCAAATTACATGCTTTTATATTGTTTAGCGGACTTCAAAGTATTAATCTATATAATGCTATAAGTATATTGTATTTTTTTTCTTTTTCTAAAGTTGAACCACAATTACTAATTTATATTGCTTTTATATTGCCTTTAATTTTTAATTATATAATTTATTATAAAAATAAAAGATTTGAGGAAGTATTTAAATCTAAGTTGTCGGATAAAAGTTTTTTAAACTATTTTTTGACTTTCTTATATGTTGTAGTTACATTTTATTTAATGAATATAGTTAGTCAATATATTAGGAATAATTCTTGACTTTTAAGCTCCGCAAAGTTTGTAACCAAGACTGTAAGGAACTAGGCTTTGCTGAGTTTGAAATTAAATTCATATTTGAATCTGCTAAAATGTGCGTGCCATATTTTAAACATAAAGATTAACTAATCAACCCAATTTTCTTAGAATGTGCGATGGCTTCTTTACTTTTCTTAAAATAACAGACCTCTACAGATAGACTTTCCAGATTTTGCAGGGTTTTAATCACTTTGTTTTTTTTTTCTTTGGCTGTTTGTCGGATATAAATGGCCTGAATGGTCAAGGGGAAAATTTTAGCAATGGCTTCGTATAAAAAAGGATCTTCCTGTGAATCATCACCAATAAGCACATATTTTAAGTTAGGGTAAAATTCCAAAATGTGTTTGATCTTCTCAAACTTATGATTGTGTCCGCCTCTGCCGGTCCAGAAAAATTGAGAAAGGCTGGTTTTAATGTCTTTTAGTAATAAAACAGCCTTAGGCAATTGATGAATTTCGGTAAACTTGACAATAAACCGATACAAATTCCACTCACTACTGGAAACATAAAAAAAAGTATTCAGTTCTTGATGGCCATCTCTTCCGGATTGGCTCAAAGCCTGATAATGTACAGTAACGTCTTCAAATATTTTACGTCGGTTGACATTGTGAAATAATAGATTGTATAATTTTCGTAGAGGATTCAAAGTGTAGGAAACCAAAAAAGTGTCGTCTATATCCGAAATAATGCCCAAATGGTCCACTTTTGGACGAATGTAGCTTTCCTTAGCCGCGATGGTTTTTCCCTTATAGGTTAAGCTAACTTCATAGTCTACCCAGCCATAATCATCCTGATTTAGCGGGATACAAAATTTAAAATAGCCATCATTGAGTGTTCGGGTATGGATGGTTTTTTGGTGGTGTTTTAAATAAATATCGGCATTAGACCAGGTTTTCATGCGGTACATTCCTATGATGGAACTCGCATTTTTAAAGTTTTTATCCTGAAAATCATAATCTACTTTTTTGGTGGGCAAAAAAACATGTCCCATTACAATGAGTTCCTGCTCATTCGCATAACCCCGATATAATTTTATAATAGGTTTCATTTAACGCTTTCTTTTGTAATCTATTCTAAATTAGCTAAATTTAAACTAAATAGGAAGAGAAATGCAGAAAAATAATGTCATAATGGTGGTAAATCCCATTTCGGGAGGAATTAATAAGGCTGCTTTGATTGCGCAGGTTTCACATTATGCACAATATTTAAAGCTCAATTTGTATTGTTATGAAACTTCTGGAATTGATGATTTAGAGGGGGTTAGGGATTTTTATAAAGAATATAAACCCCAGCGTGTGATTGTTGCAGGTGGCGATGGAACGATAAAATTAGTAGCCGAAGCTTTAGATGAAGAAGATGTTGTTTTTGGGATTTTGCCTGCAGGTTCTGCAAATGGATTGGCAACCGATTTGGACCTGTTAAAAACGGAAGAGGAAAATATTGCTATTGCTTTTCAAGAGGACTTTGTAATGATTGATTGTATTCTGATAAATGATAAAATCTGCATACATTTGAGCGATTTAGGATTAAACGCTGAACTCATTAAAAATTATGAAAAGAGTGCTCTAAGAGGGAAATTAGGTTATGCTTTGCAACTTTTTAAAACGCTACTATATGCTGTTAAATCATTTCATGTTAAAATAAAAATTAACCAACAAACACTCGAGACCAATGCCCGAATGATTGTTATTGCTAATTCCCAAAAATATGGAACTGGAGTTGTAATCAATCCTATTGGTATTATGGGGGACGGAAAGTTTGAATTGGTGATTTTAAAGCGAATTACTTTTGGTGTTTTTATGAAATTTGTGTTGCGAAAAATTTCAGTTTCCTCTAAAGATGTTATTGTGATTTCTACTGATAAAGCGTCGGTTCAGATTAATAAACCAGTTAGTTTTCAGGTTGATGGAGAGTTTTGTGGCTCAGAAACAGATTTGAATATTAGCATTATTCCCAGAAAATTAAAGATTGCTTTGCCAAAAGCTAATTAATTTCTTTGAAAGGATTTCTTTGTTTCCATTCTAATTTAGGTTCAAAATAATGAAAGGTTTTGGCAACAAATAAATTCAGAAATGAATTATTGTGTTTGATTAACCCATACATTTCAACCGCATTTGCACCTACTGAGCTTTTGATTTCCAATGCTGTTCGGGCAAAAATGATTCGGCTGTATTTTTTGTTTACGGAATAGGCTATCATGTCATACAGCATGTTGAGATACAACATTTTTTCTTTTTGGCAGTTTTCATCATATCCTAAAAAATAGGTATCGATGTCGTTACCATTTTTAATTAAAGTGTTGAACCCAATTAGCTTGTTATTACTGAAATAACCATAAAATAAAAAATGATCTTTTAGATTTTTTTTGAAAATTTTAAAATGATTTTTGCCTAAATAAAAGGTATTAAAAGGTGCTTTTTGAGCCACATTCATATAGAGTTCGTAAATGCGTTCCTGATTCATTTGGATTTCCTCCAGACTCATTTTTTGTTTGTGAAGATCCTCCGATTTTTTTCGGGCTCTTTTGTATTGATCTCTGTATTTTTTAGTAAGTTCTGCTAGATAATTATCAAATGAATGCCATGAATTTCTAATATCGAAAATCATATTGGGTTGGGTAGAAAAACGGTAAAAAGAACGAAATTCAGGAACATCAAAATCTTTAATTTGCTTGTTTGAAAAATCTTTGAAAATAGTGAGATGCGGACCTTTTTCTTGCTTTTGGTATAGCTGTTCCAATGCATCAGCAGCTTGTTTTAGAATTCTGACACAAGTTTTTTCAGGAACTTTTTTGCTAAAAGCGACACCATTTTGTCCCGTTAACATATTGTTTCCAATGATGAGTACTCTGGAGCCAAATCTTTTAAAAACAAAATTTCTAATTTTCATTCGTAAACAATGATCTCTTTCACCAAAAGAAGGAATCTGACTTAAATCCAAAAATTGTGAAACCGCAATTCCAATCAATTCCTTTTTTTGATATAAAGCAATGAATCTACAGTTCATGTTTTTGGGAGCTGCAGTTTCGAGTATTTTTAGATAATTTCGGGAAAGAAAAATGTTTTTATGTGCCAAATCATCCCATGATTCTGGTAATAAATTGATAGTTTCGTATATTATAAAAGAAGAGTCTGATTCCAAATCTGTGAGGGATTAATCGATAGCGAAGTTACTATTTTAAGTGGATTAGTATGTTAAAAGATTCAAAATAACTAACTTTATACAAAAAGAAATATCATGGAGACTTTTAATAAAATTACAGCTGAATCTCTCATGCAGGAATTGAAAAATTGGGTTTTTCAAAAAGATGGAATTGAGAAAAATTTTCAGTTCGAAAATTTTAATCAGGCATTGGCTTTTATAGTACAAGTGGGTTTATTGGCTGAACAACACAACCATCATCCGGAACTCTTTAATGTGTATAATAAAGTAACTATCCGACTATCAACACATGATGCGAATGGAGTAACCCATAAGGACTTTGATTTGGCTAAAGCCATCGATAAATTATCTTAAAAGAGACCTCTCTTAAAAAATGTATAAGAGAGGTTGTGTTTTTATTGCCAAGCACAAATTATTCCGCCCATAACCATAAAGCATAGGGTCCAATATCCACTGTTGATTAAGGTGTATTTCCAACTTTTTCTTTCAAATAGAGCGTTAGTTGCAATCATAGGAAATGCCAGAAAAACTCCAGTTAAAAAACCATGAAGTGCTCCATGTTTAAATGTTCTAAAAGCAGTGCCATAATCAGCCATGAATGCTCCATAAGATGGTTTGATGTCAACTGCTCCTCCGCCACCTACCATACTAAAAGCACCCCATTGATGTATGGTGAGAAATTGTAATATCATTGAAATTAAGAATGCAAAAAAGACAGCCATGATAAAAATCAAGGGCATGTTAGCTCCTTTCATTTTGTCTTCTGTTAATCCAGATTCTTTCATCCAAGCTGTTCCAAAAATCTTTGGATTGTACCAAATAAATCCGATTACTAAAGTCGATAATGCAGCTACAAATAGCGCTAAAAAGTTAATTTCCATAATATTGGTTTTTTTGATTAGTTATTCAAATATAAATAAAAATTCTATTAATTGTTTTTCTGTTTAAAATGTAGGAAAATTATTTTTTAAAATAACTTTAAGGTGTATTTCATCGATTATTTTGGTATTTAAACTGTTTTTTGTACTATATTTATCATTATGAAACTAAAAGCGAGAGTTATGAAAAAAATAGTTACTTTATTTTTAATGGTATTGTCTTCATTTTCAATGATGGCAAATGTGTCGCTTTCTGACAAAGATATTCTCCTAAAATTATATGAGGCTACTAATGGTAGTCAATGGAAAGTAAAATGGGATTTGTCTCAACCGCTAACTTCATGGACAGGAGTGAAAGTAGTAAATGATAAGGTGGTTGCTCTAGATTTACAGGATAATAACTTAGAGGGAGTTATTCCAACTGAATTAGGTGATTTACAAAGTTTACAAGAATTAAATTTGCATAAGAACCATCTTTCAGGAGTCATTCCTGCAAGTTTGGGTAATTTGAAAGAATTAAAAGTTTTAGACTTGTCATTCAATAGTTTATCTGATGCGATTCCAGCTTCTTTGTGTGATTTAAGTAATTTGAAAAGTTTAGAATTGTACATGAATAGACTCACTGGAGAATTGCCTTCTAATTTAGGAAAACTTCAGAATTTGGAAACTCTGGCTGTTTTTAATAATGAAATTCAAGGAGCAATTCCTGCTTCATTCTATCAAATGAAATCATTAAAAACAGTATTGTTAAATAGCAATAAATTAAGTGGAACTTTAAGTTCTGATGTAGCCAATTTGACTCAACTGACTAATCTTAGTTTGTTTGAAAATAATTTTCAGGGTCAAGTGCCTTTAGCTATTGAAAATTTGAATAATTTAAAAGAAATGAATATTTCATATAATAAATTTAATGGTTTGGTGAGTAAAAAGTTGGCTATGTTAGATACACTTAATATGACAATGGTTAACGATAATGGTGTGGCTTATTTAATGAATGTTGCTATTGAAGTTGATAAGAGACCAATTGTGTCTGAGGAATAATAAAGAATGGTTTTTTGGTTAGAGAATTGTTTTTTTTATTAAGTTAGTTTTATAATAAGTTTAGTGTTTGAAAACCTGTGAAAATATTTTTTTCACAGGTTTTTTTGTTTTATCGAAAGTTAGACTCCACTAAATGCGCTAAATCCACCATCAATAGGCAAGACAATTCCTGTGATGAATCGTGAGGCTTCGCTACATAAAAAGTGAATGGCTCCTGCTAATTCATCTGCTTCTCCAAAACGTTTCATAGGTGTATTGTTAATAATACTATTTCCTCTGGCTGTATAAGAACCATCTTCATTAGTTAGTAATTTCCGATTTTGATTTCCAATAAAAAAACCGGGAGCTATGGCGTTGACGCGAATTTTTTCGCTAAATTTTGTTGCCATCTCTACAGCCATCCATCTAGTAAAATTTTCCATGGCTGCCTTAGAAGCCGAATAGCCTACTACACGTGTTACGGCTCTTTCTGCCGTCATAGATGAAAAATTAATGATTATTCCTTCTTTTTGTTGTGCCATAAGTTCTCCAAAAACTAGGGATGGAAGTACGGTTCCATTTAGGTTTAAGTCCGTTACGGTTTGAAATGCATCCATAGATAAATCAAAAATGGTTTGATCTTCACTTATAGTTGCACCAGGCATATTGCCACCAGCTGCATTTAATAAAATATCTATTCTTCCGTAATGTTCTATAATGGTTTTTCGTGCTTGTATTAAGGATTCTTTGTCGAGTATGTTTGCAGCTATTCCTAGTGCATTATAGCCATATTCCTTAAGTGAAGCGATGCTTTGATCTATTGTTTCTTGATTTCTTCCTAGAATCACAATTTTTGCTCCTGAAGCAGCTAAATGTTCGGCAATTGAACTTCCCAGAACTCCAGTTCCTCCTGTAATTACAGCTACTTTGTCTTTTATATTGAATAAATTCATTTTTTTAAATTTTAGATGGTATTATTTATTTTAAAAGCTGTGCGAATTAATTAAAATCCACACAGCTTTCGTTAAAAACTAAACTGAGTATTGTGTTAGAATTTCCACCTTACAAAGGCTTCCATAGCAGCATAATTAGATAAGCCTAGTTGGACATATAATTCTGCGGTTTCTTTATTTCTATCTTCGGCTCTTTGCCAAAATTCTCTTGCATCGGTACCTTGGAATACTACGCCATCTTTTTGAGATTGGTGTTTAAAAATACCATGTCTTTTTGCTAATACTTGGTCTGGACTCATTGGTACAGCCATTTCTATTTCGTCAATGCTCCATTCTTGCCAAGCACCACGATAGAGCCACAACCAACAATCATCCATAAAATCGTTTGACTTTAGTTTTTTTACGGCTTCTAAAATGGCATCTAAACATACTTTGTGTGTTCCATGTGGATCGGCTAAATCTCCTGCAGCAAATATTTGATGTGGTTTTACTTTTTCGATAAGATCCATTGTAAGTTGGATATCTGCTTCTCCTAAAGGTTTTTTTTCAATAGTCCCTGTTTCATAGAAAGGTAGGTTCATAAAATGAATTTGATCGTCGGATAAGCCTACAAAGTGTGCTGTAGCTCGGGCTTCTCCTTTTCGAATAAGTCCCTTAAGATGTCTTACTTCTGGAATGTCTTTTTGACTGTTTTTTTTGTTAATTAAAAACTCATGTGCTTTGTTGTAAATCGTATTTGCTTCAGGGCTATTGATTTGGAATTTCTCATTATAATCGCATACAAAACGAGCAAAACGTTCCGCTTCACTATCTGCTACAGCAATATTTCCAGAAGTTTGATAGGCTACATGCACCTCGTGTCCTTGTTCGTGTAAACGCATAAAAGTTCCTCCCATACTAATAATATCATCATCTGGATGAGGGCTAAAAATAAGGACTCTTTTTCGAGCTGGTTCTGCACGTTCTGGTCTGTTACTATCATCTGCATTGGGTTTTCCTCCCGGCCAACCTGTAATGGTGTGTTGTAATTTGTTGAAAATATTGATGTTAATATTGTAAGCAGGCCCTAAATCGGCTAATAAATCGCTCATTCCGTTTTCAATATAATCGGCATCGGTAAGCCTAAGAATTGGTTTTTTTAAATCTAGTGCCATTCTTAAAACTGCTTTTCGAGTCAATTTATCTGTCCAAACTATTTTTTCAACTAGCCATGGTGTGTTGATTCGTGTTAATTTAGAAGCAGCTTCTTGGTCTAAAACAAAAATGGCATCATTATGTTCTTGTAAGAATGAAGCCGGAACCTGATTAGTCACAGTGCCCTCAACAGAATCTTTAACAATGTTTGATTTTCCTTCGCCCCAAGCCATTAGAATGACTTGTTTGGCTTCCATTATTTTTTTTACTCCAAGTGTAATGGCTGTTCTAGGAGTATTGGTTAAACCAGAAAAATCTTTGCTTGCTGCAACTCTGGTGATATGATCTAAAGCTACTAATCTTGTTTTTGAATTTTGTAAGGAACCTGATTCGTTAAAACCAATATGTCCGTTGCCCCCAATTCCTAGAATTTGTAAATCGATGCCACCTAGTGCTTCAATTTTTTCTTCATATTGGGCACAATATTTTTGAATTTCTTCTTTGGATAAAGTGCCATCAGGAATATTGTAGTTTTCAGGTAAAATATCTACTTGGTTTAATAGTAATTCTTTCATAAACCGTACGTAGCTATTGATGCTGTCTGGTTCCATTGGATAATATTCATCCAAATTGAAAGTAATAACATTTTTAAAACTAAGTCCTTCTTCTTTGTGCATACGAACTAATTCGGCATACAAACCTTTAGGTGAAGAACCAGTTGCTAAGCCCAGAACACAAGGTTCTTGTTGTTTCTGTTTCGATATAATTAAGGCTGCTATTTCTTGGGCAACGGCTACCGAAGCTGTTTTTGAATTTTCGAAAACAACGGTGTTGATGTTCTCAAAACGTTTTTCAAATCCTGTAGCTTTATCGATATTGCTTTTTATCATTGTAATTTTTGTTGTTTAAATTTTACGAGAGCATGATGTAAATTAATACAGTTAAGAAAACTAAAACACTGCCAGCGATGTTCATTCCTGACCAAGATTTTTCGTAATTGTTAGCTAGGTTGTCTTCGTATTCTGTGTTTGATTTTGAAGTAGTATACATTCTTGACACTACAAACATAATGATGAAATTTAAAACAAATTCAATTCCCCATAAATGGACAAAATGAATGTTTATTTTAAATACAAATGAGGTTAAGATATAAAAAACGAAACCAAAGAATAATCCTGCTTTTGCACCTACAGCATTAATTTGTTTGAAAAATAATCCTGCTACTAATATAGAAGATATTGGGATAAAGAAAATTCCATTGAGTTCCTGCAACAGGAAATATAAACCAGAAGGAGCGTAAGCTACTAATGGAGCAACGGATATGGATAAAACGGCAAGTACAACAGATGAGATTTTTCCGTAATAAACTAATTTCTTATCGGAGATATTTTTATTGAATGTTTTTTTGTAAATGTCCATGCAAAAAATAGTACTAGCAGAGTTTAAAACACTATTAAAAGTACTTAAAACAGCTCCTAATATTACTGCTGCAAAAAAACCATATAGATAAGTAGGTAAAACTTTTTTAACTAAAAGCGGATAAATTAAATCAGGTTTATCATAATGTTGTTCTTGAAAATAATAAAAACCTATTAACCCTGGAAGAACTATAATTAAAGGCATTAATAATTTAAAAACACCTGTGTAAATTAAGCCTTTTTGAGCTTCAACTAAGTTTTTGGCTCCAAAAGCTCTTTGGATTATAGTTTGATTCATTCCCCAAAAATAAATTTGGTTGATCATCAATCCCGTAAAAAGTGTTGAAAAGGGTAAAACAGAATCTTCGCTGCCAATTATATCAAACTTTTTAGGTGCAAAATGATAAATTGTACTTACCCCATCAAAAACATTTCCTTTTCCAATTTGATACAAAGCAATAGCTGGAACTAATAATCCTCCAAGCATTAATCCGATTCCGTTTAGAGTGTCGGAGAAAGCAACAGCCTTTAATCCTCCAAAAATGGCATATAATGATCCAATGACTCCAATAACAAGAACGGTATATACTAATGATTGCTCCTTGGTTATGGAAAACATTGTTGAAAAATCAAAAATACTTTCGATGTTAATGGCACCAGAATACAATACAATAGGCAATAAGGTCACGACAAAGGAACTCATCAATAAGAAAGCTACAATGGAACGTATTTGTGAATCAAAGCGCTTTTCTAAAAACTCAGGAATTGTGGTGAGTTTCATTTTCATAAAACGCGGAATAATAAAAATAGCCGCAATTACTAAGGCTATAGCCGAGGTGACTTCCCAGGCTATAACGATTATTCCATTTTTGTATGAGCTACCGTTCATTCCTATTAAATGTTCGGTAGAAATATTTGTGAGTATCATTGAACCAGCAATGATAGGGGCAGTTAAACTTTTTCCAGCTAAAAAATAGCCATTTGAAGTGTCAAGGTTATCTTTTCGGAGTTTGTAACTGGTGTAAAAAATGACTAGGAGCGTGAATCCAAAAAAGCCTAAATAGGTGTATAACATTTCAAAAGGATATTAAATTAAGGAATAAGTATTTTTAGAATTTTAATTTGGCCGGTAAATATTTAGCCACTAATTCTTCATAATAAGGTCTTAAAGCCTTTGAATCTGGTTTGACAGGTGCTTTAGTGTATAAATCGTATGGATTGAATTTTTTTACCCATTCAAACATTTCAATGTCTTTTTCTGTCATCAAATGAGCATAGGCATTTTCTCTGTGTTGGGAATAAAATGAATGATAACGAATCATGTACAAGGCTGGTTCTGGTAAATAATCTTTCATGATTTGGTATAAATATTCGTCATGTCCCCAACTCATTTTTACATTGTCTAATCCGCAATTTGGTGAATACACACCGTATTTTGTATTGTATTTTTCATTAGTACTGTCAGGATTGGCTGCAAAAAATTCTGGATAGACTATTTTATCTGAAAACTGACAGCCTACAGGGAAAGTGTCTCCTACAACAGCCCATTGCGGCTCACCAAAAAGGCACAGCACTTTTCCAATATCATGTAAGAATCCAGTTAGCACAAACCAATCCGGATGACCATCGGCGCGAATAGCTTCTGATGTTTGTAATAAATGTTGAAATTGGTCTAAATCAATGTCTGGGTCGCTATCATCAACTAAAGTATTTAAGAAGTCTACTGCTTCCCAAAGCGACATTTCTTTGCGATCAAACTTTAAGAACTCTTTTTCTTTTTCGCACACAAAATCATAGGTTTGATAGGTATGGTTAATTCTATAAAACTCTCTCACTGTTTCTACTCTTTCAGAATCTACATAATTGCGAAATTCTTCTTTTTCTTTGGTTTCAACAGCAGGATCTGGATAACGTTCGATTAGGTTTTCTTCCCAATCGTCAATTTGATGCATTGGATTGTTGAATTTGTCTGTGTTTTTAGCATTTTCCATGTGGTTGATTTTATTTAATATTTTCTAATGAATGAATTGTAAAAAAAGTGATAGCCAAATCGGCTTTTTGTTTAAATCAAAATTACAGACATATTGTTTTTTGAAAATGGATAAATGCTTCAAAAACATGGATAGATTTTTCATACTGATAATTTTTTATGTAAAAAATTATATAATATATATTTAGTGGTTGTGTTTTTTGTTTTTACTAAAGTCTGTTTTCGGTTTCTATTTCATAAAATTAGAAGTCTTACTCTATATTAAAGTTGTACAAGTAGTATTGTTATGTATTATATAGGTGTTTTTATCTAAGATTTAGTTTTTGCATTTTTTTTTGTTAAAAAGTGATTTAGAAATTAACTTAAATATTTATCAATAGAGAAAGTCTAGCTATTAAGTCTAAAATACTGTCGATTAAGGGTTTTATTAGTGATAATTAAAAAAAATAATGGTTTTAAAGTGTAAAATGTATTTTTTTACCGCTTTCATTGCAGCTAATTGATTAGATTTTATATGTTTTTGACGAATTTGTCCATTCCTAACGGGAATGTAACTGTTAATTTTACCATAATATTATTAACTAATACTAATTAAAAATGAAAAAAACCAATTTCAAATTATTGACGTTATTTTTCTTGATAGCGTTTTCAATTAATTCGTGGGCACAAAAAACACAGGTGTCAGGTAAGGTGGTAGACGATCAGAATATGCCTTTACCGGGAGCCAATGTTGTGGAAGGTGGAACGAAAAAAGGTGTAGTTACAGATTTAGATGGTAAATTTAAATTAGAAGTTTCCAATCCAAATGCTGGCATTGTGGTTTCTTATGTTGGTTTTGCAGACCAAAGCGTTAAATTAAGCGGGTCAAAAACTAACTTGGTAATTAAGTTAGTTTCAGGAGCTAATAATTTAGAGCAAGTAGTTGTAGTAGGTTATGGTAAAAGTTCAAGAAAAAACTTGACTAGTGCTGTTACAACTGTAAAAGCGGAAGCATTAAATCGTGGTGCTATTAGTGATGTTGGACAATTGTTGCAAGGTAAATCTTCAGGATTGAATATTTCGGCTAGTGGTGACCCTAACCGTAAAGCTTCAGTAGTATTACGTGGTGCTTCTACCTTAAATAGTTCACAAGGACCATTTTATGTAGTAGATGGAATTCCAGGAGTTGATATTTCAGTAATTTCTCCAGAGGATATTGCTAGTATTGATATTCTTAAAGATGCTGCTGCTACTGCAATCTATGGTAACCGTGCTGCTAATGGTGTTATTATGGTAACTACTAAAAGAGGTAGTAAAGAGAAAGCACAAATCTCTTATAGTACTTATGTAGGATTTGAAAAAGTTTCCAATCAATTGGATATGATGAATGCTACTCAGTTAAGAGCATTCGTTGATAAAAACAATCTTTCTTTTACTCCTGAGAATGATAAAGGAGCGAATACAAACTGGCAAAAAGCAATTTTGCGTTCTGGAGCTCTTTCTACAAGTCATAACTTATCTTTAAGTGGAGGTGGGGAACATGGGAATTATATGGCAAGTTTAACAACTCTTAATAGAGAAGGAGTTATCTTGACAAGTGATTTTTCTCGTGTAATTGCACACCTTGCTATCGAGCAATATGCTTTTGATGATAATGTGAAGTTTGGACTGAATGTTTCAAATTCGAATACAAATTCAAATAATGTAGCGCAACGTAATACGGTTCTTTTGCAGGCTGTAAATCACTTGCCAGTTTCTCCAGTTAAAAATGCTGATGGAAGTTATTTTGAAAACTTTAATAGTACGGGTTATTTTAATCCAGTTGCATTACTTAAGCATGGAGATGATGATACTAAAACAAATAATTTAGTTGGAAGTTTTACAACAGAAATTAAATTACCTTTTGGATTAAAATACAATTTGAATTTAGCGTATCAAAAAGCGACTACTTTACATGGAGAATTCTATGACAGTTATTACCAACAATATAATAGTGCTAACTTTTATAACAATCCTGATCCACCAGCAACTCATAGTTTAATTAATTTTGGAGTTAATGGATCTGCTTTAAGAAATACCTATACAGATACTAATAATATTATAGAAAGTTTCTTGACTTGGGATAAAACATTTGGAAATCATAAAATCAATGCAGTAGTAGGTTACTCTTGGCAAGAAAATGTATTAGGAGATGGGTTCCAGGCTACAACAACTAACTTTCCTGTAGATAATGTAAGTTATAATAACTTGGCTTTAAGTAACTATACTTCAGTATCGGGTTATAAAGTTGATTTTGGAAGTAGTACAATATATCAAAAAACACGTTTGATATCTGATTTCTTCCGTTTAAATTACAACTATAATGATAAGTATCTTATTCAAGGGTCTATCAGAAGAGATGGAGGGTCTGTATTTGGAACAAATAACAGATGGGGATATTTTCCTTCTATTGGTGGAGCTTGGAGAGTTGATAAAGAAGGTTTCATGGCAAACCAAGGTGTATTTGATGATTTGAAATTACGTGCTAGTTATGGTGTAACAGGTAATTCATCAGGATTTAATGCTTACACAGCCCAATTTATCTCTGGAAGTTTGGGAACTTACTATTATAATGGGCAACAAGTAGGAGCTTATGGACCTAATCAGGCAGCTAATCCTGATTTACAATGGGAAAAAACGGCTACATTCAATGCAGGTCTTGATTTTACTGTTTTAAAAGGGAAATTATCGGGGTCTATTGATATTTATGACAAAAAAACCACAGGTATGATTACTAGTTATAGTGTAAATCCGGTTCTTGTACCAATTGGATCTATCGTTGCAAACGGAGGAAGTATGTCTAACAAAGGGATTGAGTTAAGTTTAAATGCTACTCCAGTACAAACTAAAAATTTCACTTGGTCTACAGGAATGAATGTATCTCACAACAAAAATGAGATTACTAAATTGACAAATCCATTCTTTATCGGAGGAGATTCTATCCGTCGTGTTCAACCAGAAGGAGGAGGACAAACAGGAAGTACATTACAAATTTTTAAAGAAGGAAAACCGTTAGGGCAATTCTTTACTTTGCAATATGCAGGAAAAGATGCTAATGGAGTTTCTCAATATTATGATAAAAATGGTGACTTAACAACGACTCCTGGTATCGGAACAGATTACCACTATGCAGGAAGTGCACAACCAAAAGTATTATTAGGATGGTCTAATGATTTTAAATACAAAAACTTTGATTTAAATATCTTTGTTCGTGGAGTGTTTGGTAACAAAATTTTCAATGCAACCCGTGCGGATTTATTCAGACCTTCTACAGCTATGACAACTAATATTTTAGTAGATGCTGCTAATGAATCTCCAAATGATTTAAATTCTTATAAATATTCAACTCGATTTATTGAAGACGGAAGTTACATTCGATTAGACAATGCTACTTTAGGATATAATTTTCCACAAGTTCATAAATACATTAAAAACTTACGTATTTATAGTACTGTAAATAACCTATTTGTAATTACCAAATACAGCGGAATTGATCCAGAGGTTGAACAAGGAGGAACTGCTCCAGGTGTAGATTCAAATAACTTTTATCCAAAAACACGTACTGTATTATTTGGTTTAAAAGCGACTTTCTAAGAATTAATTGTAATTATAAAAATACTATGAAAAAGATATTTAAATATTTTAGTTTACCAATTATCGGTATTGGTTTATTATGGTCGTGCGACAATCTCGACGTGCCAATTACTACTCAGCTAACGCCTGATGTTTTCCCTCAGAATTCTACTCAATACGTTCAAACTGCTGGACCAGTTTATGCAGCTTTCAGAGGTGAATTTTCATTTGCTTGGTGGTGGACACAATCGTTAACAACAGATGAAGCTATTTTGCCAGCAAGAGGTGGTAACTGGTTTGATAATAGAAATTATATTGCAATGCATTACCATGATTGGAATGCAGATAATGGTATTGTAGGAAGTCTTTGGGATTGGACGTCTAAAGTCATTGGGATAAGCAATCAGACTATTTCAATCTTAGATGCTGCCATGCCAGAAGGTGCTGAAAAAAACACTATGATTTCAGAAATAAAAACCATGCGTGCTATTGCTTATTTTATGATGATGGATAGTTATGGAGATGTGCCAATATATACTGACTATGGTGATTTTACTTCTCATCCAAAATCTACCAGAAAGGAAGTTTTTGAATTTATTGAAAAAGAGCTTCAAGATGCTATTCCTAATTTGAGCGCTGTTTCTGATGTTTCTACTTATGGTAGACCAAATAAATACACTGCTTATGCATTACTTGCTAAAATGTATTTAAATGCTCAGGTGTATACTGGTACACAACGTTATAATGATTGTATTGCTGCATGTGATGAAGTAATCAAATCAAATTTATATACTATTGAACCTAGCAGTACATACCTTAAAATGTTTTATCCAAATAATGGACCTCAAATGAAAGAATTCATTTTTGCAGTTCCTTATGATCCTTCTGCTTCTACAGTTGGTTTCAACGGAAATATGTATCATTCTCGTTATGATGTACCTCGTTCTTTACGTGCTAAATTTGGACTGTCATTTACACCAAGTGCACCAAGAAGTACTTTGCCTGAATTCTATGCTTATTTTCAAAACGATGCTAATGATGTTAGAAATAAACAATGGCTTACAGGAAAACAATATTTGAACGATGGTACAACTGCTGTGACGGTTACCACTACTAAAAAAGGATATGACCAATTCTATACTGGTTCTGATGGAGGAGATCCTTATACATATCAAGTGGAGTTAACTCCAGATATTGTTCTTCGTCAGAGTGTAACCTTGACAGATTTAGGTAATGATGAAATTGCATGGAATATGGGATACAGAAACATTAAGTTTTACCCAGATGCTAGTTCAACAAGCAGAAATCAAAACAATGACGTACCATTTTTAAGATATTCAGATATTCTTTTAATGAAAGCTGAAGCTATTCTTAGAGGAGGAACAGCAACTTTAGGACAAACTGCACTTTCTTTAGTTAATATGGTTAGAGACAATCGTACTACTTCAGCGCAATGGACTAATGTTACTTTGGATGATTTATATAAAGAAAGATGTCGCGAATTTGCTTGGGAATCTTGGCATAGAAATGATATGATTCGTTTTGGAAAATTTGAAGGATCTTGGGGGTTTAAAACAGATGCTAATGTTAAATATCGTCTTTTCCCAATTCCTACGGGTGCATTGGTGCTTAATCCAGCTCTGATTCAAAATCCTGATTATGGAAATAATTAGAAGTTTATAGATTGTTTATTGTTAAGTTGGTTGGTGATTTATTTACCTATGAAAAGAGAAGAAGCTACCGTCTTCTTCTCTTTTCTTCTTAAAAAAAATATTTCGTTTTTTAGAATATTACAAACCTTTTTGATAGAATAAACCTAGTTTAAAACAAAAATACTATTTCAATAGTTGCATTTTTTTGTCTTTGTAAAGAAATCCAACTGTTTTAAAAGTTCAGAAAGCTTGGGTATTTATTTTAATTAGGAATCGTAGTTTTTAATGAATTCTGGATGTTTTTAACATTAAAATCAAAAAAACATAAAGCAAATTTAAATTGAATTTTAATTTCAAAAATTAAGTTTACAACCTAAATTAATTCGCTTCATATAAAGCACTAACAGATAAATATGAATTTATCCCGTTTATTAAAATATAGTTCCATTCCTGTTGCTTTAGTATTCGTTTTTTCCTGTTCCGTGAAATCCAAAGGAGCCCGATATGTAGATTTTGTAAATCCTTTAATTGGGACAGCGCCATCAACAACTATTAGTGCTTTACAACACGGTGAAGATGAAAAAGAGAACAATGCTCAAGTGGTGCCTTATGTAACCGTTCCTTTTGGAATGACCAATTGGACTCCGCAAACAAAGGCAACAGAAACCAAATGTATTGCTCCTTATTATTATACGGACAAAACGATTTCCGGTTTTAGAGGAAGTCACTGGTTGAGTGGTTCTTGCGTTCAGGATTATGGAAGTATGACCATCATGCCCATAACGGGGAAATTGAAATGTCAAGCTGAAGAGAGAGCATCGCTTTTTTCTCATGATACTGAAAAAACGAGTCCATATAATTATAGTGTTAATCTAGCCGATTATCATATTGATGTGAATATGACAGCTACTAAACGTTGTGGTTTGTTCCAATTTACATTTGAAAACTCTGGTGAAGCACATATAATTGTGAATCCCAATAGTGATGAAGGGGAAGGTTTTATCCAAATAAATGCCGATAAAAATGAAATTGTAGGCTATAATCCAGTACATAAAATTTACCAAGGTTGGGGTGATAAAGCAGGTTTTAGTGGTTATTTTGTGTTGCAACTCAGTAAAAGTTCTAACAAGTTTGGAGTTTATCAAAATGAAAAAATCCTTGACGGAAATACACAAATTTCGAATCAGGAAAATATAGGAGCTTATGTTTCTTTTAATGTTGAAAAAGGGGAAACAATTGAGGCTAAAATAGGAACCTCATTTACAAGTATTGAACAAGCTAGGAAAAATTTAGAAGCAGAAACAAAAGATTTAGATTTTGCTGAAGCAAAAGAAAATCTAAAAACGACTTGGGAAAATTTACTTTCAAAAGTTAAAGTAGAAGGAACCAATAAAGATGAAAAAGTAAAGTTTTATACGGCTATGTATCATAGTTATTTGCAACCCAGAACCTTTAATGATGTTGATGGAACCTATGTGAGTTTTAATGGTGGACAGCAATTAATGAACAGCGGAAAAGAAGATTATTTTACAGATTATTCTATGTGGGATATCTACAGAGCATCACTTCCATTATTTAATTTGCTTACGCCAAAAGTAAGTGGACAAATGATGAAAAGTCTATTTTCAATGGCTGAGCAAGGGGATTGGATGCCTATATTTCCATGTTGGAATAGCTATACTTCGGCCATGATTGGAGACCATGCAGTAGCAGCAATAGCAGATGCTTATTTAAAAAATAATATTGAAATTTCAGATAAAGAATATGGCTATTTGTTACAAAATGCTTTCCAAACACCAAATAATCATGCTGATTATGTAAAGGGAAAAGGGCGCCGTGCTTTAAACTCGTATTTGAAATATGGTTTTGTGCCTTTAGAAGATGAAGTATTGGAATCCTTTCATAAGGGAGAACAGGTTTCAAGAACATTAGAATATGCTTTTGATGATTTTGCACTTTCGCAAATTGCTTCTAAAAAAGGAGATACTTTGCACGCTAGAATTTTGAAAAAAAGAGCTTTAAATTATGAAAACGTGTATAGCGTAGCGGATTCTTGTGTAAGAGGCCGATTTGCAGACGGAAGTTTTACCAAAGATTTTGACAAATTTATCCGAAAACCCTACATCACCGAAGGAACTCCGTACCAGTATACCTGGTATGTTCCGCAGGATATCAATGGATTAATGAATTTAATGGGAGGAGCAGATGGGTTTAATGCCAACTTGGATCGTTTCCATGCCGCCAAACAATATTGGCATGGAAATGAACCAGGTCACCAAATTCCGTTCTTGTATAATTATTCGGGAAAGCCTTGGAAAACTCAGGAATTAGTAACGCAAATTATGCAAACCGAATACAGCAATGCTGTAGGTGGATTAAGCGGAAATGATGATGCAGGACAAATGTCGGCTTGGTATGTTTTTGCCGCTTTAGGCTTTTATCCAGTAGCACCATCAGTTCCTCAATATGTGATTTCGGGACCGCATTTTGATAAAATTACTTTAAGCTTAGAGAATGGAAAAAAACTAATTATTAATGCTAAAGGAGCTTCGTCAGGAAATAATTATATTCAGAAAATAAGCTTTAACGGAGAGGCTTATGGTAAAACTTATTTGGATCATTTTTCAATTATGAAAGGTGGAACATTAGATTTTGAAATGGGAAACCAACCGAATAAATCTTGGGGAACAACTAAAGAAAACAGACCTTTTTCTTTGTCTAATCAATAAAAAAAAAGAGTATGAATCCAATCAGTCGTAGCGAATTTTTAAAACTAGGAAGTCTATCCTTGCTTGGTGCTTTGGTTAGCGACTCCATTTTTGCAAATGATAGTCTTTTTAGTGCTACGGCTGCAAAGGTGGATTTAGATTTAATGCAAAAACTTCTTGTAAGTAATGATGCAAATGTAAAAAGCATTCTAAAAAAAGAAGCAATTGACGCTAGTATTCCTTTGAGTAGCTATCGTAATCCAGCAGGACAAATAGCTGTTCTAGTAGCTTCAGTTTCACATTCCCATTCGGAATTTTATAAGTCTAAAGCAGTAATTGAACGTTTGAATCATACTGCTGATATCATGTTGAAAGGACAATACATTGACGGAACTGTTGATGCAGGTGGAAACAGACAATCACCGCCTGATACGGCTTTTGTTTTGGAGTCTATTTGTGCTGCAGCCACGGTTTTAAAACTCAATAAAAATAAGGAATTAGATGAGGTAAGAAATAAATTAAAAACCTTCATTCTAAATGCTGGTGAAGCAATGATAACCGGAGGTGTTCACACACCAAATCATCGATGGGTGATTAGTGCGGCTTTGGCCAATATCAATTCACTTTATCCTGATGTTCGTTACATCAATAGAATCAATCAATGGTTAGCCGAAGGAATCTATCTCAATCAGGATGGCCATTATTCAGAACGAAGTGGCGTTTATTCGGCAGTAATTGATAGAGCTTTTATTACCATGGCTCGCTTGCTCAATAAGCCAGAATTGTTAGAGGCGGTGCAAAAGAATTTGACAACTTATTACTATTATACAGAACCTAATGGTGATTTGGTTACAGTGGATTCTAAAAGACAGGATCAGTTTATGAATTTAACGGTGTCCAAGTTTTATTTACAATACCGTTTTATGGCTATTCATACAGCGAATCCAAAGTTTATCTATATGGTCAATTTGATTGAAAATAGTCCTGATTTTGATCATTCTATTTTATCCGATTCTTTGGTTGAATTTATGGCTAATCCAGTATTGCAGCAGCAAATTCCATTGGAAGCAAATGTTGAAAATGATTTTGAGCAATTTTTTGCTGTTTCTAATTTGGCTAGAATTCGAAGAGGAAAAACATCGATAACACTTTTTGGTGGAAATGATAAACCAGTTATAATAGTTTCAGGAAGATCATCAAACCCAAATTTCCTGATGTATCGAAAAGGAGATGCGGTATTAAAATACATGAGATTATCATCTTCCTTTTTCAGAATGGGGTACTTCAGTAGTGATGGTATTGAAAAAATAGGTAATAAATACATTCTGAAAGAAAGCAAACAAGGCGATTATTACCAGCCACTTGCTCCTGAATTCCAAAAAGAAGATGGAAATTATCAATTATCAGAATCTCAAGATGGAAGATTTTGGAACAAAATGGATTTTGATCATCGAGTTGCAAGTAATGTCAAAACACAAAGCACAGTAATTGAAGTAGAAGAAAATAATGGCGAATTGAGTTTGGATTTTAAGGTAGATGGGCCTCCAAATGTGGAAATTACTATCGAAATGTGTTTTAAAGAAGGGACTCAAGTGGTGGGAGCAAGTTTAGGAGAAAAAGGGAATTATTTCTTGAAATCAGGGAACGCTCAATTGAGTATGGGGAAAGATAAAATCGAAATTGGACCAGGATTAGTTGAACATCAAAATATAAATAATTTAGATAGTGAAGAATACACCTATCATCAAGGGACTTTGAGAACAGAGGGAGTACATGTTTATATTACTGGATTTACACCATTTCATCATAAAATGACCATAAGTTAATAATAACAGAATTCTTCGGGCATTGTAGAAAGTTTACTTAATTTTACGAAAATTAAGTTTAATCTATAAATAATTGAAATTATGAAATTATCATTTATGGCTACTTTGCTGTTTTGCGGTATTTGTATTGGTCAAAATAATACAGACACAAGTTTGTATATGAAGGCTGACAAAATAAGTTACCTAACTGATATAGGTTCTGAATCAGGAGATTTGTATCAAACAATTGGTCATCATGGACCAGCGGTAGAAAACGAGTGGATGGCATTGAGAATCTATTTTAGTGATAAAGTAGCTATTGACGTTTATAACAAAGCAAATCCAGGTTTAGAACTGAAAAAAGCACATTGGTACCCAACACCAGAACAACAAAAAGAAGGATGGGGAGCTGATTATTATAAAGTGGGTGCAACTGTTGGTTTAGGGGGAGTGCGTCTTTGGGATGGAGAAAAAGTACTTCCATTGAATCCTGTAACGAATCGATTGGCTCGTGTTGGGAAAACGGACACAACTTCTTGGATGGAAATGATTTCTAAAGGAGTGCCTTACAAAGGAAAAACAGTAGATATCAAAGTTCGTGTTACAGTATATTCAGGAAAAAGAGAAGCTAAAGTAGAAGCTTTTAGTTTGAATGGAGAAAAAGTACAGTTTGTAACCGGAGTAAATTATTTCAAAGGTTTTGAAACTAAAAAAGGAAAAGATTATATCGCAGTTTGGGGAACGCACCCAGAAGATGTAGCTGCAGAAGTGGTTGGAATTGGAGCAGCAATAAAATACAATCCTAAGGATTATGTAAAAAGTACCGATGATGGTACGGAGTATTTGTTAATTTCTAAAGCTACAAAACATTTAGAGACTGAAATTGTTTCAGCATGTGCTAGAGAAAAAGACATGAACGACTTAGATAAGTTAGAAGCTTACGTAAAATAAAGATATAGAAAATACTGCTTTATTTTTTGTAAGATTTGAAATTTTGAATACACAAAAAATAGTGCACAGTTGATACTAATTAAATCAATCGGTGTTAACTGTGTGCTATTTTTTTTGCCTTTTTTTAAAATACAAGCAAAAGAATTTGGTGTGTTAAGTTGTTGTTTTTTAGTTTTTTAATTGTGAAATGAGTTTTAATTTGAAGAAAAATATACCATGTTAAAAATGAAACTAAAATTGTTTGTTACAAGCTTATTTATAAGCCTCTTTTTAGTTGGTTTTAGTTGTGAAGCTCAGAAAAATACCAAAACGCAAAAGGAGTTTTTAGTAACTGATTTTGGTGCAAAAGCTGATGGACAAACGATGAATACCATTGCTATTCAAAAAGCAATTGATGCCGCATTTAATAATAAAGGTGGATGTGTTGTTTTTCCAAAAGGAGCATTTTTATCGGGTAGTATTCAAATGAAAAACAACGTGAATGTACGTCTGGAAGAGGGAGCTGTTTTGTTAGGAAGTACTAATCCTAGGGATTATGCCAAAATAGATTTTCCAGGAAGACCAGATTCACCTAAAAAGGATGATAATTCGCAAATGGCTTTAATTGTAGCACATAAAGCAGCAAATATAAAATTGTATGGCAAAGGAAAAATAGACGGTCAAGGTTTGCAATTGGCTCTGAATATAGACAGTTTACACCATGCAGGAATTGCAGTAGATCCTAATTATACCGTTCGTAGAAACAGGCCAAATGAAACCATGCGACCTAAGTTGTTTCGCTTTTCTCAGTGTGAAAATGTAACCGTAGAAGGTTTAGAAGTTGGTGCTGCATCCTGCTGGGGATTGTCTTTTGAATTGTGTTCTAATCTTAGTATAGATAGATTAAAAATTGTGAATCGTTCGTATTGGAATAATGACGGAATCGATATTACCGATTGTAAAAATGTAAAAATTACTAATTGTGATATTGATAGTGGTGATGATGGAATTTGCTTAAAATCCTATTATCCAGGATATGCTAACGATGGAATTTATATTGCTAATTGTACGATAAAATCCAGTGCTAGTGCTATAAAATTTGGAACAGCATCTTTCGGTGGTTTTAAAAATGTAGTGATAAAAGATATTGAGGTTTCTGATACGTTTCGTTCGGCAATTGCAATCGAATCAGTTGATGGAGGGGGGATAGAAAACGTATCCGTTTCTAATATCAATGCGGTAAATACTGGGAATGCCATTTTTATTCGAATAGGACAACGAAGTGGTGATAAAGCTGGAAGTATTAAAAATGTAAGTATAAAAGATGTAAATGTGCAAGTGCCTTTTGGACGACCAGATTTGAATTATGATTTAAGAGGTCCTGAAGTCGATTTTTTTCATAATCCATTTCCATCATCGATTGTAGGAATTCCAGGATACAAAATAGAGAATGTAAGTTTAGAAAATATTACTATTTCGTATCCCGGCGGAGCGACTAAAGGAATGGCTTATGTACCAATAAGTCGATTGAATCAAGTACCGGAAGTAATAAAAGAATATCCAGAGTTTTCAATGTTTGGCGAATTGCCAGCTTGGGCATTTTATGTGCGTCATGCTAAAGGAATTAGCTTTAAAAATATTAAAGTGACATTAGACGATACTGATTTTAGACCTGCATTTGTTTTTGATGATGTTCAAAATTTGAATATGGAAGCAATTGATTTACCAAAAGAAAAAACAAACCAAGTGGTATTAAAATCAGTCGATCAGTCCAAAATAGATTTGAAAGAAACCAATATAAAAATCATACGCTAAAACCGCTTTAGAATTAAATTTAATATTATGAAGAAAAGCCAAAAATCCATTTTTGTTTGTTTAACACTATTAATACAGTGTTTGTGTTTGAACGCACAAAATCATCGTTTTGTTGATCCTATGATTGGTTCAGAAGGATTAGGAAATGTTTTTGTAGGGCCATCATGTCCTTACGGAATGATTAAACCAGGACCTGATAATGATTTGAATGCCAATAGTGGTTTTACAACCGATTTGAACAAACCTATTTATGGTTTTAGTCAAGTTCACGTGAGTGGAACGGGCGGTGGAGCTAAATATGGAAATGTTTCCATTATGCCAATTTCGGGAGATTTTGAAACTATAAAACAAGAATCGCTTCGTGAAAACGAAAAAGTAGCCTTAGGATATTATAGCGCTGTTTTGAAAAAGTGGAATATTCAAACAGAGATTACCACTTCAGACAGAGCGGCTTTTTACAAATTCGTTTTTAATTCGAATACTAAAAATGCAATCAAAGTTGACCTAGGAAGATACTTAGATGAATCCATCATTCCTGATGGAAGAGAAACGCAACAATTTGTAGGTTCTCAAGTGGAAGTAATTTCAGATACTGAAGTTCGCGGTTATACAAAGGTTCGTGGCGGTTGGAATAACGGTAGTACTTATACGGTTTATTTTTCGGCAGTTTTTGACCAACCTTTTGCTAATTTCTCTACTTGGAAAGACGAAAAGTTTTTTCCAAATCAGAAAAACCAAGTAGATAGCGGAAAGAAAACCGGAGCTATGTTGTTTTTTGAAACTTTGACTAATAAAACGGTGAACATGAAAATTGGAATTTCATTCCTGAGTTCATTAAAAGCTAGAGAAAATATTGACAATGAAATTCCGCATTGGGATTTCCAAAAAGAATTAGCAGAAACCCAACAAAAATGGGAGAATATTTTTCAACGAGCTGAGGTAGATAAAGAGGCTTTGGTTGAAAAGAAAACCATGTTTTACACTGGTTTGTATCATACTATGTTGATGCCGGTGGATCGTACTGGAGAAAATCCGTTATGGGAAAACAACTCACCCTATTATGACGATTTTTACGCCATTTGGGATACTTACCGTTCTTCAAGTCCGTTGATTACACTTTTAACACCTTCACGACAAGTAAATATTGTTAATGCGATGTTGCAAATTTACAAACGTGATGGTTATTTGCCAGAAGCACGAAGTGGAAATTCGAATGGAAGAACTCAAGGTGGTTCGAATGCTGAGGTAGTTATTGCCGATGCTTTTGTAAAAGGATTAGAGGGCATCAATTACAAGTTAGGATTGGAAGCCATGATGAAAGATGCGCTATTTCCTCCGGGAGGAAATGAAGAGAAAGAAGGTCGTGGTGGATTAGTTGATTACAATAGATTAGGATATGTTTCTACAGATTATGTGCGTTCTGGAAATCGAACTTTAGAATATTCGTATAACGATTATTGTTTGGCAATTGTAGCAAAAGGGACGAAACGAAAAGGGGAATACTGGCGTTTTATCAAGCAATCAGACAATTGGCTAAACCTTTGGAGAGACATTGAAGACAATGGTTCCCGTGGATTTATCATGCCTAAAGATTCGAACAGAAAATGGGTGGATAGCATTCAATGTGCTGCTACGAATGGGAAAATTTCGTACGTACGTTATACGCCTTTAGCACAAGATTGGCCCAATTGCGTTTGCTGGTGGTGCGGTGTTTTCTACGAAGCCAGTTCTTGGGAATATTCACTTTCTGTTCCTCATGATGTGGCGATGTTGATTAAAAAAACGGGTGGAAACGAAGCTTTCAAGAAAAGATTGAATACGCTATTTGACAAAGAGTTTTATAATGTGGCCAATGAACCTTCGTTTTTGAGTCCGAATTTATACCACTGGATTGGGCGTCCAGATTTAAGTAATGATCGAATCCATCAAATCATAGACAACAATTACAATACAAGCCGAAATGGAATTCCTGGAAATGATGATTCTGGTGCTATGTCATCTTGGTTGGCTTTTCATATGATGGGCTTGTATCCTAATGCTGGGCAATCCTATTATTTGATCAATTCACCTTATTTCAAACAAACGGTAATTCATCAAGAAAACGGGAAAGATTTTACCATCAAGGCGAAGAATCTTTCTGATAAAAACAAATACATCAAATCGGTAACATTAAACGGAAAAGCATTCGAAAATGCTTTTATAGAACACAGTGATATTGTGGCAGGTGGGGTATTAGAATTTGAAATGGCCGCAACGCCTTCTAAAACATGGGGAACCAAACAAGTTCCGCCTTCTAAATCAGATGAAGTAATTGAAGAATAATGATTTTTATTGATGATTAAAATACTAGAAATGAAGAATTTTAAACCAGGGGTTTTTATTTTATTGATGAGTGTGTTGCTTATTTCTTGTAAGCAAACGGTGAAGAAGGAAAAACTAGAGTCTAAAGCAAGAATAACAAATCCTATTATACCAGGATATTTTGCAGATCCTTGTATTGTAAAAGAGGGAGATACTTTTTTTATTTATGCCACAATCGATCCTTGGGGAGGAGATGAACTGGCGGTTTTTTCAACAAAGGATTTCTTGAAATTTGAACGTCATCATTTAAACTGGCCAACAAAAAAAGAATGTACAAGTCCGGGGTCAAATGGTTCAATGGTATGGGCACCTTCAGTTAAAAAAGCAGCTAACGGAAAATATTATATGTATGTTTCTGTTGGAAGCGAAATATGGGTTGGTGTGAGCGATACTCCTTTAGGGCCTTGGAAAAATGCGAAGGAAGATTTGTCTCCTTTAGTTTCATCAAAAGATTATCCTGCTGTACATAATATCGATGCCGATTGCTTTATTGATGAGGATGGTCAGGCTTATTTATATTGGGGTTCTGGATTTAATTGGATAAATGGTGTTTGTATGGCGACTAAGTTAAATCCAGATATGATTTCATTTAGTGAAGAACCTAAGGCAGTTACTCCTAAAGATTATTTTGAAGCGCCTTATATGATCAAGCGTTTCGGGAAATACTATTTAATGTTTTCGTCAGGAAAAGCAATCGATGCGACTTACAAAGTAGGATATGCGGTAGGGAATTCTCCGTTAGGTCCATTTGAAACAGCAGCGAACAGTCCTATTCTGGAAACTGCTGCAGATAGTACAACTTATGGACCAGGACATCATTCGGTGTTTAGAGAAAAAGGACAGGATTATATTTTGTACCATCGCATTTTTCCGCAAAAGGAAGAATATGTTTTACGCCAAATTTGTATTGATAGTTTGAATTTTGATGCAAATGGCAACATCCTAAAAATAAAACCGACTGGTATTTCCAGTTTCTAATTTTGTATAATAAAATTTTAAAATAGATGAAAACCAATCTGAAATTAGTCATATTGTTTCTTGTGTTTGTTTTTGAATCCGGTATTTGTCAAGTAACAAAACCGAATACAGAAATAACTAATACCGCAAGCCAGCTTATTGCCCGAATTTTGCCCAATCATGTTTCGCAATTTAGTGTCGAAATAGAATCTTCCAATAAAGAAGATTGGTTTGAAATTGTGTCTAAAGGAGATAAAATTCTCTTAAGAGGGAACAATGGAGTTTCAGTCGCTTCGGCTTTGTATTATTATCTAAATAATTTTACAAATAGCCAAATCACCTGGAATGGAACTAATTTGAATTTGCCTAAAAAATTACCGGCCGTTCCAAAATTGATTCATAAAAAAACACCTTACGAATACCGTTATTATTTGAATTATTGCACCTTTAATTACAGCATGAGTTGGTGGGATTGGAAGCGTTGGGAAAAAGAAATTGATTGGATGGCTTTGCACGGAATCAACATGCCGCTTGCCATTACAGGAGAAGAATACATCTGGGATGAAGTCTATAAATCTTATGGTTTCACCGATGAAGATTTAAGTACCTTTTTCAGTGGACCAGCTTATTTTTCTTGGTTTTGGATGGGAAATTTGGACGGTTGGGGCGGACCTTTGTCTAAACATTGGAAAGATACACACCGCGATTTGCAATTAAAAATTTTAAAAAGAGAACGTGAATTAGGAATGAAAACCGTGTTGCCTGCTTTTACAGGTCACGTTCCAGCTTCTTTCAAAAAGTTTTTTCCAAATGCCAAATTAAAGCAAACCAACTGGGGGAATGATTTTGAGGATACATACATCTTAGATTCTGATGACCCGTTATTTGCCGAAATTGGTAAGAAATTCTTAGAAAAACAATCTGAAGTTTATGGAACAGATCACTTGTATTCAGCAGATACATTTAACGAGAATACGCCGCCGTCGAATGATCCTGCTTATTTGTATGATTTGAGTAAAAAGATTTTTGAAGGGATGAAATCAGCTGATAAAGATGCCGTTTGGGTTATGCAAGGTTGGCTTTTTTACAGTCACAGAGAATTTTGGGAAGCGCCACAAATCAAAGGAATGCTGGATGCAGTTCCTGATGATCGTATGATTATTTTGGATTTGGCTACCGAGATTGAACCGGTTTGGAAACGTACAGAAGCTTTTTATGGTAAACAATGGATTTGGAATATGTTGCACAATTTTGGTGGAAATATTTCGATGTTTGGTCGAATTGAAACCGTAGCTAATAAACCGGCTAAAGCTTTAAAAGATCCAAAATCAGGAAAATTAAAAGGAATAGGATTAACCATGGAAGCTATCGAACAAAATCCAGTTTTGTATGAGTTGATGACCGATAATACTTGGAGAGATACACCTATCGAATTGAATTCTTGGTTGGCTAAATATACTTTGAATCGTTACGGAAAATCAAATGCTGCTGTTTCAAAAGCCTGGGATGTTTTAGTGAAAACGGTGTATAACGGACAAGTAATTCGCGATGGTGCGGAGTCGATAATTGTTTCTCGACCTACATTTGAGGGTTTCCGCCGTTGGGCAAGAACCAAATTAAATTATGCACCAAAAGATTTACTTCCTGCTTGGGATTTGTTTATTCAAGCCATTCCTGCTTGTCAAAAATCGGATGGTTTTCAATACGATTTGGTAGATGTTACACGACAGGTTTTGGCAAATTACGCCTTGCCTTTGCAACAGCAAATTACGGTAGCTTATGAAAATAAGGATAAAGCAGCTTTTGATAAATACAGTGCTGAGTTTATAGAATTAATTGACGATATGGATTTATTATTGGCCAGCAGGCAGGATTTTCTGTTAGGTCCTTGGATTGCTGATGCCAGAAGTTGGGGTGTTGATGAAAAGGAAAAAGCCTTGTATGAGCAAAACGCTCGCGATTTGATTACACTTTGGGGCGGAGCTGATAACAGATTGCATGAATACAGCAACCGTCAGTGGAGCGGGTTGTTGACGGATTTTTATAAGCCTAGATGGCAACAGTTTTTTTCGGATGTAAAAGCCAATTGGGGTACATTCAATCAAACTGAATTTGATGAAAAAATAAAACAATGGGAATGGAAGTGGGTAACAGCAAGAAAAGATTTTCCTGTAAAAGCAAAAGGGAATCCGAATGAGATTGCTAAAGCGTTGCATAAAAAATACCGATCTTGCATTATTCCTGTTACCGAAAAGATGACAACAATTAAATACGATTATTAACTATGGGAGCAATTTCTAACCAAAATTCCAATCGATTTCTTTCTCTAGATGTGTTTAGAGGATTAACGATTTGTTTAATGATTGTGGTCAATACACCGGGAACAGGAGCCCATCTCTATCCCTATTTAGTCCATGCCGAATGGTTTGGTTTTACACTGGCCGATTTGGTTTTTCCATCTTTCCTTTTTGCTATGGGAAATGCGATGAGTTTTTCAATGGGAAAAATGAAAGAAGCACCAGCAAATTTGTTTTGGAAAAAAGTAATCAAACGTACGCTTATTATTTTTCTGTTGGGATTTTTAATGTATTGGTTTCCTTTTGTTCGTCAGGGTATTGATGGAGTTTGGGAATTAAAGCCTTTTGCCGAAACTCGTGTCATGGGCGTTTTGCAACGCATTGCCTTATGTTATTTTGCTACTGCAACTGTTTTTTATTATTTATCAGAGAAAGCGGCGATAATTTTATCAGCATTTTTTTTACTTGGATATTGGGCTATTCTGTATTTATTTGGACAATCGGGTGCCGAACTGGAAATGGCGACCAATGCGGTGACTCGTTTGGATTTATCTATTTTAGGAAACGGACATATTTATAAAAGAGATGCCATACCTTTTGATCCGGAAGGAATTTTAAGCACTTTACCTGCCATTGTTAATGTAATTGCTGGGTTTATAGCCGGGACTTTTATCCAAAGAATTGGGAAAACATTTGAAGGAATCGCTAAATTGTTATTAGTTGGTTTTGCTTTGATGGCATTAGCACGCTGGTGGGATTTGGTTTTTCCTATTTCTAAAAAACTATGGACAGGTTCTTTTGTACTTTACACTGTTGGAATCGATTTATCGGTTATGGCAGTTTTAATTTATTTGATTGAATTGAAACAAAAACATTTTGGAGTGGAATTTTGTACTGTTTTTGGTAAAAACCCTTTGTTTATTTACTTGTTTTCGGAACTTTTTTATGTGGTTTTGCGTCTTGTTAAGGTTAATTCCAATCAGGATGTTTTTGTGTGGTTTAGCGAAAGTATAATCCAAAAGTTGTTTCCAGGCAGTTTCGGATCGTTTGTTACCGCAATACTTTTTATGTTGCTTTGTTGGTCTGTAGGTTGGTGGCTCAATAAAAAACGTATTTATATAAAAATTTAATTGGAATTTTAGATTCTGATTTATTAATCTAAAAAATTATGTTTAAGACTAATTCAAATATTTTACTGATACTATTTGTTATTTTTTTTACGAATCTAATTCAGGCACAAAATGGTGATTTTTCAATTGTTTCCGGAAATGAAAAAGCAAGTATTTTAGTGGATGATAAGGAACCTAAAGTGGTTCATATTGCTGCTAAAATGTTAACAGATGATGTTTTTGCTATTAGTAATCAACGACTTGCTATTGGTAGAAACAGTTCGGGAATAGTAATTATGGCAGGAACCATTGGAAAGAGTAAATGGATTGAAAATTTGGTTTCGAAACAAAAAATTTCTGTTGCCAATGTTGAAGGAAAATGGGAAACCTATACAATTCAAGTTATTGAAAATCCTACAGCAGCAATTAAAAAAGCATTAGTAATCGTTGGTTCAGACCGAAGGGCTACAGCTTATGGGTTACTAGAAATTTCCAGAATGCTGGGTGTTTCGCCTTGGGAATGGTGGGCTGATGTTACTCCTGATAAAAAAGAAAATCTAGTTATAAATGTAGAAAACAAAACTTACGGTTCGCCGTCAGTAAAATATAGAGGTGTTTTCCTAAATGATGAAGATTGGGGATTACAACCTTGGGCAGCCAAAACTTTTGAACCAGAAACAGGTGATATTGGACCAAAAACCTATGCAAAAGTTTTTGAATTGTTATTGCGTTTGAGAGCTAATACGATTTGGCCAGCAATGCACAAAAGCACCAAAGCCTTTTACTCTTTTCCAAAAAATAAACAAGTAGCCGATGATTATGCTATCGTGATTGGGACTTCTCACGCGGAACCGATGTTGAGTAATATCAATGCAGAGTGGAATCACAACACTATGGGTGAATATCGTTATGATACGAACTCAGGAGTTATTAAAGATTTTTTTAGAAAAAGAGCTAAAGAAACGGCTCCTTTCGAGAATATTTATACGGTAGGAATGCGTGGAGAGCATGATTCACCCATGATAGTTGGCGAAGACGATTCGGATTCGCAAGTAAAATTATTGGAACAAGTGATTAGCGACCAAAGAGCCATTTTGAAAAAAGCAACTGGAAAAGAACCGAATACTATTCCACAAGCGTTTATTCCGTACAAAGAAGTATTGGATTATTATCAAAAAGGATTGCAGTTACCGGAAGATGTACAATTGGTTTGGACCGATGATAATTATGGCTATATCCGCCAGCTGAGTAATCCAAAAGAGCAAAAACGTTCCGGTGGTGCAGGGATTTATTACCATACTTCTTATTGGGGGCGTCCGCATGATTATTTGTGGCTGAATTCAACAAACCCGGTTTTGTTATGGGAAGAAATGGCAAAGGCCTACGAATTTCAATCCCGCAATTTATGGATTTTGAATTGTGGTGACATCAAGCCTCATGAATACAATATCGAGCTTTTTCTGGATATGGCCTGGGATATGACTCCTTTTGCTAAAAGCGAAAGTGTAAAAACACATATGCAAAATTGGGCTTCGAGAGAATTTGGAGCAGAAAATTCTAATTCGATTACCGCTTTGCTTTTTGATTATTATCGATTGGCTTTTCAACGTCGTCCAGAATTTATGGCATGGAACCATGTGGAGCCTGTTTCAAAGCCTACTGCTACTGCATTGACACAATTTCATTACGGCGATGAAGTGAGCAAAAGAATTGATGAGTATCAGAAATTGATGGAAGATGTTGAAAGAATACGAAAGTATATTCCGTCCAATCGAAAAAATGCTTTCTACGAACTGCTAGCATATCCAGTAATTGGCGCAGCCAGTTTAAATCATAAATGGCTGTATGCCTATAAAAATAAATTTGTTGCCGAACAAGGAAGAGGAAGCGCAACATTTTTTGCTAAGAAATCAGAGGAAGCTTTTAGGAGAATTCAAAAAGAAACCAATTATTTTAATGACGAATTGGCCAATGGAAAATGGAAAAATATCATGAGTATGGCACCAAGATTTTTACCTGTTTTTACTCAAACTACCTCAGTTAATGCCGTTGCAGAAACAAAACCCCAATTGAAATTGGCTCTGGAAAGTTATGAGATGGAAGTCAATCATAAAACAGAGAATTCCTATGCCGATGTATTGCCGGTGTTTAATGCCTATGTAAAGAATCAATATTTTATTGATGTGTTTATGAAAGGAGAGGGAACGGTGAATTGGCAGGCAAAACCCAAAGCCGATTGGATTAAAATTTCGGAACAACAGGGAACTTTAGATAATAAAGAAAATAGTCAGCAACGCATTTGGGTAAGTATCGATTGGAGTAAAGTACCCAAAGGAGAAAACCAAAAAGAAGCACCATTAGGGCATGATTACCAGTTGATTCCGCCAAGTTATAAAGTGAACTCAGCAATCGATTTTGTGAGCAAGGATACAATAATTACTATTGGTGTTTCGGTCTTTAATCCTAAATATGAAGCATTAGAAAATTATAAAGGATTTGTGGAAGACAAAGGATATATATCAATTGATGCAGCAAATTATTCGAATAAAAAAGAGGGTAAAGTAGCAAAATGGGAAACCTTTGAAGGGATTGGATATGCAGGAAAAGTAAGTGTAGCTTTACCTAGAACAGCCGACTCTGAAGTAGATTTGGAAACTATAAAAAATAACAGTCCCGTAATGGAATATGATTTTTATAGTTTTAATTTTGGAGAAGCAACGATTAGAGTACAAGCTATTCCAACACATGCTTTCTACGAAGGAAAAGGAGTGCGTTGTGCTGTGGCTGTTGACGATGCCCAACCTGTAATTGTAGATTTTCAAACTTTTGGACGCAGTGACCAATGGCAACAAAATGTGTTGCGAAATGCAGCTGTGCAATCGGCGAAACAAATTGTGAATAAAGCAGGAAAACATACTCTGAAAGTTTGGATGGTGGATCCGGGAGTGATGATTGATCAAATTCTAATTGATTTGGGAGGATGGAAAGATTCCTATGCTTTTCCGCCAGAAACGAAAATGTAAACTTGAAAATAATTTTAAGAATGAACTATTTTATGAAAGTATTTGTTTGTGCAATTTTTATTTTAACTGCGGTTGCTTGTTCATCAGTTAAAAACGATGAGGTAAAACACACACAAATTGCCTTCTTATCCGATGTTCATTTACTGGATATTTATGGTGAGTTCTCAGATTCTGATTATAAAGGAATTCGAAATCCTGCTGATGGGAAATATACTTTGGCCCGAACTATGAAATCCCAATTGCAATCGACAAGATTGTTCAACGAAAATTATTTTGCTTTTTTGGCTGCCTTGGATGATGTGGTGAAACGAAATATTAAAATTGTGGCTTTACCCGGTGATTTTAGTGATGATGGTCAACCGATTAATATTAGCGGATTAAAGAAAATATTAGACAATTATACAAATAAGTATGGTATTCGCTTCATAATTACCACCGGAAATCACGATGTAGCCAAGCCCTTTTTGACCAATTCGGGAAAAAAAGATTTTTTGGGTATTGACGGTCGAAATCAGGTAATTATGAGTAAAGAAGGAATGTATGTTCCTAAAAATCCCAAAGAACTTCCAGTTGTGATTACCAAAGATATCGGTACGATGGGGTATGCCGAAGTTTTGGATGAATTAAAGGATTTTGGTTTTTATCCTAAAAAAACAGATTTGTATTGGGCAACTCCTTTTTCTAGCTATAATTCGGAAAATTATAGTTTTGAAAAGGCTTTGAAACAGGCTACAATTGCGAAAAGAAGTTATGCGATTCCGCCTTATAATAATCCAATTCCCGACTTGAGTTATTTGGTAGAACCTCAAAATGGGGTTTGGCTTTTGGCAATAGACGGGAATGTGTATGTTCCAAAGGATTCTGCAAAGGAACATCCTGAGAATCCAAATAATTACAATAGTCCAGGTGTTGGTTACAATCAGGTTTTAACCCATAAAAGGCATTTGGTTGATTGGGTGACCAAGGTAGTTCAGGAGGCAAAAAAAAGAGGTAAAAAGCTGATTGCGTTTAGTCATTATCCAATGGTGGATTTTAATGATGATGCTTCAGAAATGATGAGGAAATTGTTTGGAGAAGACAAAATGCAATTGTATCGGGTGCCAAATGAAGAGGTAAGTGCTGTTTTTGCCGAAGCAGGAATTCAGATTCATTTTGCGGGACACATGCATATTAATGATACGGGAGTGAGGAAATACAAAGATGGAAAAGCATTGTTTAATATCCAGATTCCGTCATTAGCGGCCTACATTCCGGGATATAAAATTCTGACGATTCTAAATAAAAACAAGATGCAAATAAATACGGTTACTATTGATTCGGTACTGGGATTTAAAACATTATTTCCTTTGTATGAACAAGAATACAATTATTTGAAAAGTATTGAGGATTCAATGATTTGGAATAAAGAGATTTTAAAGGCTCGAAATTATCATGAGTATACCAATTGGCATTTGAAAGAATTAGTGCGCAGCCGATTTCTTAGAGATGATTGGCCTGAAGAGTTTAGAGAATTTTTGTTAAAAGCATCAGCCAAAGATTTATTAAATTTTGCCCAAGTGACCCAATCGCAACAAAAGAAATTTGAAGATAAAAATTGGACAGGTTTTGATATGATTTTTGATTTTTATCGCTTACATTCAGCCGATGAGTTAGCTATAAAAGATATTGGAAAAGAAAGAATTCATCAATATGATAAGATAATCAATTCTTTTTTAGAACAGTATAAAAATAACAAGCAGCCAAGCAAAATCGAAACTTCCTTTTTTGAATTTTGTTCCGTTTTCAAAAGTTATCTAAATGGAGCGCCATCCGATAAATTTATTATAAATTTGAAGAGAAATACCATTCAAAAATAATTTTATCAAAACCACCTCAATTATGAAATCTAAATTAATTGTAGTTTTCATGCTCTTCTTTTCTTTGTCTCAAATTATCGGACAGAACATAAAATTTGAGCATTATAATGAGAAGAATGGACTTTCCTATAATTCTGTGAGGCATATTGTTCAGGATAAAAATGGATTTTTATGGTTGGGTACTTTTTTTGGTTTGAATCGTTTTGACGGATACCAATTTAAACCTTATACTAGTGCTGTTCTGGGAAATGATAAAATAAACAATGATGATATTACAGCGATTGAATATGATAAAACCAGCAACAATTTATGGATTGGAACCCGAAAAGGACTGACTGTTTTTAATCTGGAAGATAATACTTTTAAAGTTTTTTTACCAAAAAAAAATAATCCAAACAGTTTGCCGGATGAGGAAATTAGAGCGGTACATATTGACAAGTTTAAGCGTGTTTGGATTGGTACTAAGGATGGAGGGCTTTGTGTTTATGATCCCAAAACGAATAGGTTCTCAAAAATTAATTTAAAAGGATTTGATTATATCAAAGATATATTTGAGGATAAAAATGGAGTGATTTGGGTTGGGAGTTATGGCAAAGGTTCTGTAGCAAAAATTATTTTGAGTTCCAAAGGTGCTATTGAAAAAATAACCAGATACATCTTGACTGTTCCAAATTCGAACGAAGTAAATCCATATATCAATTTTATTTATGAAGATGCCAAATCAGATCTTTTTATAGGTTCGCGTGCAGGACTTTATAAATTAGATAAGAACAAAAATACGTTTGTTAATCTCTATATAAATGATGATGCCTTAAGAAATAAATTAGGTCCTTATTTTGTTTCTGTTGCTCAGGCTCCCGATGGCAAATATTGGGTTGGAACTTTAGGAGGACTTTTGGTTTGTGATCAATTGGAAGATATTTCGAAAGGAAAGTTTAATCGTTATTATTCTGTTTTGTCTGATAATACTTCTTTGGTAGATAATTTGATTACCGCTTTGTATTTTGATGCTTCAGGAGTGCTGTGGATTGGTACAGAAGAAGGTTTGGATAAATATGATCCATATGGAAATCAATTTAAAAACAATAAAGATATTTCTTTGTATAATGAAAATCAGGCACCTAGTATTAGGGGGTTTTCTAAAACTTATGATGGAAAAGTAATTGTGCTTTCGCGTTATAATGGTCTTTTTATTTCAAAAGGGAAAGATTTTGTGCCACTTTTTAATCCTAGAAAAGACATCGCAAGTATCTATTCAGCAGATGGGAAAATATTTTATTGTGGTTTATGGAATGGGCAGGTTTTAGTGTATAATTACAAAACAAATAGTTCTAAATTACTTAATTTAGGTTTCACAGATCCAATCATTTGCTTTGTTCAGGCTGAGGCCAATTCTGTTGTAGTTGGTTCTTTTGGTGAAGGTGCCGTTATATTGGATTCGCAAACATTAGCAATTAAAGTGCCAAAAGGTGTGCTTCTTCCAGGATTTCAAATTAATAAAATTGTAACCGATAAGGCAAATAATTTATGGTTTGCCACCGAAATAGGAGTTGTTAAATACAATTTAAAATCAAAAAAACAGAAATTATATTCTAAACACAAAAACAAAAAAATAGGCTTACCTGAAAACAATGTGAGTGATATTTTGATAGATTCAAATGAAGTAATTTGGGCAGCTACAGTAAAAGGTTTGGCAATGTATGTTCCTGTTAAAGATGATTTTGTTGCTGTTTTGGAACAAAAAGATTTTGAAGATAAATGGATTACCGATTTAGCTGAAGATGCTAAAGGAAATCTGTGGATGAATATCAATAATAATAGTGTCGCTAAATATAAAAAAGGACAAAAAACAGTCAATGTATATCAGGTAAATAGTGGAAACAGGCTGGACGTTTTTAGTTCTAAAGGCTTTTTTAATTTTAATGATAAGGAAATCTACTTGGCAGGAAAAAATGGCATTATTTATTTCTCACCAAACAATATAAAAGAAAATAAATGGGCACCTGCTCCTGTTGTAACTGAATTTAAAGTTCATAACGAGGAAATTTTCCCTGGTGTTGTAGTCGAAGGTCAGGTACCTTTGAAAAAAAGCATCAATTATTTAAGAGAAGTTGAGCTTAATTATAGCAATCGGAATTTTTCTGTACAGTTTTCAGCACCTTCCTATACAAACGAAAGGCTCAATAAATTTCAATATATGTTGGAGGGATTTGATAAAGATTGGATTACTACAAATAGCGACTCCAGAACAATTCAATATACCAACTTAAATCCAAATGATTACATATTTAAAATAAGAGCTAGAAATAGTGATGGAGTTTGGAGTAAAACTACAGCTTATAATATTACTATTTTATCTCCTTTTTGGACAAATACTAAGATTTTTCTATTGTTGATTATGATAGCTTCTGTGTCATCTTATTACATTAGGAAAGAATTAAAATCTCGTATTAAATTAAGACAGGCATTATTACTGGAAAGAGTAAAAAGAGATAGTGACGAACGTTTGTCTAATGAAAAACTTCAATTTTTTACCAATATCTCACATGAATTAAGAACACCATTAACACTGATATTAGGTCCCGCTAAACAGTTGTTGGAACAGGATCAGGGTTTTGAATACGATAAGACAAAACTCAATTTAATTTATCAAAATGCCAATAGATTATTGTTGCTTGTAAATCAAATTTTAGATTTTAGAAAAGCGCAGTCAGGTAAGTTGAAATTGAAAGTTTCTAAAACTGAAATAGTTGATAATACACATACTGTTTTTGATTCCTTTAGTCAATTAGCAGAAGAAAAAGATATTAATTTTCATTTTAATTGTGAGAAAGAGAGTATTGAAGGCTGGATTGATGTTGATAAATATCATAAGATTTTGTATAATTTGTTGTCAAATGCATTAAAATTCACCAACAATTACGGTAATGTCGATTTGTATATTGGCACAAAAGAAGAAGATGGAATTAAAAAGTTAATTGTTGAGGTAAGTGATGATGGAGTGGGTATTCCACTAGAAAGTCAGGAGAAAATTTTTTCCAGATTTTACCAAGTTAAGAGTTCTAAAAAAAATAATACGGGTACAGGAATTGGTTTGTCTTTGGTTATTTCATTGGTTGAAAATCATAGAGGAGAATTAAAATTAAAAAGTGCCCCAACTAAAGGAAGTGTTTTTACGCTTGAACTGCCAATATCTAAAAGTAGTTATAAGAAATCGGAAGTTTTTGATATTGAATACAAAGTGCCAGAACAGTCTTTTGCTACAGATAATAAGCTAAAAAAAGCTATTCAGAGTACAGAATTGAAACAAAATGTTTTAGTGATTGAAGACAATGCAGAACTTCGCTTTTTTATAGTTGATTATTTGTCTGATTATTATAAGGTATATCAAGCAGAAAACGGTGATGAAGGCTTAAATTTATGTAGAAAAATTAAACCGGCACTATGTGTTGTTGATGCTATGATGCCGGTTATGGGAGGTTTTCAATTTGTTGAAGCTTTAAAAAGTGATGACAACATAAGCCATACTGCATTGATTATGTTAACTGCATTGTCGGAAAACGAGAATAAAATAAAAGGATATAATTTAGGGATTGATGAATACATGGTAAAGCCTTTTGATCCATCCTTATTGAAGACGCGAATTGATAATATTATAAAAACGCGAACCGAATTAAAGAAGAAATTTTCAGGAGAAATAGAAACCGAGGCCACAACCTTAACACATTCCCAATTAGATATTGATTTCATCTCTAATGTGACAGATTTAATAGAGAAGAATATTAGTGATACTGAATTTACAGCAACAGTCTTGTGTTCAGAATTAGGGATGAGTTCCTCTAAACTATATAGAAAAATTAAACAATTGACAGATTTATCTCCTAATGAGTTCATTAGAACTGTTCGTTTAAAAAAAGCAGCTCAATTGCTAAAATTAAAAACCTATAATGTCTCAGAAGTTGCTGATAAAGTAGGTTTTAATGATCCTTTGTATTTTAGTAGGTGTTTCAAAAAACAATTTGGTTATTCTCCTAGCCGATTAATTAAATAATTGTTTTTCTAAGATTTATGGCTTTCCATGCATATCTTTTAGATTTTTCTTTATGCAATTTCAATTTTAACGAATATTCAATAAAAATTAAGTTTAGGTATAAATTTGACTAATTGACTTAGCTTATTTTAGAATTTAATACATAAATTAGCAGATATTTAATTTAGGAATCTAATTTTTACAAAAAGTGTTTAAATAAGTTGTATTTTTAAAATTTTGTATAAAATATTTGTGTTTCTTATATTAAGAATTATATTTGTGTAATCGATTACATTTGTTGCAGAGCTTAAAAACTGTAAATTAATATGTAACTTGTTGATTTTGAGTGATTTTGTTTTTGATTTGTCGCTGATTTTTGATCTTTTCTACAGTAGCTAAGCTATTAAGGTAAAGGTCTTGTAATGAATATTTAACTTTAACTTTTTTATAAACTTTTTAATTATGAACCAAGCACATAAAGCTGTTGGAAATTATCGCTGGACAATATGTTCGTTATTGTTTTTTGCAACCACAATAAACTATATGGATAGACAAGTTCTATCTTTAACTTGGAGTGATTTTATAGCTCCAGAATTTCATTGGACAAATAACGATTACGGAAATATCACCGCCTTGTTTTCAATTTTTTATGCGGTTTCATTATTGTTTGCAGGAAAGTTTGTAGACTGGATGGATACTAAAAAAGGATTTCTATGGGCAATAGGGGTTTGGTCTCTTGGTGCTTGTTTACATGCGTTTGCCGGAATTGGAACTTCAGGAATAATTACAGGAAACTGGTTTGTAGGTTTTGAAGGAGCTAAAGAGGCTATCCATACTGTTGGCGATACAGGAATGGTAATTAATGTGAGTGTGACTTTGTTTATTTTTGCACGTTTTGTTTTAGCTTTAGGTGAAGCAGGAAACTTTCCAGCTGCTATTAAAACTACTGCTGAATATTTTCCTAAAAAAGATAGAGCATTTTCAACTAGTATTTTTAATGCTGGAGCAACAGTTGGAGCATTGGCTGCGCCAATTACAATTCCTTTTATAGCAGAAGCTTATGGTTGGGAAATGGCTTTTATAATCATTGGAGCCTTAGGTTTCTTATGGATGGGATTCTGGATATTTATGTATGATAAGCCAGAAAATCACCCTAAAGTAAATGCTGCTGAATTAGAGTACATCCAGCAAGACATATTAGCTGATAGTAAAATTGAAGGTTATGTGCCTGAAACCGCTACAAGAGTTACATTTAAAGATTGCTTTAGATACAAACAAACATGGGCTTTTGCTTTTGGTAAATTTATGACTGATGGGGTTTGGTGGTTTTTCTTATTCTGGACACCAGCTTATTTAAGTTCTGTGTACGGAATGGATTCTACGCAAGCAGCTTTTCCATTGTTCGTATTATATATGATTACTTTGTTGTCTATTATTGGAGGTTGGTTGCCAACTTATTTTGTAGATAAAAAAGGAATGAATCCATATGAAGGAAGAATGAAAGCAATGTTGATTTTTGCCTTTTTTCCATTATTAGCATTGGTTGCTCAGCCATTAGGTCATATTAGTTACTGGTTACCGGTAATTATTATCGGAGTTGCAGGTGCGGCTCACCAAGCATGGTCGGCTAATATTTTTACTACTGTAGGAGATATGTTTCCTAAAAAAGCAATTGCTACCATTACAGGTATCGGTGGATTAGCTGGAGGTATTGGTTCCACCGTTATTAATAAAGGGTCAGGAGTATTGTTCGATTTTACTAAAGAAACAGATATGGCTTTTATGGGCTTCCATGGAATAGAGGCAGGATATTTTATTATCTTCTCCATTTGTGCCGTTTGTTATTTAATAGGATGGACAGTAATGAAATCATTAGTACCAAAATATGCTCCTATAACAGATTTATAAAATTTATAAAGCTCTCTTAATATTACAAGAGGGCTTTTTCTTTTTTTTAACTTTTTATAAAGAACTTGTTTTTTATAAATATAGTAATAAACTAAAATAAATTAATACTTTTGTAATCGATTACATTAAAACTAAATATTATGACAAATTATAGTTCTAGATATGCTTCTAGCCCTCAAGCCGTAAAACAATATGATACCAAACAATTAAGAGACGAATTCTTGATTGATAACTTGATGCAGGAAAATGAAATCACATTAACGTATTCTCATTATGATAGATATATAGCAGGTTCAGCGGTACCTGTAAGTGGTGATTTAACTTTAGAAACAATTGATCCTCTAAAATCATCTTACTTTTTAGAGCGTAGAGAAATGGGAATCATCAATGTTGGGGGAAATGGTGCTGTTGTGGTTGAAGGAAAATCATACGAACTAGGTTTTAAAGATGCTTTATATATTGGAAGCGGAAATAAAGAAGTGATATTTAAAAGTATTGATCCTAAAAATCCGGCTAAGTTTTATATTAACTCTGCTCCGGCTCACACAACGTATCCAACAGTTAAAGTGAGTTTAGCAGAAGCAAATAAATTAGAATTAGGAACTATGGAAACGGCTAATCACCGTACGGTAAACCAAATGATTATTGGAAGTGTAGTAACTACTTGTCAATTACAAATGGGAATGACTGAATTGCGTCCAGGAAGTGTTTGGAATACGATGCCAGCTCACGTTCACGATCGTCGTATGGAAGTTTATTTCTACTTAGATATCCCAGAAAATCAAGCAGTTTGCCACTTTATGGGAGAACCACAAGAAACAAGACATATCTGGATGAACAATCATCAAGCAGTTATTTCTCCACCTTGGTCTATTCACTCAGGTTCTGGTACTTCAAATTATACTTTTATTTGGGGTATGGCAGGTGAGAATTTAGACTATGGAGATATGGATGTTTGTAAAATCACAGATTTAAGATAATTGACAATGAATTTATTTGATATAAAAGGAAAAGTTGCTCTTATAACTGGAAGTACACACGGACTGGGAATGGCAATGGCTAAAGGATTAGGACAGGCTGGAGCAACAATTGTTGTAAATGGAAATTCATCACAACAAAAAATTGACGATGCTGTAGCTGAACTTAAAAGTGAAGGAATTAATGCCGTGGGTTATAAATTTAATGTAACCGAAGAGCAGGAAGTTAAGGCCGCTGTAGCTAAAATTGAAAGTGAAGTTGGTGCTATCGATATCTTAATTAACAATGCCGGAATTATTAAAAGAATTCCATTAATTGATATGGAAGTTGCTGATTTTAGAGAAGTTATTGATATTGATTTAGTAAGTCCATTTATTGTTTCTAAGCATGTTGCTAAAGGAATGATTGAAAGAAGAGCTGGTAAAATCATCAATATTTGCTCTATGATGAGTGAATTAGGCCGTAATACCGTTTCTGCTTATGCTGCTGCAAAAGGAGGTTTGAAAATGCTGACTAAAAACATGGCAACGGAATGGGCAAAATACAACGTTCAAATTAACGGAATAGGTCCAGGGTATTTTGCAACGGAACAAACTAAACCTATTAGAGTTGATGGTCATCCGTTTAATGATTTTATCATTAGCAGAACACCGGCGGCAAAATGGGGTGATCCATCTGATTTAGCCGGAGCAGCTATCTTTTTGTCCTCTAAAGCAAGTGATTTTGTAAACGGACATATTTTATATGTTGATGGAGGAATCTTGGCTACCATTGGTAAACCATCAAATGAAGATTAATATATTATTTAATAACATTATATAATGAGCACTTTTATAAACGATAACTTTTTATTAGAAAATAAATTCGCAGAAGAATTATACCATAATTATTCTAAAAACCAACCGATTATTGATTACCATAATCACTTGAATCCTCAGTTTATTGCCGAAGATAAAATCTTTAACAATATCACTGATGTGTGGATTAAAGGAGATCACTACAAATGGCGTGCAATGCGTACATTAGGGATTAATGAACAATTTGTTACGGGTAATGGTTCTGATAAAGATAAGTTTTTGAACTGGGCAAAAACAGTTCCTTACACTATGCGTAATCCTTTGTATCACTGGACACACCTAGAGTTAGCTCGTTATTTTGATATTACGGATTTATTAAACGAAAAATCAGCAGAAAGAATTTACGATGAAACTTCGGCTAAGGTAAATTCTGCTGAATACAGTACCAGAAACTTGTTGCGTAAAGTAAATGCTGAATTAGTTTGTACTACTGAAGACCCAATTGATAGTTTAAATTTTCATGAGCAATTAGCTAAAAGTGATTTTAAAACTACGGTAAGTACAGCTTTTAGACCTGATAAAGCAATTTTAATTGCAAATGACGGATATAATGAGTACCTTGATGTGTTAGGTCAAAAAGCATCTATCGAAATTAATACCTATGCTGACTTATGCGCAGCATTAAGAAATAGAATTGAGTATTTTAATGCTAATGGTTGTCAACTTTGTGACCATGGATTAGATCAAATTTATTTTGAAAACTATACTGAAAGTGAAGTGGTTGCTATTTTCAAAAAGAAAAGAGAAAACCAAGCCATCAGTAATGAGGAAGCTTTGAAATTTCAAAGTGCTATCTTAGTGTTTTTATGTGAAACTTACCATGAATTTGGATGGGTGCAACAATTTCACTTAGGAGCTTTAAGAAATAATAATGCACGTATGCACCGTATCTTAGGTCCTGATACAGGTTGGGATTCTATTGGTGATTACCCACAAGCTCAAAAACTATCTGCGTTCTTGAATGCATTGGATAGTAAAGATAAATTGACTAAAACAATTATCTACAACTTGAACCCTGCTGACAACGAAGTTATGGCTACTATGATTGGTAATTTTAACGACGGAAGTGTTAGAGGTAAAGTACAATTTGGATCTGGATGGTGGTTCTTAGATCAAAAAGACGGAATGACAAAACAATTAAACGCTTTGTCTAACATGAGTTTAATTAGCTGTTTTGTAGGGATGTTAACCGATTCTAGAAGTTTCTTGTCTTTTCCAAGACACGAATATTTCAGACGTATTCTTTGTAATCTTTTAGGAGATGAAATCAAAAGAGGTGAATTGCCTGCTTCTGAAATGGAATGGATTGGTAAAATGGTTTCGGACATTAGCTATGGTAATGCTAAGGAATATTTTAAATTTCCAGTAAAAGGCTAATAAAATAACTAAAGTATAATTTATAAATATTTTTCATTTGAAAAAAGTAGTCACTTTTGGAGAAATTCTACTGCGTTTATCTACTGACAGGCATTTGAGGTTTTCTCAAGCTGAATCGTATAAAGCAACCTATGGTGGGGGAGAATTTAATGTAGCTGTTTCGCTTGTAAATTACGGGATGAAAGCAGAATTTGTTACTAAAGTTCCTAATAATGAATTAGGAAATTGTGCTATTCATGAAATGCGCAAACTAGATGTAGATTGTCATAATGTAATGAAAGGTGGCGATCGTTTAGGGATTTATTTTCTTGAAACAGGAACTAGTACTCGCGCCAGTAATGTAATTTATGATAGAGCAAACAGTTCAATGTCTACTTTGAAAAAAGGAGAATTTGACTGGAAAGAAATCTTAAAAGATGCTACTTGGTTTCACTGGAGCGGAATTACTCCAGCGCTGTCTGAAACGGCTGCCGAAGCCTGTTTTGAAGCTATTAAAGTAGCACACGAATTAGGTTTAACTATTTCTACTGATTTGAATTACCGTTCAAAATTGTGGAATTATGGCAAACAACCTAAAGACGTTATGCCCGAAATGTTAAAATATAGTAATATCATCTTAGGAGATATTGATACGGCTAACTTCATGTTAGGTTTAGATAAAGTAGATCCTGATTATCAAAAGCCAGAAACTTTACCAGCTGTTTATGATGCTGTTTTCAAGTTGTGTCCTGAATTGAAATACATGGCAACTACTTTACGTTATTCGGTAAGTGCTTCTCACCAACGTATTGGAGGAATTCTTTATGATGGAAAAGAAGTGTTCAAAGCTGCAGTTCAAGAAGTAACTCCAGTTGTAGATAGAGTAGGTAGTGGTGATGCATTCATGGGGGGATTAATCTACGGATTAAATGAAGAACCTTTGGATAAACAAAGAGCCTTAAACTTTGCTGTTGCTGCTTGTTGTTTGAAACACACGATTTACGGAGATTATAATTTAATTACTAAAAATGAAATTGAAAAGTTACTTGATGGAGATTTCACAGGTAAGGTTTCAAGATAAAAAAAGATAAAATGGCTCAATTTACACGTATAGAAGTTGCAACTGCAATGAAAGAAACAGGGATGATTCCTTTGTTTTTTAGTAATGATTTGGAATTAAGTAAAAATGTTCTGAAAGCTTGTTATGATGGTGGTGCACGTTTGATGGAATTTACTGCAAGAGGTGATTTCGCTCATGAAGTTTTTGCTGAATTGACTAAATATGCTATCAAAGAATTACCAGGAATGATAATGGGAGTAGGTTCAGTAACAGATGCTGCTGCTGCTTCATTGTATATGCAATTAGGTGCTAATTTTATCGTTACTCCTGTTTTTAGAGAAGATATTGCTATTGCTTGTAATCGTAGAAAAGTATTATGGTCTCCAGGTTGTGGTACTTTGTCTGAGATTGCAAGAGCCGAAGAATTGGGTTGCGAAATTGTAAAATTGTTCCCAGGAGAAATTTATGGACCACAATTCATTAAAGGAGTAAAGGGACCATGTCCTTGGACTAACATTATGCCTACAGGAGGAGTTTCTACAGAAAGAGATAACCTGAAATCTTGGTTTGATGCTGGTGCTTACTGCGTTGGAATTGGTTCACAATTAATCTCTGCTGCTGTTTTACAAAGTAAAGATTACGCTGGTTTAGCTCAAAAAGTGAAAGAAACGATAGCAACTATTGCTGATTTACGAAAAAAATAAAAAAATAAAAAAGTATACAACCAATTATGTCTGAGGTAATGGAAAAATTAAACAGAAAAAGTCAGGGATTAGAAAAATTAAACCCAATAAAAGTAGTTCAATTTGGTGAAGGTAACTTCTTAAGAGCTTTTGTTGATTACGCTTTTCAAAGATTAAACAATGAAGTTGATTTTAATGCTGGTATTGCAATGGTTCAGCCTTTGGCGGCTGGTATGGTAAACATGATTAATGACCAAGATGGTCTTTATACTTTGTTTATGAATGGAATCAAAAAAGGAGAAAAAATAGAAGATATTCAGTTAATTACTAATGTTGTTAAAGGAATCAATCCTTATACTGATTTTGCTGATTATTTAGCTTTAGCTAAAGAAGAGGAACTTCAATTTATTGTTTCAAATACGACTGAAGCTGGAATTGAATTCGTTGCAACTGATGCTCCGGATATGCAACCACCAACTTCATTTCCTGCAAAATTGACGGTTTTATTATACGAAAGATTCAAGCATTTCAATGGTGATGCTTCTAAAGCGGTTACTATCATACCTTGTGAATTAATTGATTACAATTCAGAAGCTTTGAAAAAATGTATCTTGCAATATTGTGAATTATGGAAGTTGGAAGAAGCATTTGTAACTTGGGTTTCAGAGGCTTGTACGTACCACAGTACTTTAGTTGACAGAATTGTTCCTGGATACCCAAGAGCTAATATTGAAGAATACAATGGTAAATTAGATTATCAAGACAATTTAATTGTTGCTGCTGAACCATTTTTCCTTTGGGCTATTGAAGGGGGTGAGGATTTAAAAGCAAAATTACCATTCCATAAAACGGATTTAAATGTGAAGATTGTTGATGATATTCGTCCTTTCAAAATGATCAAAGTGCGTATTTTGAATGGTGCGCATACTGCTATGGTTCCTGTTTCACTTTTATTTGGTAACAAATTAGTTATGGAAACAGTTAATGGTGATTTTACCGGACCATTTGTTGATAGCGTTATCAGTGAAATCAGCGAAACGCTTCCGATGGATAAAAATGAAATTACGGCTTATGCTGAAGAAGTTATGGATCGTTTTAAAAATCCATTTATCAAACATGCTTTAGCTGATATTGCTTTAAATTCAATTTCAAAATTCAAAGTAAGAGTATTGCCTAGTTTATTAGGATATTATAATGCCAAAAAAGAACTTCCAACTAGTTTGACTTTTTCATTAGCTTGTTTAATCCAATTTTATAAAGGAAATTGGAATAATGAGGCTCTACCAGTAAAAGATACTCCTGAATTAGTGGAAGCATTCAAAAAAGCATGGGAATTAGGGAATTTAGAATCAGTTGTAGCTACAGTTTTAGCTAATACCGATTTCTGGGATCAAGACTTAAATAAAGTAGACGGTTTATCACAAGCTTTAGTGCTTGCATTAAATGAAATTGAAACCAATGGGATTGAGCAAGGGTTTATCAATTTTTCTAAGAAAAACTAAAAGAACAAAAAAATCAAGTGTAAGATGCAAAAGAAATTAATAAAAGTAGATCCTTCGGATAATGTAGCTGTAGCTCTAGTTGACCTAGTTGCTGGAGAAACTATTCCATTTGAGGGAGAAGATGTTTTAGTAATATCAGATACTAAAATGAAGCATAAAATTGCGATGAAAGATTTTGAATCTGGAGACAAAATTTATATGTATGGTGTAATCGTTGGGAAAGCAAACCAAAAAATTGCAAAAGGAGATGTTATTACTACTCTTAATGTAAAACACGAAAGTGCTAAAGTAACTGGTAAAACAGATACTATTGGTTGGGAAGTTCCTAATGTGGATAAATGGAAAGATAAAACTTTCATGGGGTACCAACGTGCAGATGGTCAAGTAGGTACTGAAAATGTATGGTTGTTTTTCCCATTGGTTTTTTGTGAAAACAGGAATATCGAAATCTTAAAAGATATTTTTGAGAAAGAATTAATGAAACCAAAAGAAAACGATTACCAATTGTTATTGCGTTCATTAGTAAAATCTGAAACTGGTGGTGCTGGTAACGAAGCAGCTTCAAATGATGCTGAATTGTTCAATAATATTGAAGTGAAATTCATCACGCACCAAGGTGGTTGTGGTGGAATTCGTCAGGATGCTCATAGTTTAGCTAAATTATTAGCTGGATATGTGAATAATCCTAACGTTGCTGGAGCTACTGTATTGAGTTTAGGTTGTCAAAACTTACAAATTTCAATCTTTAAGGAGGCTTTAGAAGCGATTAACCCAAATAATCAAAAACCAGTTTTGATCTACGACCAACAATCTATTGGTACTATCGAAGCGATGTTGAACAGTGTAGTGAAAGATTCGTTTGAAGCTATCAAAAAAGCAAATGAAATTAAGAGAACTCCAGCTCCATTATCTAAATTAAGAATTGGATTAGAGTGTGGTGGTTCTGATGGATTCTCTGGAATTTCTGCTAACCCAACATTAGGAGTATTATCAGATAAATTAGTAGCTCTAGGAGGAACTACTATTCTTTCTGAATTCCCAGAATTATGTGGTGTGGAGCAAGAATTAGTAAACCGTTGTGTAGATGATAAAGACGGAAAACGTTTCTTAGAATTAATGAAATGGTATGAAAAAACAGTTGTTGATGCAGGTTCCGGATTTGACATGAATCCTTCTCCAGGTAACATCAAAGACGGTTTGATTACTGACGCTATGAAATCAGCAGGTGCTTCTAAAAAAGGAGGAACTTCACCTATTGTAGGAGTGTATGATTATGGTGAGTATATCAATGAGCCAGGATTTACATTATTATGTACTCCAGGAAATGACGTGGAGTGTACTACTGCAATGGTAGGATCAGGTGCTAATATGGTATTGTTTACAACAGGTTTAGGGACTCCAACAGGAAATCCAATTGCACCGGTTGTAAAAGTATCGTCTAACACGCAATTAGCTCAAAAAATGTCTGATATTATCGATTTTAATACAGGTGGAATTATCACAGGTGATAAATCGATTGAAGAAACAGCTGACGAAATGTTAGAATTTATTATAAAAGTGGCTAGTGGTGATGTAAAAACTAAGGCTGCTATATTAAACCAAAATGACTTTATTCCTTGGAAACGAGGAGTATCTTTATAAAGATTGTTTTTAGATTTTGTTTTTAGTTAAAAAGGGAGGTGTTTATTTTAATGCCTCCCTTTTTTTAATTATTTGTAATCCTTGTTGAAGACTGACGAATAAGTAGTTTAGGCATAATCACAACCTTATTTTCAGATTTTTTAGTTACGCGATTATTAATCTTATCTAAAAATACCTGAGCGGCCATTTTTCCCATTTCTAAAGGAGATTGGTCAACTGAAGAAATAGATAATTCCATGAATTTAGTAAAGGGTTCATTTCCAAAACCAAAAACACAAAAATCTTCTGGAATTTTAATTCCGTGTTCTTTAAGTTTTTGGATGGCTCCTAAAGCGGCAAAATCACTAGTGGAAAAAATAGCATTTGGTGGATTTTTTAATGCTAATAATTTTTCAACGGCATCTCTTCCTTCGGTAACATTACTTTTTATGTTGATGATATAATCTTCATTTATAGCAATATTATTGTCAAGTAAAGCTTGTTCGTAACCTCTGTAGCGATCTTCGTAAATTTCTAAGGAACGATCTCCGGAAAAATAAGCAATTCTATCACATCCTTGTTCAATAAGATGTTGCGTAGTTTGATAAGAAGCTTGGTAGTCATCAATGGTTACTGAGCTTACGTTGTCCATTTCTTTTTTTCTGTCAAAGAAAATTAGAGGAATGTTTTTCTGAATTACGCGTTCAATATAGTGGTTGTTTTCCTTTGGAAGATTCGATATCGACATTAAAATACCATCAACTTGGGCATTTAATAAAGTATTGACGTTTTCAATTTCTCTGTTTTCATCTTCATGGGTTTGACATATAATTACTTGGTAACCTTCAGGGTGTAATCCTTCTTCGATACCTCTAATTACCGAAGCAAAAAAATTGGTGTTAATGCGCGGTACAATAACTCCAACATTATTACTTTTTCCACTTCTTAGAGCTAGTGCCAATCTGTTTTGCTTATAGTTCATCCTATTAGCAGTTTCGAGAACCAATTGACGAGTGCTTTGACTAATTTTAGGATTATTATTTAGAGCTCTTGAAACAGTTGCAGCAGTTATGTTTAGCTCTTTAGCAATGTCATATATTGTTGTTTTTTCATTCATTATAATTAGTCTATTCGGGTAAAAATAATATATTTTTTTATATAATTATTTGTTTAGAACTTATATTCATGCAAATTTGGTATATAAAGTACTTTTTTAGCTTATTTTAATAGCTTTTTTTACAGAATTTTATACATAAACTACTAATTTTTCTTTTAATTGAAATAAAACATCTTTTTTTTGTTTATATCTGTTTTTTTAAGATGAATTTTATAGTTTTATAAAAAAATATATCTAGCTTTGTGTAATCGATTGCATTAATTTTGCTTTTTTAATGAAACAGCATTCATTTCAATTGGCTTTTTTGAAACTAAATTTAAAATTATTTAATTTTTATCAATGAAAAATAAAATTTACAAATCGCTTTCCTGTTTTTCTGTTACCGTTTTATCAGTTATTTTTTTTAATTGTGCTACTCAAAAAGGAACTGATGTTTTAGCAAATCCTTGGAAAGTAAAAGAACAAATTGAAAAAGAGGTGGTTGTACCAACTTTTGCTAATAAAAACTATAATATTGTTGATTATGGTGCAAAAAGTGGTGGAGTAGCTAATAATTCAGAAGCGTTTAAGAAAGCCATTGAAGCCTGTACTAAAAACGGAGGAGGAAGAGTTGTTGTTCCCGCAGGTAAATTTTTAACAGGTCCAATTCATTTAGATAATAACGTAAATCTTCATTTAGAAGATGGTGCTGAAATTTTGTTTAGCACTAAATCTTCTGATTATCCATTGGTAAGAACTACTTTTGAAGGTACAGAATGTATGAATCATTCGCCATTGGTGTATGCTTACAATAAAAAAAATATTGCAGTTACTGGAAAAGGGATTTTAAATGGTCAGGCTAATAATGAAAATTGGTGGTACTGGTGTGGTGCTACAAAATACGGATGGTCTGAAGGGAAAGGAAATCAGAATGACCCTCAAAACCGTGTTAGACTTGTAGATTCTGGGGAGCAAAATGTTCCAGTAGAAGAAAGAATTTATGGTGAAGGTTCTTATTTAAGACCAAGTTTTGTGGAGTTTTTTGGTTGTACTGATGCTATGATCAAAGATGTTAAGATTATAAATGCTCCTTTTTGGGTAATTCATCCAATGAAATCAACTAATGTAACTGTAGATGGTGTTACTGTGGAAAGCCATGGGCCTAATAATGATGGTTGTGATCCTGAATATTCTAAAAACGTTATTATAAAAAATTGTTCATTTAATACTGGAGATGATTGTATTGCAATTAAAGCGGGTAAAGATGGAGATGGTAGACGAGTAGCGATGAAAAGTGAAAACATCATTGTAAGAGACTGCAAAATGCTTGATGGTCACGGAGGAGTTGTTATGGGAAGTGAAATGACAGGTGGTATAAAAAATGTATTTGTTGAAAATTGTGAAATGGACAGCCCTAATTTAGACAGAGCTATTCGTATTAAATCCAATTCAAGAAGAGGTGGCATTGTAGAAAATGTGTTTGTTAGAAATATTGAAGTAGGCCAGGTTAAGGAATCTGTTTTAAGAATCAATATGTTTTATAATGTATATGGAAATCAAACGGGTAATTTTATTCCGCAGGTTAAAAATGTTACTTTAGAGAATGTAAAAGTTAAAGATGGTGGTAAATATGGTATTTTAGCTAAAGGATATAAAGAGTTGCCTATTGAAAATGTAACTTTTAAAAATGTAACCATCGATAAAGTAAAAGAGGCATTTTCTATTGAAAATGTAAATAATCTTCAGTTGATAAATACTTATATCAACGGAAAAAAAATGGAAAGTCCTAAAAACTAATTCAAATAAATAATACTAATATAAAAATATAAAATAATGAAAGCAAAGCAATTAATATTCACTTTTGTTTTAATAGGAACTTTGGGTTTTACAAGTTGTAAATCGCAATCGCCTAATAAAGATTTAAATTCTTCCAAGTTGAAATGGTCAGAAAGAATGGCTTTAACTTTAATGATGCGTCATCCTAATGCTTATGAAATAGATGATAGAACAACTCCAAAATGGGATTATGTGCATGGATTAGTGTTGAGTTCTATTGAAGAATTGTATAAAAAAACAAAAGATGAAAAATATTATAATTATGTAAAAGGCTATGCTGACGCTTTAATTGATGAGAATGGTAACATTGCTACTTATGATGCCGATAAATATAATATTGACATGGTTGTGGCTACCAATATTTTATTTGCCATTTATGAGAGAACACATGAAAATAAGTATCTAGTAGCTATGCAAACCATAAGAAAACAACTGGATGGACAACCAAGAACTCCAAGTGGTGGTTTTTGGCACAAAAAAATCTATCCAAACCAAATGTGGTTGGACGGTTTGTATATGGGACAACCTTTTTATGCTGAATACACAGCTAAGTTTGAAAATGGTAAAAACTTAAATGATGTAGCAAAACAATTTGAATTGATTCAAGCTAATGATAAAGACCCTAAAACAGGATTGTTATACCACGCTTGGGATGAAAGTAAAATGATGCCTTGGGCTGATAAAGTTACAGGGAAGTCACCTAATTTCTGGTCTCGCGCTTTAGGTTGGTATGCAATGGCTTTAGTGGACGTATTGGATAACTTTCCAAAAGATCATCCAAAACAAAAAGAGTTAGTAGGTTATTTAAATGATTTGGCCGTTGCTTTAGAAAAAGTACAGGATAAAAAAACAGGATTGTGGTATCAAGTAACGGATATGGGTGGTAGAGAAGGAAATTACCTTGAAGCTTCTGGTTCTTCAATGTTTGCTTATGCTTTAGCAAAAGGTGTAAACAAAGGTTATTTACCAGCTAAATTTAAAAAAGTGGCTAATCATGCTTTTGATGGTTTGACAACCAAATTAATGAAAGTAGATGCTGATGGTGGTATTACATTAACACAATGTTGTCAAGTAGCTGGTTTAGGAGGAAATCCATATCGTGATGGTTCTTATGAATATTATGTAAATGAGAAAAAGAAAGACAATGACCCTAAAGCAACAGGGCCATTTATTTTAGCCGCTATCGAATTAAACAGATAATAGTTTTTTAAATTACAAATAGTAATCAACCATTTATCCTAATATAATGAAGTTTATAAAGAATGCAGTCGCAATAGCATTAGTTGTTTTTTCGAATCAATTAATAGTTGCGCAAAAATCAAATGAATATTCTAAAGTTTGGGTTGCTGATAATGGCGACGGAACTTATAAGAATCCTATTTTACATGCGGATTATTCTGATCCAGATGCTATTAGAGTGGGGGATGATTATTATATGACTGCTTCTTCTTTTAACTGTATTCCAGGTTTGCCAATTTTGCATTCTAAGGATATGGTCAACTGGGAATTGGTGAACTACGCCTTGCCTAAACAACTTCCTTTTGATGTTTTTGATAAACCACAACATGGAAATGGAGTTTGGGCACCTTGTATTCGTTTTCATAATGAGGAATTTTATATCTATTATCCGGATCCGGATTATGGAATTTATATGGTAAAAACCAAAGATCCAAAAGGACTTTGGTCAGAACCAATTTTAGTAAAACCAGGAAATGGAATTATTGATCCAGCTCCTTTTTGGGATGATAATGGCAAAGCTTATTTAGGATTTGCATTTGCAGGAAGTCGTGCTGGGGCTAAGAGTTTATTGGCTGTTTGTACGATGAATCCTGAAGGAACGGTGGCTAATGATGATGCTGTTATGGTTTTAGACGGGCATTTTGATGAAGCTACTGTTGAAGGGCCAAAGTTTTACAAACGCAACGGTTACTATTATATTTTTGCACCTGCAGGAGGAGTTCCTACAGGTTGGCAAACGGTTTTACGTTCTAAAAATATTTTTGGTCCTTATGAAAAACGTAAAGTAATGGATCAAGGAAAATCTCCTATTAATGGCCCTCATCAAGGGGCTTGGGTTCAAACGCAAACGGGTGAAGATTGGTTTTTTCATTTTCAGGATAAAGGTGCTTATGGGCGAATTGTGCATTTGCAACCTATGAAATGGGTTAATGATTGGCCAGTTATTGGAAACGACAAAGACAAAGATGGAATAGGAGAACCTGTGGCTACTTATAAAAAACCAAATGTTGGTAAAACCTATCCAATCATGACTCCTCCGGATTCGGATGATTTTAACGAACCCAAATTAGGTTTACAATGGCAATGGCATGCTAATTATCAAGTCTATTGGGGAATGCCTACATCTATGGGATATTTTAATCTGTTTTGTCGTCCAATGCCTGAAAAAGCAATTAACTTGTATGATGTTCCGAATCTTTTATTGCAAAAATTCCCTGCTAATGAGTTTACAGCTACAGCTAAGATGACTTTCAATGCTCGTTTTGATGGAGAAAGTACAGGATTGGTTATCATGGGATTGGATTATAGTATGTTAAAAGTAAAACAACAAAATGGCGAATTGTTTATCTCTCAGGTTACATGCAAAAATGCAGATAAAAAAGGTACGGAAACCGAGAATAAACCAGTGAAGCTAGGTAGTAATACTTTTTACCTTCAGGTTAAAGTAAAAGAGGGTGGCATTTGTAGTTTCTTTTATAGTTTAGATGGGAAAAAGTTTCAGGCTTTAGGTGAAGATTTCAAATCTCGTGAAGGAAAATGGATTGGAGCTAAAATAGGTTTCACGGCATTAAGAGAAGGTGTAATCAATGATGCTGGAAATGTTGCCATAGACTGGTTTAGATTTAATAAATAAAATTACAAATTAATGAATATTTTTTCTAGAGTTATAGGGATTCTTACCATTGCTTTTGTTTCAGGAACTAGTTCTTATGCTAGTGTTGCTGTTAATTCCTTATCAAAAGATCTTGTGAGTATAGTTGCTCCTAAAGATGATTATAATGTTATTGTTGCTCAAGATGGTAGCGGCGATTATACCACGATTCAAGATGCAATTTACAACTCGCCTTCTTTTCCATACAAAAGAGTTACTATTACGGTTAAAAATGGCGTTTATCATGAAAAAGTTCGTGTTCTGGAATGGAATACTAAAATTTCGTTGATTGGCGAAAGCAAAGAGAAAACCATTATTAGTTATGATGATTTTTTCAGCAAAATAAATTTGGGCAGAAACAGTACGTTTTTAACTCCTACAGTATTGGTAGAAGCAAATGATTTTATGGTAGCTAATTTGACAATTCAAAATACGGCTGGTCCAGTTGGTCAAGCCATAGCTTTGTCAGTTGTGGCAGATAGAGTAGTGGTTTCTAATTGTAATATTTTAGGAAATCAAGATACTTTATATACTTCGGGCGAAGGTTTCAAGCAATATTTTAAAGATTGTTTTATTGAAGGTACGGTTGATTTTATCTTTGGTAGTGCAACTGCAGTTTTTGATAACTGCACTATTCATAGTAAAAGTAATGCTTATGTAACGGCGGCTTCAACTCCTGAAACCTCTAAATATGGTTTTGTGTTTTTAAATTGCAAGTTAACTGCTGATGCCAAAGCGACTGAAGTTTATTTAGGAAGACCTTGGCGTATTAATGCAAAAACGGCGTACATCAATTGCGAAATGGGAAGCCATATTCGAAAAGAAGGTTGGAACAATTGGTCTAAAGCTGATGCTGAAAAGGCTTCTTTTTATGCGGAGTATAATTGCTCAGGACCGGGATTTCAACCACAAAATAGAGTGGCTTGGTCGCACCAATTAACCAAAACGGAGGCTAAAGCATATACTTTAGAAAAGATTCTTGAAGAATCACAATCAAACTTAAAATGGTATTCAAATTTTAAATAAAAAATGATGAGAATTAAATTAGTACTTTTTTTATTGATAGCAACGACTTCATTTGCTCAAAAAATAACGGTTTATGGTATTGGCGATTCAACAATGGCTAATAAATCCAATCCAACAGAAAACCCAGAACACGGTTGGGCACAGGTCTTACAACAGTTCTTTGATAACAATGTTGTGGTTGATAATAGAGCTCAAAATGGTCGTAGTACGCGTAGTTTTATTAATGAAAATCGTTGGGATTCCATTTTGAAAACCTTGAAAAAAGGAGATTATGTTTTGATTCAATTTGGACATAATGACCAAAAAGAAAATAAACCAAGTGTGTATACCAATCCGCATACGGCTTATCGCCAGAATTTAATTCGATTTGTAAATGAAACTCGTGCTAAAGGGGCAACTCCTATTCTGTTATCTTCTATTGTTAGAAGAAACTTTAACGAACAAGGTACTTTAGTAGATACGCATGGCGAATATCCAATGGAAACGAGATTAGTGGCAACGGATTATAAAGTTCCTTTTATTGACTTACAATACTTAACAGAATTGTTAGAAGAGTCTTACGGTGTGGAAGGTTCTAAAAAATTGCATTTGCATTTTGAAGCAGGAGAAAGTTCTTTCTACAAAACGGAAAAACATGACAATACCCATTTGTCATTGCTTGGTGCAACTGAAATATCTAAATTGTTCATTTCTGAATTGAAAAAAACGGATTTAGATTTAAAAAAACATATCAAATAAATTATTAGATTATGAAAAGCAATTCTTTCTATATCGTTTTGTTATTATGTTTTAATGCGTTGTTTTCGCAAACTAAAATTGTGGATAAGACGGTTGAAATAGAAAAAATTGTGAATCGTATTCAGTTACCTTCTATTCCTAATTATAAAATCAAAGTTACTGATTTTGGAGCCAAAGGTGATTCGGTAACCAATTGTAAACAAGCTTTTGATAAGGCTATGAAAGCTTGTTCTAAAAAACAGGGAGGGACTATTGTGGTTCCTAAAGGTGTTTATACCATCAATGGACCTATCCATTTTGTGAGTAACGTAGAATTGCATTTAGAAACGGGTGCTAAAATTCGTTTTGGTTCTAATCCAAAAGATTATCCATTGGTTTTAACCAGCTGGGAAGGAACTATGCTTTATAATTATAGCCCGCTAATTTATGGCAATAATGTAGAAAATGTAGCTATTACAGGAAATGGAATTATTGATGGTGAAGCTAAGGATACTTGGATAAAATGGAAGCCACTTGAAGAAAAAGACAAGTTGTTGAGTCGAGAGATGAATCACAATAATGTACCTTTAAAAGAGCGTGTTTTTGGTAAAGGGCATTTTTTAAGACCGCAATTGATTCAGTTTTTTAATTCGAAAAATATTTTAATTGAAGATGTAAAAATTGAAGATTCTCCTTTTTGGTGTGTGCATTTATTAAAATCCAAAAGTATTACCCTTCGAGGTTTAAAATACGATGCTCAAAATAACAATAATGATGGGATTGATCCTGAATATTCGAGCGATATCTTAATTGAAAACATTCAGTTTGATAATGGTGATGATAATGTGGCTATAAAAGCAGGACGTGATGACGAGGGACGTTCTAATTCAAATACTCCTTCTGAGAATATAGTAATTAGAAATTGTGAGTTCAAAGGATTACATGCTGTAGTTATTGGTAGCGAAATGTCTGCTGGAGTGCGCAATGTGTATGTCGATAATTGCAAAACGAGAGGGTATTTAAAAAGAGGAATTTATATAAAAACAAATTCTGATAGAGGTGGATATGTGAAGGATTTGTATTTTTCAAATATTGCCTTTGATCAGGTTGAGGATTGTATTTACATGACGGCTAATTATCATGGAGAAGGTAGTGGTTGGTATCCTTCAAAAATTTCAGATATTTCAATTTCTAATGTAAGTTGTGAATCGGCATCAAACACGGCTATTATAATTGAAGGTTTTCCAGAAATGAAAGTTGAAAATGTTGTTTTAGATGCTATTACTGTTAAATCGGCTAAAAACGGAATGACTTTAACCAATACAAAAAACATTAGTGTAAACGAAATTGTAATTGGTGATAAAATTGGAGTTCCCAGCTCTGTAAAATAATAGAAATTACATTTAGAATATATTTTCTAAAAGAAAACTAAGTATCAAAATAATCGTGCAGTTCTTGTCTTGTTCTCTTAAAAATGCATACGCTCTCTTAATTTGAGTTTTTACAGTATTTATAGAAATATTATGCGTTTCTGCAATTTCTGCATAACTATGTCCTTCTATAACATGTGATATAAAAATTTCTCTTCTCGCTTTAGGGATTTTATCTACTAAAGCAAGGAGTCTGGATTTTTTGTTTTCATCTGTTTTTTCAAAAACCTCTTGTTCTTCAAATTTAGGAAGAATTATTTTAGTGTTTTCTAAAGTGATTTTTTTGTTTTTGTCTATATGTTGAAGGCTTAAATTTTTCACCGCTTTTGCTGAGTAAGCTTTAAATGAAATAGTAAAGTTTACGGCATTTTCTTTTTCCCATAAATAAATAAAATAATCTTGTACAATATCTTTTGCTGCATCTTTATCCTTAGTGATGTTATATGAAACAAGAGATAAGAAGACAAAATGCTCTTTGTACAGGCTTTCAAATGTGTTTAAATCTTTGCTTAGGGGCATTTTTCAATAATTAGTATTCTATTCAAATGAACTCTATTTCATTAAATATAGAATAAAAAGTTGGTTTTTTTATAAGATGTATAAAAAAAATAAAAATTTTTTACAGATACTGTCACCCTAAATCTATTTTTTTATAACAAATATTTAACATGTTGCAAATAGTAGATTAATTAAGAAAAGTGTAATGCTTTGCTGTAATGTATAAATTAAAAAAAAAAGAGAATTTAATTTTATTGAAAGTGCAAGATGTTTTTTTGAAAACAAATTGATAATTACTTTTTAATAAGATAGTTTAAAAGCTAAAACCAATTTACTAACCACTAAACCAAATAATATATGAATTGAGTCTTTTTTTAAGAATGAAATACTCAAATAAAAAAATCGGAAAACAGTACCAGTGTTTCCCGATTTAGTAAGGTGTTTCAAACGACGTATCGAAATTAAATCATTTAAAACCAAGCAAAATTATGAAAAAAATTTTACTTTTCTTGACCATCCTGTTTGCCTCCATGCAGATGTACGCGCAAACAGTAACTATTACAGAATCTGCGGGATGGTTAGAATCTGCTTATGTGAAATGGCAACCCGTCTCAGGGGCACAAAGCTATAATGTATATTATAGCGGTAATGGAATTACAAATCAAAAGATTGATAACCAATTAATTCGTAGCTACGGAACTTATTTTCGTGCCGATGTATTGGGACTTGCTGCAGCAAACTACACGGTAACAGTAAAAGCTGTTATCTCCGGTATTGAGGGAGCGGGATCGACTACTTCAAGTCTTACTGTTTTACCTCATGATCGTAACGGATTTGCTTTTCAAGGAGGGCGAATTCCAGGCGGATACAATATGGATGGTACTCCTAAGGCTAATGCGGTAATCGTTTATGTAAGCGAAAATACTAAAAATACAGTATCTCTAAATGTAACAGGAGCAACTACCAATCCTTGTGTAGGAATTCAAAATATTTTGTACGGATTTAAAAAAGGAGTGGATACACGTCCTTTAATTGTCCGTTTAATTGGAAATGTTACCGATTTTGATGTAATGGAAGGTGGTGATATGGTAATTGAAAATAAAAACAATACAGCTGCTTCTATTACCATAGAAGGAGTTGGAAACGATGCTGTTTGTAATGGATGGGGAGTGCGATTGAAATCGGCATCTAATATTGAAGTGAGAAATCTGGCTACTATGAATGTGAATAGTACTGCTGGAGATGACATCGGAATGCAGCAGGATAATGACCATATATGGATTCATAATAATGATTTGTTTTATGGGAATGCTGGTAGTGACGCCGATCAAGTAAAAGGAGATGGAGCCTTAGATAATAAAACGTCAACTTATTGTACTTTTTCCTACAACCATTTTTGGGATTGTGGAAAATCCAGTCTTTTAGGATTGAGTGAAGATACAACTTCAGGCTTGTATGTAACGTATCACCACAACTGGTTTGATCATTCTGATTCTCGCCACCCACGTGTACGTTTTTATTCAGCACACATTTACAATAATTATTACGATGGTATTGCAAAATACGGTGCGGGATCTACAATGGGTTCCTCATTATTTGTAGAAAATAATTATTACCGTAATGCTAAGCATCCTATGATGATTTCATTGCAAGGTACAGATGTTTGGAATGCTACAAAGCAAGCTAATGACCCTAACAATTATGGAACTTTTTCAGGTGAAGATGGGGGGATGATTAAAGCATTCAATAATACTTTTGACACTGATATTGCTACTAACGATATGCGATTTGTAGCTTATGGAGATACAAATCCATTGTATAACATTTCAGGAAAAATTAGCTCAACAATTGATTTTGATGCTTATGTTCCAACAACGAGAAGCGAACAAGTTCCTAATACGGTCAAATCTTATGCAGGGGCTAATGTTTATAATAATTTTGATACTGATGCTAATTTGTACGTGAACAGCTTAGTGCCCGATTCTCCAGCAGATGCTAAAACTAAAGTGATGCAGTATGCCGGGCGTGTGGGCGGTGGCGATTTTAAGTGGACTTTTAATAATAGTGTTGATGATTCAGCTTATTTGGTAAACGATCCATTAAAAGCAGCTGTTACTAATTATACCACAAGCTTGGTGGCAGTTCAGGGAGAATCAGTGATTTCAAGTCAAACTTTAGTGGCAACAACTAATAATAATAGCCAAACAATAGCAAGTGGTTCAGCTATAGCTCCAATTGTCTTTACTTGGGGTGGTGATGCAACAGATGCTAATGTAACAGGTTTGCCTGCTTCAGGACTTACTTTTGTGAAAGATGCTACCGCTAAAATAATTACAATTTCAGGTACACCAACAGCCAATGTGTCTTATTCTATTGCGACTACAGGAGTTGCCGGAAATCCTGCTACAGCTTCAGGGACTATTACAGTCGTGCAACCTGGAACTACAACAGGAGGAGAAATTCATAATTTTACAGTATCAGGAAAAACAAGCAGTTTTTATACTATTACAGGAAATATGAATTCAACTGATGGTTCACAAAACTATGATGGTTTGAATTTAACGGCTCGATTGAAAATAGAATCTGCAACTTCGATTGCATATACTACAACTGGAGTTTCAACTTTAACTCTTGTTTTTGATAATACATTTGTGGGAAAAATTAAAGTTAATGGTGTGTCTTACACAGCAACTGCGGGTATTGTTATTATACCATCTCTTCCAGCTGCAACATATACTATTACAAAAGGAGATACAGCAAATCTTTTTTACATAAAAACAGTATATGACACGCCAACTTTAGTCAATCCTACAATTTCTAATTTTGCAGTTCCAAATAAAACAGTTGGTGATACTGCATTCAATTTAACAGCTCCTACATCTAATAGTGATGGAGCATTTACTTACACAAGTAGTAATAGTAGTGTGGCAACAATTAGCGGAAGCACTGTGACTATTGTGGGAGCGGGAACAACTACAATTACTGCAAATCAGGCTGAGACCTCAACCTATACCGCAGGAAGCATCACTGCAGATTTAGAAGTAGCTCCAGGAGTAACGGTTTTAAATCCAATGCCAACATTTTCTGATTTTACAGTTCCAAACAAAACAGTAGGTGATGCTGCTTTTACTTTGACAGCTCCTACATCTAATAGTGATGGAGCATTTACCTATACCAGTAGTGATGCTAATGTGGCTACTATCAGTGGAAATACAGTAACCATTGTGGGGGCAGGTACAACTACAATTACTGCAAATCAGGCTGCCACTTCAACTTATGAAACAGGAACTATTGCTGTATCATTTGTAGTTTTACCGGCAGCAACTTCATCTAAAATGGATGTTTGGGATTTTGGAGCAGAACAATTGGATGCTAATTTGTATACGAATAATTTAGATGTAAGCACAATTAATGCATGGTATTCGGGTGTTGCTGAGGGAACTTCAGCTGTTGTATTGCCTCCATCATTCACAGCGGGCGATTTAGGCTGGGTTACTGCAGGAACTAATGACCGTCTTAGAACCACAAATACATCTTTAACCAGATATGATTCAACTGTAGGGGCAGGTGCTACTGATGGTTATACAGGAAGAATTTATGTGAATTCAGGAGCCAAATCGGATCGTTACTTAACTTTTGATCTTAAAGAAAATGATGAGTTAACTGTTGTGGCAAATTCTGATGCAGCGGGTAGATTGAATTTTGTCTATCTTTCTGATGCAGCTGTGCAATCAGATCTTGTTGAAACTACAGCAACAACAGCAGAATATAAATTTGTTGCGAAACAAGCAGGTGTTTATAAGATTTACGATCAGCTAAGCAAGCCTAGTTATTACAGGGTTATCAGAAAAGCGGCTTCTTCATCTTCCGTATCTTTAACAGCTACAACATTATCAAATTTTAATGTACCAAATAAAGAGGTAGCTAATGCTGATTTTGCTTTGACAGCACCAACTTCTAACAGTGATGGTGCGTTTACCTATACCAGTAGTAATACTGCTGTGGCAACTATCAGCGGAAATACAGTAACCATTGTAGGCGCAGGTTCAACAATAATTACAGCTAATCAGGCTGCAACAGCTACTTATACTGATGGTAGTATAGCTGCAACATTAACAGTTACTGCTGCTACTGTTGTTCAAACTCCAACAATTTCTAATTTCATAGTAGGTGATAAGGTAGTAGGAGATTCAGCTTTTGCATTAACAGCTCCAACATCTAATAGTGATGGTGTTTTTACTTATACAAGTAGTAATACTAATGTTGCAACTATAAGTGGTAATATGGTAACTATTGTAGGTGCTGGTTCAACTACAATTACTGCAAATCAAGAGGCTACATCAACTTATGCGGCAGGAAGTATTTCGGTAACATTTGATGTTTTACCAGCAGCAACTTCATCTAAAATGGATGTTTGGGATTTTGGAGGTGAGCAGTTGGATACGGAATTGTATACTAATAATTTAGATGTGACTAAAATCAATGCTTGGTACCCTAGTACTTATGTTGTGGGATCAGCTGGTACAACTAATGTGATGCCCTCTTCTTTTACAGCTGGTGATTTAGGATGGGTTGGGGGAACCAATGATCGTCTTAGAACTTCAAATACAGCTTTAACCAGATATGATGCCAATGTTGGTTCGGGTGCTGCTGCGGGTTATACAGGAAGAATTTATGTAAATGGTTCAGCTCAAGCTGGTCGTTATTTAAGTTTTAATCTTAAGGAAGATGATGAATTGACTGTTGTGGCAAATTCTGACGCCGCAGGTAGATTGAATTTTGTATACCTTACGGATGCTAATGTACAATCTGACCTTGTAGAAACAACAACTACAACAACTGAATACAAATTTGTAGCAAAGCAAGCAGGTGTTTATAAAATTTACGATCAGGTTAATAAACCAAGTTATTACCGAGTGATTAGAAAAGCTGCGAGCTATGTAGCTGTTTCTGGTTCTATTGATGTGACTAAAGCAGCGGACATTCCTTCGGGATATACTGTCGATTTTACAAATGAAGCAGGAAAAACTTGGAGCGGAGTAGTTTCTAATGGGGCATATAATGTAATCTTGCCAGCAGGATATAATTATGCTTTAAGTATTGGTAACGCAAATGGTTACTTGATAACAAGTGGTGATACTTTTGAAGTTGCTGTTGATGCAACGGTGAATGATATTGCTATTTCAAAAATTACGTTATATACTGTAACGGGTAATGTAACAGGATTGGGTTCTGATATTTCTGCTTTAAGTTTAAAATATACTCCTAACCCAGCGGCAAATAGTACTTTTGTGCCAGTGCCGGTTGTAAATACTAGTACAACTCAGTATTCAGTAAAGTTAGAGGATGGGGTGCAATATACTATTTCAGGAATAGGTGTAAATGAATATGAAATTTTAGCAAATAGTATTACGGCTACTGCTAATACTACAGCAGACGTAGCATTTACGCAGAAACCTAAATACAATGTTACTATTACAGCTCCAACTTTAGATGCGACTCAGTTATCTAAATTAGGTTTGAAGTTTACTAATAGTAATGAAGCAGGAGTAAGTTATACTTTTACGGATATTAACAATATTAGTTTAAGAAACGGAACTTATTCGGTTGCAGCTATAGGTCTTGATGATTATCCGCTGGAGTTAGCTTTAACTTCTAATTTAGTTATTTCAAATGCGGCAGTGTCTAAAGAGTTAGCCTTTAAAGCGGTGACTAATTGGTCATTTGATGATAAAGTAATTACTAATGGAACCACCAGTTATAAAGGAATGTTGTTTACAGGCTCAGTTGCCAATGAAATTGCTAAAGGTCATTTGAATGCTGCTGCCGGATCCACTTTAACTGTACCTGTACAGCCAAATCAAAAAGTGATAGTTACGTATTATTACGCTGCTAATTTTACAATTGAAGGGGGGGATCCTGTAACTTCTTCCAGTGGAAGCACATCGCTTTTAGAGAAAACAGAATATGTATATACAGGAACTGCTGCTGGATCGGTATCGATTGCTGTAAACGGAACCACTTATTTTACGGAGATTTCGGTTGAAGATGTTGTGCCTTATGAATCGGTTATTACAGTTGGAACGGATAAGGATTATCAAACTATAAATGCAGCTTTGAAAGCAATTTCAAAAATGGTTCGTACTGCTGATCAAAGAGTAGCTGTGGTAATTGATCCAGGGAATTATGAAGAAATGATTGTAGTAAAAAGTCCTAATGTAACTTTCAAAAATGCTTCAAGCACTCCAAGTATTGCTTTGAAAAATAAAGGGGTTGATATTGATGCTAATGCAGTTCGTATCACATCTTATTATGGATACGGATATAGTTATTTTAGTCAGGGTAATGATAACAAATGGAATGCAGATGTTTTAGCGGTAAACAAAGCTAATAATAGTTATTCTTACGAAAATGTGAGCGGTACTACCAATGGCTCCTATTGGGATGCTACAGCGGTAATTGCTGCCAATGGTTTTGAGGCTGAGAATATTATTTTTGAAAATTCATTTAACCAATACATTTCTAAAAAAGAATCTCAGGACAAAGTAGTAATGTGGGCAGTAGGAAATAAAGGTTTGCGTCCTACTGATTACGGAAATACTGCAGTTCAAAACAGAAGTTTTGTAGAAAGAGCTGCTGCAATTGCAATACCAAACGGAGTTGACAAAACAATTTTGAAAAATTGTAGAGTAGTGGGTCGCCAGGATTCTTTTTATGGAGGCCAAGGTTCGAGAGTTGCTATTTACAAGGGAGTAATGATGGGAGCTGTGGATTATATCTTCGGAGGAATGACAGCAGTGTTCTACAAAACTGATTTTGCTATGAACGTGAGTGATGTGGCTGGAGATGCAGCTTACTTAACTGCGCCACAACAAAGTAGCGGAAGAGGATATTTGTTATACGAATGTAAGGTGACTTCGGCAGAGCCAGGAGTAGAGACAGCTTCTGCTTTTAGGGCAAAACCTGGTTATTTTGGACGTCCTTGGGCTGCTAATACTAGTGAAGTGGTGGTGTATAAGGCTAAAATTGAAACGTCTAATTATACAGCTTCGGAAGGATTATCATTAATTGCTCCTGAAGGATGGTCTAATTCATTAAGCGGAACATCGGACAATATCTATGAATATGGAACAATGGAAGATTCAGGAGTTGATAATTCTGGAAATCGTGTAAGTTGGTCTAAAGTGTTGTCAAGTCCTGTTTTAGGAGATGGTTCGGATATTACCACCTTCAATTTTACAAAAGGAACAGATGGTTGGGATCCATTCCCATTATTGGAAACAATTACTAGTTTGCCGGCTAATACCTTCTCGGTAAAGCTGAGCAGTGCTACTTGTAATGGATCTGACAATGGAGCTATTACTGTGGCTTCAAATGAAAATACATTGAATTATACGGTAACAATTAATGCAGTTAATGTGGCTTTAGATAGTGCTACTGGATATACTAAAACAATAGAAAATTTACCAGCAGGTATGTATACAGTTTGTTTTTCAACGCCAAGTATTCCAAATTACTCACAGTGTTATGAAGTTAAAATTGAAGAGCCAGAGAAAATTGTAGTTGCTTCTTTTGTTTCTAAAAATTCAAACACAATTAAGTTAATGTTGAGTGGAGCAAGTACTTATAAAGTATCGCTTAACGGGGTGGATAAAACGATTACAGCTTCTGAATACAATGCAGTTCTTAAACCAGGTCTGAATACTTTGAAGGTAAGTACTGATTTAGAGTGCCAAGGAGTGTATAATGAATCGATATTCTTATCTGAAGGAATTCAATATTTCCCTAATCCAACATCGGGTCCGGTTGAAGTATATTTGGCAGGAGAAGATGCAGAGGTAAATGTTAAAATTTTCAATATCTTAGGAAATAAAGTGTTTGAAACAACAAAAACTATTGCTGAAAATAGAAACTTCCAATTAGAATTGTCTTCTTATGTAAATGGTGTTTATTTAGTACAAGTAGAAGGAAAAACAATTAGTAAAACATTTAAAATTGTAAAAAAATGAGAAAATTAGTAATATATTTTGCTCTTTCATTGTTGTTTTTAAATACTGCTTGCAGTAATGATGATAATAATAATGATGAAAAAGGAACTCCTAAAGTTGGAGAATTGAATTTGGCTAGTCCATTAGAAAATTCTACTTGCGAAGGAAATTCTATCTCAACTACTAAATGTGAAGTTACTTTAGAATGGGAGCCTATGGACGATGCTGATAGTTACACGTTGACATTGGTTAATCTGGAAACAAATAAAGTGCGTCTGATCCAGAATGATATTAAAACGACAACTTATAAAGTAACATTGGATAAAAATGTTCCGTATTCTTGGAAAGTAACATCTGATGACAAGCGAACCAGAAAGATTAATAATGCAAGTCCGGTTTGGAAATTTTATACTTCTGCTGGGGTAAGTGTTACTAATTATGCGCCCTTTCCAGCTGATTTAATCACGCCTATTCAGGATAAAATGGTATCGGCTGTGGATGGTAAAATTACTTTAAAATGGATGGGTGCTGATACAGATAGTAGTGAGTTGAAATATACTGTGTATCTGGATAAAGTAGATGGAATGCAAACTCCAGCAACCGAGTTGACTAATATTAGTGTTTCTCAAGTTGATGTGGCAGTTACTAGTGGTGTGTATTATTGGAGGATAAAAACTTCTGACGCTAATAGTAGTTCTTTTTCTCAAATAGTCAGTTTTACAGTGAATTAACTATTTAGAAAAATAATATTGTTTCTTTGTAAAAAGCATAGCCTGATTTTTCAGGCTATGCTTTTTTTATAGAGATTCATTGGCTTTTTTTTAAAGTAAAAGCATAGCAAATTCTCCTTAGGAAACCGAGTCTTAAAGTATCTTAAATTTTCTTTTAAAAAAGATAATGGCTATTTAATGTTTGAACCAAAAATAGAGAATGATGGTTAAGGTACTAGTGTTTTCAAATTCTCTTAAAAAAGCATAAGCTCTCTTCATTTGAGTTTTTACAGTATTGATAGAGATGTTATACATTGCTGCAATTTCTGCATAACTATGTCCTTCTACTACATGTGACATGAAAATTTCTCTTCGAGCCTGAGGAATGCGCTCTACTAAAGTGTGGATTTTAGATTTTTTATTTTCTTCGGCTTTTTCAAAAATGACTTGTTCTTCAAAATTAGGAAGAATGATTTTAGTGTTTTCTAAAGTGATTTTTTTGATTTTTTCAATGTGTTGCAGACTTAAATTCTTAACTGCTTTTGCCGCATAAGCTTTAAAAGAAATAGTAAAGACAGTGTCTTTTTCCTTTTCCCATAGGTAAATGAAAAAATCTTGCACAATATCTTTTGCTGCATCCTTATCCTTAGTTATGTTAAAAGAAACTAAAGATAAAAAGACAAAATGCTCTTTGTATAAATCCTCGAATATTTTTAAATCTTTATTGATAGACATCTATAAATAGTGTTTATTCTTTTTGTAATGGATTACATTGTATCAAATATAAAATAAAAAGTTTGTTTTTTTAAGGTATGTATAAAAAAAAATATTTTTTTTTATAATCTTGTCACCCTAAAGTAAAATTTTCTGAACATAAAATTAACATACAATTATATATATGAATTCAAATCCCAATTTGGTTAATATCCTAAAGGAAATAGTAAATAATGGAAGTGTTGACACTTCTAAGCTAAAATTGTTGTCTCAGGAAGAGCAGGAATTAATTAAAGAGCTTGAAAAGAATCAATTACTTGATAAAGCATTGTTGTATGCAGAATCAATGGACGCTGATAAAAACTGGGAAGAATTAAAAGAAAGAATTAATCCCAAGAAGGAATCGGTGGTGATTAATTGGAGAACTGTTTTTCAGTATGCAGCCATTTTGCTGTGTTTGTTAGGTTTGGTTTATGTTTTTCAATTTAGAACCAATAAGCAAACAACAGTGGATATTCCTGATGATGCTATTCAATTGGTTTTAGAAAATGGAGATATTCAGGTTTTAAGCCCAAATGGGGAACAACAAATTATTAAAAAAGACGGAGGAGTTGTGGTTTCTCAAAAAGAAAACAAGATTAGTTATAGTGCCGAAAAATCAATGGATAAATTGGTTTATAACGAAATTAAGATTCCTTATGGTAAAACCTTTACCGTTACATTATCAGATGGAACTGTAGTGAGTATGAATGCAGGTTCTTCTTTGAAATATCCGGTTCAATTTATTAAAGGTCATAATAGAGAGGTGTCATTAGAGGGAGAAGCTTTTTTTGAAGTGACAAAAGACAAAGCTCATCCGTTTATTGTTAAAACAAGAGGAGTAGATGTCAAAGTTTTGGGTACAAAATTCAATGTAAGCTCCTATAAAGAAGATGCTGATATTAATACAGTATTAGTGGAAGGTTCAGTTAGTTTATCAAGTACAGCTAAGCCAAATGAAAAAACAATGCTTGTTCCTGGTGAAAAAGGAACTTGGAATAATAATGAAAATTCGATAGGAGTTGAGAAAGTAGATACCCGAATTTACACAGAATGGATGACAGGTGAACTTGTTTTTAGAAAAACAGCTTTCAAAGATATTATTATAAAACTAGAACGTTCTTATAATGTAACAATTCAAAACAATAAGAAAGAACTATTAGAGAAAAAATTCAATGGAAGTTTTAATAAAAACATTGAAAACATTGATGATGTATTAACAGCAATGAGTAAAATACAAAGTTTTACCTTTAAAAAAGAAGGAAAACAAATAACAATAAACTAACTATTTTTTTTAACTAATTTAAAAAGCCAGCAATATATGAGGTAATAGTGTAATTTTTTTAAGAAGAAGGACATGAAAAAAAATCGGAAAATAGTACCAGTATTTCCCGATTTAGTAATGTGTTTCAAACGACGTATCGAAATCAAATCATTTTAAAACGAACTAAAAGTATGAAAAAAATAATTAACGGGAGATGGCTCAGTCCGTATTTGCCTAAAATAAGCCTAAAGATGAAATTAACCACGCTATTATTGATAGTCTCTTTGGTAAAAATCCAAGCGAGTAGTTATTCTCAAAATACTAAATTGTCATTGAATTTTAGAGGTGCAACAGTTGAGCAAGTTTTCAACAAAATTGAATCTGTTTCTGAATATCGATTTCTGTTTGAAAGCAGTCAAATTGATCTTAGTAGAAAAATAAACCTCAATGTTGAAAAGCAAAAGATTGTTGATATTTTAAATGTTTTGTTTAAAGGGACTAATGTGTCTTATAATGTCAACGATCGCCAAATTATATTGACAAAAAATAAAGAAATCCTCAATAAGGAATCAGTTGCCGAAGACCCAAAAAAAGTTGAACAAGGTATTCAGGTGACAGGAGTTGTTACCGATGCCAGTAATATGCCTATTCCAGGGGTAAATATTATTGAGAAAGGAACTAAAAATGGAGTACAAACTGATTTTGATGGAAAATATTCGATAAAGGTAAATAGTGCAAATAGTGAATTAGTGTTTTCATTTATTGGTTATGAAACATTTACTAAAATTGTTGGAGGCAGTAAAACATTGAATGTTGTTTTAAAAGACGAAAGTGCTAAACTGAATGAAGTTGTTGTAATTGGTTACGGCACAACGAAAAAGAAAGATTTAACGGGTTCAGTGGTTTCAATTTCAGGAGACGATTTGAGAAAACAACCTATTTCAAATGTAGCCGAAACTTTAACGGGACGTTTGGCCGGGGTACAGGTAGCTTCAGCAGAGGGCTCACCAGATGCTGATATTAAAATTAGAGTTCGTGGTGGTGGATCTTTAACTCAGGATGCTTCACCATTAATAATTGTAGATGGATTTCCTGTAAATAGTATCAATGATATTTCACCTTCTGATATTGAGAATATTACAGTTTTAAAAGATGCTTCTTCTACAGCTATTTATGGTTCAAGAGGAGCTAATGGAGTTATTATCGTAACTACTAAATCAGGTAAAGATGGGAAAATCACGGCAAGTTTTAATACATTTTATGGAATTAAAAATCTAGCTAAAACTATTGATGTTTTAAATCCGGAAGATTATGTGAAATGGCAATATGAATATGCTTTATTAGCCAAAAGCGATGTGAGTTCTTATGAAAAATATTTTGGATCATGGCAAGATTATGATCTATACAAAGGTTTAAAAGGAAACAACTGGCAAAAACAAATTTATGGTCGCACTGGAGAAGTACAAAGCCGCGATTTAGGGATTAGAGGAGGTTCGGATAAAGTTAATTTCAATTTCAATTATGCGCATTATGATGAAAAGACCATCATGTTGGGTTCTAATTTTAAAAGAAATAACATCTCTTTGGCATTAAAAGCAAAAGCTGGAGATAAAGTAGATTTAAATTATACTTTCCGTTATTCGGATACGCAAATTAATGGTGGAGGTACTAATGAGCAAAATGAAGTTTCTGCAGCCGATGCTCGTTTGCGTCATAGTGTGGGATACTCTCCAATACCATTACCGGGTTTAACTACGGATAATACTGATGAAGCTTTATCGAGTTATCTGGTAAACCCTTTTGTAGCTGTGGATGATAATCAGCGTTTACAATTGAGAAAAAATTTCAATATGTTAGGAAGTTTTGCCTGGAAAACATTTAAAAATTTTCAGCTTAAATCAGATTTAGGATTGGATAATTACAATTATCTGGATTATCGTTTTTACGGTCGTTCTACTTATTATGCTAATAACAGACCGTCTGCCGAAAATCAAGGACTACCTTCTTTGGTGATGAGTGACGAAAAAAGAGTACGTTTTAGAAATGCCAATACTTTAAATTATGATTTTAAAGACCTGATAGGAGAGAATCATAGATTAAAACTTCTTTTAGGAGAGGAAATGATAGTGTCCCATACTAATGAAGTAACTAGTGAAATTCAAGGTTTTCCAAAAACTTTTGATTTTGAAAGAGCTAAAAATTTAACTTCTCAGGGTACACCTTTAACAGTCGATAATTATTACAGTCCTGATGATAAATTGTTGTCTTTTTTTGGTCGTGTAAATTATGATATACTAGATCGTTATTTGTTTACGGCTACTTATCGTATGGATGGTTCCAGTAAGTTTTTAGGAAATAACCGTTGGGGCTATTTCCCTTCAGCAGCTGTGGCTTGGAAAATTAATGAAGAAAACTTTTTGAAAAATGTTTCCTGGGTTAATGCTTTGAAATTGAGAGTGAGTTATGGTGAGGCAGGGAATAATAATATCCCTTCCGGTCAAACGATTCAAACGTTTCAGTCTAAAACTACTACTTATGTTAATGATGTGTCTAATTATTGGGCAGCACCTAATACAATGATAAATCCTGATTTGAAATGGGAAACTACGGTTACTCAAAATATAGGGCTTGATTTTGATTTGTTTAGAGGAAAAATCACAGGAGCTTTAGAGATGTATAATAATAAAACCAAAGATTTGTTGTTGGAATTTCCTGTTCCAGGTTCTGGTTATGGATCTCAGTTTAGAAATTTTGGTTCCACACAAAATAGAGGAGTTGAGGCTTCTTTAAATTTAGTGGCTTTAGATCATAAAGATTATGGTTTGAATTTCTCTTTTAATATTGGAGTTAATAAAAACAAAGTAACTTCTTTGGGAACTTTACCATATTATATAGCTAATACAGGTTGGGCTTCTACTCAAATTGCCGATGATTTTATAGTAAATATTGGTCAGCCTTTAGGTATGATGAATGGCTATGTTAGCGATGGTCGTTATGAGGTTTCTGATTTTAATTACGATGCAGCTACCGGAAAATATACTTTAAAAGAAGGTATTGCCGATGCAACTGCTATCGTAGGTGTTTTAAGACCAGGTATGATGAAGTTAAAAAACATAGACGGTTCAACCGACAATAAAATATCCGCTACTGACAGAAAAATTATTGGAAGTGCTATGCCAAAACACACTGGAGGGATGACTATTAATGCGAATGCTTATGGATTTGATTTCTCAGCCGCTTTTAACTGGAGTGTTGGGAATAATATCTATAACGCTAACAAAGTGGAGTTCAACACTTCTAATGATAATGGACAATACCGAAATTTAAGCACAGTAATGGCAGATGGAAAAAGATGGACAAATTTAGATCCGGCTACAGGAACTTTAGTAACCGATCCTGCTGAGTTGGAAGCTTTAAATGCTAATACTACCATGTGGTCACCTTACTCTAAGAATTTTGTTTTTAGTGACTGGGCGGTAGAAGATGGTTCTTTTTTAAGATTGAACAATCTTACCGTAGGTTATACAATTCCTGAAAAATTAATTTCTAAAACGGGAATTGCGAAATTAAGATTTTACGCAACGGGTACCAATATTTTTGTGATTACTAAATATTCAGGACCGGATCCTGAAGTTTCAACAAGAAGTAAAACACCGTTGACTCCAGGGGTAGATTATTCTGCATTTCCTCGTAGTAGACAATTAACTTTAGGATTAAACCTTAATTTTTAATTAAACAGCATTTCAAAATGAAAAAATATATAATAATTACAGGATTAATTATTGCAGGAATTTTTAGTTCCTGTCAGGAATTGGATTCCGATTTTTTAGATACAGAATCTACATCCACTTTGGATGAGTCAGTGATTTTTTCGGATGCAACTTTAGCTAAAGGGGCTGTCGATGGAATCAAAGATCAGTTTGGACAAACGAACTCTTACAGAGGACGTTTTTTACCTTATTATGGTTTGAATACCGATGTGGAGTGGAATCTTAATTTAGGAGCAGGTGATGCTGGAGCTGAATTGAGTAATTATGCTGCAACTCCTACGAATACCGTTATGAATATTGATCCAGGGTCAAATCTAAATTCTTTGAGTACTTGGGGAATTATGTATTCTGGAATCGAAAGAGCCAATATTTGTATCCGTGGATTGCGTTTATATGGGAATCCACAACCGGGAACAGATTTGGGGTATCTTTTAGGAGAGGCGCTAACTTTAAGAGCTATTTATTATGCCGATTTATTAAAGGCTTTTGGAGATGTTGTAGCGCGTTTTGAGCCCATCAGTACAGAAACTTTATATTTAGCCAAATCAAATCGTGATGTAGTTTACAAACAACTGCTTGCTGATTTGGAAGAAGCAGCAACCTTAGTGCCTTGGCCGAATGAATCATCAAGAACTGTATCGGTAGAGCAGGTAAATAAAGCATTTGTTAAAGCATTTCGTGCCCGTTTAGCGATGGCTGCCAGTGGTTTTCAAAGGTATCCAGATGCGGTACGCAGAAGTACTGATCCAGATCTTTCCGTTGCAAAAATGTATAAATTAGCATTAGACGAATGTCGTAGTGTTATCAGTAGTGGTACGGCACATTTAGAATCCTCTTTTGAAACTTTATGGAAAAAGTATAATGCTGAGGTGGTAACAGCTGGAGGAGAATCACTTTGGGAAATTCCATTTTCTTCTGGTCGTGGACGTATGCTATTTACTTTTGCAGTAAAACATTCCGGAGTAGATCAATTTCAGGCGCAAGGTGCCAGAGGAGGTTCAGCAGGACCGCTTCCAACGGTTTTTTATGATTATGATCAGGCCGATAGCCGTAGAGATGTAACCTGTGTGCCTTATAAATGGGGGAATCCTGTGAATGAAATTGCCAAACAGGAATTGGTGAAATCAGATACTTGGTATTTTGGAAAATTCCGTTACGAATGGATGACCAGAAGGGTGACTTCTACTAATGATGATGGGGTGAATAAAATTTATATGCGTTATGCCGAGGTGCTTTTAATTGCTGCTGAAACAGCTAACGAATTAGAAGGCCCTGCTGCTGCTGCGCCTTATTTAAAAGAAATTCGTAAAAGAGCTTTTGCTCCTGCTGTTCAGGCTGAAAAAGTAGATGCCTATGTAAATGCCTTGACTACTAAGGAAGCTATGTTTAACGCAATTGTAAATGAACATAAATATGAGTTTACAGGTGAAATGGAACGCAAACAGGCTTTAATTCGTTGGAATTTATTAAAAACAAATTTAGAACAGGCTAAAATCAAAATGACCAACTTTAAAGACCGCGTTGGTGAATATGCCGATGTGCCAACAACTTTGTATTACAAATATAAAGAAGATGGTATAACCCTTGATATTTATGGACTAAACAGAGGGGAAACAGTGAATCCTGGTGTCGATTATTCTAGTTTCGTATGGACGAAGTTTGATGATGAAGCGGCAAAACCAAAAGTGATTAACTTGTTCAAAGAAGGTGTTAATCCGGATGATAGACAGTTTTGGCCTATTTGGCAGGTTTTCATTACGGCTAGTAATGGTAAATTAGTGAATGATTATGGCTATAATGGGGTTAATTAATTAAATGGACGAAATTATGAACAAAATAAAATATATAGTAAAAGGGCTGTTAGCATCTCTTTTTTTAATACTGTCGTTTGCTAGTTGTGACAATTACAATGTGGATGTAATAGATGAATTGTTAGTGGATAGGGCTTTCTCTCCAATAGATTTGAAAGCAATTGTTAGAAATCAGACCAATGTTGAGTTGAATTGGACTACAAAGAACGATGTAGACCATTATGTGGTTGAATTTAGCGCTGACGATGAAACTTTTTCAACAATTTATAAAACGGTTAATGTCTTAGCTTCAGAATTACCGGTAACAGTTGCACTTGAAGGAGAAACCAAATATTCGATTAGAGTAAAAGCTGTTAGTGCTGGAGGATTGGAAGATTCAAAATGGTCTTTGATAACTGCTACAACTCTTTCTGAACAGATTTTTAAGAGTATCGCTGATGGAGATATTGTAGGTACACAGCTAACTTTACGATGGACAGCAGGAAGCAATGTAACTCAAATTGTATTAATGCCGGGGAATATTACACATACTATTACTGCAGATGAAAAAGCGGCCGGAGTGGCAACTATAACAGGATTGGTTGGAGAAACTTCATATACAGCAACCTTATATAACGGGACAAAAATTAGAGGTATACTTTCTTTTGTGAGTGGGGTTGATCTTGCAAGTAAAATAGTAGTGAATCCTACAGATGACTTGTTGCAAAAAATTGCTGACGCTCCTTCTGGTTCGACATTGATTTTACAACCTGGAGATTATACATCGCAATCAGGAACTATTACTTTGGCAAAATCTATTAGAATACAAGGCTATTTAAGTTATGATAAGCCAAAGTTAAATGTTACTTTTTCTTTAACTAGCGGGACATCAAATGTAAGTTTAATTGATTTAGATTTAACCGGTACAGGAATTACAAATGCAAGTGTTATTACTATTTCAAGCGCAAGCTCTAATTACGGAGATATTTTAATTCGAGGTTCTTATATTCACGATTTTGAGCGTTCTCTAATTGCGGCAAATGCGGCAACTTCCAAAGTGAATTCATTTACTGTGGATAATAGTATTGTAAAAAATGTAAATACCAATGCAGGTGCCGACTTTATTGATTTTAGAAATACTTATGTAGCCAACATTACTTTAAAGAATTCTACATTTGATACTTGTTCTACAGGACGTGATTTTGTGAGAGCTGATGCAGTTGCACCTACAAATGGTTTTTCAGGGACTGGCTTGACAACAACGGTTTTAATAGATGCTTGTACACTCTATAAAGTTTCGGATACATCCGCACCAAAGAGAATCTTGTACGTACGTTTTAATAGTAATGCTTCAACAGTAAGAAATACTTTAATCGCAAATACGACTGCAATTTATACCAATCAGTCTACGACAACTTTGCCTATTTATACTAGTAATTACTATTTTAACGCTCCAAGTTTTATGGATAGTACTATTTCTGGTAATAAAATTGATACAGGAGGCATTGTTGCAGATCCAGGATTTACAAATGCAGCAACTGGAGATTTCACCATCAGTAATCAAACTTTAAAAGATAACGTAATTGGTGATCCACGTTGGATTAAATAAATAATTGTCTATTCTATATTTTTATGAAGAGGTGTGCCAAGTGCATGCCTCTTTAATTATAAAACTGTTTTGAATTTAACATTTCTTTTAATGTTAAAAAAGCAGGCTATTTACATAATCAAACAAATCAACTATGAAATATTTAATAATACTCGTGTTGCTTCCTTTTACTCTTTTTTCTTGTTCCAAGAGTGATGCAGAAACAACAGATACTGATACTGAAACAATTGTTTATGTTTCCTCAATTGTACTATCGGGTGCTGATATCACTAACGGAACCACAACGCAACTTTCGGCAACAGTTTTACCTGCCGAGGCCACTTCTAAAAACTTAGTTTGGACTTCATCAGATAATACTGTGGCTACCGTTTCTTCAACGGGTTTAGTTACCGCTCTTAAAAATGGTACCCTAACTATTACGGCTGTGGCTTCAGATAAAAATACAGTTAAGGCTACTAAAACCATAACTATTTCTTCATTTGCCATAACCCCAACATACGATTATACAGTGTCTAATGCGGCTGAATTACTGACTGCTTTGTCTAAAGTTAAGGCTGGAGAAACGGTCTATTTGAATGGAGGAACTTATGTAATGAACGCTAAAATTACCTTAAGCACTTCTGGGTCTTTAGGCAACGAAATTACCATTTTAGGTCAAATGGACGGCACGCGTGCCAAACTGGATTTTTCATCCATGCCTGAAAATTCATCCAATCAAGGAATTATTGTTGCCGGAAGTTATATTCATATCAAAGCAATTGATATTTATAAAGCGGGTGACAATGGAATAGAGCTAAAAGGAAATAATAATGTAATTGAATTTTGTTCTTTTTCTGAATGTTCAGATACTGGACTGCAAATAGATAACGGTGCGTCTAACAACACTATTCTTAATTGTGATTCTTATTTTAATGCCGATTCTACACTTGAAAATGCCGATGGATTTGCTTGTAAATTAACTGCCGGAACCGGGAATAAGTTTATTGGTTGTCGTGCTTGGCAAAATTTGGATGATGGATGGGATGGTTATTTAAGAGGAACCGATAATATTACGACTACCTATACCAATTGCTGGGCTATTAAAAATGGCTATCTTAAAAATGGAACTAAAGGAGCCGGTGATGGAAATGGATTTAAAACCGGAGGTAGCGATGATAAATTGTTAAAACACAACGGAATTTATAAGAACTGTATCGCCGCCGGGAATGTAGCCGATGGTTTTGATCATAACAGCAACAGGGGAAATGTTGAAATATACAATTGTGCTGCTTATAGCAACGGAAATAATTATAATTTCAGCAGTACCAATCCTTTGGCTAAATTAACCATTAAAAATTCCTGCGCCATTGGAGCTTACGGCAGTGTAAAGGCAGATGTTTTGGATGTGACTAATAATGGCTGGCAAAACGGTCTTGTAACTGATGCTACTGATTTTGAAAGTACAGATATCAGTTTATTGATTCAAGCGCGTAAAACCGATGGAAGCTTGCCAGATGTGACTTTTATGAAACTAAAATCTACAAGTGATTTGATTGATAAAGGAGTGGTAATTGACGGTATTCCTTTTTTAGGTACAGCACCGGATATTGGAGCATTTGAATTAAAATAATTGTATCTTTTTTTGAATTAAAACATTAGTAAGCCTCTGTTTATTAATGTTTTTTTATATTTGTTTTAGTCGTAATTTTCTATTTCCTCGTTAGTAATTGCTATGGGACTTGAAAATTAATTTTGATTAATTGAAACGACTCATAATTTATATAAAGGAATTAAATTAATCATTGTAAGAACTAGATTTATGCAAAATAGTAGCATCAAGTGTAAAACACTATTTATTTGTTGTTTCATGGGATTCATATCATCTCTAAATGCGCAATATTTAAAGGGATTAACACAGCAAAGAGATACGTCCTATGCAACCTATAGTGCTTTTAAAAAAACATTGAAATATTTTCCCAATACTACCATTGTTCCTGAAATGCATTTTGAAAATGTAAGGCAAAAAAACAATATTACCTATTGTAGCTATGGCAAACGCAAAATGAAATTGGATGTTTTTTATGATAAAAATGCAACGCAAAAACAAACAGCAATTATCATTATTCATGGTGGAGGTTGGCGTTCCGGTAACAGGCAACAACACCATCAGATGGCACAAAAATTAGCTAGTTTAGGGTATGTGTGTTTTACTCCTGAGTACCGACTATCGACCGAAGCGCTTTTTCCGGCAGCTATTTACGATATAAAAGCTGCTATACGTTGGCTTCGAATAAATGCGGCAAAGTATAATGTAAATCCGAACCAGATTGTAGCACTCGGATTTTCTGCAGGTGGTGAAATAGCAGCCTTTATGGGAACTACCGGGAATATGCCGCTGTTTGAGGGTATAGTAACCAATTCCGATTCGCAATCTCAAGTCAATGCGGTTGTTGATATTGACGGAACCTTATCCTTTGTACATCCTGAAGGAGGAGAAGGGGATGATAGCAAAAATATTTCGGCAGGAACCTATTGGTTTGGCTATTCTAAAAAAGAGCAACCCAAACTTTGGGAAGCCGCTTCACCTTTAAGTTATGTAGGTGCTCAAACTCCGCCCTTTGTTTTTATCAATAGTTCTGTAGCTCGAATGCATGCCGGCAGGGATGATTTTAGAAAAGTTTTGGATGCAAACGGAATCTATTCGGAAGTGCATGAATTTGAAAATTCTCCACATTCGTTTTGTTTATTCGAACCTTGGTTTAGTCCTACTATTCAATACATCGATGGCTTTTTGAAGAAAGTATTTCCTAAATAAAAGCTGATTTTCATAAACAACAAAGCCGCAGAAAATATTTCTTGCGGCTTTTTCATTTGTTTTGGCACGGGCGGAGGGATTCGAACCCCCATCAACGGTTTTGGAGACCGCTATTCTACCCTTGAACTACGCCCGTAGTAAAAGGTTTTGCGGTCGCAAATATAGCCTTATTTGGCAAAAAAACTAACGCTAAAGCCTACTATCACGAATAAATTTTTGTTGTATTTTATAACCAATTGGTTGTCAGTAAAATGATTTTTTAATTCATACGAAAGAATTGATGTATCGGTCTAGTCTTAGCCTGGTCATTAGAAAAAAGTTAGTAGAACGACACCAAAATTGGAGTTAAGAAGCCTATAAAAATCAACCAATCCCAACTTTAATATTGATATAGTAGAGGAACTAGCTAATTGTTGAAAACCTCTGGACGTTGGTACAAAAAAAACAGCCTTCTAAAAAGGCTTTATTTGGATGGGAGATTTGAATAAAAAACGAGGTTTTTTCACAGCCTGACGTTTGGCAGATTTGCGATGGGCGGGATTTTCAGCACAAATGCCAGTGCAGAGAACCAAACTTTCGGCTACCACAAAACTGTCTGCGGAGAACGAAACCCCGCCTATTGAAAATGTGCTGTTAGCTGTTCGCCCTTCTTTTGTGTCAATCATGTCAACCTAAATTTTGAGCTATAAAATTAAGTCCTGTGTAAATCCAATTTATTGCCTGACTTGCTTCATGTGTCAAAACGACATTTTCAATAACTTTTTTAGTGTTCGTCAACCATTTGGCTATTCTTGATTTGTCAGGCTCTTCCTCGTCTTGGATTTCTTCTCTTACTTTATCGAAATTTGTAATTATAGTTTGTTTACTATCTTCTGGAATATTTTCTTGGCGAATGATTTTAATGAGTTCTTCAATTTTATCCGCTAAATCTTTCCTGTGATCTTTTGAAGTGGAAATGGTAATATTTTTCCCGATAGCTATTTGTCCAGTATTGTTGGTAATGTTTCCAACTTGTATTTTGTCTCCCATGATTATTTCGTTTACAATTGTTTGATAGTTATTGCTTTTGAATTTTTCGCAAAGCCTTATTATTGAGTTGCCATATTTTTCGTCCTTGATTTTATCATAACAACCATATTCGGTCTTTGAACATAAATAGTAACCTTTTTGAAGTTTAAGGTTAAATGAAGTAAGTCTCAGGTTTAAATCTAAAAGACATCCAACATCGTTATGTGCTGTTAAGTGAGTATAAGAACCTATAAGTCCACAAACAATTAAATGTAAAATGGAATGTTTTTGAACTTCGTAGTTATATTTCTCTTCTAAAATGTTCCACCCCAAATACTTTAAAGAAATGACACTTGTGCAAGGATATTCTTCGTCATATCGAGAGCCTGCACAAAATAAATTTGAAAGTCCATGGCTTGTTGCCATCAAAGTTCCGTTATAGAAACACAAAACAAGGTCTTCGCTTTCGTATTTAAACTGCTTTTTGATTTCTTCAAGGTATTTCAAAGCGTCATAGACTTCCAAGGTCGGTCTGTAAAATGGTGAATTGTCAGAGTTGATTTGAGGAGTCAAGTAGAAGTCAAAATCACTTTGGCAAGTATTAGCAAAAGTTACTGCATCTCTGCAAATATTTTCAACTTGTCTATCTGCTATGATAATTACTTTAGGCATTTAATAGTTTCTTTAATGTTTGTTGGTCGTCTTTTTAGGGTGGTAGCTAACGTCCCATGGCTTTGCGAAGTTTGGGACGAGTTTTCCCAAAAGTATAAATTTAAGACAAAGTTTACAAATACAAAACCAACTTTAAATTAAGCCTTAAAGCCCAAATTTTGCAAAACCACTGTTACCTGCTGGCATTTATTCTTTCAATTAATTCTTTGTATAGTTTAATTAAATTAATTACTAATTTTTCATAAACATCGAAATGACTTGCTTCTTCTTTTAATCCTAATCTTTGTTTACAGAACGTGTACTTTTCTTCAAAACTTTTATCTGCTAAATGACCTTGCAATTGTCTTAAATCACTTAAAACATAAATTGGAGAGATAATTTCACTAGCATTTTCAATTTTTAAAACATGTGATAAGAAATTTTCTAATGTCTTGATACTCCCAAATTTTTTGATTTCGTCTTTTTTAAGAGATGTATTTTCTATTAGTTTATTTTTTAAAAGATCGGTTTGTATATTTTCAACTATAAGTTTATTTAGACTTATATAAGCATTGAAAATTTGTTCCTTTTCTTCTAGAATAGGAGGTTTGTAATAATCAAATAAGTCATCTACGATGACTTTTGTTAATTTGAAACCAAATAAGGAATAAAATAAATCATCAAGTTTTTCTTTTAAGATAAATATTTTAGCTTCATTATCCGATTCTTGAAATGCATCTTCCGGACTAAAAGGATTTTGACTTAAATAAAACTTTGAATATATATCATGATCAGATTCAATATTACTAGCTTGAAATCTTTTCAAATGTGGTTTCATTTCTTCGCTTTCGAAATCTTCATTTAAATCACCTAACCATTTAAATATTTTTCCATTTCTATTGATTCCAAAGCCCCATCTAAACATTGATTTTCCTTTATGATAAATATTCCCAGATGAAAATGAATATAGTTTTACTGAATAATCAGGGTGATTATTGTAATAAAGTAGTAAATCTTTGTCAAAAAACACCGGACAAAGATATCCTTCATCAAATTCTCTATACAATCCAGGAATTAAGTAATAGTCTTCAGATGAATATTCAAACTCAAGATGTGAGAACCTAGTAAATTCTTTGCCTTCGTATTTGAATTCAATAGTAGTAAATTCACCTTCTTTAAGTTTTACATATTCTTCTTCTACAAGTTCATCATAATATTCTTTAGGATGTAAAGGATCTTTACTTCCGCAAGTAGGACAAATATAGAATGGAACATTAATTCCAACAGATTTATTGTCTTTTTCCCATCTAACACCAAATATTTTTAAATATCTGTAGTCATGACATTCTTTACATTTTAAAGGGTGTTTCATAGTATAGTTGAGTTATGCTTGCAGGTAACGTCAGTCTGTGAAAAAACTTTCGTTTTTGTTTCAAACAAATATAAAAAATAGTTTCATAGAAAAGCAGATTTTTCGTATTTTTAAGAATGGAACACATTACAGGAATTTCGCGCTATCAGCTCCAAATTAGCAGTCTGGAAGACAAAATAGCTTCGGACAATCCCGTCCATTTTATGGAGGGCTTTGTTGAACATATCTCTCTGGAAGGCTTTATTTGGGTTGTAGATTATGAAAATGGGGAGATTTTAAAGAAAAAACGAGGTTTTTTACAGCCTGACGTTCCGCGGCTTCACGCAGTGGCGGCGATTTAATAAATATTCGAAAGATAATCAAAATTTGAATTACCTGAGTATTTTCCAAGAAAGATGAACGAGCCATTGCGTGAAACCGCTGTTAGCGGTAGTTGCGTTTTCCGGTAAACTATATTAACCACTTCCATATGTCAACAAAAATCATGAAAATGGTAAATAATACTAGTCCAATTGCAAACTTTGAAGCTTTTGTTGTTCCATTTTTTGTTGAATAGATTGCTGTCACTAAAGAATATAACAATGGAATTATATATAAAAATTTAGAGTAAAAATAACCCAGTTCTCTTATTCCAAACAATGCTTTGGTTTTTCCATCAGCGTTTTTATATATTCCGGCAATTTCTATATTAGCTTTAACTAAAAAGAACAAACAAGTCAAACTTATGATTATTGATATGTAAACGGCTTTGTTTTTCAAATTGGGTTCTAATAAAAGTTGTTGTCGAGCAATTACCGCTAACGTCAGTCTGTGAAAAAACTTCCGTTTTTGTTTCAAACAAATATATAAAATAGTTTTATGAAAAAGCAGATTTTTCGTATTTTTAAGGATGCAACACATTTCAGGAATCTCCCGCCAACAGTTACAAATTATCAGTCTTGAAGACAAGATTAGTTTAGACAATCCCGTTCGTTTTATTGAAGCCTTTGTTGAACATATCTCTCTGGAAGGCTTTATTTGGATGGGAGATTATTAAAATTGGGATATTTTGAAGAAAAAACGAGGTTTTTTCACAGTCTGACGGTTTCGGGCTTTGCGTTCGGGCGGGTTTCGGAGCACAAAACTGTCAACCAGCACTGAACTTGAATAAAAGCACAAAGCTCCAAGTTTGCACGTCACCCCGCCTGACGCAAAACCCGTGTTAGCTGTAGTAGTTATTTTTCGTTTAGTCATTAAATAACAGAATAATAGTTGTCGCACAATAAACAAAAAATAAAATAAAGTCAATTACTGTTACTCGTCTTTCGTCAAATAGGTCTGTTCTGCTGCCCTTTGAAGGACAGACTAATTCTTGTCCTTGAGTCCTTGCACTAACAAAACGTAAAACTTGAAAAAGTAAAAGTAAAATAATAGTATTTCTTAGTCCTGTTGCTGAATGTCCGCGAACATTTTGCAACATTCCATTGTCCTTTAATTGATAATAAATAAATAGATGTATTACTCCGATTATAATCCAAAAAAAATAGACTGACAAATTTCGGAGTGATTTGTAATTGAAAAAATAAAAGAAGAATTGTGTCCCAAATGCATACCAAAATAGGATGTCTCGTTGTGTTTTATTACTAGTTGAATTGTCAAAATAAAACCATAAAACAATCGAAATGAGAACATACAAACTCATTGTAACTTTGTCCCAAATTTTTAATTTGTCGAAGTAGAATATTGGTCGTTGCATTCTTGTCCTTTACTATTACAGCTAACGTTCTCGCACCTTGCGCCGTTTGCGACTTACGAAGACGAGTATTTTCGGCTAAACGAAGATATGATAAAAAACGGTAATTCCACTAAATTCGCAAATGGCGCAAGACGTGTGTTACCAGCAGATTATTTCTTCACAATAATTTTATTTTCAACGAAATCTAATATTTTTTTAAAATTTTCTTCCCCAACTTCTACTTCTGCTAAGATTAAAGGTTCGTATTTTTTTGTAATCATAAGCAAGTTATCTTCTTTTATTAAATACGTTCTAAATTCTTTCCATTCAAAGACTCTTTCTGTTTCTTGAACTTTTGTAATTAAGCTTTCTTCAGTAAATTCATAAGTAAAATTAGTTATGCTTCGGCACGCTTCAATTTCTTTAGTTTTAACTTCTTCAAATCCTTTATATGATGATTTTATTTTAAAATAGTAATAGATGAATGGGATTAAAATTCCTAATCCAAAAAGTATAAATGCAAATCCAAAAAAGCTCGGTCTGTCAAAAGTGATAAGAGAACCGATTATTAATAAAGTTAGACCAAGAAAATGAGAGTTTTTATAATATGCAATTTTTTCTTTCCATGCTAAATCACGAAGCAAATCCATTTGTTTTATATAAATATTTTCATCAAAATTTAATTCAAATTTCATATTTTCAACTCGTTATATGTTAATTTGCTGGTAACGTCAGTCTGTGAAAAAACTTCCGTTTTTGTTTCAAACAAATATATAAAATAGTTTTATGAAAAAGCAGATTTT